>JBCCBB010000021.1:0-36465 GCA_039814545.1 Pseudomonadota bacterium
AGCGGAATACCGACGGTCGGCTTTACGACCAACCACATACGTGCCTGATTCATGCTGTGCTCCTTAACCTAACCAAGGGGTGAACAAGTACGCGAGGAAGTGAGCAATCGCAGAAATGAAGAAGAACACCCGCGCACCATCAATGATGTGCTTATGGAGTTCTTCGGACTGCTTCATGGTCAACCCCGTCCCGTAGACGCGATCCGAGTCAGACATAGGTGTCTCCCGAAGTTCCTATTTGGTAGCCACGAGACCCACATGGGCCTCAAGCACCCGATCTTCGTGCCGGGCAACCGATCAGCGTCCACCCGAAGGGCATATGCCGATGAAGCTAGACACTAATTCGTCTATGACCCGCGTGTCAACTATTATTACCGAACCGAGTGTCAGCCTAAGTTGACAGATTGCGCTTGTCGAAATCTCAGGGCTCGACACGCCAAAAAAAAGGCGGTACCGGCAGGTACCGCCTTTCGAGACAGGCCGACTATCGCCCGCAAGGGCGACAGCCAAAAATCCCTAGTTTCTCTTGCTCAAAACGCGCAAACCGATGAACCTCGAGAAGGGTGCAGCGGTCCGCGACATGCGCGACACAGCGCTACCCGAAGCACTCTTGCGCTTCGCGAGCAGCTTGAGCCCGATTGCTGAAGACAGCGGCGCTGCCTTGCCGGACATGCGCTCGACAGCCGAGCCGCGCGCACTCTTATGCTTGGCCAGTTTGGTACCGAATAGTGGCCCCTGTTTTTTGGCGAGCAGCTTGAGGCCAAACGAACTGTCCTTGTCGAACTTGAACAGCCCCACCTCTGACTTGCTCTCGAGCAGCACGGGCAGTCCGAAGAACTCTGAAAACGGCGCCGGGTTCGGTGGCAGATAATCCACGATTGAGCCGCGATCTACGGCGTTTGCGTCCAGCGTCTGTTCAACGAAGCGACCCGTGTTGAGTTCAGAGGGCCGGGATGAGAGTACCGTGCGACCGCGCGCCAGCGCCGCCAAGACGGACTTGCGATGCCCTTCCATGATCATGCCCGATGCGACGGCCGCTTCCACCTGCGCCGGCGCGTTGGCGTCACCCGGGCGGATCACGAGACTGCGCTCACGCGGCTCTTCGCCCTCGACGAGTCGATCGATGGTGTCTCTGGCGGCCTGCTCGGAGTCAAACAAGCGTGTAATTGGGAACATATCGGTAGCCTTCCCCTGGATTGAAGGTGTCAGAACCAACCGACACAGCCCCAAAAGGTGGTCGGACGGGTGTTCGCGGCACTGGACAGACTACTCCCGTGTCTCAACCAGAGTCAATTTTTGTCTAAATTGATCTGTCAATAAAACTAGACACCGGTGACCCGGTTCTGTCGAGATTCAGCTTAGTCACGGCGCCTGACCGTCCACCACTGGTAGGCGCAGAAGGCGAGCGGAATCCCCCACCAAAGCAAGCCCTTACCGAGAACCAACAGCGCTTCAGACGACATGAACCCGGATCTCAGCCGCCCCGCCGGGCGAGCGTCGCTAGGGTTTGCAGCAGCTCGGGACCGCTCGACGGTTTGAGCAAATAGGCGTCCGCGCCCAGCGCGAGGCAGCGCTCACGCTGATCAATCCGCCCGCTGAGCATGCAGATGGGCACCCCCGCATTTGGGCCTTCCAGTTCGCCGACGGCTTTCAGTACGTCGAGGCCTGACTCCGCACCCAGGTCGACATCCAACAGCACCACATCGACCGGCTTGGACCGCAGATAACCCAGCATCGCCGCCGAGGCGACAAAGGCACGAACCTCATGCCCGGCGGCCTGGAGCCGCGCCTCGAGCACGGCCAGCACGTCGCGATCATCGTCGCAAACCACGCATTTGAAGGGCGGCGCGTCGTCAATCACTTGTGTATTGACCGTATCCGACGGCTCGATGCCCGCGATGTGCTCCAGGTCGCGAATTAGCTCGGCCGTACTGCCAAGCTGCCGGGCCCCGTCGTACTCAAGCGTCAGCGGCGCCGCACCCTCGACGACCTCGATACGCCATTGCTCGCACCAGGCGCGCGCCCACTCGCGCGTACCCTCCAGGCTTGACTCTATGTCCACCTGCACCGGCCAGCCACTGCCGCGCGTGTGCCGCGACGACAGGCGCCTGTCCCCAAGGGCGCCAAGCGCCAGTGAGAAGGAGAATACGGCGCCCTGCCCCGGCGCCGACCACAACTGCAACGCGCTCTCCATGGATGCCACGTAGCCGCTCGAAATCGAAAGACCAAGACCGGTGCCCCAATCGTCGTCGGGATGCCCGGTGACAGGCGCCTGAAAGAACGGCTGGAAAATCTCGCGGTGCCATTCGGGTGCGATGCCACGGCCGTCATCGCCGACCTCAAAAACCAGCGCACCGTCGTCGTAGCGAACAAGTAGCCACACGCCCGAGCCCTGGCCGTGGCGCAGACCATTGGTCAGCAGGTTCACAAGCACCTGACGAATGCGGTCGGCTTCACCCTCCCAACGCACGGGCACATCGGGCATGGCTCCGGCGAATAAGCGCTGACCGCGCGCCATGGCGACCGGCTGCACAATCGTCCTAACGCCCTCAATAAGCTCCGGGATTTCAAACGGCACGGGATCACGCGCGGCTCGCGCCGCATCGCTGCGCGCCAGGTCAATCACATCATCGAGCAGTAGGCGCAGCGAATCGGCGTTGCGCCGGATGTTCTGCGGCCAGACCGCATGGTCTGAGCCGACGAGCACGTCATCGAGCATGTCGGCGGCAAGCACGATGCTGGTCAACGGTGTACGCAATTCATGACTGAGCGAGCCCAGGAAGTGCGTCAATGCTGTCCGCGCCTCATCGGACTCACGCTGCGCCCGTTCACGGTCCTGCGCTTCCGCCTGCGCCTGTCTCGCCGTCTCGACAAGCACACGCTCGCGGCGCTCTCGCTCCGTGACCACACCGAGCGCCGCCGCTGAGATCACGAGGGTCGCGCCAATGAGATTGACGAACGACATGGGGTGCGCCATCGACGCATAGTCGGCGTAGAGCGACCAGGTGTAGGCGATCGCGGCAACGGTAACGGGCGTCCAGATCAGGATGTGACTGCGGCTGCCGAGCAACGCGACAAAAGCGGGCACCACGAGGAACCAGACAATGCCCACATTGGCCTCGTCGGTTGTCGAGTACAGCAGGCCAGTTTGAAACGTGATCAGCAGTGCGATTGAGATATGCAGTGTGATCGCGCGTGACTTGCCCCGTCGAAAAAAGAGCAGCGCCGCAAGTACGACCGCAAGCCCCGCGAGCGGCACGGCCGTGGTCCACGACGCCTGCACGACGGCCGCGATAAGGATCAGCCCAGGTGCCAACCAGAGAATGCGCCGAAAGCTGCTCCAGTCTCTTGGCGTCGTGTCGTCCACTGGCCCTCCCCCGATGCCAGGCTCCTCAGTGTACCGCGACGGCGACTCAAGCTCGCGCGGGTTCTAGCGCGTCGGCAAGCGCGGTGATTAGCGCGTGACTGCGAAACGGCTTGCGCAACAGTGGACCATGCGCCGCAGCCCGGGCCTCGTCGTCTGCCCCGTGGCCCGTCATGTAGATCACGCGCTGCTGAAACCCGTCACGGCGCAGTGTCTCGACGAGCTCGATTCCCGACATGCCGGGCATGATGATGTCCGTCAGGACGACATCAAACGCACGGGTGGCGGCCAGTTCGAGCGCCGCGGCGCCACTGTCGGCAGCGATAACGCGACAACCCAGGTTTTCGAGCGTCTTGGTGACCACGTCCCGGACGTTGGGCTCGTCATCGACAACCAGCACCGTGCCTGTCAGCGTCAGTGACGCGCGTTCCCCGCTGGCATCGACACTGTCGCGCCCCGATTCTGGCGATTCGACACGCGGCAGCGTGATTCGAAATGTCGATCCCTGACCGGGTGCGCTCTCCACGTCGATCGAGCCGCCGCTCTGCGTCACGATGCCGTAAACCGTGGCCAGTCCAAGCCCGGTACCGCTGCCCTGGGGTTTCGTCGTGAAGAAAGGTTCGAACGCGCGCGCCTTGATCTCCGGGCTCATTCCGGATCCCGAGTCCGACACCGTAATCTCGACAGCCTCTCGGTCTGGGGCGCCCGCAGTTGAGATCGTCAGCGTACCGCCAGACTCGGCCATGGCGTCCCGTGCGTTGAGTGCGAGGTTGAGCAACACCTGCTCGATCTGCAGTGTGTCCACGCTGACCCGACCGGCGCCCGCGTCTAGGTCCACGTGCAGCGCAATATCACCGGTGAGGCTGCGCTCGACGAGCGGCGTCGCCGTTCGAATGATCTCGTTGACCCCAGCCACGCGAGTTTTCATGACTTGCTGGCGGCTGAATGCCAGCAGCTTCGCCGATAGCGCTGCAGCACGCTCACCCGCATCGCGGATCGCGACCAGGTCTTTCTCCTCGGGCGCGCCCCGTCGGGTGGTGACGAGTTGATCGGCGTAACCGATGATGACCATGAGCAAGTTGTTGAACTCGTGCGCGATGCCGCTGACGAGCTTGCCCAGGCTGTCCAGGCGCTGCGAGTGCGCCAGCTGCGCCTCCACTTGCAAACGATTCTCGAGCTCACCGCGAGCGGCGGCCAGCGCACGTTGCGCGGCGATCACACCGCGCCGCCGCACGTAGAGAATGATCGTCGCCAGAATCGTGGCGCCCACGAGCGCCGGGAAATAGCGATAACGCAGCGGCTCCGGCAATGACGGCGCGGCGAATACGGCCGTGCCGAGGAACACAATGGCGACATTGATGAGCAGCCACTGCAGCGACAAGAGCAACGCGCCGTAGCACACGATGATCATGGGCAGGTAGATCAGGTAGAACGAGTCCTGCACGTAATGGAAGGCAAGCAACACATTGGCCATACCGATAAGGGCCAGCATGACGCAAATCGGATTGATCCATCGCGAGCTCAGCATGCCGCGTCGCAGTGCCAGGAAGAGCGCCAGAAAGATGACGGCAGACAGCGCGTCGGTTGAGACGACGATGAGGCGCACGCCCGTCGTATGCGCGTCGAGGAACCCCATGAGCACGAAGACGGTGTAGAGAACGAACACGCCGAGGCACACGGGCTCCAGCGAACGAAACACCAAATCGTTGAAGACGGGCGTGTAATCTTCAGGCCGGTCGGCGTCGTGCCCCATACAGCGTGACTCCGTGATGCGCTCGGGAGGATTGCGCCGCAGTATTGTGCCCACAGGACCCGTGTTGCGGCAATGCGCCAGACCCGTCAGTGTGCGCGTGATACACCTTGGAAACTCGACCGAAGCACCATCCATGGACGCGTTAGATCGCAGGCTCAATCACTTCAGCAACCTGATCGCACTGGTCTTGCCACCGTCCGTCGTGGCCGCGATCTTGCTGGACGCCGCGCAAGTCGTTGCCCTCGCCTGCATCGTGCTGTTCGGCGGCCTGTTGCTGGGCCAGCGTCAACGCCTTGTGCGCCACCAGACACCGCCTGGCCTGGCCAATTTGTTAACGCTGTTTCGGCTTGTGCTATTGATCGCCGTGCTGTGCCTGTTCGATTCGCTAACACCCGCGCTGGCGTTTGTCGCTTTTGCGGGCAACGTGATGCTCGATGTCCTGGACGGTCGCATCGCCCGAGCGCGCAACGAAACCGATCGCTTTGGCAGCCACTTCGACATGGAAGTCGACGCTGTCTATGTGCTCACGGCCGGACTGTACTTTCACCTCGTCGCAGGCATCGCGATTTGGATCGTGGTGCCCGGTTTACTGCGTTATGTCTACCGCGTGGCGGTCTGGGGCCTGGCAGGCGGCGATTTCGCCGAGCGCCGTCGGCAGTACGCGGCTGTGATCGCGGGCATGAGCTTTGCGCTGCTCTGCGCGGCCACGCTATTGCCGGGCGCAACGCAGCAGCTCGCGCTCGCGTTGACGACGCTGCTACTCTGCGGCTCGTTCGCCGTCTCGTTCACAGAGCTGTTCCGCCATGCCGCCCAGCGTCCATTTGTTCAGTAGCGGCCCCGCAGACCAGGTCTCAGGCGGCTATCACTACAACGCACGCCTCATGGATGGCCTGAAACAACTGGGTCACCCGGTCATTTACCACGGTGATCAGCAGGATCTCGAAACGGTCGCCCAGGGCGACACCCTGATCATCGACGGGCTCGTGCTCGAGTCGCTGGGCACGCCGCTCTTATCGCACGACGGACCGCGTGTGGCGCTGCTGCATATGCGCCCTGACCAACTTCCGGGCGACACGAACCTGTCTGTCGCGAATCACGTGGTCGTGACGGGGGAGTCTGTCGGCGAGGCCGTGCGGGCACTGGGCGTCGTGCGCGACGATCGACTCACCTGCATCGCACCGGCCATCGACGACGATTGGCGAGCAAAATCCAGTTACGCACCAACGCCGCGGCGTTTGCTCTGCCTCGCCAACTACCTGCCTCGAAAAGGCTACGAGCGCCTCATCGACACGCTCGCATCACTCACCGACCTGGACTGGACGCTGACCTGCCACGGCAATGCCGACTTTGAGCCCACGCGGTTCGAGCAGGTGCGCGAACGGGTCGAGAACGCTCGCCTAGGCACGCGCATCGGTATCGAGCGCGCGGTGTCTCACGACCGAGTGAACCTTTTGATGTGCGAAGCGGATTTACTGTTGCAGTTTTCTGTCGACGAGAGTTATTCCATGGTGACAGCTGAAGCGCTGGCCTGCGGCTTACCCGTGTTGTCCCACCCCACGGGCGCCATGCGGGAATTCGCCCCACATGGCACCATCTGTTATGTGGATACCGAAGACCACGTCGCCGCTTCGGACGCGTTGCGCGACCTGTTTACCAACCCCCAGGCGTATGCGCGCCTGCGCCCGACGGGGCTGCCGCCACGACGCAGCTGGCGCGACGTCGCTTTGGCCTTTAACGCGTTGCTGTCACCGCTCTGATGTCATTGATTGGCGCCCTCATCGTTGTCTGCTACCTGCTGCTCGCCATCGAGCTCACGGTGTTCCACACGCCAAGCGTGGCGTCCTCGCGCCGGCTCTGGTCACCGGACGATGCCGAGCTTGTGTTCTATTCACCCGAGTTTCGACGCTGGTTTGAGCTGCCACCCCTGCAAAAGTCACTGCGATTCACGCTGCCACTGGTGGTTGTCTACGGCGTCTTTCTGTATCCACTCGCCGATCTCATCTGGGGCCCAGACGTGCTTGGCGACCAGCTCTATACGCCGGGCACCATGATCACGATGGAAGCCGCGGCCGTCATGATCGCGGGTCGTTTGCTCACCCTGGGATCCGTGTTCGCTTTGCGTCGCTATGCGGCGGAAGGGCACCGCGCCCTGCAGACGCGCTCGATCTTCCGCTGGTCGCGGAACCCGGGTCTGGTCGGGATGTACGTGATGTTCGTTGGCTTCTGGCTTGCGATGCCTTCGCTGGCGTTTGCCATCGGACTCGTGGTGTACGTCCTGCACATGCACGCCAAGGTGCGGCTGGAAGAAGACTACCTGGGCAACCGCTTCGGTGCCGACTTCACCCATTACCGCGAGCGCACACCCAGGTACCTGCTGTGACGGATCTAACGGACGAGCAACAGCGCATCGTGGATTGGTTCGACGCCACATACCGGCGCAAGGGTGAGCGCTACCTGCGCCCGCTTCGGGCCTATTACGTGTTTCTCGAGCTACTTGCGGTGAAACCCGACACACGCCTGCTCGACGTCGCCTGTGGCCTGGGGCGACTACTCGAAGCGGCGGCGACGTATGGTGTGACGGGTACGGGTATCGATATCTCGCCCGTCGCGATCGCGGCTGCGCAGAACAAGTTGCCCGATGCCAACCTCGTAGTCGGCAATGCCGAACAACTGCCGTTCGCCGATGCAAGCTTTGACGTCGTGACGTGCCTCGGTTCGCTCGAACGCATGATGGATCGCCCGCAAGTGCTTCGGGAAATGAAACGGGTCGGCAGCGCCAATGCGCGCTTTTGCCTGCTCGTGAGAAATTCCGCGACACTGGGTTTTCGCTGGCTCACGGGAACACACCGTCTCAGGCGGCGCCGCGGACATCAGGACGCCGATTCTCTGAGCGCTTGGCGTACTTTGTTTGAGGACACAGGTTTCGAAACTCTGGATGTGCTACCCGACCAGTACCCGCTGCACCGGAAGGCGCACTGGAGGAAGCTCGGACTCGGCCAAGTCGATTTTCATGCGCCAATTCGAACTACAACGCCGCTCGAGGGCGCTAATGAGTTTGTGTTTGTGTTGAGAAGCACATGAGCCGCTCCCTGGTCTCGGCCGTTTACGATCAGTTGCACAGATTTGAGGCCGCGAGTCGCGAGCAGGCCTACCCGATCCACAAACGACTCCGCCTCCCAGAGGATCAAGACGTCTACGACCTCATTGCGCGGTCTTCGGCTGTGCCCGCAGGGGGGCTCATTCTTGACGCGGGCTGCGGCACCGGATTCGGAACAATGAGAATCGCGGCGGCGACAGGATGCCACGCGCATGGGATCAGCCTGAGCGCTGCGGAGGTGGCCCATGCTGAAGCGCATGCGTTGCGTGAGGGCCTCGCCGATCAGGTCTCTTTCTCGGTTGCCAGTTTTGATGATCCGCTCGACGGCACGTATGACCTGGTGATCGCAGTGGAGTCCATTAAGCACAGCACTGCGCTACCCCAGGCCTTGCGCCGACTCACGGACGCATTGCATCCCGGTGGTGCCTTAATGGTTGTGGACGATGTGCTCGTCGGGAATGCAGATCAGCTACTGATTGATCGGATTCAGGACTCTTGGGCCTTATTCAGGGTCTACCGAGATAGCGACTTCCAGACCGCTATCCCGGCGCAGCCACCCATCACTGAAGACCTGACCGATCTCGTTCAGCGCCGATCCCGTGCTGACCTTTGGCTACGCACGACGCTACTGCGACTTGCGAGTCGAATTCGCCGTCGTAATAGGCCCGTGTACGACATCTTTCGTGCCGGCCTCGATCTGGAGTCACTCTACCGAGTCGGCTGCATGCGATATCACATGATGAGCTGGCGCCGATGAAAGACGTGGCTTTCCTGTTCTTGCTGTTGGGCGCCATGAATGTGGTGTGCTTCTTGCCGCACTATTTGCTCAACTTTCCAGAGCGGCCCAACCCGGCGGAATCCTTGCTGTCTCGACGCGCAGCTGAATCGCGCGGCATTAGGCTGCTCTACACGAAGTTGCCCTACTCGGATCCATTACGCATCAACTTCGACTTTAGCGTTGCTGTGTTTGTGACCGTATGGGCGGGATGGCAAGGAACCGGGGCGCAGCTCGCGCTCACCGCGCTCTTCCTCTTCGGTGTAATCAACGTCATTTACGTCGGACTGATGCAGTCAGTATTCAAACGACCACCCGTGCTCGGCAGCGATCTCTCTTTGCTCAAGACCGGACTGTCGATCATGCGTCGCTGGATCATTCAGGGGCTGATCGCACTGCTTGTGGTACTCGGTATTCTCGGTTTGCTGGCGTTTGAGACGCTTGCGATCATGTTGCAGCTGAACCTCAAAGGTAATCCCATCGCGCTGATGGCTGCAGCTGCGCTGCTGCCGTCCTGTCTGCTCAACCTCTTCAAATATGACTATCGCCTGATCATTTACCGGACGGTCTATTCACCGGTCTTACATCTCCTGCGCAACTTCGAGGTGGGACGGGAGCAAAGACGCTTTATCAATGAGGAAAGTGACTACTTTGCGGGGCTAAACCAGCACCAACCCCTGTCGCTCGTGAACCCGCCAAATATCGTCATTCTCTGCATCGAGTCATACGGCGGCGTGGTTTACCGTGATTCGGATATGTTGTCGCAACTCCAGGAGCGCCTTGACGCGCTGGAGTCACAAATTCGCGCCTCGGGGCTACACGTCGCCTCGGTCATGTCCGTCGCACCCCTGTTTTCAGGCGGATCATGGCTGAGCTACACCACGTTCACTTATGGACTGAAAGTGGACAACGTGGTTGTGCATGACCGCTTATTCGCGCCTGGCAGCGGGTTTTCTGCCTACGACTCACTGTTTCACGTCCTGGGGAGATCCGGTTACCAGAACGTCTTGCTGTGTCCACTGGGTGGGGTACCAAAATCGAATGTCGACTGGGATGCCATACAACGAAACTTCCAGGCAGATGTCATGATCGATTTTGAGTCCCTAGCTTATGTGGGGCCCAGGCTGCCCTATCTCGGTAATCACACACGCTATGCCCCGCTCGACCAATATGCGCTCAACGCCGCATACACCAGCACTCGAGCGCGCGCGCAACAGCCCTTTACGTTGTTCTACCTCACCCTCAACTCGCACCACCCCTACAACTCGCCGCTGACGACGAGCGCCGACTGGCAATCACTGAACACGCCGGATACCGAGGTCTGCATGAGTGCTGAGCTCGGAAGCAATCTGCGCGTCCGGTTTATTTGCGCTATGCGCTATCAGCTTGAGATGTTCACACGATTCCTCGCGGATAACGCGGATGATCACACGGTATTTGTCGTTTTCGGGGACCACCAGCCGCCCATGGTTGCTCAGGAAGACATGGGCACCGCAACGCCGGTACATGTGATCTCGCGCCACGAAGGGCTCGTCTCTGCGTTTGTGGCGGGTGGCTACACGCTCGGCCTGAGACCAAAGACAAGTGAGGGCGCCTTAACCCGGCACGAGGATTTCATGGCCCTGATGCTGAGCGCCATGCGGGAGCAGTATGGGCAGACATCGTCACCCAACCTCGAGCCAGCCGCTGGCAAGACTGACAGCCCAGAGGATTCACCGAAGCATGCCAGCTAGACCCGCCGGGTTTTGGCAGCTGCTACTCGGCTATACAGTGCTCGACGCTTTGCGGCGGGCGAGTTTCGTCGTCCTGTTGCCGCTGTATCTGGCCACACTCCAACCAGATGCGATTGGCGCATTCGTGCTTTACAACGTTGCCGCGGCGCTGCTAGCCACTGCCGCCAATCTTCGACTGGATGCAGCGATGCGAACCCTCTACTTCGATTTTGGAGATGATGCGGGGTCGCAGGAACGCTACTTGGCGATCGTTTTCAGCACGAGTCTCCTATTGATCCTCGCGACCACCGCACTGATGCTTGCCATCGGGCCGCGTGTGTACCAATCCCTAGCGGTAAACGCACAGCTTGAGTTTTTTCCGTACGGGTTCATAGCGGTGGCGACCGCTTTCGCCAACACGGCGCTTGCGCCGTACTTCGCGTTCCTTCGCAATCGGCGCGCACTGAGCGAGTTCGCGGTATTCTCGGTCTTCCTCATCGTTGCCAACATAGCTGCTCAATCCTGGTTTCTGCTTGGACTGGGTTGGGGCCTTGAGGGTGCGCTTGCGGGCGCTTTGTTGCCGCCGCTGCTCTTACTCCTGTGGCTTTTGGCGTCGCGGCCGCGACAACTGCTGATTTGGCCGAGCGGGTCCGCCGTCACGTCCTCATTGCGCTTCTCTGTCCCACTCGTTGCCTTCTCGCTACTGTTCCTCCTCGAATCCCGACTGGACCGCTTCTTTGTCGAGCGATTCCTGGGTCTTGAGAGCCTCGGCGCCTATGGCGTGCTTGCCGCCTTGTTGGGGCTGACACCGATGCTATTGCACGGGTTGGATGCGAGCATTCGACCTTGGTTGTACCGAGCGCTTGGCTCGGGCGCAGCGGATGCAGCGCACAGCATTGACGGATTCGGGCGGCTTTATATTGGATGCGGTCTCACCACGCTATCACTGATTGTCTGCGCGGGCTCAATGCTGGGACTGATCACCGATGACGCGCGGTACCTTGCGGTCCGCGACTGGGTCCCCGTTGGTGTCTCGGCGCTCGTGCCTTTGTTGTTTACGCGTTACTGGGCGCTGCTCTACCTCTACAATAAGAAAACGCTACGCCTTTCCGGGTGGACGCTCGTCCGAACCGTTCTCATGTGTCTTTTGTTGTACCTGCTTGTGCCTCGATTCGGCGTCGAAGGCGCGTTAGCCGCGCTGTTCTTCTCGCAGCTACTTAACGCCATTGTCTTTGCTTACGAGCTGTCTCGCGTGGCGGGCCACGCTGTGAACCGCGCAGCGCTCATCGCTCCCCCTGCCGTCTTCCTGGGCATCTTGTGGTGCAGTAAATGGCTCATTCCAGATGACGCGTACCTGCTCTTCTGTGTTTCTCAGGTGGTCCTGTTTCTGGCCACCATGGCGGTTGTCCATCGACACGCACCGACTGAGCTGGGCCTATTGCTACAAGCTTCCGATTCTGCGGCCGAACCCGCCAGGGGCGCCTCATGATGGTGCGTGATTCGTTGTGGCAGCATTTGCTCGATCTCCGACGCGCGGTGGCGGCCCACGGTGCCGACATTCGGTCCGTCTATCACACCTCGGAGGGCCTTCAGACGTCCCAACAGGAGGCCTTCCCCACCGATGCAGACGCGTGGCTTTGCAAGACCGCAGATGCACCTGATGGCTGGCAGCAAACACCGCTGCTCGAGGCCAAACTCTGGCTGTCTACAGCGCCGGGGTTTGATGCCGCGACGAGACAGGTCATCGAACTTTATGCGCCACTCGCACTGGCCGACTGGGTGGCGCCGACCAGCTCATTGGTTTTCGTTCACATGGCGCAATCAGTCGACGGGCGCGTGTCGACGTTATCGGGTCAGAGCAAGTGGATAGGCAATGAAGCGAACCTGTGCCACTCACACAGATTGCGCGCACTGGTAGATGGCGTGTTGGTCGGCGGAACAACCGCGAGACTGGACCTGCCGAGACTCGATGTTCGCCATGCAACCGGCGACAACCCCGCGCGGATTATTCTCAGCGATCGTGTTTCGGATTTGACCGAGTTGCCCCGTGTTTCTGGCACGCGCACGATTATCGTCGGCAGCAGCACACGCGCAACCGCGATTGCGTGTCGCGACGACTTCGAGATGCTGGTTTGCGAAAGTTGCGACGACGGTGTCGACGTCAAAGCGCTCCTGATACAGCTACGTGAACTGGGGATCCGAAAAATTCTCGTCGAAGGGGGACCCAAGACATTTCTGGCGTTCCAACAGGCGGGCGCCGTTGACTCGCTGCAACTGCACATCGCGCCACTGTTGTTCGGTACGGGCCGGCCGGTGATTCGCTTACCGGAAATCGACGCCGTCGACGACGCAGTCGCGTTGCGCAACCCCAGGTACACCGTGATGGGCGACGCCATCATGGTTACGGCGACGCTTCGATGAGCGTCCTGTGGCACACCAGCGCATCGCATTCCGAGTGGGCACCGTCAACGCACACGCCGACGCCATCGCAGGAGCCGATAACGGCGCGGTTCTCACTGATCTCGACGGGCACAGAACGCTTGGTCTCACGAGGCCGGGTACCCGAGTCTGCATTCGACGCAATGCGTGTACCCAACATGGCCGGCGACTTCAACTTTCCTCTGAACTACGGCTATTCGCTCGTGGGTCTGGACCCCCACGGTCAAGCCGTGCATTGCCTGCACCCGCACGCGCGCCAGGCGTGGCTCGAAGCGGGTGACTCGATCGCGCTGCCCGCATCTGCACCGCTGGACCGCATGACGCTCACGAGTAATCTGGAAACTGCCATGAACGCGGCTTGGGACGCCGAGGTGGGTGCCGGGGATGAGGCGCTCATATGTGGGTTTGGCACCGTCGGCGCATTGCTTGCGCTGACGCTGCGCCTGGCCCACGGCATTGAAGCAACGATCGTCGAGCAGAATCGGTTTCGCGCGGACGTGGCGCGTGAGCTCGGATTTGAAACGCAAGATGGCCGTAATGATCCGGCCTCATATTCCCTGATGTTCAATGCTTCCGGGTCGCAGAACGGACTGCAATGGTGCCTTGACCATGCCGCATTCGAGGCCCGCGTGATCGAGCTCTGCTGGTACGGATCGACACCCGTCACGGTAAATCTTGGCGGCGCTTTCCACTTTAATCGCGTACGCCTTGTCAGCTCGCAGGTTGGACACGTTGCGCCTTCAAAGCGTCACACACTAGCCGCCAGAGATCGTCGCGCGGCGGCCATAGACTTGCTAACGGACGCAGCCTTTGATGCGCTGCCACGCGAGCACGTGCCCTTTGATGACGTACCGGCCTTTTTTGACACGCTGCGAGCGGGCACGCTACCCAACGGCCTGTTTTGGATCATCGATTACGGAGCCTAGAGCATGTATTCAGTGAGGGTAAGAGACTCAGTCATGATTGCGCACTCGTTGCCCGACCCGTTCTTCGGACCGGCACAGCGCCTGCACGGCGCGACGTTTGTGGTTGACGTACAGTTCATGTCGTCCCGTCTTAACGCGTTCAATGTGGTTATCGACATTGGTGTTGCGCGATCAACAGTCGCGGAGGTGCTCGATGGAATGCGCTACCAAAACCTCGACGAGCTGCCCGAATTCGAAGGTGTTTTATCGACCGCAGAACATGTCGCCAAACACATCCATGATCTTGTGAAGGCTAAGCTCGGTGACCGATTCAACGGCGCGCTTGAAGTGACGCTGAGAGAGACGCACGACGCCTGGGCGTCTTATCGCGGCTCCAGCGCAGACGCGCCCGGCTGAATACATGATTCGCATCCACGCGACTCTGCATAAGTGCCTGACGATGTACTACCTGCGTGTCATGGGGCCCGCGATAAACCGCCCCTGGCGAAAGACGCGGTTTGAACACGTTGAGAGCATTCAAGGGCTCTTCTACAACCACCTAAAGGCGCGACGAGTCATTTCCTGCAGCGGCTTTGCTGTCGACACCACACGCCTTGGCGATGACTTCCGCATCGTGCGCTTCGTGCGCGACCCACGCGACCTCATCGTTTCCGGTTACTTCTACCACCGACGTGGCGCCGAGCCCTGGTTTCGTTTTCGTGGGCCTACGGATGCGTACTGGAATGCCATAAACGGACGCGTTCCGGCTGACATGCCCAATGATGTGACCTACGCCGAGTATCTAGAGTCGCTGAGCGTTGAAGACGGCCTGCTGGCCGAGATCGAATTTCGCGCGGCGCACCTGGAGTCGCTGCGCGACTGGCCCGAGGACGAGCGGATTCGTCTGTACCGCTACGAGTCGATTCTCGGCAACGAGCGCGAGACGTTTGAGGACATTGCCGACTTCTATGAACTGACACGCGGCGAGAAGGGACGCATGAGCAGGCTGGCCCATCGCTATCGAAGCACGCGTCGGACCGACGATCCCCACATCCGCGACCCGCGGCCCGGGCAATGGCAGTCGCATTTCACGCCGCGTGTGACGCAGCACTTTGATCGCGAGTTTGGCGATCTAATGCCGCTGCTGGGGTATTGAATCAGGTCGGCTCGAATGGCCGTACAAAATGGCGGAGAGGGGGGGATTCGAACCCCCGGTGCGGTATCACCGCACACTCGCTTTCCAGGCGAGCACCTTAAACCACTCAGCCACCTCTCCGTTTTGTAAGATCGCGCTGTGAGTCAGCTGGCGCCGTCCTCGCCTTCCCCTTCTTCAAAAAACCGCGGTGGCTTTTCGAGGCAGCTCTGATCGACGTCGGGCGGCGTTGATGCCGTTGGGATGTCCAGCCGGGCCTCGGGAGGCAACGCATCATAGCCCTCAGGCACCTCGATCGGTTGGGCTTCTGAGGCTCGCTGGTAATCAACGCGGGACTCGCAGGGGTTGGCTGTACCGCAGCCGCCCAGCACCATCCCGGACAGGGCCAGGGCAAAAATCATAATTCGTAGCATTACTTCAGGTCCGCGTTCTTGAGCGCTGTGATGACTTCGGCGTGCCGGTCCTCGGCAAGAGGCACCAGCGGTAGTCGCAGGGACCCGTCGCCGTAGCCGAGCTCGCTCAGGGCCCACTTGACAGGAATGGGGTTCGACTCCGCGAACATCGCCTCATTCAATGCTGCCAGACGCGCGTCGATAATGTGTGCGCCCTTTTTATCGCCACTCGAGGCGAGCGTGCACAGTTCGGCCATAAGTGCAGGCGCGACATTGGCCGTGACACTCACCACGCCGTGGCCGCCGCGCAGCATAAATTCGCAGCTCGTGAAATCGTCGCCGCTGAAATACAGGAAGTCGTCCGGGCACACCGCTTGCTGGGCCTCAAGGCGCTCTACGTCACCCGTGGCGTCCTTGATCGCCACGATGCGCGGGTGCGCCGCGAGTTCCGCCAACGTCTCGGGCACCAAATCGCTTTGCGTGCGACCGGGTACGTTGTAAAGCATGACAGGCTTGGAGACCGCATCGGCAATCGCCGTGAAGTGCGCGGCCAGCCCACGCTGCGGCGGCTTGTTGTAGTAAGGCGCCACGAGCAGGAAGCCGTCGACGCCGTCGATGTCTGTCGCCTGGGACAGATCGATACTCTGGGCGGTCGAGTTCGAGCCGGTACCTGCGATGATCTGCATGCGGCCTGCGTTGAGCGCAATCGAGCGACGCACGAGCTCGGCGTGCTCATCCCGCGTCAACGTCGCGGACTCGCCCGTGGTGCCGCCGACAACGAGCCCTGCCGTCCCCGACTGGGCATGCATGTCGATCAGGCGCTCAAGCGCGTCGTAATCGATTGCGCCACCGTCGATGAACGGCGTCGTAATCGCGACGTAACTGCCTGAAAACATGCGGGGCTCCGCGCCAAAAAGGTGCGAAAGTGTATCCGCTGACCCAGCTTCGCGGCAAGCGGCTTTCCGCGTACAATGTTCGGCCTTTTGTTGCACAGGGCCCAGGGCCCCATTAGTGCTTATGTCACAGCTTCTCGTTATCTCAGCGATGGGCCAGGATCGCGCCGGCGTGGTCCATGAAGTCGCCGAGGTCATCCGCCGCCACGAGGGCAACATCCTCGAGAGCCGCATGGCCACGCTGGGCAGTGAATTTGCCATGCTGCTGCTCGTCGCCGGACACTGGCACACGATCAGCAAGCTCGAGGGCGCGCTCCAGAAGCTGGCGACGGCCAGCGAGTTGTCCGTCACGATTCGCCAAACACGACAAAAGCCAGCCGGCGACCCCCTGATCCCTTACGCCGTCGATGTCATTTGCCTGGACCAGGAAGGTATCGTCTCCGACGTATCGGGCTTTCTGGCCAGCCGCGGCGTCGAGATCGCAGAGCTTTCGACGCGCAGCTACCCGGCCGCCCACACGGGCGCGCCCATGTTCAGTATCCAGGCTACGGTCAGCATTCCAGGCAGCCTCTCGATCGCTCAAATGCGCGAGGAGTTCTTGCAGTTCTGCGACCACATGAACATCGACGGCATCCTGGAACCGATCAAGACCTGAATCCTGAATCCCACCGGAGTACCCCCCAATGAGCGGACCTGCGCTGAATCGCGTCGTCAAAGACTTTAAGGCCCCGGCCACGAGCGACACCAAGGTGCACCTGAAGGCCCTGCGTGGCACGCAGGTCGTGCTGTACTTCTACCCCAAGGACAACACCCCGGGTTGCACGAACGAAAGCGTCGATTTTTCCCAGTTGAACGGTAAGTTCAAGCGCGCTAACACGGTCATCTTCGGCATCTCTCGCGATTCGCTTGCATCCCACGAGAAGTTTAAAGCGAAGTACGAAATGCCCTTTGAGCTGATCTCGGACCCGGATGAAGCGTTGTGCCAGTACTTCGACGTCATCAAGGAAAAGAACATGTATGGCCGCAAGGTCATGGGCGTGGAACGCTCGACGTTCCTGATCGGCGCCGACGGCAAGCTGGCCTGCGAATGGCGCAAGGTGAAGGTCAAGGGCCACGCCGAAGCCGTTCTCGAGGCCGCCAAGGCGCTCAACAAGGGCGCCAAATAGGCGCGCTTGCTGGGGAACGCGAGCTCTGTGGCAGGGTCTGAGGCGATGATGGCTTATCTTCGGAAAACGCTACTGACCCTCGCAAGCACGACCGTGATCGTGCTGGCGGCTCTATCTGCGCCCGCTGCGACAGCACAGCAGTCGACGTTCGAGCTGCCCAGCATCGGCAGCCCCGCGGACGCCCTGCTGCCCCGCAGCGAAGAGGCCCGCATCGGGCGCCAAATCATGCGCTGGTTTCACCAGCAGGGCCGGATCATCGAAGACCCGGAGCTCACCGAGTACATCAATGATCTCGGGCACCGGCTCGTGGGCAACGTGAACTCCGGCGACTACCAGTTCGAGTTTTTCGTCGTTAACGACCCGACCATCAACGCATTCGCGCTTCCGGGTGGGTTCATCGGCATCCACACGGGCCTGATCCAGCTCACCCGAAACGAAGACGAACTGGCCAGCGTGCTCGCGCACGAGATCGCGCACGTGACGCAGCGCCACATCGCCCGCACGATTCACGACAACTCGCGTGCCAGCCTCGCGACCATGGCAGCCATGCTCGGGGCCATCGCCATCGGTGCGGCCACGGGCGCCGGCGGCGAGTTCCTCGAAGGTGCCATCGCCACCACCCAGGCCGTGGACGCCCAGAACCAAATCAACTTCACGCGCGGCTACGAATACGAAGCCGACCGCGTCGGCATCGCAACGCTGGCGGCCTCAGGCTTCAACGTCAATGCCATGGCCGACTTTTTCGCGCGCATGGGCCGACGCACCAACGGCACCCTCGGCGGGCAGGTGCAATTCGAATACCTGCGCACGCACCCTGTGTCGTCGTCCCGCACGGCCGAGGCCAAGTCGCGTGCGGCCCGCTACCCGGATGTGGCCACCTCCAACACGGTGAGCTACGGCCTCATGAAGGCCCGGACCAAAGCCTTGTTTGCCGAGACGCCCGAGGAAGCGCTGGCGCACTTCGCACTGCCCCGAGGCGAAACACCCACGCGCGCCAATGACTACGGCAGCGCGCTGGCCATGATGCGTGCCAACCGCCCCGAAACGGCCGAGGGGATTTTCGAGCGTCTGATCGAAGGCCAGCACAAGGTCATTGCCTACCACATTGGCCTCGCGCTGGCGCAAGCCGCGAACGACGATGAAGTCGCGGCGCTCGAGACGTTCGAGCGTGCGCAGGAACTGTTCCCGCGCAACGTGCCGCTGACCATTCGCCACGCCGAGGTCTTGCTTGAGACCAACCAGCCTGGCAAGGCGCATGAGCTGCTGCTCGACCTGCTCAACAACGTACCGCCAACGCCCGAACAGGTGCGGCTCATTGCCCGCGCAGCGATTGAGGCCGAGCAGATTGCTGAAGCGCACTACTACATGGCCGAGTACAACATCATGACGGGCAACCTCGTGCAGGCCGTCGTGTTGCTGCGCCGCGGTGCCAACCTGCAGCAAACCACGCCGATTCAGCGGGCCCGTTTCCTCGCGCGCGCCGACTTTGTCAGCGAGTACCTCTCCGAGGAACAGAAGCTCGAGGTGCGGCGAGACTCGCGTCCGTCGTTTGCGGCGAACCGATAGCCAGAATCAGCGACTGCCCACCGGGCCATTTACAGGCAAGGAAGACCCCCATGTTTCAGACGATTCGCCGGCCCGCCGCACTGCTCGCTTTGTGCGCCGCATTCCTCGGCGGTTGTGCCACCAGCCAGACTGTGCCCTCGGAGGACAGCTGGGAAGGCCTTAACCGAGGCATATTCGCGTTTAATAACGGCGTGGACAAAATATTCCTGAAGCCCGTGGCGCGCGGCTACCGCTTCATCACGCCGGACCCCGTAGAGCGCGGCGTCAGCAACGTCTTTTCGAACCTGTCCTACCCGGTCGTTATTGTCAGCAACGCGCTGCAGGGTAAAGGCAAGGCTGCCCTCAGCGACACGGGGCGCTTCCTCGTCAACTCGACCATTGGCGTTGCCGGTATTTTCGACGTGGCAACGCCCATGGGCATGCCGGCCAATAACGAAGACCTGGGCCAGACGCTGGCCGTCTGGGGGGTGCCGAGTGGCCCCTACATCATGATTCCCTTCCTGGGTCCCAGCACGTTGCGCGATGGCGTCATGATCTTTGGCAACCAAAGCCTGCACGGGCGCAACCTGATTGATAATTCGAGCGTGCGCGACAAATTGGCGCTTCTCGAAATTGTATCCGGACGCGCGAGCCTGCTGCCGCTCGACAGCCAACTGCAGGAATCACAAGACCCCTACATCTTCCTGCGCGAAGCGTATTTGCAGCGCAGAAACTTCCTCATCTATGACGGCGATCCGCCCGTAGACGACTTCGAGCTAGAAGACGATTTTGATGAGGACCTCGACGACTTCGACGACGACCTCTAGCGCTTGGAGGCGGGCTAAATGAAACCCGTCCAGCGCTCACCAGCTTCAAGCATGCCCTCGACCTCGCTGATGGCGGCGATGCTTACGAGTCGCTCAGGCACGTTTTCGTAACGGATCTCGCGGACGCTGTGGTTGGCCCAGCCCACCCATTCCATGAGCAGCGCAAGGCCCGCGCTGTCCGTGCGGTCAACCTCGGCCAGGTCCACGATGATGCGACTGTGCTCCGTGAAGCCGCGCGTGCCGCGCTCCAGAAGCCGGGCCACCGTGTCAAAGGTCAGGTCGCCCTTCAGCGAAAAGCGACCCTCGCCGACCTCAGTGATTTCTGCAGCGGCGCTCACGATCCTGAGGCAGTCGCCGCGCTCACGTCACTTTCGTCAAGCCCACCGAGCGCTTCCGCGGCCTCGGTCTCGAGCCGCGTAATGACCGCATCGAGGCCTGTACGCTTCACTTCTTCATCGATCTCAGCGCGGAAGTTGCGCACATAGGAAATGCCCTCGATGGTGACATCGAAGACTTTCCAGCCGTTGTCACCGCGATTAACGAGACCGTAGTTCACCGGAACCGTCTCGCCACCGCCCAGCGTCACGACCGTGCGCACTGTGGCGCGCTTTTCGTCGTTGTCGCCGGCTCTCGGTTCGAGCACTTCAAGAAGGTCTTCCTCGAACTCGAGCACGCCGTCGGCGTAACGACGGATGAGGCTGTTGTAGAGGCCGTCGATGAAGCGCTTTTTCTGCTCCGTCGTCGCGTCGCGCCAGTGGCGCGCGAGCACGAGCCGACCCGCGTAGTTGCGATCGAACCGGGGCGCGAGCAAGCCGTCGACAAAGCGAATCAGCGCCGCACGGTCCTCAGCCAAGGTGTCGCGCTGGCCCTGCAAGCCTGTCTTAAGTGCATCCACAGCACCGTTGATAACGTCGATGGGCTCATCATCGGCGACGGCATTGCCGCCAGCCACAACCAGCATTAGGCCGGCCGCTGCGGCCACGAAACGGCTGCGGCGCCGTGAAATCCGGGGTGTATTCATGGGGGTCACTCCCTTTCCGAAATCAATCCTCACCAGAATTGACCAGGAATTTGCCAATAAGGTTCTCTAAAACGATCGCTGATTGCGTAAATTCTAATCGGTCGCCATCGCCCAAAAAGACGTCGCTGCCGCCCGGCTGCAGGCCCACGTACTGGCTGCCAAGCAGGCCGGCGGTGAGAATGCTGGCGTCCGAGTCCTCGGGCAGCGTGTCATAGCGGCTGTCGATGCGCAGTGTGACGACCGCTTCGTAGCGGTCCTTGTCGAACACGATCGACTCCACGCGGCCGATACGAACGCCCGCCATCGCGACCGGTGACCGCTCTTTGAGTCCACCGATGTTGTCGAAACGGGCGGTGATGTCGTAGCTGCCCTCTTCGAAACGCTGGATGCTCGTGGTTTGTGTGGCCAGGAAGAACAGCGCCGCGAAGCCCAGTGCAACAAAGGCACCCGTGCCGATCTCAACCGTCTTTGTTTGCTGCATGTTGTCTTACCCCAAGCTGATCGCCATAGCGGTGATCATGAAATCGAACACGAGGATGACCACAGCCGTGATCACCACCGTTCGTGTCGTGGCGCGTCCCACACCCTCTGCTGTCGGAATGGCATTGTAGCCCTCCCACACAGCGATCAGGCTGGCCGCCAAACCGAACACGATGCTCTTAAGAATACCTTCCCAGACGTCTGCCATGCCGACGCCGGCCTGCATCTGGGACCAAAAGGCACCCCCGTCGACGCCGAGCAGGGGCACGCCGACGACCCAGGAACCGAGGATGCCGACGCTTGTGAAGATGGCCGTGAGCAGCGGCATGGAAATGGCGCCGCCCAGAAAGCGCGGCGTCGCCACACGAATCACGGGATCGATGGCCATCATCTCCATGGCCGAGAGCTGGTCCGTGGTGCGCATGAGCCCGATCTCGGAGGCGAGCGCGGTGCCCGCACGGCCCGCGAACAACAGCGCCGTAATCACGGGGCCCAATTCCTTCATAAGCGAGAGCGCCGAGAACAGCCCCAGGATGTCCTCGCTGCCAAAGCGCGCGAGATTGGAGTGCCCCTGCAGGCCAATCACCGCGCCGACAAAAAAGCCGCACACCATGATGAGCACAAGCGACAGCGCGCCCGCGTTGAAGACCTGCTGCGACACGAGCCGCGGGCGCATAAGCACGCGCGGCGACTCGACGATGAGCCGCAACAAAAACAGCTGCAGCGCGCCGAAGGTGCGCAGAAACCCGGTGAAGGCTTCCCAGAGATCACGCATCGTCGTCGCCCTCGCCGTTACCGATGAGCTGTGACGTGTAATCGGGCGCCGGGAAATGGAACGGCACCGGCCCGTCGGCCATGCCGTGCATGAACTGGCGTACAAGCTCCGACGGCGCATTGGATAACTCGTCAGGACTGCCGCTGGCAGCGACCTTGCCCTCAGAGATCAGGTAGCTCGAATCAGCAACTGTGTTGATCTCCTGTACGTCGTGGCTCACGACGATGGAGGAAATGCCAAGCGCATCGTTCATGCGGCGCACGAGCCGTACGATGACGCCCATCGAAATCGGGTCCAGGCCCACGAACGGCTCGTCGTAAATGAGAATCCGCGGGTCCGTGGCCATGGCGCGCGCCAGCGCCACGCGGCGCGCCATACCGCCCGACAGTTCTGTCGGCATCATCTCTGCAGCCCCGCGCAAGCCGACCGCATGCAGTTTTGTGAGCACGATGTGGCTGATCAGGCGCTCGGGCAGCTCATAGTGTTCGCGCAGCGGGAACGCGACATTCTCGTAGACGGAAAGGTCCGTCAGCAGCGCGCCGTTTTGAAACAGCATGCCGATCTTGCGGCGCAGCGCATAGAGACCGTCGCGGCGCAGGCCTGCGAGCCACTCGCCGTCCACGCGGATACGACCGCGGTCGGGCACAAGCTGCCCCGTGATCAGGCGCAACAGTGTTGTCTTACCCGTGCCACTCGGACCCATGATGGCCGTGACCTCGCCACGCCGGATGTTGAGGTTCAGCCCAGTGAAGATCGGGCGGGTGCCGCGCGCGTAGTGCAGATCCTCAATTTCGACGATGTGGTCGGCGTTCATGGGGCATATCCGGGTTCAGAGCAGCCGTGTCGCGAGAACGCAACAGGGTCGGGTTCACGGGGAAGGACAGACAAGCCAAACAGGTAGTGTGCGCCGCAACATTATAACAACACTGCCAATGTGGGTGCCCCGATCAGCGCTTTCAAGATGACAGGATTTCCAATTAGGACTAAAATGGTGCTCTTTTCGTCACCGAGGCCGCGACGGCAGGCTCCGCGCGCGCTCTGAGATGTTTCGAATCAGCAAGATGACCGACTACGGCACGCTCGTCCTTTCGGAACTGGGCGCCGCCGCGGACGCGCCCACGAGCGCCGGCGATATCGCGAGCCGCATCGGGCTCGGCGGTGCGACCGTGAGCAAGCTGCTCAAGCGCCTGGCGCACGCGGGGCTGGTGAATTCGCAACGCGGCAGCAGCGGCGGCTACTCACTGGCGCGCCCCGCTTCGGACATTAGCGCGGCCGAGATCATCGACGCCATCGAAGGCCCCGTGGCCATTACGGACTGCGCCGCCGACCAGCCCTGCGACCTTGAAGCCGTGTGCAGCGTCGGTAACGCCTGGCAGGACATCAACCGGGCAATCCGGGCAGCACTCGAAGGCATCAGTCTCGACGACCTGCGCACAGGTCGTGACATCCCCGAGGTCATGCCGCTGCAGCCCATGACCATTCGCCGCGGCCAGCTGCCGCGGTCGGCCACTCAGAACAACTAAGCGACAGGTCTCACCCATGAGCTCCAGCAACGCCGAAGTCGAAGCGTTTGTAGATAAAAAGTACAAGCACGGCTGGGTCACCGACATCGAGTCGGACACCTTCCCGCCGGGACTGGATGAGGACGTCATCCGCGCCATCTCCGCACGCAAGGGCGAGCCCGCCTTCATGCTGGAGTGGCGCCTCAAGGCGTTTGAGACCTGGAAGCAGATGGCCGAGCCCGAGTGGGCGCATGTCAACTACCCCAAGATCGACTACCAGGCGATCAGTTACTTTTCGGCCCCCAAGAGCGACGCCGACAAACCCAAAAGCCTCGATGAGGTTGACCCCAAGCTGCTCGAAACCTACGACAAACTCGGCATCCCGCTGCACGAGCGGGCACGCCTGGCAGGCGTTGCCGTGGATGCCGTGTTTGATTCTGTCAGCGTCACCACCACATTCCGCGACAAGCTCGCCGAAGCCGGCGTGATCTTCTGTTCGTTCTCCGAGGCCGTGCGCGAACACCCGGAACTCGTGCAGAAGTACCTGGGCAGTGTGGTGCCGCGCAGTGACAACTACTTCGCGGCGCTTAACTCGGCCGTGTTTAGTGACGGCTCGTTTGTCTACATCCCGAAGGGCGTGCGTTGCCCCATGGAGCTGTCGACCTACTTCCGCATCAACGAACTCAACACGGGCCAGTTCGAACGCACGCTCATCGTTGCCGACGAAGGCAGCCACGTGAGCTACCTCGAGGGCTGCACAGCACCCATGCGCGACGAGAACCAGCTGCACGCCGCGGTCGTCGAGCTCGTGGCGCTTGAGGATGCCGAGATCAAGTACTCGACCGTGCAGAACTGGTACCCAGGCGACGAAGACGGCAAAGGCGGCATTTACAACTTCGTCACGAAGCGCGGCGACTGCCGTGGTGACAACTCTAAGATTTCCTGGACCCAGGTCGAGACGGGCTCCGCCATCACCTGGAAGTACCCGAGCTGCATCCTGCGCGGCAAGAACACGGTCGGCGAGTTTTACTCAGTCGCTGTGACCAACAACCTGCAGCAGGCCGACACGGGCACCAAGATGATCCACATCGGCGAGGGCTCGACGAGCACGATCGTCAGCAAGGGCATTTCGGCCGGCCGCGCCAACCAAAGCTACCGCGGACTCGTGAAAGTCCTGCCGCAGGCCAAGGGTGCACGTAACTTCACGCAGTGCGACTCGCTGCTCATCGGCAAGGAATGCGGCGCGCACACGTTCCCCTACATGGAAGTCAGAAACGCGAGTGCCAAGGTGGAGCACGAAGCCACCACGTCGCGTATCGCCGACGACCAGCTCTTCTACTGCCGCCAGCGCGGCATCAGCGAGGAAGACGCGGTCAACCTCATCGTCAATGGCTTTTGCAAAGACGTCTTCCGGGAGCTCCCAATGGAGTTTGCTGTCGAGGCGCAAGCCCTGCTCAACGTCAGCCTCGAAGGCGCGGTTGGATAACGGAACAGATCACTCATGGCATTACTCAACATCAACGACCTGCACGCGCGCGTTGCAGGCACGAATATCCTCAAAGGGCTCTCGCTTTCGGTCAAAGCCGGCGAAGTACACGCCATCATGGGTCCCAACGGCTCGGGCAAGAGCACTCTCGCCAATGTGCTGGCGGGGCGCGATGACTATGAAGTCACCGCAGGCAGCGTAACGCTCGACGGCGTCGACCTGCTCGACATGGAACCCGAGGAACGTGCGCACGCGGGCGTCTTTCTGGCCTTCCAATATCCCGTCGAAATCCCCGGGGTGAACAACACCTACCTGTTGCGTGCCGCCTTAAACGCGGTGCGCGAGGCGCGCGGCCAGGACGAAGTATCAGCCGTCGACTTCATGAAGCTGGCGCGCCAGAAAATGAAAGCCATGGAGATGGATGCGGGCTTCCTGAACCGCGGTGTCAACGAAGGCTTCTCGGGTGGCGAAAAGAAACGTAACGAGGTGTTTCAGATGAGCGTGCTCGAGCCGCGGCTGTGCCTGCTCGACGAAACCGACTCAGGCCTCGATATCGACGCGCTCAAGGTCGTTGCCGAAGGCGTCAACGCGCTGCGCTCGCCCGACCGTGCCTTCGTGCTCGTCACGCATTACCAGCGCCTGCTCGACTACATCGAACCTGATTTCGTCCACGTCCTCGCAGGCGGTCGCATCATCCGCTCGGGCGACAAGTCACTGGCGCTCGAACTCGAGGCGCGCGGCTACGACTGGGTACTCGAGGAAGCGGCCGCGTGAACCTGTCCGCCCTCGAACAGGCGTTCGACGCCCGCGACGCGGGCCGTGCTGGGCAACGCGAGGCGCTCGACGCGCTGATCGCCAGTGGCCTGCCCACGCGCAAGAGCGAACTCTGGAAGTACACCAAAGCCGCGCCGCTGGCCGAGTTTGCGATCGCGGCGTTGACTGACACAACGCACACAGCGGACCTCGACGCTGCGCGCGCACGCGTGACCCCGAGCGTCGAGGCGCTCAATGGCGCGGGTCGACTCGTCTTCATCGACGGCGTCCTCGATGACGCACTGACCCAGCTGCCCGAGGGCGTGCGCGTTGGAGCGGCGCGCACTCCTGTGGCCAACGCGGGCGCCGACGATGCCCTGGCCTTGATCAATGCGGCTCTGCCGGGGGCCGATCTCGCGCTTGAGCTCGATTCTCATGTCGCCATCGACGGTGTCCTGCACATCGTGCACGCGCTGGCCGCGCCGTCCTCACTGGGCCAGGTTCGGCTAGCCGTGGACCTTGCACCGCGCGCGTCTTTGACGATCGCCGAGCACTTCGCCGATGACGGCGTTGGCGCGGGCATGCACAACACGGTGCTCGCCGTGCAGCTCGCCGAAGGCGCCACGCTGCACCTGCGTCGCTTGCAGGCCCTGGACACCGAGACGCTGCAAGTGACGCGCATCGAGGCAACCCTGGCCCACAACGCCACACTCGATACCGTCACCGTGGACGCGGGCGGCAAAACGGTGCGCAACGACCTCAATGTCCAGCTCAAAGGCCCGGGCGCGCGCGTCGACATGCGCGGCGTGTACCTCGGCAATGACAAGCAGCACATCGACAACCACACGCGGGTCGATCACGTTGCGAAAGATACGGTGAGCCGCGAGGACTACCGCGGCATTCTGCGTGACCGCAGCCGCGGCGTGTTCAACGGCAAGGTCTACGTGCATAAAGGCGCTGATGGCACCGACGCGGCGCAGTCCAACCCGAATCTGCTGCTCTCCGACCACGCCGAAATCGACACCAAACCCGAGCTCGAGATTTACGCCGATGACGTCAAGTGTGCGCACGGCGCCACGGTGGGCCAGATCGATGAGACCTCGCTGTTTTATCTGCGCTCGCGCGGCATCGACGCGGCCACAGCCATGCAGTTGTTGACCTACGCATTCTGCCGCGAGGTGCTGAAGGGCATCGAGAACGATGCCTTACGCATCGCCGCCGAACAGCTCGTCGCCGACCAGATTCCTGACTTTTCTGCACTGGAGCTCATTGCATGAGTGCCAACCCCCAGCAGGCTCGCGAAGACCAATTCGAACGCGACATGGCACGCTACCGCGCCGATTTCCCCGCGCTTGCGCAGGAGGTCAATGGCCACCCACTCGCGTTTCTCGACAGCGCCGCCTCGTCGCAACGTGCCCAGCCCGTGATTGACGCAGTCAACCACTACGAGACGCACGATCACGCCAATGTGCACCGCGGCGTGCACACGCTAAGCCAGCGTGCGACCGAGAGTTATGAGGGTGCGCGCGAGTCGGTACAGCGCTTCATCAATGCCGCGAGTACGCGCGAGGTGGTCTTCACGCGCGGTACGACGGAATCAATAAACCTCGTGGCGCAGTGCTTCGCCGGGCCCAGGCTCAGCGCCGGCGATGAGGTGCTCATCACGCACCTCGAACACCACGCCAACATCGTGCCTTGGCAGATGCTGTGCGAGCGCACGGGCGCGGAGCTCGTCGTTGCCCATGTTGAGGATGACGGCTCGGTCCCGGCTGAAAACGTCACGAGCAAGTTCACGGACCGCACACGAATCCTCGCCATCAGTGCCGTATCGAACGCACTGGGCACCGTGTTGCCTTTGGACGACATCATTCCTGCGGCCAAGGGGGCCGACATCACCGTCGTCGTCGACGGCGCGCAAGCCGTCCCCCACCAGCAGGTCGATGTGCAAGCGTTGGGTGCTGACTTTTTTGCGTTTAGCGCCCACAAGATGGTCGGCCCCACGGGCATCGGCGTGCTCTGGGGTCGAGAGAGTCTGCTCGACGCCATGCCCCCCTGGCAGGGCGGCGGCGACATGATCGAAACCGTGACGCTCGAGAAGAGCACCTGGAACACCCTGCCCTACAAATTTGAAGCGGGTACGCCCAACATCTCGGGGGCCGTCGGGCTTGGCGCCGCCGTCGCGTACCTGCAGGGTGTGGGCATGGACAACATCGCGCGCTACGAACACCTCCTGCTCAACGTGCTGACCGAGCAGCTTGAGGCCGAGGGCGACGTCCGCATCGTCGGCACGGCGTCGGGCAAAGCCGCCGTGGTTTCATTCCTTATGGATGGCGTGCACCCACATGATCTGGGCACCATCGTCGACCACCACGGCGTCGCGGTGCGCACGGGCCATCACTGCGCGATGCCGATCATGCAGCGCTTTGACGTGCCGGGCACGGCACGCGCCTCGCTCGCGTTCTACAACAACCGCGACGACATTGATGCGCTGGTCACATCGCTCGCGACGGTACGCAAGCTGTTCAAATGAGCGCGGATCTCGAATCACTCTACCGTGACCAGGTGCTCGCGCATTCGCGGGAGCCGTGCAACTTCTGCCGGCTCGAAGACGCCGATCACGTGGTCGCGGGCAGCAACCCGCTCTGCGGCGACAGCTTGCAGGTCTACATCGCACTCGACGGCGACGCCGTCAGGGCATTGAGCTTCGAAGGCCACGGCTGCGCCATCACCGTCGCGTCGGCATCAATGATGACGCAGATGCTCGAAGGCACCACGTGCTGCGACGCGGTCAGGACGATCGAGCGCGTGCATGGCATGCTGACCGGCGGCGATGGTGAGCCGCTTGACGCCGAGCTCGCCGAGGCACCCGTGGCGGCATTGGCCGCCGTGCGCCGCTACCCCACACGCGTGAAGTGCGCGACGCTGGCCTGGCAGGCCGTCCATGGCGCGCTCACCGAAGACGCCGACACTGTTACCACCGAATAAGCGACCCCGATGCTGTCCCAGGATTCCGAACCGTTCACCCTTCAGCGCGATGTGCGCGCCGTCATCATCCCGGCCGGGATGGAAGTCAATCTGCGTAAGGCCACCAAGGGCTTCATCACGCAGGGGCTGGGCGGTAACTTCACGATCTACGTCGAGGGCAGCCTGTTTCGCATCGACGGCAAGGACGCCGATGCCCTGGGCAAGGACCCCGTGAAACCGCCCGAAGTGCCCGACGGCATCAGCGACGACGACTTCGAGCAAATCGTCTGGCGTCAGCTCAAGACCTGCTTCGACCCGGAAATCCCTGTCGATATCGTCGAGCTGGGACTCATCTACCGGTGCGAGGTCACCACCAACGAGCAGGGGGGCCGCGACGTCGAGGTGGACATGACGCTGACGGCGCCGGGTTGCGGCATGGGCGACATCATCGTCCAGGACGTGGAGCAGAAGGTGGCCATCGTTCCGACGGTGGAGTCGGTTAACGTGCAGCTCACCTTTGATCCGCCCTGGAATCATATGATGATGAGCGAAGAGGCCCGCCTGCAGACAGGCATGATGTACTGACCATGGCGCTGGCGACGCACTCGCTCACACTCATGCGACACGCCAAGTCGTCGTGGGGCGATGCGTCACTGTCCGATCACGACCGCCCTCTGAATGCGCGCGGCGAGCGTGATGCGCCCGAAATGGGCCAGCGGCTCAAGGCGCGCGGAATTCGGCCATCACTGATTCTCGCCAGCACAGCGCGTCGCACGACAGAAACCGCGCGCGCCGTCGCTCGTGCGACCGGCTTCCCGCTCGAGTTCATTCACCGCGAGCGCGCGCTCTACCTCGCCTCACCCGATGAGATCATGGCAACCGTTTGCGATCAGGACCCCACGTTTCGGAACATCATTGTCATCGGACACAACCCAGGCATGTCCGATCTCGCCAACGCGCTGAGCGACGATCTCCCTGGTGACATGCCGACGGCAGCGATGATGACGCTTGAGGCAGATGTCGACGACTGGCAGGGCTTCGCCTACGCGGCCCGTCGTGTCGTGGGCTATGACTTCCCCAAAAACGCGCAGGGCATCATCACGCGCTGATCCTGGCGCCGCTGGTCCGGGCCCGTCGCTGGCGTCAGTCGGCAGACGCTGCGCTCTGCTCCGGCCATACCACTTCGATGAGCACTTCGTTGCGCCGCAGTATGCCCGGCGTGTAGGGGGCGTTGTACTGGGCCAGCGCGGCAGGCCCCGTCGTCGCGATTGCATCGCGCTCGAGCGCGGCGAGCAGCGCTTTGCGCCGCGCCTCGAAGCTCGCCGCATTGGCCCGCCCCGAGAACCGTCGAACCGCCATGACTCGTGCGGGCCGCTCAACAAGCCGAATATTTGGGTTATTGGGCTTGGGCAGCGAGTCCATCGAGTATTTGCGCTCCATGACAAAGGCATAGGTATAGCCCGCCGTGCCGGACGCCACTGCCTCGACGGGTGCGGTCATGTTCATCTTGACGCCACGCGGTGCCGATTCCACGGGCGCCGTCATAGCCATCTTCTGCTCAGGCACGTTGTCGCCGAAGATGTAGCCCGCGAGGACGCGGAAGGCGCGGCCCCCCGCGCTACGCTGGTCACCGGGTACGTCAACCTCGGCTACGATGTAGGGGCTGTAGCGACGAATGTCGTAGTCCTCAGTGCTCGCCAGCACTTCGAATTCCGGTTCTTCGATTGCCATCGCTGGCGCTCCCAGCAGGCTCGCAAGCGCGAGCATCGTTAACCGCCGCATCGTCTGCTCCAATAGGGGGGGGACAGCTACGTGTTCGGTAGCGCGGGCCATGTGGATGCCCGCTAATCGATGTCAGGGCTCGAAGCGCGCCCAGCCGTCAGCCGTGCGCACGTAGGCGTGTGGGGAGATGGCGTAGGAGAAGTCGTTCTCCGAGACCAGGCCGCGCGCGCGCGCCAGGCCCGCTTCGTCCTCGGTGCCCGTCACCAGCAGGACATCGCGCGCGGGGACAAACACGACGATATCGCCAGCCACGCGAAACACCTCTCGACTCCAAATCTCATCGTAGAGCAACAGCGACGCTTCGTAGTTGCCGTCGGCCAGAACCATTGACAGGCTGTCATCACCCTCACGACCAATTTCCGGCAGGTAGGCCAGCAAGTTGTCGAGCGCGCGGATCTGGAGCTCCTTACCCTGAATACCGAGTGCCTCGATGTCCTCGCTCGAAGCAAAGCGAATCGACGCTTCGGAGTCGAAGGCGTACATCACCACGAGATCGCTGTTGAGGGGCTCGAAATACAGCGGGAACGGTGCGTCCGGGTCAGCGCCGTCCGTCGTGCGCATCAGCTCGCGCACCTGCTCGATATAGCCGACGTCCTTAATGACCGGAAACAGGCTATCGATGTGACCCGTCGTATTGTCGTCAGCAACCATCTGACCGATCGAATCGACGAAACGCTGCAGAACGGCGTCGAGCTCAGCGGGGTCCGACAGATACACGCCGTAGGCATTATCGAGGAAGCTGGTGGAGCTCTCGTCGCCGACGCCCGTGACGCGCACCTCCAAGGGGCCGACGACTTCGACCCTGGCGCCCTCGTAGCTCGATACAAGCAACGCGGCGTATCGCGCCGTAAACGCCTGCTCGTCGAGCACCTCGGCGGCCCGGACACCGGGTACACAGAACAGCACCAGTAACAACACGCCCCGCAACATGCGCGACCCTTGCTCCCCAATCACAGTGTCTGACCCTAACTCAGGCCGGCAGCCGTGCCGCCGATGCCCGTCACAATTACAACGCTAGTCGTCGCTCGCAGACATCCGCCGAAACCGAATGGCCACACCGCCGCCCGCCGCCATGCGCAGAGTCAGGGTCTCCCGAGCGGTCACCTCACGTGTCGAAATCGCCATCTCATAGGGCGCGGACTGCCAGTGCGCGTCAGCGCCGTCGGCATACAGGTGGGCCTCGTAGCGCGCATCGGGCGACAAGAAATCGAGCGACACGGTGACCTCACGCGCCGTCCCGTCGGTAATGCCGCCGAGGTACCAGTCATCCGCGGCGCGTTCGCGACGCGCCTGCACAAGGTACTCTCCGACGCGGCCTGCAATGGCGATGCTGTCTTCCCAATCCGCGGGCACCTCCTTGATGAACTGGAAGGCGTCGGGGCGCGCAAGATAGTTTTTGGGTAAGTCCGCAGCCATTTGAACCGGGCTGTAGAACACCACGTAGAGCGCCAGCTGGTGCGCGAGCGTCGATTGCACGCGCCGCGTCGCGTCAGGACCCTGGTGCGTCACGTCAAAGATGCCAGGCGTGAAATCCATGGGACCCGACAGGAAGCGCGTGTAGACGAGCGTCGCATTGTGGTCCAACGCGTTGGGCTCGGCCCAGGCCGCGTTGTATTCCTGGCCACGGGCGCCCTCGCGCGTGATCCAGTTGGGATAGGTGCGTCGCAAGCCGGTGTCTTTGACGGGTTCATGCGTGTTGATGCTGATGCCCCGCTTAGCGGCAGCCTCGAGCACGTGAATGAAGTGGCCGACGCCGAATTGTCCGTCGTGCCACTCGCGTCGAATCTCACCGCTGTCCTCAACGACCTGCAGGTCGCCACCATTGGCGACATAGCCCGTCTTGATCTGGGTTACACCCAGGCGCTCGTAGAGATCGAGTGCGCCATCAAGCTGCGACTCGTAGTTGCTCACGTGCCCCGAGGTTTCGTGGTGCCCGATAAGCCGGACACCGCGCTCAAGCGCGTAACCTGCCACCGCCTCGATATCAAAATCCGCGTAGGCTTCCGTGAAGCTGAACACAGAGCCGTTCGCGGTCCAGTCGCCATCCCAGCCCGTGTTCCAACCTTCAACCAATACACCGTCGAAGCCGTGGTTGGCAGCAAAGTCGATGTAGCGCCGGGCGTTCTCAGTGGTCGCGCCGTGACGGTCACCCGAGCCCCAGGTCGCGATGTCGAGATGCATCTCCCACCAGATGCCCACGTACTTGCCGGGACGCACCCAAGACACGTCTCCGAGCACGTTGGGTTCATTGAGGTTTAACAACAGATCGCTGTTGATCAGCCCCACGGCATCGGAAGCCAGGTGAATCGTGCGCCAGGGCGTAACGAAGGGCGCGTTCACGCGCGCCAGGTCGCCGTTCGACCACGGCGTTAGATTCGTCTTGAGTGCGCCGAAGCCGCGTTGCTCGAGTACGTAGGCAGGGTAGTCAACGAGCGCGGCCTCATGCAGGGCCACGTGCACGCCGTCTGCCAGTCGGAATGTGGCCGGCGTGTGTGCCAGCGTGAGGTCGGTGACGACACTCTCGGTGTAGTGAAACTCGTAGCGGTTCCAGCCGCGACCCGGAATCCACCAGGCGCGGGCATCGGACGGCATCCGAAACTCGGTGAGCTCGTCACTGACGACCAACGCATCATAGGCTGGCTGCTCCGGCACTTCGTAACGCAGGCCCACGCCATCGTCGTGAGCGCGAATGCGAATCACCCACTCGCGCGCGGGCGACGTTGCGGCCAGCGTCAGCACCAGCTCGTTGTAGTGATCGCGCACGGTCCGGCGCTCGCCCCAGGGCTGCTCCCAGGTGGTGTCGGCGCTGCGCGTTTCAGCCGACGCGATTTCGAAACCCGACACGAGATCGGGGGCATCGGCGAACGACAGCCCCAACGCGGAATCGGAGACGACGGCAGTCTGGCCAAAGGTGACGCCGTAGCGCGGGGCGCCAGCATCGTTTAGCGTCACAGTGACCGTGATCCGGCCGTCCGGCGAAGACACCGACTCGGCATGTCCCATAGCGGCAACCCATAACAGAACGAACACAAGGCATCTCATGGTCGTGATGGTAAGGAGCGTCGGAGTCGGGCGCCACTCTCACCCGTAATCTCCTGCCACAAAGTCCGGTCTTCGCAGTGTCACCTTCTCAGGAGTCTGTCATGCGTACTGCGATCGGACTGGTTTTGCTGCTTACCACCCTCAACCTGGGCGCCAACACGGGCCCAACAACTCACCTCTTCACGAGCGGTGACACGCCCGTCACCCTCGTTGAGCTCTACACCTCGGAAGGCTGCAGCAGTTGCCCACCCGCAGATCGCTACCTTAGCGGGCTCGAGTCGTCGCCCGGTCTATGGCGCGATTTTGTACCCGTTGCGTTACACGTGGATTACTGGGACGACATTGGCTGGCCCGACCGATTCGCAAGTCGCGACTTCAGTGACCGCCAGCGACGCTACGCGCGCGAAGGCGGCACACGCGTGGTCTACACACCGGGGCTGTTTCGCAACGGGCAGGAATGGCGCGGCTGGCGTCTGGGCGGGCCGGGTAACAGCCAGGGCCCTGCGGTTGGCGCCTTGTCCATCGAAAGCGACGGCGAGACCTTTTCTGCGCGCTTTGAACCTGCAGAAGGCGTCGCAGCAGACACACTGCACATCGCCATCCTGGGTATGGACCTCGCCACCGAAGTCAAAGCGGGCGAAAACCGGGGCCGCAGGCTCGAGCACGACTTCGTTCTGCTGGGGTTGCGCAGTGTCCCACTAGAGTCGGGCGCCGAAGGCCTCGAAGCCACAGGCGCACTGCCCGGCGCGCGCGTGGACGCCCAACGAACCGCCATTGCCGCCTGGGTGACCGCGAGCGGCAGGCAGGCACCGATTCAAAGTGTTGGTGGCTTTCTCGACGCCGACTAGCCGAAAACGGGCGCAGGCGCTAACCTCTCGGCACACCCAAAAGGATGCCTTGCTGATGCGCCATACCATTGCCCTCTTCGTCGCCGTCACCGCGCTCGCTGCAACGGGGTGCAGCAAGGACCCGGCCCCTGAAGCCGCGTCTGCTCCGGCTGCCACGCCTGAACCTGTAGCCGCGGCCCCCGCGCTGCCGCGAACGACGGCGCCTGAGGGTGCGCGCGCATTCATCATCGCGCCCGAGGATGGCGCCACGGTTTCCTCGCCGTTCACCGTAACGTTCGGCGCCGAAAACATCACCGTGATCGCGGCGGGCGACAACACGCCGGAAAGTGGCCACCACCACCTGATCGTCAACGCGCCCCTGCCAGATTTCGGCCTGCCAATCCCCAAGTCGGACCAATACCTGCACTTTGGCGGTGGCCAGACTGAAACAGAACTGACGCTCGAGCCCGGCCAGTACGAATTGCAGCTGCTGTTTGGTGACTACCTGCATATCCCGCACGACCCACCAGTCTACTCCGATGTCGTGACCATTACCGTCGAGTAGGTGCGTGAACGCTGCCGAGGTCCGTTCGTTCTGCGCGACGCTGCGCGGGGCCACGGAGATCGTGCAATGGGGCGACAACCACGTCTTCAAAGTCGGCGGCAAAATGTTTGCGGTCACGGGTGACGCCGCGGATGCGCGCTACTCTTTCAAAGTCGACGACGAGCGGTTTCTCGAGCTAACGGGCATCCCCGGCATCATCCCGGCACCCTACCTCGCGCGCGCCAAGTGGGTGCAGGTGAATCCCGCCGAGTGCCCGCTCTCTGCAGCGGAGCTTGAATCCCTGCTGCGCGATGCCTACAGCATCATCCTCACGCGGCTGCCGAAGTACCTGCAGCGGGAATTCTCCGGCGACGACTGATGCCGCCAACGTCCCACCGGGTGGGATGTGCTACAACCTCACGACAGTGACCTGACAAGGCCAGGAGCCGCAGCGCGGCCAGGAGGGAGACATGGTCTGGCAGTCCCGTCGCACGCCACTGCGCGTGCTTGTTGCTGTGCTCGGCATCACGCTTGGCGCCACAGCGCAGGCCGACTCGGCCTCGATGAACCACGAATTGCGCGACGCAATGACCGCGACGCTCAATGCTGGCAGCACCGCGCCGGACCAGAAGCGCCCGTTCTCAATGGTGATACGCGGCGGTGTCAGTTTGGGCGCCTACGAAGCTGGCGTGAACTGGGCGCTGCTCAGGCTGCTCAAGGATCTGCGTGACGATCCTGAGGCAACCATCGAGCCCACGCTCTACGCCGCCGCAGGCGCCTCGGCCGGGGCCGTCAACGGGTTTCTTGCGGGGCTCATCTGGTGCACCGAACGTCCCGCACTAGGCCCGGGCCCCGATACGCTCGACGACAACCTCTTCCGCAATACCTGGCGCTATATCGACATCAACGAGTTGCTCGAGCACGCGCCACTTGATGAGCAACTTGACGAAGATCAGGCGGGTTTTTCGCGTGCCGCGATGCGCGTCGTCGAGAACGATGTCCGCGACGCCATTGGTGCACGGCGATTCTCACCCGGCTGCGAAGTTGGCTTTGGCGTTTCGCTGACACGCGACAAACCCGTGCTTTTTACCAATGCGGGCGTCGACATCAGTCAGCAGCGCTTGCTACTGCCCATGCGCCTGCGCGGTCTCAACACGGGCGCGCTTGAGATTCGTCACTTCGAAGATATTGACCAACCCAATTTCAACAATCCAAGCCCGGAGGAATTGCGCGAGCGGGCATTTCGTTCGAGCGTGATCTACATCGAC
>JBCCBB010000002.1:0-136924 GCA_039814545.1 Pseudomonadota bacterium
TCGGTTAGCCGTGGGCAAGATCGCGAAGATCACGCGGCGCACGCTGCTTGTCGGTGCCGTTGCCGTCACCGGCGGCTTCGCGGTTGGCTACTGGGCCTACAAACGAGACCCGGGTAACCCGCTCGCCGATAACCTGCCCGAGGGCAGCGAGACGCTGAACCCCTACCTGCGCATCGACAGCGATGGCGTCACGATCATCACGCCGCGCACCGAGTGTGGTCAGGGCGTGCACACAGCACTCGCCGCGCTGATCGCCGAAGAACTCGACCTGGCCTGGGAGACGATCCGCGTCGAAGCAGGTCCTCCGTCGGTCGCCTACTACAACGGCAAGGTGCTGGCCGAGGGCCTGCCCTTCGCAGCCATCGATGGCAGCTGGACCGCCGAACGCGCACGGGGATTTGGCGACGTACTCGGCAAGCTTCTCGGGATGCAGATGACAGGCGGATCGTCCTCGATCCCGGACGCCTACGACAAGATGCGCCGCGCGGGCGCCGCGGCGCGCGAGATGCTGTTGATGGCGGCCGCAGAACGATCTGGTCAGTCGCTACAGTCACTAACCACACGCGACGGGCACGTCGTACTCGCCGACGGTTCGCGCCTGGCCTATACAGAGCTCGCCGAGGACGCCGCCCGAATCGAACCGCCCAGCGACCCTGAATTGAAAGCGCCGTCGAAGTGGCGTTACCTCGGCAAGCCCTTGCAGCGTGTCGATACCGCAGCCAAAGCCACGGGCACAGCGGAATACGGCATCGATATGGAACGAGCGGGCATGCGCTATGCAGCGGTGGTCACGAATCCAGCCATCGAGTCCGACGGAACGCTGGTTGATGACACCGCCGCACGAGCACGGCGTGGCGTGCTAGATGTCGTCCCCATTACGGGTGGCGCGGCGGTCATCGCCGACAACACCTGGCGTGCGATGCAGGCCGCCGGCGCGTTGCGCTTTGATTGGGCGCCGGCGGAATATCCCGCGGATTCCGATGCGATGTTTGCGGCCGTGGCCGATGCCTTTGATGGCGGAAACGACAGCCAGCTACGCGATGACGGTGATGTCGAAGACGCGTTGGGCGACACGCCACTCGAGGTCGAGTACCGGCTGCCCTACCTCGCCCACGCGCCACTAGAACCCATGACGGCGACTGTGCACTTGCAGCCCGACCGGCTCGATATCTGGACGGCGTCGCAGGTGCCCATGCAGGTCCGAAAATCAGCGGCGGACCTCACAGACCTCGATGAAGACCGCATCCATGTGCACACGCTCATGGCGGGCGGCAGCTTCGGGCGTCGCCTTGAGGACGACTACGTCAGGCAAGCGATAGAGATTGCGATCGCGCAACCCGGCGTGTCCATCAAGATGACCTGGTCGCGCGAACATGACATGACGCACGACTTTTGCCGCCCGCTATCCATAGCGCGCGGCCGCGGCGCGGTGGCTGGCAGCGACATTACAGCTTTCGATCTGAGTGTGGCCGCGCCTTCGGTCACGCGCTCACAGGCTGGACGTGCCGGCCTGCCTTTTGCGGGGCCCGATGTCATGATCGTCGCGGGCGCCTGGGATCAGCCTTACGCGATCCCCAACTACCGCGTCACGGGTTATCACACGCCCGGACTCGCCCCCGTCAGTTCCTGGCGCTCTGTCGGCGCTTCTGTGAACGGCTTCTTCCATGACTGCTTCATGGACGAGTTGCTCATCGCCGCAGGCGTCGACGCGGTCGAGGGCCGACTGGCCCATCTCAACGACGCGCCGTCACGCGCGGTCATCGAGGCCGTGGCCGATATGAGCAGCTGGGGCGGCGCGCTGCCGGACGGCCATGCGCGCGGCATCGGCTTCTGTTTGTCGTTTGGGGTGCCCTGCGCCACGGTCATCGAAGTGAGCCGGCAAGGCGAGCGCGTGCGCATCGAACACGCCTGGGTCGCGGCAGACGTCGGTACGGTGTTGGACCCTGACAACGTGGACGCGCAACTTTCGGGGGGCACGCTGTTCGGCCTGGGCCACGCCATGTTTGGAGAGATCACGTTCGCCGACGCCGCCATCACGCAGTCCAACTTTCACACGTTCCGGTCGCTGCGACACAACGAAGCACCACCGGTCACGACCCGTGCGCTGGAGAATCAATCAGAGATTCGGGGTATCGGCGAACCCGCGGTGCCGCCAGCGGCGCCTGCTTTGGCGAACGGGATCTATGCGGCCACAGGCCAGCGGATTCGCGAGCTGCCGTTTACGAAGTCCATTCAATTCGCAAACCGCAGCTGACGGCCGCGCCGCTAATTGAATACGACGGTCTTGGTGCCGTTGAGCAAGACGCGGTGTTCGACATGCCAGCGGACTGCGCGCGCCAGCACGCTGCTTTCGATCTCGCGGCCGATCAGTTGCATGTCGGCAGCACTGGTCGCGTGGTTCACGCGTCGCACGTCCTGCTCGATGATCGGGCCCTCGTCGAGGTCATCGGTAACGTAGTGTGCGGTCGCGCCAATGAGCTTCACACCCCGGCCGTGTGCCTGACGATAGGGCAGCGCGCCTTTAAAGCTCGGCAGGAACGAGTGGTGGATGTTGATACAGCGCCCGCGGAGCTCGCGCGAAAATTCGGGCGAGAGAATCTGCATGTAGCGCGCCAGCACCACGAGGTCGATGTTGTGCTTCTCGATGGCTGCGCGCCAGGCGGCCTCCGCCTGCGGCTTAGCGTCCTTATCCACAGGAACATGCTCAAACGGCACACCGTGCCATTCGCACAATGAGCGGACGTCTTCGTGATTTGAAATCACAAGCGGGATGTCAGCGCCCAGACTTCCTGTCGCCCAGCGATTGAGCAGGTCCGAAAGACAGTGGTCGAACTTGGATACCGTAACGAGCAGGCGCATGCGCTGCGCCAGGTTGCGCAGACTGGAGCGACCCGAGAACCGATCCGCGAGCGCCGACAAGGCTTCCCTAAGCCCGGGCTCGTGCTCCGAGTCCGCCAGCGACAAGTGGATCCGGATAAAGAAGTCGCCCGAGTCTTCGTCGCCAAACGATGCGGCATCCCGTATGTCGCCGCCCAAAGCGGCAATCGTCTCGGCTACTGCCGCAAGAATACCGGCCCGGTCCGGGCTGACCATAAGAAAGATGAACTCGTGCGCCGTCATCCTTTAGACCCTTTGGAAGGCTGGCAAGTGCATCTCAACACATGCAACGATTAACGAAACAGTGCCGGACTGAGCACAGCGCTCACCGCCCGCGCACCATGCATGCTGAGATGGTGAACGTCAAAGAAGTTTGGCGAAGCCTGGTCGACAGCACGACAGATCCCATCACGGCATAGCGCCTCGACGGGATCCAATAAGATCACACCATAAGTGTCCGCGAGTGATTCGAACGCCGTGATGACGGCCTCGTTGGTTGCCGTGTGGTCGACGACCGATACATCTAGGCGCTCTAGTTCCGCACCTTTTTTTGTAAGCAACGCAGCGTTCCTGGGGACGTTGACGCCCGGCTCGGGAACTGGCAGCAGAAGGTAAACCTGTTTGCCAGCCGCACTCAACAAACGAATACTGTCCTCGAGCGCCTCAAACACACGATCGCCATAGTGAATGTGATGCACGTGGAATCGACCCACAATCAACACACGCTGTGTGTCGTCGCTTTCCACCAAATACTCCACATAGGCTACGTTTGCTGGCCCACAAAAGGGTCGCCCTGCGAGATCCAGCCCGTATGTAGGTGGACAGCCGGACGCAGACAGGTGGCGTACCGCCCTGTCCTGTCGAGCGGCCAGCTCCCCGATTGCATAAGCCAGCTCCACCGCGTGACTGTCGCCCCAAATCGCGAGCCTGGCGGGCTTACCACCCGCACCGTAGACACAACTGGCCTCTGGCACAATCACTTGGGTTGACGTCGAGTGACACCGTTCGCGCTCTGGGCTGATGTCAAACCGGGCATCAGCAAAGAGCTGCACTTCTGCAGAGATACGATCGGGAAAGCCGTGCTTTACGTAAAGCGCGAGCCCCATCGCACCGACGAGGGCAGAGCCCACCATGGCACTGCCAAATAACTGTATCCGGCTAAGGCGATAGAACTTCGAACCACGCGTGCGAAAAGGCTGCTCAACAAAACGCCAGGATAAGACGGACACCGCGAACACGATAATCAAACCGATGAGTTTTTCGGGCAGCGTGAGATCGCGAACCAGATAATACCTGGTCAAGACGATTCCGGGCCAATGCCACAGATACATTGAGTAAGACACAAGCCCGACAAAGACGAACGCGCGGGTCGCCAATAAGCGATTCACCAACGGCAACGTATCGCCTCGACCCGCTACGATAATCAGTGCGGTTCCAGCACACACCGGAAGCGCGGTTTCACCAGGGAAGAGCGACGCCGAGCTGATCAGGAATAGCGGCGCGACTACCCCAGCGATACCAACACAGGCGAGCACTTCCCGCGCAGTCCGGTTCTTGATTCCCGGCGAATCCCAACAGGCGACAAGCGCACCGAGCAACAATTCCCAAGCGCGAAATGGCAGCAAGTAGAACGTCGCCTCAGGAGCATGCCTGACGCCATAGACGCTCAATGCAAACGATGAAACGACCAAGGCGCTCAGCCAAGCCGGGAGAGACTGTCGGAATCTGACGAGGCCAACCAATAGCAAGGGGAAGAACACGTAGAACTGCTCTTCAACCGCGAGCGACCACGTGTGCAGCAAGGCATTGACTTCAGCCGTCGTATCGAAATAGTCCTGGAACTGAAAAAAGAGGATGTTGGAGGCAAACACCACACTGGCGAATGCGCTCTTCCCAGCCGTGACCAAATCGTCCGGCAATAACACGATGTAGCCGATCGCCACGGTTGCGGCAACGACCACCAGCAGCGGCGGAATAATGCGCCGCACGCGCCGGGCGTAGAATTCAAGAATCGAGAACCGCTTCTGCTCAAGCTCGCGTCTCAGAATGGAGGTAATCAAAAACCCCGAGATCACGAAAAAGATATCGACACCGGCGAAACCGCCAGTGACAGGCTCGAATCCGAAGTGGTAGAGGACGACACCGAGCACCGCGACAGCTCTGAGACCGTCGACGTCAGGTCGATACGTGAGCTTTGCTGCCGACATACTGGAGCTGGACCGCGCGGATCAACAAACCGGATCGAATGGTGCCACAGTGGCCAGCGCAGTCCAATGCTGCGAACGATGTCGGTATCGCTATTTCGCGCTAGCGCGCAACCGACGAATCGCCAACATGGCAATGGCCGCGGACACGACGTGCAAACTCGCCACGACCACAAACACGGGTGCGAACCCGACCCCGTCAGCTATCCGACCGCTAAAGGCAGAAAACAACGCCCCACCGATACTGCCCGCCGCGCCAAACATGCCCCATACCGTGGCAACATCTCGTGCCGGAAATAGATCCGCGGGTAGCGTGAACAGATTAGCCTGTTTGAATTGAATCGCGAACAACGTCAGGCAGATCAACGCAAAGCACAGTACCGCTGAGTCCGCATAAGCGGCGGGCAAGGCAGCGCCCGCCAGCACCGCGCCCACCCACATCGTGACGCTACGGGCGCGCGCCAGTGACCAGCCCCGGCGCATCAGTCGCGTCGAAACCCAGCCGCCGGCAATACTACCGAGGTCAGCAAAGGCGAACGGCAGCCAGGCAAACAGCGCAATGTCGCGCAGCACGAAGCCGCGTTCGTCGATCAGGTAGGTCGGCAGGAAGAACAGGATAAAATAGAAGGCACCATCAGCGACGAATCGGCTCGCCATAAGCACCCAGGTCTCGGGCAAGCGAAGGAGCGACAGTACCGGTCGAGGTGCACCCGGCGCTTCATCACGTTCCGCGACGATGAGATCGCGCTCGGGGTTCCCAAGGCGAGGGTGCGTCTCGGGCGCATGGTAGGCACGCTGCCAGAGGATAAGCCAGAGCAAGCCCAACGTACCCGGCACGATAAACGCCCACTGCCAGCCGAGCGTGATGATGAGCCAGCCTGCAAGCGGTGGCGTGATCATCGAACCGAACCCCACGCCCAGCGTGACGACCCCGACGGCCAGCGAGCGCTCTACGCGTGGAAACCACTCGGCAACCGCTTTGAACGCTGCGGGGAAGTTGACGGCCTCACCGAGGCCCAGCGCGACACGCGCGACGGAGAAGCTGCGCACGCCCTGCCCCAGCGCGTGCGCGATGCAGGCGAGGCTCCAAGCTGCGACCGCGAAGCCATAGGTCTTTTTGACCCCGAACCGATCGACGATGCGCCCACCGAACAGTTGACCCAGTGCATAGGCCGCCAAAAAGGCCAGCCCGAAATCACCGATGTCCGCATTCGTGAAGCCAAATTGTTTCTGGAGCGTCGGCGTGGCAACAGAAAATGCGATTCGGTCGACGTAGTTGATCGTCGTGATCAGGCACAGCAACAGCGCAATGCGCCACCGCACAGCCATGTGCGCAGGCGGCAACGCGCCGACGTCTGTGGTCACGGCGTAACAGGTTCCACGTGGCTGTCGAGGAAGGCCACCAGGTCGGTCATAAACGGCTGGTACCAGTCATCGGCCTCTTCAAACAGGCAATGACGCGCTTCTGCGTAGACCTTGAGCTCGCAATCACGAAGTTGGCCACAAGCAGCCGAGGCCACCGCGTTGTCCACAAAGCGGTCGTCTTCGGCCAGCGGCATCCAGACAGGAATCGTAACGCCATCGAGCACAGCGTCAGATGAGGCAAACCGTCCGGACTCGATCATTGCCATTGCAAATGCGTTGCTCATGCCGCCGACCTTGATGCGCTCATTGGCCACCATGCTGGCGGAGAACAGCTTGGTTCGGTCGTTGGGATGGCTGCACTCGCTCGCCGCACCCGAGTGCGCGTCCATGTCGAAGGTCCAGTCGGTGGCTCCCGGCGCGTAGCGCGCGCCGAAGCCCAGTGCGTTGAGCGTCCTGAGCAAAAACAACTCAGCGCCGCTGGGACGACCGTTGGCCAGTCCGTAGGCTGGTGTTATCAGCGCGGCCGCCTGGAACCGGCCTGACCCTGAAACCAGCCGGGTTCCCAACTGGGCACCCATCGACAGACCGACCGCAAAACGCGGCATTCCCGCGAAACGCCGGTCCATCTCGCGCGAAATCGCCTCTGCCGCAGCGACGTGCCCGTCGAGCCTAGAAGTGGCATGAATCTTCTGCGGGTTCTCGGTGCCACGACTCGAGGCCCCTTGCGCCGGCCAATCCATGGCGGCGACGGCGTAGCCTGCCTCGCGCATGATCGAGAACGCCTCAAAGTAGAGTTCCAGCGGTGCCGAGTATCCTGGCAGAAACAGCACGACACCTCGCGCATCCTCGGGCTGGGTGTGGCCCCAGCGGACGGTGCCGCCGCCCGATTCTAGCTGCTCCCAAGCCCAACCTTGGGGCAGTGCAAATCGAGGGTCCTCGAGCACCGCGGTTGCGTCGTCCGGGATTGTGAACTCAGGCACCGGCGCCTCACGCGCCAGAAACATCACACCCGCGCCAAAAAGCACAAGCACCACCGCTGTAAGAATCAATAGCCACTTCATGGCCGCGATTCTAGCCTGAGCTGCCCCGGCGAATCAGCCTTCCTTGCTCGCGACGGCGATTTCCGGTTGCCGATTGAGCAACCAATCACGGAATTGCCGGAAGCGACGCAGCACGTCGAGCTGCAGTAGATACAGCGACGGCACAAGAATCAAGGTGATCAAAGTCGCAAACACAATGCCAAAGCTCAGACTAATCGCCATGGGGATCACAAACTGCGCCTGGGTGCTCTTCTCCAGCATGATCGGCATAAGGCCGACTGCTGTCGTCAACGAGGTCAGAATAATCGCGCGGAAGCGCGCCTTGCCCGACTGCACGACGGCTTGCTCTGCCGTCATACCGGTCGCGCGCGCCTTATTGACGAAGTCAATCATGATTAAGCTGTCATTGACCACCACCCCGGCCAGCGCAATGAGCCCGAACAGCGAGAACAGGCTGATCGCCTGACCAAGTACCAAGTGCCCGACGACCGCGCCGACGAAACCGAATGGAATCACCGACATGATGATGAGCGGCTGCAGGTACGATTTAAGCGGAATAGCAATGAGCGCATAGATGAGAAACAGCGCCGCTAACGCGCCGAACATGAGATCGCGCGTGGCTTCCTGTTCCTCGAGGCTAGACCCCGACAACGCGTATTCAACACCGCTGAACTGAGACAACAGATCGGGAATAACACGGCTAGAGATATCGGCAATTACCCGCCCGGGTTGCGCTACAACCGGATCGAGATCCGCGGACACTGTGACCGTACGCCGACCGTTGAGCCTGGAAATGACAGAATACGCGTCACCATAAGTGACTTCAGCGACCTCGAAGAACGGCACTTCGTCACCGTCCGGCGTCGTGATCAGCATGTTCTCGAGGCTCGCGACCGAGGCACGCTGCGCTTCGGGGTAGCGCAGCATCACTTTGAGTTCATCGGTGCCGCGTTGAATGCGTTGCACTTCCTCGCCAAAGAACGCTTGCCGAACCTGCGTGCCCAGCGCCGCCAGGGTGATGCCAAGGGCCTCAGCTTCCGGTTTAATCTGCAGTTGAATTTCGTCGCCGCCCGGGCTTGCCGAATTGCGAATATCGAAGACGCCTTGATACGCGCGCAACTCGGCGGACAACAACTCTGACACTTGCTCGAGCGCTTCATAGTTGCTGCCACTAAAAGAGAAGCTCAGCGGCGGGCCGCCACCGAGTGGATTGCCATCGGAGAACGTGATGGTCCGAGCACCCGCAACGTCGCCCACGGCTTCTCGCCAAAGCGCCGTCAACTCGTCCATGTAGATGGTCTGTGTCTCCGCTGGCGGCATCTCGACGATGATCGTTCCTGACGTTGGGCCTTGCGTAAACGTGGCAACGTTTTTGAGCGGATCGACTGCATCTGGATTGCTTTCCAGGTAGGCATCGCGGACGCGATACAGATCGTTCTCAATATCGAGCAGTACGCGGTTACGCTCCGAGGTCGGCGTACCGTTCTGCATGGTCAGGTCCATTTGCATGAACTCGCCCGGAATCTCCGGGAAAAACACAAAGCGCACGAGGCCACCGGCAAACAACCCCATGGTCACAATGAGCATGCCGAAGAATGTGGTGACCGTGAGGCCACGGTTACGAACCGCCACAGACAATACCGGCGAATAGACGTTCTTGATCACCCACTGCAGGCCGTGCTGCGTGCGACGCTGCGCACGCTCGATAGCCTTTAGCGGCCAGGTCCAAAATGGCACGCTGAGATAGGGACTGAAGATCTTCTCTTCGTCGACAGGCGTAATCTTCGAGTGCGCCAGATGCGCAGGCAGGATGAGTTTTGACTCGACCAGTGAGAAGACAAGACACAACGCCACCACAACAGACAACGGCGTTAGGAACGCACCCGCAAAGCCGCCGATGGCGAGCATGGGTGCGAAGGCAGCAATGGTTGTCAGGACACCAAACGTCGCGGCCACAGCCACCCGGTGCGCTCCGTCGATGACGTTGGTCACCGAATGTCCCTTCTCGCGCACGTTCGTGTAGATGCTCTCGCCAATAATGATCGCATCATCGACCACAATCCCGAGCACGAGAATGAACCCGAACAGGCTGATCATATTGATCGTCGCGGGCCACGGGTTCAGTGGCATGAGCCACAGTGCGCCGAAGAACGTCACCGGGATCCCGACGATGACCCAAAGCGCGAATTTGAGCCTCAGGAACAGCGTGAGCACGACAAAAACGAGCAATGCTCCCTGAGTGAGGTTGGTGAGCATTAGGTCGAGACGCTGTTTGAGGTAGGCCGAACGGTCGACCCATACATCCACGGACACGCCCTCAGGCAGCCGGTCTCTTACCGAGTCCATATAGGTCCGCACCTGTGCCGCCGTGGCCAGCTCGTTTTCCTGCCCGCTGGCCAGGATATTGAGCGTCACATTGGGCTCGCGCTTGTAGCGACCAAAACCGTCGTTATCGACGAAGGCGTCGTTGATCTTCGCGATGTCGCGCAAACGCAGACGCGTGCCGTCGGCGAATGTACGAATGACCAGATCGGCGTATTCCTGTCCGGTGTACACCTGGCCCTGCGTCCGCAGCAGGATGTCGCCACCCCGAGTTTCGATGGTGCCGCCCGGAATGTCGCGCGCGCCATCACGGATCGCCCGCGCGATCTCGGTCATGGTTAGGCCGTACTGTCGCAGTGTCTCCTGCGACACCTCAATGCTGATCTCGTAGTCACGGTCACCATAGACTTCAACATCGTTGATGCCCGGGAGCGACAGCAAACCTGTTCGAATATCGAGCGCCAATTCTTTGCGGGCGAACTCATCAAGGTCACCGTAAACCGAGGCGAAGATCACAGGGAATGTGAATTCCTGTCGCTCGATCACCGGTCGTTCGGCCAGTTCCGGAAACGAGTTGATCGAGTCCACGCGCGTTTTGACCTGGTTCAGGACTTGATCAAGGTCGGCATCAGTCTCCACCTCGACCGTGACGTTGCCAACGCCTTCGCGCGCGCTGCCATTGATTTCCTTGATTCCAGATACGTCCTGCAACGCATCCTCGATCTTGATGACGATGCCTTCCTCTACTTCCTGCGGCGCGGCGCCCGGGAAGGCAACGGAAACCTGCACGAGGTTCGCTTCGAAGTCAGGCGTGGTTTGCTTACGGATCGTGATCGCCGAGTAGATGCCCAACCCGATGATGAGGAACATCATGAGATTCGCGGCGACAGGATTGTGCGCAAACCAGGCGATGATGCCCTTGCGACGGGTCACGTCATCAGTGCTCACGTGCTGGGCTCCCCGTCAGCCTCGGGCTGCGCTGTTGTGCCCTCCGCGACACTCTCGTCGGGTGTCTCCACGTCGGCACCGGTGCGTACCTTCATGCCATTGAGTGGCGCTTCCAGGCGCGTCGCGACAACCTCCCGCAGCGAGAGCTGGTCCGCACTCACGTAGGCGTAGTCGGCATCCGTACGCAGAAACGTCATGGTCTCAAATCTGAGCTGCGACTCTCGGTCAAGGAAAATGACCTGGTCGCCACCGCGTACGAGCTCACGCGGGATCTTCGCGATGTTGTCCATCGTGATGCCGCTGATGGCCGCCGTAACGAACGTCCCCACGGGCAGCGCTGGTCCGTCGCCGCCTTGCAGGCCGTATGGATCCTCCACTCGAGCGACAGCGAACACCATGCGATTGCGCTCGTCGATAACGCCTTCCGTCCGGACAACCCGGCCGCTCCAGCTTGCAGGCTGGCCTCGGAAACTGCCATTAAGCGTGACACCTGGCCCCTCGGCGGCAGCGCCGTCGCTCACCAATGGTAGAGAGACAAAGGCCAAATCCGGATCGGGCAACGGCAGACGCACCTCGACAATGTCGGTCGCGAAGACACTGCCTAACACCGCGCCCGGCGCGACGTAGTCGCCAAGTTGTGCATTGCGGTCTCGAACCAGACCGTTGTACGGCACCCTGACCACCGTTCGGTCGAGATCACGCTCGGCCCGCACCAGGTCTGCGCGTGCCGACGCGAGTGCGGCCTCCGCCGACAACAACTCCGCTTCGGCACGGTAGCCTTGCTCGTTGAGACGCTTGGCACCGTCGTACTCGATCTGACGCTGACGAACTGCGGCTTCAGCGCGATCGACAGCCACGCTGTAGTTGGTCGGATCGATCGTCATCAGGACTTCGCCCGCGACGAACGACCCACCGGCGACAAAGTCCTCGGACATGCTCACGATCGTGCCCGCGACCTCGGCGGACAACGTAGTTTGAGTCAGCGGCTGAACCGTGCCCTGACTGGCCACGACAAAGCTCACAGACTCAGGAACAAGCTCGATGACATCGACAATCGGCGCGACCACCTCCTGGGGCTTGCGCTCGGGCGCGCCACGCGACGCAAACATGCCCCCTGCAATCAGCAGTGCGACGAACAGGATGGCGAAGCCGACGAGAAATCGGAGAAAGGTGTTGAGCACGAGAGATGCTCCTAAGAATCAGGGTGCTATGCCGGCTATTGTGCGCTGTCCGTACAGGTTTTGACCAGTTCTAGCGCGTCGGCGTACAGAGACCCTAGCCATACTAACCGGGACGCGGCGGGGGCCGATTCGGCCCAGCATTACAGCGATTCGCGCCACATAAACTTTGGAATTGCCCACCGTAAGTTCATGATTCTTAGGATTCATTTGTGATGCGGAACCCAAACAGCAAATGACCCGCTCGCGCGGGTCATTGTCTGATCAGCAGACGAAACCGGCTTCTCGGCGCTTAGCCAAAACGAAAAAGGCCCCGCGCAAAGCGTGGGGCCTTGTGCTCTGGCGACCTGTTACGTCGCTATCGTCAAATCAGGTCAGTAACGACGGCGGCGCCCAATTCCAAGACCGAACAAAGCCAGACCCAGCAAGCCAAGCGCGGCAGGAGCCGGAACAGGCGTAACGTTTGAGACCAGCACAACGAAATCGTTGTAGTCGCTGTCCGTGTTACCGAACGGCAGATCCTCCCACGCCAGAATGAACTGTCCCGCCGTGAAGAGACCCGGGCTAAAGCCGGTTGCATCAACGTAGATGTCGCCTTGGCCTTGGAACGCGATCATCTGGTCAGCGTTGCCGGCATTCAGCGAGCTCTGCGAGTAGAACATGCCACCCGGGCCAGAGAGGTAGAATCCAAAATTCGATGTGGCAAAGGTCGCACTGTCCACGCCGCCGCCAGGAATCACAGTCTGAAAACTGTTGCCTGGGCCCGTGGTGGTCACCTCGAAAGCGCCCGCGCTGTCGGAGCCCGAGAAAATCTGGAGTGTGTTAGACGGGTCAAAAATGTCGTAGATCCCGAACGTATTCGCGTTACGAAAACCTGCCAACTCGAACAGCAGTGTTGCAGTTGATGCACCAGGCGCCGTGATGTTCCAGATCGCATCATTGGAGATCTGGTCTGCTTCTACATCATAAAAATCTGCGTCAACCGTACCGCTCGAGTTTCCGAACGTTCGATTGTCCAGCTGATTCTGCAGCGAATTGCCTTGCACCATAGTTGCGCTAGCGGGCATCGCTACCAATGCGCCGACGAGTACTGCGGCGAGACGAACAAGAGTGGATTTCACAGGAAAACCTCAAAAAGTGTATTTATTCACGTAGGGGATAAAAGCAATCGCCGTGCCAATAATTTTTTGCTAACAAAATTAACAAGTTGCCGACTTGACCACCGTATTACAATCTCGGGGTGTAAGGCTTCTCGACACTCCGTAATTGGGTTCCGTCGCCTAAATGTGAACTACGTCACACTTTGCGTCACTGCGACTGCCGACGCGCCTCGATGTATTCCAGCGCACGATCCAACCGTGCCAGCGAGCGCGACTTGCCAACCAGCGACAAGGTCTCCCCCAAGCCCGGAGATGCGCCGCCACCCGTGACCGCAACCCGGGCAGGCATGCCGACCTTACCCATACCGACGCCGCACCGCTCGGCGACCGCCGCAACAGTGTCGCCCAAACTGTCGGCACCCCAATCATTGGTCTCGCTCAGCGTTTCTTTTAGTGCCGCGAGCGGCTCGGCAGCTACGGGGCGCAGGTGCTTTTTCGCAGCGGCCGGATCCAAGGTGATCTCATCGGAAAACAAGTAGGCGGTCGACGCAGCCATTGCGCCGATCGTCTCGGCCCGGTCTATGTACGCCGCAATGACGTCAGCCAGCGCCGGCCCATTGGCGGGTTCGAGCCCGTTCTCGCGCAAGCGCTCGGCGAGTAGGTGCTCTAAACGATCTGTGTTTGCGTGCTGAATGTAGTGCTGGTTCAGCCATTCCAGTTTTTCAGGGTTGAATGTGCTGGCCGCCGCATTGACGTCCTTAAGATCAAACAGCGCGATCATCTCATCCATGCTGAAAATTTCCTGGTCACCGTGCGACCAACCCAGACGAACCAAGTAGTTGAGCAGCGCCTCAGGAAGAAAGCCCTTCTCACGGTAGTCAATCACGTTGACGGCACCGTGTCGCTTGGACAGTCGACTGCCGTCTGCGCCCAGAATCATGGGTACATGAGCGTAACTCGGCGGCTCCGCGCCAAGCGCCGTAAACATATTAATCTGGCGCGGCGTGTTGCTGAGGTGGTCATCGCCACGGATTACATGCGAGATAGCCATATCGGCATCATCGACAATGACAGTGAAATTGTAGGTCGGCGTACCATCTGAGCGCGCGATAATCAGGTCATCGAGTTCGTCGTTGTCTACCGCAACCATGCCGCGCACGGCATCGTTGAAGACAACCTGGCCCTCAATTGGGTTTCGAAACCGGATCACCGGATCGACGCCCTCGCGTCGTTCAGATTTATCGCGCCAGCGACCGTCGTAACGGGGCTTCAGGCCCGCCGCCCGCTGCTGCTCGCGCATCGCGTCAAGCTCTTCTCGCGTGCAATAGCAATAGTAAGCGTGACCGGATTCGAGCCACTCGTCGAGGACTTGCCGATAACGGTCGAATCGCTGCATCTGGAAGTACGGCCCTTCGTCATGATCGAGGCCGAGCCAATTCATACCTTCGAGAATAGCGTCCACAGAAGCCTGGGTGGATCGCTCGCGGTCCGTGTCCTCAATACGCAGGATGAACTCGCCGCCGTGGCGACGAGCATAGAGGTAGCAAAACAGCGCAGTGCGAACGCCGCCGATGTGTAGGACGCCCGTCGGGCTGGGGGCGAAGCGCGTTCGCACGGTCATGTTGAACTTCCGGAAAAGCCGGAATAGTACCGTAGCGAAGAATCGTTCAGTAGGGCCGGCGACCCCTTTGGGAGGCTATTGCGCTGTTTTCGAAACTTCGTATGAAAGCGCGCTTTCGAGACTATTGATATCCACAGCGGTCATGGCCAAGTACCACGTACCCTGAACGAGGTTGTCGATGGTGTAACTTGTGAGCCCACCGTCGTTAACCAGAATCTCGTTCGGGTAGCTGCCCGGTGTTTGACCGTAGAAAATCCGGAATCCTGCCAGCGGCGCAATCGGTGAACCGTCGACGTTTTGCGTCGGTGGCGTCCAGTTAATCGTCAATGACGCGTTGCTCACCACGCTGACCGTGAGATCAAAGCTTGGGATCTGAGACGAGGCAACCCCGTCAGTCACACCAATCCGAATGTTGCTATAGGTTCCGCCGTCGCCAGCGCCCGGTGTTCCCGATAGCTGGCCAGTCTGCATGTTGAAACTAGCCCAAGACGGTCGATTCTGGATGGTAAACGTCAGCGCATCACCGTCGGCATCGTTGGCCGAAGGCGTAAAGCTGTAGCCCTGACCGGCTGTCACCTGCGTTGGCGGAGACCCACTAATCGTTGGCGCCGTGTTATTCCCACCGCCCGGACTGCCTGCCTCGAGGTTGAACTGCACATAGACGTTGTCCTGCGTCCCATCCTGAAAGTAGACATCAGCGTACAACTCTCGCTGATTGCCACCAACAAACTGGCCCAGGTCCACGTTAAAGACGAACGGCTCCGAATTGTCCACGACGCGCGGCAGGTGATTCTCGCTTTCGCCGGATAGCGACTTGCAGCAATAGAAATCAATTTGGACGATTCCCCTTTCCTCCCATTCCTCACTGAGAGCAAAGAAAATGTAGGCAACTCGACGCTGAACGTTCGCGCCCTGCAGCATCGTTGCATTGGACAGGCCAGCACCATAGCTAATGAGAGCGGTTGACTCTCCACCACTGCCGCTAGCCGACTCCTGGGTAATCATGATGGTGTCAGCCGACTTGTTGCCTGCTGCATCTTCGGCTTCGACCGTGATGGCGTTGATACCACTCTGGAGCGTGATTGACGGTGATTGCCAGCTGCTGCCCGTCTGAATCTGACCCTCGCCACCGCGACTGTTCTGCCACCGAAGCGATTGCACCCCGATATTGTCACTGGCCTCGCCGGCGAGGACCACCGAACTGCCCGCTACAATGGCATTACCATCGTCGTCAGGTGACGTAATTGATACGACTGGCGCGACGCTGTCTGAGCCGCCGCCTGAACCGGGATTCGGATTGCCGGAAATCGAGCCTTCGTCGTCACCGCCACCCCCGCCGCACGCAGAAAGGCACGCCATCGCGAGCACAGCCGCCAACGACTTTACTGAAGATTTGAGACGGATTGGATCCTGCATTCGATGCCACCTTCCCTGCGTGGGACGTCGAACGAGCAGGCGACGCAGCGCGTCGGTCAGAACGGACGGGCGTAAATGGGCAAGGCAATCGCCCACGCTCCGTGTTTTTGCACCAATACCAGTAGCCTGGTGGTTTGGTAACTCCGCTGTCATGGGCACTTGCCTGTAGACCGGTAGCTTTGCGTCGCCGCCTTTCGACGGTTTTGCCTTTATCAATTCACCTTCGCCGCAGTGTAGAACGCGAGTGGCGACACTTAACACCGCGACGTGGCCGAATTGAGGCGTCAGTCACGTAATAACAAAGTCAAAAACGCAGCTTCGGGGGACCCAAAGCGCGTGTCACTGGCTTATGTGAAGCAACATTTGTGCCAGGATTCGAGAAACGCGCTAACTCGGATGCACATCAGGACCTTGGCGAACAAAACTCGATGCAACACGAACGGCAAAAAGTGACAAAAATGTCGTCATCTGGGGACAAACTGTCGTGTTCTGCATCAAATGTGACACATAAGCCTCTGAAATCGATGGTGACCTCATCTGTCGCCAAATTGCGACAGGTGTCACAGGTCTGACGCTAGCGTGGCGCCGCCTCGTCCTTCGCCGACGACGTGGCAAGGTAGGTACGAGCCGCCCGCATCAGCCGATCGAATTCCGCCAAATCGTCCTGTTCGATCAACCTAGAAATACGATCGATCGATCGCTTCAGTGCCGCCACGGATTGGCCTCCGAACTCATTGAGACGCTGGATCTCGAAGTAGAGCTTGGGATTCTCATTAACGACGTTTCCGCTAATTGCCACCTGCGCATCGAATGTCGTGCTAGATATCGCAAGCAGCTGCTCGGCCGGCGCGTCACAGTGTCGTAGCGCTTCCATGAAGGCAATGTTCGTCACGTGCGACAGGCCCAGGACGGCCGCGATTAGGCGGTCGTGAGCATCGAGATCCATATCGACACATTCGGCCATGGTCGCACCGAATAGCGCACGCGCCTCAGCGGTAGCCTCCCGACAACCCACGTCAACGAAGATAATGTGCTTCCCTGCTAACAGCTGCGTGCTGGGGCCAAACATAGGGTGCAGCGAAGTCACTTTAATGCCTGCATGGGCCGCCCGCGCCAAGGATTCACGCAATGGCGATTTCAATGAACCCACGTCAAACACGAGCCCTTGTGGAGTCGCGTCTATGAGTTCGTCGAGTATGTCAGCGCTCGACTGCAACGTTGCGGCGATGACTATCACGTCGAAGTCCGTGCCCGCGTCCTGCCATTGCAAATATTGACCGTCCTGATGCGGATCGGCCGCGGGATCGGCAATACTGACCGCATAACCCTGCGACGCGAGAAAGCCTACGAACCAGCGACCGAGTCGGCCCGCACCACCGATCACAAGTGCGCGCCCGCCGGCACCGCGCGCGTCTGAAGAAAGCCGCGCCTGCTCCTGTCTACGCAGCGAATACTCGATTAGGCTCTCGAGCACCGTACTGGCCAGATCTGGCTCCAGATTGACCGCTGCGGCACGTTCACGAACATGGTCCAAGACCTGCTTTTCGCGAGCGAAGTCGCGTGTTTGCTGACCGATGCTGCGCTTGAGCTTACCGATTTCGCCGACGATGCGTTGTCTCTCAGCCATCAATGAGACGAGCTCACCGTCCACCTCATCGAGGCGCGCCCTCAATTGATCAATACTCTTCATGCCTGCCCGACCTCAATCTGTATTGCCCCAGATACCGCCGGCTCCGACGCTCAACGAGACTGGACGCCACTCCCGTCCTGCCTCATGCTCTTTCGCGTGAAAGCATCGTTACGTCAACGCTCTAGGGCTGCCGCGATTGTACTGCTCGCGGGCTTGGCTGTGGTGGCTGTTACCGGAGTAATTCTACCGCGCATTACCGATTTGGGATCGGCTAACGACGCAGCCTTCAACGACTTGCTGACTACGCCGGCAGACATAAGCTTTGACACCGGCTGCTTGCCGATCGACGACCCTGTGATGCCGGTCTATGAGTGCTACGAGTACGCTTCGGAAATGCCGGCCGGACGGCGCGTGACGTTCACTAGCGATCAAGGGATACGTGCGTACGCAAGCACATTCTCTGTAGGGACCGAGAGTCGCGTTCGGTTTACGCCGACTCACGCCGGCGTTTGGCGCAGCAGCGACGGCAAGGAAATCGCCGTGACTGGCCCCCGCCCCAGTTACGCACGTGGCTTCGTGGTCGCTGACAACGATGGCCATTGGCTGCGATCAGCAGACAGGCGGGCGTTCGTACCGCAATTTGTGATGTATCACGGATCAGATATCAGATTTGCAGTGGACGAGTTTGTTGGCCGCCACGGCTTTACTGGTCTGCACGTACCGAACCTCAGGGCATTCATGCAAAACCCCGAGTTTTTCGAAGCAATTGTTCTAGAAACCTACCGCGCAGGCGGGACAACGCACTTCTGGCTCTGGGGCGACCAACAGCGTGAGCAGTCTCCCGATGAGTACCCAGGTAGTGTGGAGGAACTCTATACGGTGCTCGGTGCGAGACTCGGACCCCTGCCTGGCTGGACGTTAGGTTTCGGTTTCGACCTATACGAGTGGGTGACGCAAGAGCAAATCGATCGCTTTCGCGACACGATGTCTCTCCAATCAAGTTACACACACCTTATTGGCGCCCGTGGCGCCAAAAACCGCTACATCTCCGTCTACGACGACGCAGACTTCGCTTCGTGGGAGTGGCATCAACCTAGCATCTTGGACTACCGCGACCACATCAGAGAGGCCGGCGGGCGACCAGCGTTTTCAGAAGACCGGTTTCGCATTCGCGAGAAGACCCGATATCCGGAGAAAGACTACACGTTGGATACCACGCGTCAGGGACTCTGGTTTTCAATGATCGCTGGCGGCGTTGCCAACATTTGGGGCAACATGGACGACCATGAGTACTTCTCTACAGCCTACGCCAACCGTGACGCCATTCGCTTCTACAGAGACTTCGTCGACGCGCAATTCTCGAGAGACCTCAAACCGATTGGAGAAGCATCGGCGAACAGCGCGTGTTTATCCAATGTCAGAAAATTAGTCTGCTTTGCATCGCGGCAAGCAGCCATTCGAATTCCACAACAGATTGACATCGAGCGGATTGAGTCGATCGTCGCAACAGACACCATTGGGCTAAACCGCTACGAGTTGCGCAGCGACGCCATCGCTTCAGATGGTCTTGTTAGTGTTCCTCATGCCTCTGATTGGGCCTTAGTCGCCGAGTTCGGCGCGCCCGACTCTCGCTGAGTCTCCCGGGTTATGTCACCCGGTGCAGGCGGCGACGCGCCCATGACGCTGTTGACGAGTGCACCAATCCCGCCAGCGAGTATGAGCTTGAATCGCATCAATAGTGCCGCGGCCAGCGCTGCCTCACCGCTCACGCCGAATTGCATCAGGACGGTCGTGTAGCCGAACTCCATAATCCCGAGACTGCCGATTGAAACGGGAATATTCATAATGAACATGATCAGCGGAACCGCTATTGCGACTTGCACGAAGCCTGCCTGCTGATCAAAAACCATCACCGCAACCCAGACGTTCGCGATCGCGAATGCGTAGAAGAGGAACGAATTCGCGATAGCAATCAATAGCGCGGAATTGTGATGTCGAAATGCCAGAATCGATGCACTGAGCTTCGCAATTTTTGACACAACTCGATCGATAACCCCGCCGCGTTGCGTAATACGTAACAGGAGGCGACTTGGTCTTTCGGCGATCAAAAGCCAGCACAGTACGGCGATTGCCATCGCCGCGAAACCGATGCCTGCCAACAACGTCGTTCGCGACAAGCCAAAGCCGGTAAACATCAGCGCAATCGCCGCGAGCAACAGGAGCACAACGACACCAGTCAAGCGCTCCACAAAGACGACAGCTGCTGCATCCGCGGTTCGGCCAGTGTCCCTGCCCAGCAGAAATACGCGAATAAGGTCGCCACCTATGCTGCTCGGTAGAATGAGGTTATAAAACCTCCCGACGATGTAGAAGGCCAGCAGTCTTGGAAAACCGACGCTAAGGCCCCGGGCGCTAGCGAGCGCCTTCCATTTGACGGTACTGACCACGTCCATGACGGGAATAAACAAGATGGACAGCGCAAGAAACGGCACGCTTGCATTTGCGAAAACCCGACTGACTTCCTGCCAACCAGCCGCGTCCATGAGACCCGCGTTGTAAAGCGCTGCAGCAAACAGGGCCAGACTACCGACGATCCGGAATGCTCGGATCAGTTGCCGTTTGCCGCTAGGCACTGCGTTAGGCTGCCGCGAGCCCTAGTCGCGCTGGTCGCTGCTCAAAAAACACTTCGACTTCCGAAACCATCTCATCAATGGTGTCATTGTCCCAGTCGAGATAATCCGCCATCAGAGCAGCAGTGTCGCGAAGCGCTTGCCCCCCCGGGTGCTCTAGACTTCCCATGTCGGTTCGACGCAGCACAACATCAGCCAGTGTTCGTGCCATCTCGTCGCGTATCGCATAGACAATCTCAGCTCGGGTAATCTCGGTACCAGTAATACACGTCGCTAGATCGGGTTGCGACTGTATCAAGGCCGTGATTTCGGTTAGGCCAGTTCCATAAGAACGACACAAACGCGTCACGATCGATTCGGGTAAGTGGTCCGAGTTTTTTTGGACCGCGTTGGCGACAAACTCGTCCAAGCGATCGATGTCGCCACCCCAAAGTGGCGTACTGGATGATCGAGAGACGCCCACCGACTTGTTCATGTACTTTCCAACCAGGTCGACAGACTTCTGCGCAACGTCTCGTGCAGTTGTGTACTTGACGCCCACCACCGTCACGAGTCCAGCGAGATCATTATGTGCCCCATGATCGACTATTTTGTAGTGCTTAAGAGGTGCGGCGGAGCCCTGCTCCTCCGCCGGAATGATCCCCCAAAGCACATTCCGCACGTCTTCTCGCTTTAGCTCTGCCTGCGGATAGCCTTCGTTGATCATCTCGATATACGCGTCGATCTCATCATCCGTAATGACGATGTCCTCGGGCTTCTCAGTGCCGGATGCGAGATGCAGTGAGGCGATCATGGTTGAGTCGCGCCAGGGAATTGCGAACTGCATGCTCGAGCCTTTATCAACGATCGCCTTCTTATCGCTGTACATGGGCTTGATTGGGAAGGTAAACGCGACGCCGTCAGTAAACTGTTTTGTCAGCAGGCTAAATGCTTTGGAAGCATAGATGCCATAGTCGGCCGCAGTTAGTCCGCTCTCATTAAGCGTCTCCAACGCCCAAGGCCCAGACGCATTGATAACGACAGGTGCATCGACATCGAAACTGGTGCCGGTGACCCGATCCCGAACACTTAGGCCAGTGGCTTTACCGTCGCTATGTCGGACCTTGGTGACCTCAGCGTAGTTTGCTATGTCGAGCCCACGCTCAACGCCTGCGCGTAGATAAGCCAGAAGCAATCGCTCGGTGTTATGCATCTGCCCCTCTTGCCAAATGCCAGCACCGGTGAGGCGGTTCGCGTCAACACCCGGCATGATAGCTCTCACTTCATCTGGTCGAATCATCCCGGAGTTTGCTATTCGCCGAGCCGGATCAGCGAAACGCTTCTTTGCAGTACTCAACCAGTCATAGATTCTCAGGTACAAACCAAAGATCTCCTTGCCTTTCACGCCGTGACCGTAGACCGGCATGATGAAGGGCTGTGAGTCGACAAGATGCGGCGCATTCTGTACTAGATAGTTCCGCTCGCGCATGGACTCCCGCAAACGTTTCAAATCCGCGTGCTGCAAGTAACGCATGCCGCAGTGCCCGATCTTTGCGCTATTCGACGAGGTGGCCCATCCAAAATCCTCCCGCTCGAACAGTGCAACCCGCAATCCGCGCAAAGTTGCGTCCCACGCAATTGCAGCGCCGTTGATGCCACCGCCAATAACAGCAATGTCGTAGACGCCACCCGCCATCGACTCAAGACTTCGTTGCATACGTTTACTCATTATCAGACTGTGTTTTTGAAACAACCTGTGCCGGAACGCCAACTGCGACAGAATACTCAGGCACTGATTTTGTGACTATGGCACCGGCACCGATTACTGACCGATCGCCAATACATACAGCATCCTGGACCACAACTTTCGCGCCTAGCCAGCACGCTTCGCCGATCCGCGTCTCACCTCGTGAAACACTGTTTTGCTCGTAGAACGGGACGGCTGACGTGTAGTCGTACTGTCCACCGCTCATGATGTAGCAATACGCCGCAATCATCGTGTTGTCGCCAATCGCAACGTGGTTCTTCGCGTAAATGTCGCAGTTCACGCCGACGTTGACGTTGTTACCGAGGATGATGGTGCCGCCCTTGCAATACACGATAGTGTTTCGGCCGATAAACGCATTGTCTCCTATCGTTATCCCGCTATCGTCCTCACCCTTCGCGTCCAGCACACAGTTGTCGTCTACGATGACGTTGTCACCGATGCGAATTTTCTTGCCATGACGAATCGTGACATTGCGACCAAAGACCACGCCGCGGCCTACGTGGCCGAGTACCTTCGGGAACAACGCCTTTCTAAGGGCCAAGCCTAGCGCACCGGGCACTGCGCCGACAAAGCTCACGATGAACTCATACTTAACCAAGGCCCAGAAGCTACGCTCACCCGTCATTAAGGCGGTGTAAGTTCGCCATCTCGCCCCGCCACCGGAACCGACATCTCGGACCTTGAAAGTCTCTTTAGGCTTCTGCTCGTGCTCACTCATCGTCTGTCCTGGCCGCCTCGCATCGGGCTCATCAAAACGCCCCACTATCCCTATACGCTCGGACGGTGGCTGCAATGCCACTAGCGTTGTCGTACTTGTACTCGAATCCGGCCAAGCCCCGCATCTTGGCGGTATCAAAAGCGCGATCTTTAGTGAAGAATGCCACGCGCCTCGGATAAATCGGCGGTGCCAGTCCAAGCGCCTTGCACAAGACCTCAACCAACCGCGCCATGCCAAAGACGGGCGCTGCAGGAATCCGAACAAACCGCGGCCGGGTACCGATAAGGTCTGCGGTCGACTGGATCATTTCTCGAATGGAGGTCGCAACCTCATTGCCGCAAATGAACACCTCGCCCGCTGCATCATCTGCAGCCGCCGCAAGAATCATGAAGGCCACAAGGTCTTCGACATGAATGAGATGGTAAAGGCCCCGCGTCTTACCGATCAGTGGCACAACGGGGAGCCGAGCGAACTTGAACACCTTCAGTAGCCGGCTATCGCCAGGTCCAAAAATGGCTGCGGGCCGAATCACGGTGAGTGGCATCGCCTCAGACTTCGCGAAGTCTCGGATCCACAACTCAGCCTCGGCCTTCGTATCCTGATACACGTCCCCGGGAGCGAAAGGCGCAGTCTCATCAGCCGGCGGCGATTCAATGTGACCATGGACACCGACGGTCGACACATGAACAAACCGTAGGAGACTTGCCTCCTGGGCCGCGCACGCCGCCAAGTAACGAGTACTTTCTACATGAACCTTCGTGTACATCTCGTCCTTGATGCCAGGTTCTCGGTACGCGGCTGCGACATGAAATATGACGTGTACCCCACGACATGCATCGGCAATCACGGTCTCATCGAAAACGTCGCCCGTACGGATATCCACGCCCAACGCCTCAAGAGCAGACCGGTCAGAGGAAGAACGGACAATGGCGCGCACGTGGCAGCCCAACGCAGCAAGCCGCTCGACAAGAACACGCCCAGTGAATCCGGTCGCCCCAGTGACCAACACAATCCGTCCCTTGAGCGGATGGTCGCTATGCATCGCTAGATCCACCGTCTATACGGCGCGCTGTCAGCACGATCGGAGACCCGAAGATACGCCGTAATCCGAGCACGCTCGCGACGGCCTCAATCCACTTCGAAACTGGGCTACCTCGCAACATACGATGCACCACCATTGGGAAGAAAAACTGCTTATGCAACGCGTCAATCCGAAATCCGCATTGCTCGAGGACCGCATCGAAGGCGTCAAGCCGAAAGTTCTCGTAGGTTCGCGTGTTGGATTCGATTTGCTTCTTGACGCCGAACAGTAGCGGAGTAAGGCCATTAATGCTGCGAGAGGTCGGAAAATCGAACACAACACGATCCGACGAAACCCTGCACATTTCGGTCAACACGGTTTGCCAGTCTGGTACGTGGCACAGCAAGCGGACGCTGACCACGGTCTCGAATTGACTGTCAGTGAACGGCAGCCCACGCAGAGGACCAACAACACGTGTCTCACCGGCCGCAGGTTCGGGTAGCCGCTCGAAACAGCGCGAATCGCTCCCATGAATTGTGAATTGAGTACCACCCTCAATGTAAAGCGAACGAAGCTGACCATGCCCACCACCGACATCGAGTACGCACGAACCGAGATGCCCGCCCACGGCATCCAGTACCGAGCGGGCTTGAACGCCCAACAAGAAGTCACCCGCCTTACCATCGAATCGAGTTGCGTAGCCGGATGAAGCGGTCTCAATGTCGGGCGAAATCTCGGACTCGGTAGTCGCCAAGTATTCCGTCTGCATACCGGAGCTCATGACGCAGAAGACTCCGTTGGCGAAGGTAAACCTTGCAACCGCTGATACAGTCCATCAAGAGTCGCAAGGAAATTGCTGAGCGAGTACTTTTGATTCACAAGCTGCTGCGCCGCGTTCCCCAAACGCTCACGAGTCTCTGGATTCTCCACCAGTCGCTCCAGACCTTCGGCATACGCTTTTGCCTCAGGCTGAGTCAGAAACGCGGAAGTCTCATCGAGTACCTGCGTGTGAGTACTCAGATCCGTCGCGAGAATTGCCTTTCCAGAGGCCATGTACGAGTACAGCTTCATGGGCGTATTGCCTCCCGTAATCCGGGGAGACAACAGGATGTCTGCCTGCGCTAGCAGTGCACCTAGGTGTTCGAGCGGACGAGGGCCGACAAACCGAACGCGAGCATCGACGCCGAGGTCGCACGCTTTCTCACGATAGTAGGCAATGTGGGCGTCGGATCCGCCAACAATCACGACAGAAAGACTGGACTTCAATGCCAGCGGAACCAGGCTCTCCAATAGCAGATCAATTCCTTGATACCGTTCGAGATTCCCCACATATAGCGCGAGTGTTTGGTCTGACGGCGATGCACTTCGGAGGTCGTCAACCTCCGAAGCGTCAACATCAGCTTCAATATTTGGCACGTCGTACAGCGCGTGGACATCAGCATCAGACTTAACCGAACGCGCTTCAACTACGAGCTCGTCGCATACCGCGACTACTTGTGCTGAACGTCGAATAGCGAATCGTTCGAGCCAGGAAAAAAGTGGTTTGAGCCGGCGGCGGAGTCCACCGGAGGCTGCGAGTTGGTCGGCAAGACTCGAGTCCATGTCGTAAACGACCTGGCTCCTGCGTATCGCTCCCGCGAATAACGCAGGGTATATGGCTTCTTCAACCGCATGAATCACGTCATAGCGCCGACGAACATTGAGCCAGAGGAGCCGCAAGGAAAATGGGACATCGGCAAGCAATTTTTTGGCCGAAAAACCAATGGGTATCTCGGACACGCCTGGCAGCCGTGCAGACCTGAGAACCCGAACGCCTGGATCACTTGGATCGGTGCCGTACCCATAAACGAGTAGATCAACGTCGTGCCCCATCTCAGCCAAAGACTTAGCCAGCAGGCGAACGGCGATTGGCGTGCCGCGCTCCGCGTAGTAGGGCTGGGGTGCCGCAACAAGGACTCTCATTTCTTCTGCACTCTGAGCATCGTTTGAGTCTTGAGGAAGTACCAAGGCGAGATCTTGCGACCAAAAAAGCGTTGCGATGCTGGCCGACGCAGGAGAGTCCGCAGCTGATCTAGTGGCGAATCCTCCCATGACCCGTCGAGCAGAAAGCCGAAGCGCCCTGCGCGTTGCTGGTCGGATCCAACCCAGAGCGGATCCGAGCCGTGAAGTACGACATAACCCTGCTCCTCTGCGAGCAGAAACTGCGACGGCCGGCGCCAACCCGCTGGCCGAACGCCACTGTCGGCTATTGCTAAGTGCCCCAACCTAAATCTCGATTTCAGCAATCCCGATACGACCGAGCCTCTGCGACCGAGCCACTTACCCGCCCCCCAAGGCACCACGGGCAGGAAACCAGCAGAGATCGTCGTGTCGATCAGATCCGCCAATTCAGCTGCTGGAGAAGAACTTGACGACGATGCAATCTTGCCGCCGATGGTCAGTAATTCGAGCCCCTCTGCACTGACTATCTGCGACCCATTCATGATGTAGAGCTGCCACTGATCTGCCGACAGTCTCGCCCCGTGCGACCCATCTTCTTGGCATGCCACCGAGAGTCTGGAGAGAGACCGCACAAAGGACGGCTCTCTTATCGCATTGAGTGTGTCAACGCCTGGCATGTCGGCCAAACACCAGAGAAGACTGGGGCGCGACACGGTCAGATTGGACGCAGCATCGTCAGCCAGTGCCACCAATGAAGACGGGGACAGCTGTGCGGGATGCAGGTGAACGTGCGCGTCAACAAACCAATGCATGTCTGGGAGTCGTCGAGCGCCACGACGTGCGCTATCACTATGGGTTGATTGAGACAGATGATAGCAGACCGCAAACCTAAGGACCTTGCGTCAAAGCACTGCTTCCAGTGTGACAGGTGTCTCGTTCCAGGGCCTCCAAAACGGGCTGTTCTCGATCATCCTATGGCGGCCACGCACGTATCTGGCGCTACGATCCCGCAGCGAACGCTGAGTAATCCTAGCCGTTTACCGCTATTCCGCTGGTGAGCAAATAGCAGAACCGGTCCGGCGCACGAGCGCCCAATCCAGATTCTCGACAGAAATCGTCTATGAGCGCGAGACTCAGAACATCTGAGATTTGTCCAACCTCACATTCGCCACCGCGGCAGGGAGACTGGTTTGCTTACCGCAGTAGGCGGATAATGTCTGAAAGGTGGCGCGGCGAGACTGCAATCGTTCCGAGCCCTTCTCTCCTTTGGAGCCGCCACCCAGGTCACATAATCAAGAGTAGATGGGAGAAACGTCCTTGATTGAGCCAGCACTTGATCTATCGATCATCGTACCGCTCTTCAACGAGGAGGAAAACGTAGAGCTTATGTTCGAGGCGATCGTCTCGGCGCTAATCGATACGTCCTATCAATACGAGATCATCTTCGTCGATGACGGCAGTCGCGACCGAACTGCCGAACTGGTTCGCACGTTGTGCGCTCAAAACCCTCAGCTCGCGTTCATTCGCTTTCGACGCAACTACGGACAAACGCCGGCAATGGCAGCAGGAATCGACCATGCGCGTGGCAAGGTGCTGGTAACCATGGATGGCGATTTGCAAAACGACCCGCGAGACATCCCGGACTTGGTTGGGGAGCTAGACGATAATCACGACCTTGTTGTGGGATGGCGAGTGAATCGCCAGGACAGACTGATCACTAGAAAGATCCCGTCGATGATCGCCAATAAGCTGATTGGCAAAGTGACGGGCGTCCCGATTAGAGACAACGGCTGTTCACTGAAAGCCTACAAAGCGAGCGTGATCAAGAAGGTTCCGTTGTACTCCGAGCTACACCGATTCATACCGGCTATGGCATCGATCACAGGAGCTCGTGTCAAGCAAGTACCGGTCCGACACCACGCGCGCCAATTCGGCGAATCGAAGTACGGACTTGGTAGGATTTACCGAGTACTGTTCGACCTTTTGATCGTCAAGACCGTCACCCGATTCGCGTCTCGACCGCTTGCCGGATTTGCACTTGTTGCTTTGCCTGTACTGGTGCTCGCGCTCGTCGTCCTCGGGATCATAGTCGGTCAGGCTGTCTCCGGCGATGGACCGCTAGTCGTTTGGTCGGCTGTATTTCTTCAACTTATGGGTCTGGGCGTGTTCCTAATCACGTGCGGGGCCATCGGCGAGCTCGTGTTTAGACGAAGTAAGGCTCGCGTCCATGAACTTGCCTTGCTGACCTCGGCATCCACGACTTACGGCAACCCCAATCCAGCATCAGGCGCCTCGAATGTGTGACGAAAAACAAACAACGATCCCAGCACTTACCGTGGTTATCCCGGTAACTGAAAGGCATGACAACTTAGATGAGTTGATACGGGAGTATCACGATGCGCTGTCCACGAGCGTAGAACGACTCGACTACATAGTCGTTCTTGATGGCGACTACCCAAACGGCAGAAAAGAACTCGAAGACGCCGCGCAAGCAGGCATTAGCTTGGAGGTCTACCAGATGGCTCGGCAGTTCGGCGAATCAAATGCGCTGTCAATCGGCTTTGAAAAAGCTGACGCTGATCTTGTGCTGACCTTGCCCGCGTATCGCCAAGTTGAGACTGATCAACTGGTCAAATTGCTGGAAGCGATCGAGACCTGCGACATGGTAGTCGCTCGTCGTTGGCCTCGGCAGGACTCACTACTGAACCAATGGATGACACGTATCTTCCACGGTGTTATCCGCTTCATAACGAAGTACGACTTTCGCGACCTTGGCTGCGGGGTGCGGCTTATTCGCGGGCGCGTACTTGCAGAAGTCAATCTTTACGGAGACCAGCATCGTTTCTTGCCGATGCTCGCAGCACATCGCGGGTTCAACGTACGCGAGAAGAGCATCAACCAGTCCTCGCGAGAATCAAAGGTCCGCGTGTACGCGCCCACCGTGTATTTCCGGCGCCTACTCGACGTGATTACGGTCTTTTTCCTCACTCGGTTCACGAAGAAGCCACTGCGTTTCTTCGGAATCGTCGGCGGCAGCCTGTTTGTGATTGGTGGACTTGCGCTGGCAGTGGTGATCATTCAGCGGCTGGTATTTGGCGTGAATCTAGGAGATCGCCCTGCCCTGGTCATCGCAACGCTAATGGTAGTCCTTGGCGCGCAGCTCATTGCGCTCGGGCTTGTTGGTGAGTTGGTGATCTTCGCGCATGCCCGAAACGACAAGGAATACACGGTGGCGGAGCGGCTAAACCTCGACTGACCCGCTGTACGCGCACCCATCAGGATAACTACTCGAGGATTGACGTTTGCGAATGGCGCATCGACTCATCGACAGCCGATAGGCCCCTTTTTGGCATCAACGGCACGGGCGATTAACGCGATTTTTCGCGCGATGCAAGGTCTCACCTTCTGAATTGTCGCCAAAGTAAGACACACGCCAATCCGGCCCACTGCCAGGGCAGTCACAACAATGCACTCTGAAATGTACTTAGCCAAAAACCCATAACCCACTGTTAAAAAGCGGGATTTCTCGCGTCGAATGAAGCACGTGCAACTTGGGGCCACTTCAGCGACTCTGGTTCGAGAAGACTGGCAAACGGGCGACAGACCCTCAGCCTTGAAACTTGGCGCTGCGTATCGACAATGTCGGTGTGAGATGCGGTGTGAATGTGATCACAGAGTGATTTGAGAGCTGGTTCACACTTTTTGCGACCCTACTTTCGCTCTCCATACTATTGAAAGCATCATTTGAGTGTGGCGTGGTATGACACAGCGGTCTTGCCACGTGTAACGCGCACGAGGACATGGCTGGAGTGCTGACAACCGGCCCGAATTTCTTTCAGGGAGGGATTCAATTCATGGCATCCCCGAAACCATATGCAACATTCCGCGCGGCCGCGCTGACGATCCTGGCTACAGCCACATCAACGGCGGTGGCCAACCCCCAGGTATCAGAAGCTGAGGTCAGCTTTCAACAAGGGCAAGTCCAAATTGCGATCACCGGCACTGACTTCGGCGCCCAAGGCCCCAATGTTGTGGTGCACGACTCATTTGAAGACGTGTCTGCTTCGGACGCCCAATGGACTTCGGGCTCTCCTGTGATTGGAAACGTAGCCCGCAGTGGTAATAATTCGCATCTTGGCTACAACAACGCCGATGACGGCCCCTATATCCTGCGAAAGGATCTCGGCGCCAATTATGATGAGATCTACCTGAGTTACTGGGTGAAGCTTGGCACCAGCTATTTCCCTGGCGCTGGCGCCGCAGGACCAACGTCGCCCAACCAATTCCCGAACAACAGCTCATGGAAGTTTCTATGGCTCATGGATGGCAGCCAGGGGTACCGGGGCAACGACGACTTTGACATGTGCATCCCCACGCATACCGGGAACGGCAGCATTCGGTTGGCGGGTAACGATGGTAACTTCATCAGCGTTGGCAACGATTGGTGGTCTTGGAATGAGTGGGTAAGAATCTCAACGCTTATTCGCAAACAGTCGGGAGACTACGGGTTTTGGCAGACTGTTAGCGTCGAGCACGGCAACGAAATTTCTGAATTCGGCAATAACAGTCCTTTCTTCCCAGGCGTCACAGACACCTTCAGCTACATCACTATGCCGGGTTGGATGCGAGACTCGCAGGAGCCCGTGATTGTCCATTATGATGATGTCTATATCGCAGTAGGTGACGGCGCTCCCGCGCGTATCGAAATCGCCAATGCGTCAAATTACAATAATGCGACGGTTATCGACATGGCTCAGCCCAGTAGTTGGTCCGATGGTGCGATCAGCGCGACGGTGCCAGCCAGCAGCGGCCTCGCCACATCGGGCAATGGATATCTGTTTGTTTTTGACAGTTCAGGGCAGAGAAACGCTGTTGGCTACCCGCTGTGTTCCGAATGCCCAGAGTCACCGGAGCCGTTTTAGCCGTTGCTGGCAGCGCGGCTGCGCAAGCTACGCATCACATGCACGCTTAGGTGCCGCGCATCAGCGGCTGTGCCGGGTCTGATTGATGGGCCCGGTGACGTCTGCTGCGACTGACACTGCTCGTCGGTTTTCGATCGTTGTTTTGACCTGGAATCGCCACGATCGACTCCGACAGGCCCTGGAGGACCTGAGACCTCTGGCCGCTGCTGGTGCAGAGATCTTGGTTGTGGATAACGGCAGCGAACCACCCGTATCGGACCACACTGACTTCGATCAGTCTTTCTACGCGGTGGTCCAGATCGGCACCAACAATGGCACGGGGTCTCGAAACGAAGGAATTCGGCGCGCCAGCAGCGACTTCATAATCTGCCTAGACGATGACGTCGTTGGAATCACATTAGACTCACTCACCGCTTTGGCTAAGTCATTTGACGGCGATCACGCTATCGGCGCCCTCTGCTTTAAGGTCGTTGATGAGTCTGATCACAAGCATCAGATCAACTGGTGTCACGATTACCCTTTGGAGCACTTCGCAGACCGCCAAGTGGTCACCGATGAGATCTCTGAGGGCGCAGTGTGCTTCCGGCGTGGCGCGATCGAGGGACTCGCGATGTTCCCCGAGGAGTACTTTATTAGTCATGAAGGCGTAGCGGTCGCCTACCAGGTGATGAATGCTGGCTTTAAAGTCGTGTACGACCCGGCAGTGCGGGTCATTCACGCGACCGCACCTGAGGGTCGAAAATCGTGGCGTCGATACTACTTCGACACCCGTAACAACTTTTGGCTTGTCGTTCAGTACTTCCCTTGGTTCCGCGGAACTCGACGGCTGTTACTGGAGGGCGGCGCGATGTTCGTTTACAGCATTCGCGATGGCTTCTTCCGTTACTGGATTAAGGGGGTCCTTCACGGGCTCCGGCAGACGCCTCGCGCGTGGCGGGCTCGTCAAGCCCCCTCCGATAACACGAAAAAACTACTGAAGGAAATCGACCCGCACCGGCCGACCCTTCTGTACAAGGCCCGCGCCCGCCTGGGCAGAAAAGAGGTGCGTATCTAGCCCCGTGCATCGATCGAACGCGGCATCGATTCAATTCTCGTGCGCATCATCTTCTTTTGACCGACAATACAACGCTTAGCTGAGGCAGTAGTTGGGCGCGTGCGCATACGGCAATACAAGAATGATGATGCCGCTGCAGTCATTGAACTGCTGGGCGGACACCGCTTCAAACGCCGCATCATGGATTGGCAATTCGCGTCGTCGAAACATCAGTGCCTCGTACTGGAGGACGATGCGCAGGACCCCATTGGCTTTAACGGCGTCATTCCTGTTGCAATCTCACTGTCTGACGCTGGCAACGTTCGGTGCTCTGGGGCGATCTGGAGTTGCGACTTCGCCGTCGCGGCTCATGCGCAGGGTAAGGGGTTCGGTAAGCTACTCAAGCAATCGCTGCACGCTCAACATGACGTTATCATGGCGCTTGGGATCAGCGACGCGGCAGCCTCGGTACACAAAAAATTAGGCTGGCGACCGATCGCGGGCCGCGTGTTTCAGATCATGCGACGCAATCGAAGCCGTCGTCGCCGTGACAGCGCCCTACGTGCACTTCAGTGGCTGAATCGGATGGTCGGTAGCCTGCGGCCCGGTGTGCTTCCTGGCTATTCTGTATCTCATGGCGCAGTTTCCGAAGCCACACTCGCCACACTGGCTGAGATTTGGGCGTGTTCGCGCCACACCTGGCCTGCGGCAATTGACCGCAGTTATGACTACCTGCGTTGGCGCTATCACGCACATCCAACCGCAAATTACAGCGCCACCATACTGCGCGATGTTTCTGGGAACGGCGTCGCAGCCTTAATCTGGCGATTCGCTGAAGATCACGCTCACATCGTCGACTACGTTGGCCCATCGGGCGCGTCCGCAGAAAAGCGACGTCTCGTTCGTAGCGTATTTAAGGTGCTGGAAGGGGCGTCGACCATAGCTTGCACAACCTCAGATCCGGATTTGCGCTCCGCGCTATTCGGGGCCGGTGCTTATACACCTCGAAGCAGTCAGATCAGATTTAGTATCTGGCAAAAAAACGAGGCTGGCCCACACTTGGCCGAACGACAGTGGTTGATCATGGGGGGAGATTCGGACGGTGAATTGCTTGAGGCCGCGACAGTCACCACTGGGCGTCGGATTACTCGGGTGGCCTTGTCCGGCGACACACGGCTGGAGCGGCAATGGCCGGCATTGCGTGCCGCATGTAAGTCTGACGCACTGTTTTCAGACTACCAATGGCTGACGACCTGGTGGCGCGTGTTTTCGCAAGTTCACGATCTTGAGGATCAGTCTGTCGCGATGTTCGACGAGGCCGATCAGCTCGTTGGCGTTTTGCCGCTGTACAGAACACGGCAAAGGCTTCGGTTTCCGATCACCGTTGAACGACTGCAATGCATGGGCGGCAGTTGGCAAGGGCCAAGCATGATGCGTAGCGAATACCTGAGACCCATAATTCGAGACGGTGAAGAGGCAAGGTTTCTCGGTGCATGCTGCGACCTGATGGCGCAGTGGCGATGGGACGACTGCGTTATTGCCGACACACCAGCAAAGGGCTCAATGTTTGGCCTCATGCTGGAGAAAATGTCCGGACTGGGGCTCGTGCGCCAACCACGTTACTACAGAGACACCAGCTACCAGGTCGATTGTCGCGGGTCGTTTGAAGACTACGTGCAAGCCCTCTCCCAATCTGCGAGACGCCGACTCATCGGCAGCGAAAAGCGACTCGTAAGACTCCATGGCCCCTATAGCCTACAATACTCTGGCGCGGACGATATCGAAGACTACCTCGAAGAATTGAATGCACTGCATCGCGTGCGTTGGGGAAAGCCCGTTTTTGAAGGCGCGCGTTATACCTTTATTCGTGATATCTCTCGGCAGTTTGCGGAGCGAAATGCGTTGCATCTTACGCGTATCACCTTAGAGGGTCGGACCATTTCTGTTCTACTCAGCCTTGAGGCCGATGGTGCCCTGTACAATCTTCAGGCGGGATTTGATGAGCATTTCGACAGGCGAATTCCGCTAGGCTATGTACACCTGGGTCTGCAAATCAGAGCTTGTTTTGACAGCCACCTGCACACATTTGATCTCCTTGCCGGCAAGGGCAAGAATACGGACTTTAAGCGCCAGTTTGCTGCAGCGGGTACTGATTTAACCGTTTTGCATATTGTACGTGCCCGCTGGTTGAGGTGGTTGTATCGACTGCGCGATGCCGCGGCACACTGACCGGCCGCTACGAATCGTGCGCAAGAACGGCTGGCAGCAACATGTAGCCGGGAACGACAGGTGTGGCGCTTAACGGTGTAAAGAAGCACTCGAAGAGGTGTGGGATATGGCGGTACGTAACCAAGACTCATCGGCTTACCAGGAAGCGCGCTCTTGAAGCGCAGCATCGGCATAGACCGGCTATTCCAGGATTCACGCATCGGCTACCTGGCGCTCCTCATTGCCGTTGCGGCGGGCACGTACGCACGGTTCTGGAATCTTGGATTTGCAGCTGTCGCGCTCGACGAATTCCACTCAGTACTTGCAGTGGAGTTTATTCTCGAGAGCGGCTTGCCGCGGTTCGAATCCGGGGGCTTCTACACGAGAGGCCTATTACTCAACTACGTCGTTGCCGGGCTTTCAGCCCTTTCTGGGCTAGAGCCGCTATTGGTTTTTCGCTGGGTGACCGCGTGTGCGAGCACAGCGACGCTCTATGGCATCTTTCTCCTTGGTCAGACGCTGTTTGGTAGAGGCGTCGGGCTCGCCACAACACTACTCATGGCGCTGTCCCTGCTGGACATAGATTCAGCGCGATATGCGCGCATGTATGCACCGTTTCACGCGATCGCAGTTTTCTACTTTTACCACTTGGCCGTCTCCATGAAAGACGACGAGTCGCCGCGATTTGGTTGGCTTCTTGGACTGTCGGCGCTTGCGGTGTTGGTCAGTAAGGCGGCAGCGCTGCTTGCGGTCGCAAACTTGCTTGCCTTGTTCCTTGCACCTCGCGCCCGACTGGGTTTGCCTGCTCTGGGGACCGTAGCGGTGCTTGCATTCAACCTGATCATGCAAGCTATCCCCTGGCGCGCCATTGGCGCGGAACCCCGTCTTGCCGCGGACCACGTGCCTTTAGCAAATGTCGGCGACGCGCCGACGCTCGGCCCCCTGATTCTGCCCCCGGGCGGCTTAACGGCTCTTGTGGTGTTGGCCGTTCTGACTGCTCTGGCATGCGTGGCCCTGTTTTGGTATTCGCGGCGCAACAGCAAGCTGACGCGCCGCCAGACTCTGGCTTGTGCAATTCTTGCGCTCAGCATCGCGTCGCTTGCCTCCGGTTGGCTGCTTCTCGGCGTTGCGTCCGCAGTGGCGGCCTGGTGCATGTTCCCCGAGTTCGCGTGGCGCGATCACATGAAACCCGCAGCGGTCGCATTGGCAGTCGCCGCTGTGGGAGTCGGACTTAGCGTTACCAAGGTAGTTCTCCAGGCCGGCACGTCAAGCATCCGATCGTTGGCAAAAGAACTTCTCAACAGCTCGCTCGGCTATCCCGAGGTGCTGGATGCCGTCATCTTGCCCTGGATCCGACAACTGCCGATCACGTCGACGGTTCTTGCGGTCGGTCTTGCCCTATTGGTTATTTTCGGATCCGTCCGATACCGACGAGGAGAGCACGAAACAGGCCCTGCATTGCTTATGGTGTCAGTTCTCGTGATTGTCGTCTTGACACTAGCCTCGTTGTGGACGCCTTACCGCCAAATTCGCTACACACAGTTTCTTTACCCATTAGGCCTCACCCTGTCGTTGGGCGGGATGTCGTTGACACTGAAATTCATCGGGCTCACAAGGAGCAGACTCGCGATCAGTTTCAGCGCAATCTTCGGTCTCCTTGTAGCAGCCTCCGATGACCTGTCATTCAATTATCTGTCTCACGTGGGCACCTACGAAACGACCTACCGGCTGCAGCCTGGTTTGGGGATGTTGCGCGCGCGTTCTGACTACCTGTCCCCCGCCGAATTTCTGGCTCGCACCGAGCCCACTGATACGGTAATAACAACAGTGCGTCAGATAGCCTTTCACAGCGATCGAATTGACGCTGTACTGATGCTCACGACGGATAGACGATATGACATCAGCACGGCATCACGGGGCACGCGTGAGCTCTGGACGCATCTACCTATGATCAATAGCACCGACGGCGGCATTGAGCGGCTCTGTGAGGGCGGCACAGTGAATGGCTATGTTGTATATCCGGGAAGCAGCTACAGATTCATGAGTTCTGCCGATGATTTTGTCCACGCTTTGCCCGGTGACGTGGTTTTTGAATCTGATGATCGGCGCATTAGGATTAAGCGCGTCGTTGCATCATCTTTGGGACCACTGTGCGCGGCCGAGCGGTAGCCGCCCTCCCCCGGTTTATGGTGACCGCAGTGGATTTCAGTGGCAGTCAACCAAGGTGCGCCTCAGTCGCTTCCGACGCTCATCACGATTGCCTATTATTGAATCTCGCATAGATCGCTTTAGGACACACGGCACACATGACGGAACCCACTCAAGACCCAGTGTTCATTGTCGGAACCGGCAGGTGCGGGAGCACGATGCTGCACGACGCCTTGTGCCTGCACAATGACGTTTGCTGGCTAACGCCACTTGCAGATCGCTACCCTTGGCGACCGGGGCTCAATGCACGCGCACTAGATCTGGGCCGCCGAGTACTACCGCAGCGGGCGCTGCGTCGCTTGCTGCCCCCAGTCGAGCCATACCGTTTCTTCGAGGGTGCATATGGTGGGTTTTCTCGCCCCTATCGGGACCTAACCGAAGGGGACTACCGCCCTGGGGCAGCCAAGAAGTTTCGAAGTCGTGTTGCCGCCGCATCTGTGAGTAGCAAACAGTTCATTGCCAAGTACACGGGCTGGTCACGTATGAGCCTTCTGTCGAAGGTGTTTCCGGACGCCAGGTTTGTGCACATCGTTCGAGACGGTCGAGCCGTGGTGAGCAGCGCGTTGAAAGCCGGCTACTTCGACGGGTGGGCGGGCCCTGAGAATTGGGCACGGGGCAGACTTAGGGACAATCAACAGCAAGCTTGGGAGCGGTCCGGCGAGTCATACGTGACCCTCGCTGCGATCGGTTGGGAAAACCGGATTCACTCCTTCCAAGAGACTGCTGCCGCATTTGATGAGAATCATTTTCTCGAGATTCGCTACGAGGATTTCTGCGACGACCCAGCTGCGCGGGCTGAAGAGATTCTCGCGTTCATGGGTCTTTCAGAGGCGAGCAATCGCCGATTTTTTAAAGCGCTTGCGACGATGGAGTTTCGTAGTGCCAACGACGGCTGGCGCCGCGATCTAACCGAACAACAGCAAGCCGAACTATCCGACTATTTGGGTGAACTTAACGCAAGCTACGGATACACATAGGCGCAGTTTCACTATTGAAGCCCGCATAACGCACGTCGCAACGTCCTCCAGCTCAGTGAAACGCCTACTTCTGATCACGCGCTACTTTCCACCGACGAACATTGTCGGTGCCATACGGCCGTTTCGAATTGCTCGGGGCGCCGCGTTGGCCGGGTGGCAGGTTGAGGTCATTCACGGTCCACACGACTTCAAGTCCGACTCGACGTCGCAGCTAACGACACTCCCCGGTTCGGTACGTTTGCATGAGATTCCCTCCGGTCGGTCCACGTCGAAAGGCAGCAAACGATCTCGGCTGTCTCGTCACCTTGAACGCATCTACTGTCGGTTCACCGGCACAGACCAGAACTGGCGACTTTCGAGGGACGCTGCGACTCTGGCGCGGGGGCTGCTTAAGGAGGGACCGCAATACGATGCTACGGTGCTTGTAACGACCTCCCCACCACATTCGTTACATAGCGTTGGGACAACAGTGGGTTATCGTGCCTCAGTACCATGGATTGCAGACCTCCGCGATCCCTGGGACAAGTTCCACAAGACAGCAAAATACAATCAACCCAATATTGTCGAGCGGTACCGGGAAGCGAGCGTAATGCGACGGGCGAATTGCATCGTTTCGTCGACGTCTCGGTACACGGAGACAGCGCGCGCACGGTTTTCTGGGCTTCCGGCAGAGAAGTTCCACACCATTACGAATTCCTTTAGTGACGAAACACTAGGCGACGCGCCCCCGGTCTCGTCGGAGCATTTGACAGTCTGCTACACCGGCATCTTCTATCCGCAGAAAGACCCGTACACCTTTTTCCGGGCCGTAGCGCATTGGCGAGATTCGGCCTCCGAGCTTCGAAGTCGGGAGATCCGTGAGCACTTCCGAATTTGGCTCGTTGGCGTCGAAGATCGCACGACGCCTGCCGTCGTCGCGCAGCTCGGACTCGACGACGTCACCACCTTCTTCACACGGCGCCCACAATCAGAAGCCCGCGCAATGTGCCTTCAATCAGACTACTTGCTCATCGCGTCAGGCCTTAACGACAAGAGCCGAGAGGGCTGGTTGCCATCGAAGGTATTCGAGTACTTGGGGTGTCGTAAACCCATTATTGCCGTCAGCAAACAGGGCCAACTCGCAGACTTGATTCGGGGGACTGACTCGGGTTCAGTGTTTCACTCCAGTGATCTGACGCCGATAATCGATTTACTGGACGCCGCGCTTTCGGAGAAGCTCGAACACGGTACTCTGCAGAGTAATCTGAGCTTTCAGGGTGTCGAACGGTACAGCGAAACTCGTATGGTGGGCCAGTTTCTCAAGCTTGCGGATGACCTCGTGACCGAGACCCAGTCTTAGGCTCCACGACGACATCAGACTCTCCCTCCCTCTGGCCGCCGCGAAACAACCAATGCGCGGAGTGCACTGTGCTCAGAGGGTCCGAGCAAATCTATGATGCCAAACACGACGGCATACGCGACGGAGACTGAAGCCGTAACGCCGAGGATTCCCAGGTAGCTACTTGCAGCACCGAATTGCCCTTCATAGAGATGGAGCGCCCCATAGCCTGCCACTGCCGCGGCCGATACCGCAGGTAGGAAGCTAATAAAGTATCGCTTCATGGGAACGCCGAGATTTCGACACACCTCGCGGACAAAAACCGGCAAAGAGATCGCGACAGGTGCAGCGATACCCGCCGCGAGACCCGGCAATCCGTAGACCAAGAGTAGCCCAGCACCGGTCAAGACACCGACAACCGCAAAGACCGGGCCATACTTCGCGTAGATGCCATGCCGGTCTATTGCGGTCAAATACCTCGAACCGAACGGATTCCACCCAAGTCCAAGCGCGCCCAATGCCAAGAAGCCCAATATCGGCGCACTCTCGCGAGCGACCTCCGGCGTGATCCAAACTGCGATGAATGTCGGTCCGATCAACGCAACGCCTAGCAACATCAAGCTGCCAACCCCGACGACAGCCTTGTTGGCCGGTAGGTAGAGCGACTTGATGCGTTGCTCCTGCCCCGAAGCCGCTAGCTGGCTGAAGAGCGGCATAGACGCGTGCGTCGACGTCATCAGAAATGTGCTCGCATATCGAACGAGACTCGCCGGAATCGTAAAGAGGGGTACCAGCGCAGTCCCGGACAACCCAGCGATTATCAAAGGGCTGGACTTGCTCGATATCCGTCCCGACAGTCCTTGAATGAAACTCTTCGCCCCAAATCGCAATAAAACCCTGAGATGTGCACTCGAGAATGCAGTTGGGCGAAACGCGAAATGTTGGGGTTGGGCTCTAAAGATCAAAAAGAAAAAAATGCTGTATTTGACAACCATCGACACTGCGCCGACTCCCGCCAACAGCATGAGCCCCCAAACATCGTCGATAAGCGCATAGACAACAGCCGTACTGAACGCGAGGTTGATCACCGTGATCGAGTTCTTCAAAAAGTAGCGTTGCTGCCCCTCAAGATAAGCCTCTGCAAGGATGCCGGGGAATCTCAAGACGACGTTTATTGCGAGAATTAGGAGGAACCAGCGTTTGTAGGCAACGTCCGGCCCATCGCCAAAGAACAAGTCCGGCTCGAGGGCAACGACCAAACCAAGCGTCGCCAGAGAGCCTACGACACCGATCGCACTAAGAAAGACAAGCGATGTTGCGAACGTCGCCTCCTGCAAGGCGCGGTTATTCTCCGCTTGGTACTTGGCGACAAAACGCGAAATTGTTGGCCAAAGACCAAGGTCCAGCATGCCCGCATAGCCAATAATGGACACGACAACTTCCCAAAGTCCGTAGTCCTGCAATCCCATGTAACGCACATACAAAGGCGTCATTACGAATGCGACCACGATCTGCAGCGCAAACACGACGTAGTTTGACGCTGTGTTTAAAAGCAGCCTGCGCCGCATCAGCGAATTGCCTCAGCGCTCACACTATTGAGCATGCGATCGTACAGCTGTCTCAACGCAGAACCGGAGCGCTCGACTGAGAAACGCGTCGCCGCAGTCTCGGCATAGTCGCGGCTCGCGGCGCGGGCCGAATCCCTGTTGAAATCACTCAATGCACTCGCCAGCGCCGACGCCTTTGCTGGCGCAATCAAGAGGGCGGGGCTACCTTTGCAGAGTTCTCGAAGCGCAGGAATATCGCTGGCCAACAGTGGCGCACCCGAAACCATCGCCTCCATCGCCACGAGACCGCAGGCTTCCCACAACGACGGCATCGCAACAACGTCGACCGACTTCATGAGCGGCCCGACATCAGGAACGAAGTCCACGAAGTGAAAGGCCTCCGACAAGGCTCGTGTATGTATGTCACGAGATTCCCGAGCCCTGAAGCCACCAGACCCAACGCACAACACAACAATCGGCCTACCTTCGTCGCGGCGCACTTGCTCCACCGCCTCAATGAGGTAGCGGAAACCCTTTTGATTCATGAAGCGCCCAAAGAATCCGACGAGAAGCGAATCTTCGCGAATGTTCAATCGCTCTCGGATATCCTCAGTTGGCGCATCGAGGAATGGCCGTATCTCGATGCCGTTGCGAATCACCTCTATGCGTGATGCATCACCAACGCTGAGATCCAGCATGCCCACGACATTGTCACGGCAAGCCTCGCTTACTGCGTGAATAGCCGTCACTCGATTCAGAGCGAACTTAAGCGCCAGTCTTCTTGCAAGACCTTTGGGCCCTGATAACTGGGCGTCGAGCAAAACGTCATGAATCGTTACAAGATGTGGCGTTCGGGATGCCGCCGCAATACCCGCGAGCAGCGCCGTGAAGCCATGCGTGTGCAACATATCAACGGACTCACCGCGCAAGCGCTTTCGTAGCGCACGAAAATAGCCGACTGTTGAATTTGGCGTCCAGGTGACCCGGATGCCTGTCGCAATCAGATCTGCTTCCAGCTGCCTAGCTTCCGCAACATCTGGGACGGCAAGCTCAATCGCCAGGTTGTCACAGGACATCTGCGTGTAGACGTACTTGATAAACGTCCGGATGCCGCCGACGGGCCAACGAGCTGTAACCAGGATACGTTTCATGCCCGCAATCTCGCAAACCAAGCCTGAAACTGTAAGACCGTCCAGATCAATGAGGAGTTGTCCCACACGCCAGCGACGTGTTGATCCCATCGCTTGCGAATACCATTCGTATCGAGGAGACCCGACTCGTCAAGCGCGGACTGGCTCAAGAGTGGCTCAGCCCAATCGCGAAGCTCGCTCCGCAGCCAGCGCGCCATCGGCACGGCGAAACCCCGCTTCGGGCGGTCCGTCAGGCAAGGCGGTACCTTGCGGTCCAACAATTGGCGCAACAAAACCTTGCCGGCACCGTCTGCGGTGGCCAACTGGTTATCAGGAAGCCCCCAGGCAAACTCTAGTATTCGACGATCCAGTAGCGGGGCGCGTGACTCGAGTCCGTGGTGCATCGTAGCCCTGTCAACCTTTACCAAGACATCATCTGGCAGATAGTGCGCGTAGTCGAAGCACATCATCTTGCGCAAATCTGATGAAAGAACATCGCAGCCTGATGAATCGAGCCGCTCATGTCGAGAAGACTCTGTAAGCGCCTCCTCACGACTCATAACCAGAGCATTGTGGTAAAGCTCAAGAACGCCTTCCGCTAGGTGCTCTTGGCGCCATCGACGGAGTACAGAGCCTGCGCGACGACCCCTACCAAGCACAGATAGCGCACGGAACGCCAAGGTCGCCATGGGCTCAAAAGGACGACGCGAAAGAAATCCAGATGCGCTTGCAATCGCGCTTCGCTGCCATGATGGCTTGGCTTGCAGTCGCCGCCAGTGTCCGAGACTCCGGGCGTAGCGGTCATAGCCAGCAAACGACTCATCGCCGCCATCGCCGCTGAGCGCAACAACGACTTCCTCGCGTGCAGCTTGAGCAACCATAAGCATGGGCAACTGTGACGCATCGGCGAAGGGCTCGTCATATATCTCGGGAAGTCGAGGCACAAAGTCTATGCAGCTGTAAGCAGGCAATACGACTTCTGTGTGTTCTGTGCCCAGGTGATCTGCAATCGCTCGGGCAAATGGGCCCTCATTAAACTCCGGCTCTTCGAATGCAACGGTGAACGTCTTGACCCTGTGGCGAGACTGCTCACACATCAATGCGGTCACAAGCGTCGAATCCACGCCGCCCGACAAGAACGCCCCCAGCGGACGATCAGAAACAAGCTGCTCCGACACCACGCTTCCCAGTATCGCGTCTAGGTCTCGTACCAAAATTTCCGTGTCACGCAAGTCCGATCCGGCCTCGCCCGCGGGCAGTGACCAATAGCGTCCCACCTTTGGCTCGTCGCGATGTCCCTCAACGTCAATTACGGCAAAACTCGCCACAGGCAGCTTCTTCAGATTCTTGAAGATCGTATGCGGCGCCGGAACATAGCGATAACGCATAAGCAGCGCAACCGCGACCTCCGACACGCCTCCGACCCAGAACGGCAGCGTGGTCAGCGCATTGAGTGTGGACGCAAAAACGATCGACTCCCCAACACGACCATAGTAGAGCGGCTTCTCACCCGTTCGATCGCGTGCCAAAAATAGTCGCCGCTGATCCATACAAAACGCAGCCACCGCAAACATGCCATCGACTCGCGCTAACGTATCCTCGAACCCCCACCGGTCCAACGCTGCAGTAAATACCTCTGTATCCGAGTTACCGGAAAACCGCACACCTGAGCTCAGTAGCTCCTTGCGAAGATCGCGGAAGTTGTAGATTTCGCCGTTGAAGGTTATCACCCATCGCCCAGATGGCGACGTCATCGGTTGAGCGCCAAGTTCGGAAACATCTTGAATCGACAGGCGCGTGTGCGCGAAGCCGACCTTTGCGGCGTGACCATCGCCTGGCTCGATCCATACACCTGCGCCGTCCGGGCCCCTGCGCCGCAGCGCCTCAGTCATGCGATCAAGAGACGGCTCGATTAAGGGCCGGTGTTCCCCAACTGCAACGATGCCTCCTATGCCGCAAATATCAGTGACCCCGAAGCATCGCAGCCAACAACGCCCGCCAGGAGGCAAGCCACAATGGGCGATATCGAATCGCCCTTAGGCAGAGCCGGATCGCCTCACTTCGCTGGCCGGCCGCCAAATGGTGGCGCGCATAACGCACATAGAATCGGGACCAAATGCGAGCAATGGCTGCAGCATCTATACCCAGACCTCCGCGGTCTATGGCCTTCCGCATTGATCGTTCATTATTCCTAAACACGGGCTCAAAGTCTTCTGACACGCGACCCCCAGCCATCGAGTAGTTGAGCCAGGGGCGCGCCTTGAACAGAAACGTTGCCTCGGGGGCCATTCGAAGCCACAGGTCATAATCCTCGCCCGCGCGCAATGCCGCGTCGAATTTGTAGCGCTTCAGCAATGATGCCCGGACCATTGAAGAATTGAAGTTGACGACATTGTCCATCAACAACATTGGACCGAGCCTCGATGGCACCTCCGGTATGCCGACGTAACGCCGAGTGCGCTTTTCGCCCTCGACATCCATGCGGTCACCGAAAAGTACGTCAACCTCGGGATGTGTGGCCATAATTGCGACCTGCTCTTCGAGCTTTGTAGCGAGCCAAGTGTCATCTGAATCCATGAACGCGATGACCTCTCCTGTAGCCTGAGAAATCGCCAGGTTTCGCGCCGCAGCCTGGCCGCAGTTTTCGCACTGCTCCAGGTAGGTCAATCTCGCATCGTCAAACTGCGCGACGATGTCTCGTGTGTTGTCTGTGGAACCATCGTCAACAACGAAGTGTTCGAAATCTGAATGGGACTGGGCCAGCACGCTGCGAATGGCGTTGCCTACCAGGTGGGCACGGTTAAACGTGGGTGTGATAACTGTGACGCGCATCGATTCAGGGGCGAGCAGGCAAAGCTGCTTCAACATCCGTATCACGCACCAACTTTGTGACGGAGTTGTAGAGCACTACGGCAAGCCCCGCAACCAGATACCAGTTGTACTCAGACAAACCGTACTGGGCGAGACTGAAGACCAACGCCATTCCAATCCACGCCTCAAGCGCATCGCCCAATCGTGTTAACAACGAGTGCGCCTCGGGGTCCTTTGCATAGAGCAAGTCGCGTTTTTCCGCTATGAGTCGCTTAACCCTTCGTCCTTGTTGGATGATCGCCCACAACACCCGAAGGAAAAACACGACGCCAATGATGCCAAGTTCGACGAAGACCTCCGTATACATTACATGCGACTTATAGCGCCTTCCTTTGTAGTTGTAGTTGGCTTCATTGGACGTACCGACGCCATGGCCAAAGATCGGTCGGTGCATACCCACTTCGATGTCTTTGATGAATCCACTGGAGCGCGTCCCTGCCGTTCTTGCATTCTTGGTGTCGGAATCTATGATCGAAAGATAGCGGTCGCGCTGATCGGGTGTCATGACGGCCACTGCGCTCACTAACCCGACGACACCGATCACAACCAGTATCGCTTTCTTGTTGGACTTGAAGAAAATGATACCTGCCAATACGACGAAGCCGACAGCGCCACTGCGCGATCCTGTCAGGAGCAATGCGTAGATCATCCCGGGCGCCAATAAGACGTAGAGCAACGTATGCCAGCGCTTCCCAGTATCCGTCATCAAGTAGTGCATAAAGGCAAGCGCTGTGATGATGACGTAGGAGAGCCCATTCGGATTTACAACGTCTTTCGGCGCGCCTGAGAGTCTGTTCAGAAAGTCGCCCGCCCCCATAAATGCCTCGCTGCCCCAGTAACCCGTGGTTAGATGCAACATCAACGGCTCATAGGTTCGAAGTACTTGGCAACCCACAAAGACTAAGAGGAAGACCCGTAACCGGGGCAACGTGTCAACAATTTTCACCGTTAGAAAGAAAAAGAGTACCGCCTTAACAAAGGTCGGCAGGTTCTGCACAACCACGCTGCCTGGCCACCGCACAAACGGCAGTGTCAGTACCATGTAGATCAGCAGTTGATTGAGTCGCCGCGAGATACCTGATAAATCCTTCTTTTCGAACAACAAGCCCTGCGCAAACAACATGCCGAGAATGACGACAGCGAGGAGAAGCGTGGGACGGATCACGCCCAACCCCGGAATCCTGGCCGGAACATTCATGAAGAAAAAGAATGCGTAGGTGATGTAAAGCCCGAACAAGACCGGCGAAGCCAGATTACTCGCGGTAGCTATCCGCGCCTGCCCACTGCGCGCAATCGAGGACCTGCCCGCGTTAGCGGCTGGACTTGCGTGCACACCATTCCCTAGTGAGCGCATTGCGTGGTGGCTCCTATACCCGCATAGATTCCGTCGTAAGCAGTCGCCATGGCTGCAGAACTAAAGCGCGCGGAAACGTGGGCTTTTCGAGCGCTACGTACGGGCTCGTTGCTGTCTGCGCTCAGCGCCACCTCTATAGCCGTGCTCATTCCGTCTATGTCGCGCGGACTCACAAGCCTCACGTCCGATCCAGCGACAGCGTCCGGTATGCCACCGACGCGCGTTGACACCACTGGCAACCCAGCCGCTAATGCCTCCAGAATCACCATGGGCAGGCCTTCGGTAAGCGAACTCAGTGTGAAGACATCGCACGATCCCATCCACTGCCTGACGTCCGAGCGGTATCCGGCGAAACACACTGTGGAGGTAAGCCCATGCGCCACGGCGCAATGCTCTAGGGCGGGCCGTTCAGGGCCCTCCCCTACGATAACCAGGCAACAGGATACGTCCCGCGCTCGAAGGCGGGCCATGCATTCAACGAGCGTTTGCACGTCTTTCTCCGCACTGAGCCGTCCCACCGCCAAGACGATAGGGCGTCCTCCTACTCGCGTTCTGAGATCCTCCGGCAACGGCGCTTGCTGCGCAGAGAGCTGGATACCGTTCGCGACCGTTTGAACGAGTACGCGGCCATCCAGCCGAGCGACCTTAGCTCGCATCTGGTCACTCACCGGACACACCGCGTCGAATCTCCGCAGTGCGAGACGCTCAACATACTGATACAAGCGCATTTTCGAGAATCGCTTGATCGCAGTCCATCCATGAAGTGTTGCGACGAGATGCCAGCCCTCATCTCTTCGCGCACTGAATCCGGCGAGAACAATTGCCCTGTATCCATGACAATGCACGACGTCTGGCTGCAGTTGCGCCAAGCACTCTCGAAGCTTCGGCAGGTCACTCCTCCTGAAGCCATCCGGCAGCTCGATCTCCGCAACCTCGATGCCTCGCGCCCTGGCCACGTCACCTAGCGGATTGCCCTCATCCTGGGGCGCGATAATCGTCGCGACACAGACAAGATTTCCGCGAAGCCGCTGCTCGTCCGCGAGTGTCGCGACGACTTGCTCCGCCCCAAAGAAGCCCCCGCTATCGATTAGGTGGACGATACGCCGCGAGATAGATTCGCTTGCGGTGGTAGCGACCATTAGATACCGAAGCGTTGCTGGAGCACCGATGACACGTATTCAACACCTTCCATATTTTTGAAAAACTGCTCCTGACTCTCGCTCGCCGAGTAGCGCTTGATCTCAAATGGGTCCGCCAGTACGTCGGACCGAAAATAGGCTGCCACCGCACAATCAAAGCCGGCGCGTCGTACGGCATCGCGCACGGCATCGTTGATGTCTTCGGGCTGCCCATTGGGGTAACAAAACGTATGGATTTCCCGGCCAAGCTTTGCCTCAATATCGGTCTTGCAGCCTGCTATCTCCTCGTCAAGGACGTGCAAAGGTAAGCGGCTCAGTACTGGGTGCGTTCTGGTATGGCCGCCGATCTCGATCCCGGCGTCGGCCAATTCCCGCAGTCGCGGCCAAGGCACGGGGGCGTATTCCTCAGTGGGTTTCTCGGGCAAGGCCACTCCGAGCCCCTCGTAGAGTCTATCGATCCACTGATGTTTCTCTGCATCCTCAATGCGAGTGAACCAGGCGCACAGCTCCTCAAAACACCGCCAACGAGACGCGTCGCTCTCCAGTGTCCACTCACGCGACTGCAGCGACAGGACGTGCTTAGTGGTAGCGAACAAAGCGTACTCCAGCTTGTCAGGCCACAACCAAAAGTTTCCGTCGGTAAAGCGAGTCGACACGAACAGCGTCGCCGGTAGGCCGGCCTCCCTCAGAATCGGCCAGGCAACGGTGGCAAAATCGCCATAACCGTCATCTACAGTAATCACAGCTGTGTTTGCGGGCGGTTCACCTTCTGCCTGCCAGATTCGATGGAGCTCCGCCAGAGTTACAACATTGAACCGTCGCGAAATTTCGTAGAGTTGTTTGCGGAACGACGCTGCGCAGATTGTGCGCGCAGACGGCTGCTCGCTGAATCGGTGATACATGAAGACCCGGGGCGAGCGTCGAGTCGCGCGCCGTAGCAGCGGGTACGCGCCAAGAGGCCCGAGAACCCTGATTGCCCCGCGCTTAAACGCTCTGAATCCCATTAGTCCGCCTGCTGCCGCGGCTCGACCTTTTTCAATGGCGGTGCTCCATTGCCCCGTGCGATGTCGCCGTACAGACTCGCATAGGCGGTCACGATTCGATCAACACTGAAACCCTCCCGAATCCGGCGAGCACCCTCTGCGCCAAGGCTTGCCGCCAAATCGGGAGTGTCGTGAATTCGAGCCAGACTCGTCGCCAAGCGCTCGATGTCGCCGACAGGATACAAGAACCCGGTCTCGTCCTGCGTGACCAGTTCCGCATTACCGCCGGTATCAGTGGCGATGACGGGTAGACCAGCCTGCATGTACTCCATAATGGCGTTCGAAAGGCCTTCCGACTCAGAACACATTAGGGCCACGTCGAAGTCAGCGAGCGCCCCACCGACATCGTTGGTCGGGCCGGGGAATTCCACGCGGTCGGCGACATCCAACCGCGCTGCCAGTGCGAGCAACTCGCTTGCATCCCCACCGCCAATAACCCGCAATCTAATCTGACGATCATCCGCGACCAGCACGCTGAGCGCGCGGATTGCGTCGCTGATCCGTTTGATTGGACGGATGTTGGCAACGAGTCCAATAGTGAATGCTCCACGATTGGGCCCGCGCGATGGGAGATCTAACCGTGCTACGGCGTTCGGAATAACAGTACGCTTTTCTGGCGCGTACCCCTCCGCTGAACCGCAGTGTTCGGCAACCGCCTTGCTATTGGCAACGAGCCGGGACACAAACGGTTGCATGCGTCTCAATAACATCAGCCGTAGCGGCGTGTACCAGAAGCCCATGTCCCGACGCGCCACAACACAAGGCAAACCCGCTGCCGCCAGACATGCCGGCACAAACAGCGCCGGATCATTAAAGAAAACGTGCACAACCGATACGCCTTCGGAACGCGCTTTTTGCGCCCATCGAAACACCCGCAACCACGAGCGGGGCGATGCAACGCGGCCCACGCCTAATACCTGCAGCGGTGCCGGAAATGCGCCGGACGCCGTGTACTCGGAATGTCGGAATACCACGAGGCGCACCCCGATGCCGGCGCGCCTTAGACCTTCGGCCATCAGGTGCAATTGCCGTTCCGTGCCCGCATTGGGCCCGCGATAGTAGTCGATCACAAATGCGATTGTCAGCCGGTTCGCGGTGTCCATGTCGCCATCCTCTCGCCAGACGCCATCTTGATTGCGGCATGGGCCGCAGCCGCATTAATCAACACAAAATAGGCTGGAAGCGTCACAAATACACCGCGCGGCACCATGTGCAACCAAGTCCCTGCGGCGGCCAGTGCGTAGAAGCCAATGTGGCCAAAAAGGAGCATCGCGTAGAACTCACTGCCGGTAGCCAGTGCGATATTGGCCACTAACGCGAGCGCAAGCGGAACGAACGCAAAGTACCGCAGCACCTTATGCGAAAATAGCTGCAGCGCGGTTCCCGGATACCGCAAAGGGTTGAATAGAGCTCGCTTATCCCACAGCGCCCATAGGGCTCGCAATGAAACGCGAACCCGCATACGGTACTCGCTGCCGGTGTCATCGAGCGCCTGCTCCTTGAGCAAAGCCTCTGGCGCGTACAGCACCTTGAGCCGTTTCTCGAGAACGCTTAGCGGTAGTACGAAATCTGGCTGCTGGTCCGGTCGCATCGCGGTGTACTCTGACCGGCGCACGGCGTCCACGCCACCATCGACACCGATGACGCGCCCCACGCGTGACTCTTGTGCGCGGATGAAATTCTCGTAGCGCATGTACGCGGTACAACCGTCGCCAGCGACGCTGCCATCCGTCCCCACGTAGACCATCTTGCCCGTCACGTATCCGACATTCGGGTCTGCAAATCGCACAACGAGCTCCGAGATCGCGTTTGGCGCGTAAAGCGAATTGGCGTCGGAAAACACGACAATTTCGGCCTCGGTCAAACTGACCGCCATGTTCAGCGCGCTAGTCTTGCCCGCACGCGGCGTTTGACGCTCCAGCCGCACGCGCTCGCCCAATCCAGCGACGATCTCGTCCGTACCATCTGATGAATCGTCCGAGACGACAATGACATTAAGCAGGTCCGCTGGATACTCGGAGGCGAGCTTGTTTCTGACCGTTTCCTCAATGTGCCCCGCTTCGTTATGCGCAGCGATGACGACCGTCACGCTAGGCGAGGCGTCAATCGCTTCCGGGGACATCACAGGCTTCGGAACAATGCGCGCTATCGCCCACACAAACAGCGGGTAGCCAATGTACACGTACACGAGCAACATCATCGAGATCCAGAAAACGAGTTCCATAGGAGCCATCGGTATCACTAGTGTGGCGACGATACGCGCTCGCGCCGCAACAAGACGCCGAGTGCGCGTGACGGATCGAGCAACCCCGAGCGCAACACGCTGATGGCGGCACGCACGTATTCGCCGCGCTCGGAATGGCACTGCGCCAGACGGAAATACAGCACCGCCTTTCGGCGGCGAATGACACTATTAGTGTAGGGGTACCGTTGTGCTGCGGCATCGAGAATCTGGAACCCAATTCGCCAGCGTTTATCGGCATTCTTGTGCGAGATGCTGTCGCCATGCCGCCGGTACTTCCACAAGCGCCGATTGATATAGCCAACCTTCGAGTGCTCTGTAAGCCGGACCAACATGTCATGATCCTGCGCCGCGCGCAGATCCTCTCTGAAGTCTCCTGCCGCAGCGTACATGTTTGCTCGAACGAGGGAGTTACTGGGCAACGCAATGCTACAGTCCAGCAAGAGCTCCGAGGGTGACGTTGGCGGCGTGTGCCCTGCTTTATAGATGTCGTAGAGGTGTCGCTCTGACGCATCGACGGCTTCGCCATTTGCGTAGACAAGCCCGATTTCCGGGTTCGCATCAAGGAACGCCACCTGCTCGGATAGCTTCTCGGCATGCCAAAGGTCATCGCTGTCCAGAATCGCGATGAGCTCACCCCTCGCATGGGCAAGCCCGAGGTTGATCGAAGCGCTCTGCCCCTTGTTGACACCCCCTTCGTGCTCCAGCAGCGTGATTCGCGCGCCATAGCCCTCAAGTACAGCTCGCGTCTCGTCGGTGCTCCCGTCATCAACGCAAATAAGCTCAAGGTCCGAAAAGGTTTGTGCCAGCACAGAGTCAACTGTCGCGGCGATATACTCACCGCGGTTGTAGCAGGGTATGACCACACTAACGCGAGCCATGTGGGAACTCTGGAAGTACTCGGACTGACCCGGGACTACGCGCCGGCCGGGGCCGGATGCCCCAAGTGCTGCTGGCCGGCGAGTACATCGCGTGCGGGCGAGAACTCAAATTCCGCCAGTAGGCGGCGGAGCCTTGGCAGACATTTGTCGAGATTATTGTAGTGACGAAAACGCGATCTCAGACTTGCCTTGATTCTCGGCTGGTTTGGGTCCACCTCCCACGGATGGAGATAGAACATCAGCGGCTCACCCTCTCGTTGAACGCGTCGCAGAAGCGCACGAGACAGCCAGTACGGATACAAGCGAAAGTAGCCACCGCCCGCCGCAGGCACGTTGCTACCCAAGACTCTAGCAGTTGTGGGCGGAAATTCGAGGAGCGACGCCCCCGACTCGGTCTCGAGTTCGTGAATGAACCGCTCAGCGTTTGGAATCCCGTACAAGTCATGCCTTACTGGAAACACGCTTGAGTCATACTTGAAACCGGCCTCTGCAAGCACATCGAGCGCCCAAAGCGAGTCTCGGTTGATTGAATAGCTGGCTGCGCGATATCCCAACACCTCTGTCCCGCTTGCCTGCTCGAGCAAAGACTTAGAGCGCTGCGTTTCTGTTCGAAATGTCTTTCGGTCTTGGGTGTAGATGCGTTGGTGATTCATTCCGTGGCAAGCGACTTCGTGTCCACGATCGGCAATCTCTTGCACGAGCCGGGGAAACCGTTCGGCCACCCAACCCAACACAAAGAACGTGGCGCGCGTATCGAACTCCTCGAACAAATCCATGAGACGCTGGGTGTTCTCAACGACTCGGGGCTTGAACGTGGCCCAGTCGTCCTGGCTAACCACCTCTGAGAATGCAGAGACGTGATAGTAATCTTCTACATCGACACTAATTGCATTGGGGGGGCTGGCCACCGTCATCAACTTCCTGAAATCGCCCACGCAAAATCGATGGAATACTGGTTCTCGGAGAAATCCTCACGATTCGTGGCATGCAAGCGACGACGGGTGTAGTCGAACCCGACCGAAAACCTACTCGTCAATTCAACGTTCAACCCTGCATTGACGCGCCACTCATCGTTTCGCTCGCCCGCCACTGCGAAGTCTCGACGCAGGAATCGCCCCCCAACCGTCGCGGATGTGCGGCTCGTGAGTCGCCGTCGTAGGCCACCCGACAGTTGGTAGCTCTCGATATCATTCAATCCCTGAGTTTCGAACTCATCGTCGATCCAGGCAAAGGCCACATCGAACTCCGATCGAGGCCTCTCCACCGAAAAGGTCACGCCAAAGTTTGTGCGCGTCAGCGCATCATTGACTGCCGCAATCTGATCCGGTCTAGCGAGAACGCCACCGTTGCTCGACTGATTTAGTAGCGCACCACTATCTGTCAGCTGCTGGCCTGCAAACACCGTAAGCGTCGAGTACGCTGCGATCTTTCGGTTAACGGACAGTCGTGCACGTAAACCCTCACTCTTGTCCGTAGCGAACTCGACGCTATTGAAACCGAACTCGGCCGTCATGCCGCCCCAGGTCGTCACAGAAGCAAACGTCAAAAAGTAGCTATCAAAATCAAACTCTGAGTCTTGGGCATCATCGAATTCGACACTACGGCGCGACACGCTGAAGCCGACACTCCGAGTCGGCGACAGGGCTCGATTGAGATCCGCGAGGAACAGCAGCGAATCGTTGTCAGCACGGGACGCGTCATCGAACTGCCGCGCACTCACCTCACCTACGAGGTTGAGTTTTGTCGCATTCCCCAGCGGCAAGCTCAAAGTCGGGCCAGTCGAGAAGTCAGTGATGTCCTGCAGGTTATCCGGTGCCGCCGGCCGAAATCCGTTGATGCGACCCTGCCCGAGTCGAGTGCTGAAATCCCAGACGAGTCGATCCTGGACGAGCGACAGATTCAGCGCAGCATCGAAGTCACCAACAAACAGGGAATCGAACGCATCTTCATCAAACTCCCGAAGCACGATGTCGGATGACACGGAAAAATTGTATCGCACACCGCTACGCAGCCAGTCGATGTTGACGCCGACGTCGTAGAACGCCGCCTCCACCGCTTCTGATTGGCGACGTCCAAGATTATCGGAATGCCCTATAGCCCCGGTCAGAGAGACGCTCGAGCGCGATTCCTCTGTTTGTTGCGCATTGACCGGGGCTGCCGCGACGCAAGTTGCCGCCATCAGCACTAGTGGGACACTCGCTCTCATAGTCATTTGGCCTGCTCCGCGTCGCTAGTGCCAATCTCCTTGGCCCCGTAACCGTATCCGTAATACTCCCCGGTCATGATGTCTCTGAGATTCGAACGATTGAGCACGACATTAGTCGCTTTACTATCGTCCAGCAGCTCAATCGCACTAAGGACCATGCCTTGTGCGGTTCTGTCGGCGGCAACGACGAGAGCGACCTGTCCGACGTGCGTGGATATTACCGGTGACTCGTTGGTGTAGAGCAGCGGTGACGTATCAAACAAGAGGATGCGTTTCTGATCCTCAGTAGACAACTGCTGGCACAGCCGGTCCATGCGCTCGCTGGAGAGTAATTCGCTCGCCAGTTCGTCTTGCGTGCCGGCAGGCAACAGCGCCAGGTTTGGGATATCCGTAGGCCATACGTAATCATTGAATTTGCGTGTCGACTCCCTCAACACATCCAGCAGTCCGGGCTGGTCACTGAGCCCGAATAAGTGTGTGATGTGTGGCTTCGAGCAATCCGCATCGACCAACACAACGCTCCAGTCGCGCTCCAAGGCAATCGACAAAGCAAGATTGATGCATGTAAATGTCTTGCCCTCACCCGGAATGGCACTGCCAACCATGATGAGGTTACCGCGCGGAACCTCTGTGACTTTGCGGCTCGACGCATTGGCGAGCAATGGGCGCTTGATCTGCCGGTACTGCTCTGCGATACGACGTTGCTCTGAAACGGTCGCGAGTAGTCCGGCTTGTCGCAACGCTTCTCGATCGACATCAACGATTCCGCCGCGGTAATCGTGCTTCAACAGCGGCATTACGCGACTCTCGTCGTCTTCGCTTCGAATGCTGCCGACGGAAGTCACTCGTGCCTCGGGCACCAACTTGTTTCCGTGTTGGCGCTGCAGTTTCTTCAAAGCGTCCTGTATCTTGCTCATGCGCGCGCCACCTGCTTGACGAGATCAATAACGCCTGGACCCATAACCTCAACGTAGTAAACGCCAGCGAACACGCCCAATAGCGCAACAACAACGACACCAAAGCCGCTCGCCTGAACGGCGCGACGGCGACGGTCTGCAATCGAGATCGAATTGCTGACAGCACCGAGCACCGGAAGACCAGTGATCATTTCGATGCTCCGCCTTGTGGTGAAGACAGGCCTGACTTGACTCAATGCAAGCGCTAGACCGCCACCGATGCCGAGACCGGCAATAAGAACCATAGCCAGTAGGCGGCCGCGTTGCGGCTCAACGGGCTTGATACCTGCGGCGGGCGGGTCGATGATCCTGAAGTCGATCTGGTCTGTCCGTTGCGCAGCTGTCGACAAGTTTTCCGTCTCCAGACTCTGAAGCAGCGTCTGGTATTGCGCATAGACCACCTCGTAGTCGCGGTCTAGTCGTGCCAGTTCCGCCTCGACCTTTGGCACCTCGTTAATCAAGGACCGCAGATCCGCGACCTTTCGCTCCCGATCGCTCACATCAGCCGAGAGATTGGCTATCTCCACCTCGACCTCGTTGAGGCTGATTTGCAGAGCCTGAAACACCGGATTGCCCTGCAGCCCAGGGCTGGCGCCACCACTCGCGGCAATCTCGGCCCGCTCACGCTTGAGGCGCGCATTGAGCTCGTCCAGCTGCTCACGAAGTGCTATGACATCAGGGTGTCTTTCTGTAAATCGCAGCAACAGCGTTTCGAGCTGGGCTTCGCCGTCGGCGATACGTGCCTCGAGACTGGTCGGCGGCAAATCACCTGGAGCCACCAAGGCAGCCGACGTCTGCGCAGACTCCCCACTTACCTGTTCGATGATGCGCTGACGTCGCGACTGTGCCAAAGCGAGTTCCTTGCGCGACAGCTCAAGCGCCTCAGACTCCGCCTGAAGACGCTGGAAGTAGCCTCCCTCATTGCCCGGCAGCCGCCCTGCATTTTCCCTCTTAAACCTCGCCAGCCGATCCTCGGCATCACGCAGCCGATCCTCGTAGTCGCTGATCTGCTGTCGGAGAAAGTCCTGGTTGACATCAGACGCGGACAATTCCGCTGAACGCGTGTCCTCAACGAAGGTATTGAGGAGCGTGGTCACGACACTCACCGCGCGATCGGGATTTCGGTCTTTATAGCGAATCGTGTACAGGTTGTCGGGAGCGCGTCGTCCGCCGCCGTCGGAGCGGATCTGAATGTTCTGCCGTAGTCTCGCTACGACACGCTGAATATCCGCGGGTGTGACCGCCTGCAAATGAAGGTCATTGGCTCGAGCGACTTTCTCGAGCTGAATCGTTCCCAGCAGGCTCTGGCGCACGAAACGCAACTGCGCTTCCGTATCGGCGGGAACGATCTGCTTATTAAGCACGCGCTCGAGGCTCGACGACGTATCAATGTAAACACGTGTTTCCGCACGGTACACATCGGGCTGTGTGGCCACCCAGGCCCAGCCTACTGTGCACACTAACCACGCAACGCCGATCGCCCACCACCGGAACCGCCACGCACTGCGAAGCTGGGACACGACGGCTTGTACTTGCTGCTCCATGACCGTTCAATACCAACCTAGAAGAATGACTCAGGGATGACAACGACATCGCCAGGGCGCATCGCAATGTTCTGGCTCATGTCCCCGTCGTTAAGCAGATCGTCGAGTCGCACGCGATACTCCTGACTCTTGCCGTCACTGTCGCGCCGCACGACCTTCGACCGATTGCCCGCTGCAAACGGAGTCAATCCGCCAACCTCAATCATGACATCAAGCAACGTCATCTCGTCACGGTAAGCCAGCGACATCGGTTGCGCCGCCTGGCCTACCACACGGATCTGTTCCGAGAAGGTGCCGACAAACCCTTGCACGATGATGTTGACGTTTGGTGACCGGATATATTCCGCCAGTACTTCCTCGATATCGCGAGCAAGCTGCGTTGGCGTCTTGCCAACAGCCACCATGTCTTCCACCAATGGTGTCGAGATCTTGCCATCGGGCCGCACTGGCACCGTCGTAGAGATTTCGGGATTGCGCCACACGAATACATTCAATGTATCGCCAGGACCGATGATGTAGCTGTCCGCGTCTACGTCCCCCCCGGCACCACCTCCGCCCCCGGGTTGCCCTGCAGGCAGAGGCGTTCCGGTAGCGCAACCGGCAACTGCGAACATGCACACCAGGCCCAACACGGATAAGAAACTCCGTGCTCGACTCGAGCTTGTCATAATGCCGTCCTCTGAAAGCTGGGCCAACTGCATCATTGAAGCGAATCCAGCAACTCCCGAGCACCATCCGCGGTTGCTCCCGCGCTCTCGATCTCGAGCACAGCGCGGAGCGAACCCGTGGCCCCTGAGTTATCGCCTGTCGCAACCTGCGCCTGCGCGAAATGATACCTGATTTCGGCATTGCCAGGCGCTTCGGTAATGGCGCGTTCTAGGGCTGCAAGCGCCTCCTCATTCCTATCCAGCGTCAACAAGATCACACCGTAGGTGTCGAGCACGGCCGCCGAGTTGGGCGCGATCTCAATGGCGCGCTCGGCAAGGGCCAGTGCTTCGCTGTCGCCAGCCTCATAGAGCAACCACGCCAAATTGTTCAGCGTCACCGCATTGTTCGGCTGCAACTCAAGCAGGCGTCGATACACAATGGCGGCGCGGTCCCGATCCCCAGCGACCTGCAAGTGCTGTGCAAGCACCACCTGGATGGCGACGGAATCTGGAAACTGCTTGAGTCCCTGCTCTAGCACTTCGGTCGGAGACTCGCCCCCACTTGCAGCCGCCACCTGATAAAGACCGACTACAGCGCCGTCACTTGCGCCGTTCTCCAACGCTCGTGAGTAAAGCCGACGCGCTTTCCCTAGCTCCGATTGGCGCAGTGCAATCGCGCCGCCTGCAGAAAGCGCAGCCGGATTGTCGGGCGCCGTCTCAAGAACGCGCTCAATCAATTGACTTGCTGATTCCAAGTCACCGACACGGAGCTCCAGTTGGCCCGTTGCCAATAAGAGTTGACTGTTATCAGGGAACTGATCCAATCCCGCCTCAAGCGCCCGTCGCGCTGATGTTGCAGAACCATCCGACCCACGAGAACGTGCAAGCGCGATGAAGTGCCCAGGCGCCGCATCACCCTGTACCACTGCCTGCTCGAAGGCCTGTCGGGCTTGTGCAGACTGTCCTTGTGCCAGAAGTGTGGCGCCCAACAGCGCGTGCAACTCAGCACGACCCGGCGCCATTTCGAGCGCTGTCTCGAGCCACTGCTGCGCGACGGCAAAGTTTCTCTCGCGAATCTGAATTCGCCCCAAAATCAACGCGGGCCGAGGGTCTTTCGTCGCGAGCTTGGCGGCACGCTCCAGCATGTCCATCATCAACGGATCGCGGTCCGTGCGGTCATAGATGCGCGCCAATCCAAGCATCGCGTCTACGTTTGCCTCGTCGAGGTTTAGAATTCTCTTGAACGCGCTTTCGGATTGACTCCATTTCTCCGCAGCACCAGAGATCGACGCCAGTACAAGCTGAACTTGCAACACATCGGGAAACCGCGACGCAGCAGCCTCTGCTCGCACAAGAGCCTGCTCCCAATCGCCCGTGGACTGCAAAAACAACGCCGCAGCGACATAAGCTCGGTAATCGTCTGGTCGCTCTTCGAGCAACGAATCGGCAAGCTCACGCGCCTTTCGCTCATCACCGGACCTCACATAAGACTGCATGAGCGCGAGAACCGCGATGTAATCCTCTTCATCGCCATCGACGGACTCGCGAAGTGTTCGCTCAAGAGCAGTCGCATCACCCGCGGCAGCATAAGCGCCTGCCAGCGCAAGCCGGGTTTCCCGCGTTGCCATACCATCGTCAGCGTTGCGCTCTAGCAGCTCAATCGCCTCATCCGGATTCCCGACCGACACCAGCGTGCGAGCCAGCAGCACAAGACTAGCCGCTGACGTCACGTCCTGCCGCCGGAGCTCTTCGAGTGCTTCTTCCGGCTCCCCTTGTTGAAGCAGCGTCTGAGCCAACAGCCGACTCGCCAGCGCGTCTTCGGGCTGTTGCGCCAGTGCGGCAAGTAGGTTTTGCCTCGCCGCACCAAGCTCACCCAGAGCCAGCTTCGTAGCCCCAGCAAGTCGCCGAACATTGCCATCGTTCGGTACTGCAAGAGTGGCCTCCTGCAGGAACGCATCAGCACCCTGATAGTCCGCTTGCTCGAATCGAATGGAGGCACGGAGGTAAAGTACGGCCGGCCCGGAACCGACGCGCTTCTCATATTCGTCCACAGCAGACGTCGCTAACTCGAAGTCACGCGCACGCAAGTAGCTGACCGCGGCCGCGTAGCGGCTAGTGATGGCATCCATCGATCTACCGCGGGCATCAGCCAACTCTGCCGATCGACGAAACGCAGCGCCAGCTTCGTTGAATCGGCCGTTGCGGTTCGCCACCTCACCCACCAATCGTGCCACCCCGACATGATCGGGCGCCTGCGCCTGAGCCTTTAGCGCGAACTCAGACGCTGCATCAAGCTCGCCTCTCGCAAGGGCCAGCCGTGACTGCAGCAATAGGGTCTCAACGTCTTCCGGTCGCCCCGCCGCCAACTCGCGGAGACGCTCCTCGGCAGCTTCAAGCTCATTCAGCTGAAGCAGCGCCTCGATTTCCAGTTCATCAACTCTCGGTGATCTCTGGTCCGCAGTCATACCCCCCAGGACAACCTGTGCCTCGGTCGACTGACCCTTCTTTATCAGAACCTCGGCCAACGCAATACTGAGCGTGCTCTCGTCGGCACCAAGTTCACGGGCGCGAGTCAGCTCTGACTCAGATGTCGAGAAGTCACCGATATCCAGCGCGATACGCCCCAACAACAACCGCGCTTCAGCATTGTCGGGTGTCTCCTGCAAGAGACTGCGTACAGCGATGGACGCCGTTCGGAGGTCCCCCTCTGCGTAGGCCCGCTGTGCATCTGCAAGTTGTTCCTCTGGTGTCGGACCACCACAAGCCGCGACGCACCCGACCAAGAGCAACGCCACTACCGCGTTTCGCGTGCTACGCCAGACATTACGATTCATCATCGTCCCCCTCCTCCCCAATATCGACGCGGAGCAATTCGAAGTAGGCGGTAGCCGCCGCATCAAACCGGTCCTGCTCCTCGAGACAAGACTCAACACAAGTCCGGCTTACTGCGACAAACAACGCGCTGTAATCCCCTGTCAGCATACCGCGGAGCTGCCCCAGTTTTGCCTCGACGCGGCTCCGCACTCGCTGACCTGCGACGGATTGGCGCCAAGCAATCAGTCGACGGACACCATACGGACTTCGAATCTCTGCAAGGCGATACAAGTCACCGTCCTCGACCCAGGCCACTTGATGGGACTCTGCGTGGGGCCGGTTGCCCCATGCCATGAGCTCGAGATTGTTTTCCTGACTGGGATACCAGGCAATATACCAATCCAGTGTTGCAGTTTCAGATTCGGCATAACCTTCTGCGACGACGGCATTGCTTGACTGTATGGGACGCCAAGACGCCTGCGGCTCGCGTGTCACTTGCCAGTCGGACGGCAATTGTGGATTCACGACATAGTCGCCATCGGGCGCCCCGCTTTGGACCAGAGCCAACAAGAGCGCTGGCACGACCATGACCACACCCGTGGTCAACGCCGCCCCGCCGAGCACTGGATCCGAGGAGGTTGTCAGCGGCCTTCGATCATTCGGTGGCGCCGGTTCCAGACGTCGAACGACGACAAAGAAAACGAACATCGCGATGCCGAACAACACCCAGCCAAAGAAATAGTGGTCCGTTGTAATCAAGTAGTGCTGCATATCACTCATCTGTCCCACGACGATGAGCGTGTAGACGCGAACCCAGTTGGTCAGAAACGCGAGCCCCAGTGCCACCCCGAGCGCCAGGAGCCGCCCCCGTAGGCTGCGCATTTCTGTCATGCCGTAGAACACAGCGATCGTCAGTCCCACAACAATGAAGTGCAGCCCACTGCAGCCCCCGGCCACTTCGAAGTCTCCAGCGGGAACTCTTACGGAGTACCCGCTAATGAGCACGGGGAAGTCGTTGAGTTTAAGCATCAAGCCGACAACGTTGGTCGTCAGGGTTTGCAGCGGCGTGACAAGTACGTCCCAGACGGGAACTGCGAAAAACAGGAATGCGAAAGCGGGTGCTAGTCGCAGCGCCAAAGAAACACCGAAGACGCTGAGGATGACGAGCCAAGTAATGCCGGGCAGCGCCATTTGCTGGGCGATATCAATGCCCACTGCCTGCACTGCGACCACCGCCAGACACCCCAGCGCCAGTAGCGCATTCGCTGACCAAAGCGGTTTGAACTGAACCGCGCCTGCACGTTGCAGCACATGCCGGCCGAGCCAAACCGCCATACCGAGCACGAGATAACCGTGGGTGTAACTGAAGCCAATGGTCCAGCGCCGGTGCAGCTCGGGCAGAGACGGAAGAAACAAGAGCAACCACGCAACCGCGAGACCAGCAAACGCCGCCATCGACCGTGCCGAGATGCCACGCCCAGTGGCATCTCTTGAATCTGTGTCCAAGGTTGGTGCGACCATGCTTGGGTCCGTGTTGCTGTCGTGCGGACGACCCCTGATGCGGCCGAACCCAATCCCTTGCAGCAAATGTTATCGACGCGTACCCAGTGTCGCAATAGACGGGCGCACGGGCGAAAATGTGACGTGGTTCACACTTTTTCGAGAGGTACGATCACGTCTCTCGCGGAAAGCTCAGCGTGATCAACGTCCCCACACCGGGCGTTGAGTCCACCTCGAGGGCGCCACCAACGAATCGAACATAATCACGCGCCTGATACATGCCGATACCCATTCCCTTGGCGCCCTTGGTCGAATCAAAAGGTCGAAACAGGCGCTCACGAACAAAATCCTGAGTCATTCCCGTACCGTCGTCCTCAATTTCCAATCGTACGACGCCATCCTGCGCGCGCACCGTCAGAGAGACCCTGCCGTCCGATTGGCTCGCCTCCTGTGCATTCCTGATGAGATGACCCAGAACAGCTGTGAGTCGGTCAGCGTCGGCAAGCACGTGACCGTCGCTCTGAACTTCAATCGTCGGCTCGGGTACCCGCCCTGCCGCGCCCTCGACCGCCTGTCGCGCGACGTCCCCTACGGATACCGGACGCGCTACACCCTGTCGCTCGCCACCCTGCAATTGCTCGAGTAGACCATTCATACGCGTTACAGAATTAGCAATCGTACCGATGGCATCGTCAATAAACTCCGGGTTAGACTTGTGCTTCTCCGCATTCGCTACTACCAGCGACTGTTGCGCAATGAGATTTTTCAAGTCATGCATGATGAATGCGGTGAAGCGATTGAAAACCTCAAACTCCCTAGCTTCGGCAAGCTGCTCACGATTGCGGTCGCGTTGAAGAAACACAGCTAGCTGCTGGCCAACCGTTCGCAGCAGATCATGATCCTCGAAGTTCATTGTTGGCAGACCGGCCGGTCGATTGAGACAGGCGATGCCGGACAGTTCGCCGTCGAATACGATAGGTACGAAGATGCGCCCTGTGGTGACAACCTCTTCGTTATCGGCGTCAAATACGTTTTGATAGTGCGTTGGATTGGCAAGCGCCTCAGCGCCATCAACAATCCAACCCGTGCGTTCAAGAAAATCCGGTAAGGCGTGCTCAGCCGATAACTCGTTTGAGCCGGTTCGCTCACCAAACGCTGCACCGGCATACCAGCGCGAACGATCATCGGGGTCGCGCAACCACAGTACGCCGCCATCACTTTCTATGATGTCGACGAGTGCATTGAGGCAGAGCTCAGGCATTGGCGCCCGCTCCGAGTCCTGCGCCAGCCTGCCAATCAGTCGTAACCACTCTTCGCGATAGTCGTAACGATTTGCATAGAAGTGCGTCGCCAAGAAGACCTTGACACGGCGCCGGACCTGTTGCGAAAACAGAATGAGCAGAAGCAAGACCAGACTGGCCGCGAGAAATACGATGCGAAGGACCGCGCCCCAGTTTCCGCCGAGCCGCTGAATCAAGACGCTGCCAAAAGCAACGAGTACTAGATAGACGCCGACACCGACCAGGCTTGTCGTGTAGAACACAACCTGGCGGGATACGAACAGATTGCCTCGCCACTCCGGTTCGCGCTTTATCGCAAGTACCAGCACCGGTACCGCGAGCGCGTTAATGAACCCGCGAGCCGCCCACAATTCTTCGCTGATACCAGCCGCCAACAGTGCATTGGAATAGGTGTAGAGATCGAAGACGAAGAGTGTCCCGAACGACACCGCAACCAGCATGGCAACGCTATGCTTCAGCAATCCAACGTTGCGATAGATTTGCTCGGTGGCCAGGAGACCGGCGAGCGAGACGAACACCACGAAATAGTAGAGCGCATCAAAGCCGACACCGCCACCACTACGAACCCACCAGTAGACAAGGCCCCCTGCTGCAAGCACCACCCACGGCAGCAAGACAAAACCTCTCTGCCAGGCGGTTCGGTTTCCCCGGCCAATAAGTTGCCCGAGAAATAGGAGTCCCCCGATGGCGTGCAGGGATTCGATCAGTAGCAGGCTGGCGAATGTGATGTCACTGTTGGTGGCCCACGTCAGTCCCGCGGCCCACACGGTCATCAGCCCGGCGAATACCAGTAAGAAGTTGAAGGGCCAATCGAAGCGCCGACCGACTGACAGAAAAGCAAACAACGCCAAATAGGAGAGCGCCGCAACCAGGTAGCTAATGGCTACGAGTGACATGATGACTCGACACGCGAACTATCGGCTGCACAGCGCGCTATCGCGCCCCTTTCTGCCATAACACGACTTCAGCAGTCTGGAGAAGGATGATGATATCGAACAACAGCGTGCGATTTTTTACGTAGTACAGGTCGTACTGCAGCTTCTCGAACGCATCTTTCTGTGACGAGCCGTAGGGGTAACACAACTGCGCCCAACCCGTGATCCCAGGCTTAACGCGGTGGCGCTCCATGTAGTAAGGCAGATCGGTGCGCAACTTTTCCACGAACTCCGGGCGCTCTGGCCTAGGGCCGACCATACTCATGGAGCCCCCGAGTACGTTGAAGAGCTGTGGCAGTTCATCGAAACGGAGCTTTCGAATGATGCGGCCAACGCGTGTGACACGTGCATCGTCAGGTGTCGCCCAAACCGCCTCACCACTGGCCTCAGCGTCGGTGCGCATGCTTCGGAATTTGAGCACATCGAAGAGCGTGCTGTTCTGCCCAACCCGGCGCTGGCGGTAGAATATTGGGGCACCGTCCTCCAGCAGTATTGCGATCGCGGTTCCCAGCATGATGGGCGCAGTGAGAACAACGAGCACGCTGCTCGCGACAACATCGAAGACGCGCTGGGCAATGCGCCGGGGAAGCTGGCGCCGAAATCCGGCTTCGAATACAAACCAACTGGGTCGCACCAGCTCAAGATTGACCTTACCCGTCTCGCGCTCCAGGAAATTCATGACATCCGTAACGTCGATACCCGCCAGCCGGCATTCGAGCAGTTCCCGAACAGGCAGACTGCCCCGCCTGTCATCCAGGGCAATGACGATCTCGCTGATGCGCTCCTCCCTGACAAAGTCATGCAGGTTGCCAGGCATATCCATGACGCGCTTCGCAGGCAACTCTGCCTGAGCATCGCTCGGCATCGAGATATAGCGCACCAGCTTGAAGCCGCGCTGGTCTGCCATGCGCCGCAGCTTCAAAAACTGCTCAGCACGCTTGCCGGCGCCGAGCACGAGAATGCGTCGCTTGAACAGACTCTCATCGATAAGCTTGAGAAACGCCAATCGCACGCCGCACAGGGCGGTGAAGGCGATACCCGTCGATAACAGCATAATCAGGGGATGGATGTAGAGCGGCGGCAATACATAGTAGACAAACGGCAGCACGAGCGCCGTCAGTACAAACGCAACGAGAAGACGTGCAACAACTCCGGCAAACCGAGCACGTAGCGCGATGCGATAAAGACCCATCGCTGCAATGCAGACGAGTAGCGCCCCGGCCGCGATCGTACAGCTATAGAATCCCCAACCAGAACCGCGGTACCCCGCCGGCACAAGCTGCACTGCCTCGGCAATAACATGGCCCAGGGTGAGCGACACCCAGATTATTGCGGCCTCGACCAAGATGAGGACGAATACGGGCAAAGGGATGTGGTGGTCGAAAATACGCACGTCGATTCAGAAACGCTGGAGCCTTGCTCGCGCCATAGATTGAGTCAATGCGTCATACGCCGTCATGTCACTCTCACCGCTACGAAGCGCACTGGATTCGCTCCAGTGTACTGCTTGTGCTGTTGCGGTCCCGTGAACTGTCTCACCGAACAAACTGAGACCTAGGCCGGATTCCCGCCAATCTGCTCCAACAGTTCCGCAGTCTTGACCTCGAGCAGCGCCTCATCGCCTCGACTCTCAACGTTGAGGCGTATCACCGGTTCGGTGTTCGAAGCACGAAGATTGAACCGCCAGTCGTCAAACTCGACGCTGATGCCGTCCACAGTGTCACTCGAACGTGCGCCAGGCTGATAGTGGTCCCAGACTCGGCGCATGACCTCGTCTGCGCTTGCCACTCGCCGGTTGATCTCCCCGCTCGCAGGAAACCGGCTGATACGCTCGCCGACCAGTGCGGACAAGGGTCGCCCCGTGGAAACCACCAGTTCCGCCACGAGCAGCCAAGGGATCATGCCACTGTCCGCGTAATAAAAGTCGCGGAAATAATGGTGCGCGCTCATCTCTCCGCCATACAAAGCGTTTTCCTTACGCATCACTTCCTTGATAAACGAATGCCCTGATCGACTTTGGACAGGCCGCCCGTCGTTCGCCTCGACGATCTCTACCGTGTTCCATGTGAGCCTGGGGTCGTAGACGATGCGCTCACCGCGGCTGCCCTCAAGCAGGCTCGCCGCCAACAGCCCGACAATGTAATACCCCTCAAGAAACTGGCCCCGTTCATCGAAAAAGAAACAGCGGTCGAAGTCGCCATCCCAGGCAATACCAAAGTCTGCACCACTCTCAACGACGGCATCTGACGTGGCGTGACGGTTGGCGGGCAACATGGGGTTCGGGACGCCGTTCGGGAACTCGCCGTCGGGCTCATGGTGCAGCTTGACGAACTCAAACGGCAGATGCGGCTCCAATTTGTCCAGGACGATACCTGCGCCACCGTTGCCAGCATTGACGACGACCTTAAGTGGCTTCAGCGCGTCACGATCTACGTAGGAAAGCAGATGATCGACGTAGTCGTTGAAAATACTAACGGTGGTGCGCTTGCCAGCCGTGTCTGCGATCAGCCTGGCGTCCGCCTCGGCAAGGCTTTGGATGTCAACGAGTCCACTGTCGGCGCTGATTGGCCGAGCCGCTTCGCGGACCAGCTTCAAGCCATTGTAGTCCTTGGGATTGTGGCTGGCCGTGACCATGATGCCCCCGTCCGCACCAAGGCTGCCGGTTGCGAAGTACACCATTTCCGTGCCACCCAGCCCGATGTCGATGACGTCGACCCCAGCATCAATGAGTCCCCGGCAGACGGCGTCAGCAAGAGCCGCGCTGGACAGTCGAATATCGCGGCCCACCACGACCCTTGAGGCGTCCAAGTACTGTGCCGTCGCGTTCGCAATACGATAGGCGATGTCTTCGTTCAGCTCGTCCGGCAGGCGGCCGCGGATATCATAGGCTTTGAACGAAGGAATGGTGATGGGCATGTGTACTCCCGTCAGGTTGCTTCGATGGTACCACCCGCAGCACGAACAAGGCGTTGGTGCGCACGCGGTCGTAACTGGTCTCGCACCGTGCGATATCTTGCTCGCCTAATAAATGGCTCGACCGCACTACGCCAGTGCTTGCGCATCAGAGCGGTTCTCGTATACAAAGCACCGCGATGCTGCCAAAAAAACCGAGCTACTGGTTCTCGCGCCTTCTCTCGGGCCGCGCCGGTCGCGCCACACTCAAACCGCGCCCAATTCCAAAATACCGAAGACCCTGATTGGCCATGATGATCGGGTCGTAAAGGTTGCGTCCATCGACGACGAGCCCGTCCACAAGCTTCTCGACAAGCACACCATAGTTCGGACTGCGAAACTCCTGCCACTCAGTGACGATAACCAGTGCATCGGAACCGTTCAGCGTATCTTCCGCGCTGTCGCAAAGCACGAGATCTTCGCGATCTCCATAGAGTCTCTGAGCCTCCTCTAACGCCTCCGGGTCGTAGGCTCGAACGGTCGCGCCGGCACGCCAGAGCGCCTCCATTAAGACTCGGCTGGGTGCTTCCCGCATGTCGTCTGTATTCGGCTTGAAAGCGAGCCCCCAAACTGCGATTACTTTACCCTCTAGATTGCCGCCATAAGCTTCTGATAACTTCGCAAACAGCGTCTGTTTTTGCCGCTCATTGACCGACTCAACCGCTTGCAAGAGGGCCGCCTCGTATCCTGCGTCTCTCGCAGAGCGCTCAAGGGCTTTGACGTCCTTGGGAAAACAAGATCCGCCGTAACCTGCGCCCGGGTAAATGAAGTGGTAGCCGATGCGGGGATCCGAGCCAATGCCAACTCGGACTTTCTCAATATCTGCGCCGAAGCGCTCTGCCAAATTCGCAAGCTCATTCATGAAGCTGATTTTTGTTGCGAGCATGGCGTTGGCGGCGTACTTGGTCAGCTCGGCAGACCGAACGTCCATGGCGACGAAGCGGTCGCGATTACGGTTGAACGGCTCATACAACGCGCGCAGCAGCTCTGCCGTCCGCGGATTGTCCGTTCCGACAATGATGCGATCAGGCTTCATGAAGTCGTTGATGGCCGCTCCCTCTTTCAGAAACTCAGGATTTGAAACGACATCAAATTGGTGCGGCACGCCACGTTTTCGAAGCACTTCAAGCATCGCGTCGGACACTTTGTCCGCCGTTCCGACGGGAACCGTCGATTTGTCGATAACGACGCGGTAGTCATCCATGTGCTCCGCGATGCTGCGCGCGACTGCCAACACATACTGCAAATCGGCGGAACCGTCTTCGTCTGGTGGTGTACCCACGGCGATGAACTGAAAGAGCCCATGCGCGACGCCTTGTGCAACGTCCGTGGTGAACGTCAAACGCCCTGCTTGGCGATTTCGTTCGATGAATTGATCGAGCCCAGGCTCGTAGATCGGGACCTCGCCATCATTCAGGCGCGCAATCTTCTCCGCATCTATATCAACACAGACAACGTCGTTGCCCATCTCGGCCATGCAGGCGCCCGTGACGAGGCCCACGTACCCAGAGCCAAAAATCGTAAGTTTCATGCTGAAATCCGAGCCCAGTTACCGCGCGGATTAAATCACATGCACGACCTGGACGCCCACCTTCAGGTTCACACAATCTAGCCTCGCGCCGCGGCTCCACGGCGAACACGCCGCAATAAGCGTAGACCGGTATCAACAATGACGCCGGATACCAGCCAAGCCAGGAAAATGGTGCTTTCCGCAGCACCGGCGACCTCTAGCAGCGAGCACAGCGTCAGTACCGAAAATGCCGCCGCCAGGAGAACCGCGAGTATCTGACGTCGGCCTAGGCCGGCTTCCTGCAGTACGTGGTGGTAGTGATTTCGATCCGCTGAGAACGGCGAACGTCCGTCAAAAAGCCGGCGAAAGAAACACGAGGTCAAGTCGTACAGAGGTACCGCGACGAATCCCAATGCCGCCGCTGGAGACACGAGGCTATTCGGAGGCTGCGACACACCAATCATGAGCCATGCAGTGACGAAACCCAGCACGGTGCTGCCACCATCCCCCATGAACGTCCGTATCGGGCGATTCACCTTGAGCGGGAAATTGAAGGCAAGAAAACCCAAGACCACGGCAGCGCCGACGAGCGCCAGAGCCGAAACCGTGCCCCCGTGCCCCGCGAACGCAAGCCCAATCAACGCGACCAAAACCATACTTCCGGCCAGACCGTCAACGCCATCGGTCATATTGATTGCATTAATGAGCGCGATGGAGAAGAACACCGTGGCCAAGAGAGACGCCGGCTGCAACGTCAATTCACCGACACCGAGCGGGTTGCCGAGTGTGACAACCGCAACGTCAGCGCCGAAGTACATGAGGAGGACAGCGCTGAACTGTGTCCCCAGGCGAACCGACGGCGGCAGATCGTATCGGTCGTCAATGACCCCAACCAGCAAGAGCAGTCCCGCGCCAACGAGCAGGTACGTGGTCTGGACCGAGGGCAAGACCACAATGGCACCGGCCGCGAACCCCATAAACATGGCAAGCCCCCCAATTAGAGGGACCTTGCCGATATGCCGCTTACGTCCGCCCGGCGTATCTACGAAGTTTAGGGCGATGGCCAGAGGTCTGAGCGCCAACAGCAGCATCACGCAAACGAGGGCCGCGATCAGTGCGCCTGGGATCGTTATGAGTTCCACGGAAAAATTCCATTTGTTCTTAGGTTATGTCTACCCCCCCTCAGCGCCTCGAATTGTAATGTTCGGAGAGAAAAAGACAAGGGATCTCAGCAATCTACCGGCACTTTTGCAGGTCGTGGCCCGTCATGGTCGCAAATCGCACTCCGACAGCTAGCGTCACAACAGTTTCAACCTTTAATCTCGCTCGCGCCGCACCGCAATGCCTCCACACCGGGATCTAGCTACATCGACCCGGCTCAGAATGGCCCTGTATACTCGCGCGTGCCGATGCGACCGCCAGGTCACTGACCACACAGGGTCTCGATCCAGATTTTATGCCTACCGCCCAGATAACCGCTTCGGAAGCACCTCGGGACCAAAGCCACTCGGGCATGTTTGCGGTGTTTGTGGTGTTCTTCGCTGCCAATGTTTTCGACATGGGCGGCGGTTTTGGCATCAAGTACCTCTCGTACGTATTGCTGGCGGCGGCCTTGCTGTGGCGCAGTTTCGAGCTGCGATTTGATCCCCGCCATGTGGCCGCGGCACTCGCGCTCTTTGTTGTCTGGCCAGTGTTCAGTCTAATTCGAGGGCTCAGCGACGGTGGTGAGCTCGCCACGGGGATCCGACAGATCACGCCGTTCTTCCCGGGCATCCTGGTTTTTTTTTGTGCAAAAGAAGCGACGCTCAGGTCGCAGTGGCCGCTTGGTATCGGGTGATGCATATCTTCGCGATTGTCGTTATCGCGATGTTTCTATGGTTTCTCGCACTACCTGACGCTTACTCCACACAGACTCTCATCGACACCCTTGAGGCGCGACAGCAAGGGTATTTTGGAACCCGGCGACTCGCTGACGTGGTCATACCGAACGTCTATTTCAAAGCCACGCTATTTGCTGTTCCCGCCTTCGCCTATGCACTCTGGATGCGGCAATCAAAATCCGCCTATCTCTTCGTGGTGTTGCTTGCGCTGGCTTTCTCGAAAGCAGGGATCGCTTATTGCTTCTTCCTCACCATGCTGTGGACTCTGGGGCAGCTGCTACGCGGACGCGTGCCATTCGCGGCCATCGCATTTTCGGCGCTGGTGGTGACGGGCCTCTTTCTTGCGATTAGCAGCTCCATACTTGCCTACATCGATTTGATGATGACAACGCTAAGCGGCTCCGGAGAGACCGTGGATGTGCGCGTTGGGCACGTTCAGTCTATCGTCGATCTCTTCGTCGCTCGGCCCGAAATCCTGCTGATCGGCCAGGGCGTTGGCACGGAGTTCTTCTCGATTGGGGCAAATGCGCTCGTCGCGGATATTGAGCTCGACCATATTGATGCTGTGCGCCAGTTCGGGTTGCCATGGACCCTCGCGTTTTCCGTGCTGTTTGGCGCCAGCGTGTTGTCATTGCTGAATCATGGGCAGGCACCACAACGCGCATTCGCCATCGCATTGATCGGGCTGTTTGTCGTTGCAGGCACCAACCCAGTTCTTATCAACCCGCTCACCATGTCGCTGCTCGCAATCAGCTTACGGTGGGCTGACTATCCCGGCTCGGTGCATCGCCAAACGTGACCACTCAAGAACGCCCCCAGCGACTCGAGACCGGCGCGGCGGCAGGAGAACCTGCCATCGCGGTCCTGTTGTCTGCTTACAATGGCGAGCGGTTCATAGAGGCACAGATTCAGAGCATTATCGAGCAGACCCACCGTCGCTGGCACCTGTTCATTCGTGACGATGGATCCACTGACGGTACCCACCAAATCCTCGCCCATTACGCCGAATTGGACGACAGGATCTCGGTGTATCGTGAGCCTAATGTTGGCGTGGTCGCCAGTTTCATGTCGCTCCTCGAAACCGCCGGCGACGATTTCGAGCTTTACGCGTTTTGCGATCAGGACGACGTTTGGGTTCCCGAGAAGCTGACGAGGACAGCCGCACACACGATTCCGAATGGCGCCTCTGTGCCCACGATGTACTGCTCGCGGCTATCGTATGTGGACGAGCAACTGGAGCCGATTGGCCAATCGAAGATTCCTAACGAGATCAGCTTTTCCAATGCGATTGTCGAGAACATCGCGACCGGATGCACTGTCGCTATTGACGGCGCCTTGCGCCAGCGTGTGCTCGCCGGCGACCCCGGCGACATGGTGATGCATGATTGGTGGTGCTACCTGGTTGCGACAGCGTTCGGGCGCGTTGTTTTCGACCCGGAGTGTACGGTGCTCTACCGCCAGCACGGCGCCAATGTTGTGGGCGCGACCGCGTCGTTCTCCAAGCAGATGTTTCGGCGTGCGAAGCGATTTTTGGGTCGGCGTAGCCAGTCATGGCCACTGTCTGAGCAAGCCGCGCGGTTCATCGCCAAGTACGACGATGAGTTACCGCAAGACGCACGCGCGATCGCGCGACGATTTGTCGAATCGAAAGCCGGTCTCAGGCAACGTGCGGTCTATGCGCTCTCGATGGATGCGCGGCGAAACACAAGGGTGGACAACACCTTGCTTCGACTTATGATCCTGGCAAACCGTTACTGACCGACCATTCCAAATGACATGTATTCATACCCGCGCGGGTCCCAATGACCCGAAAAACCGACGCCACTCGATTGTTGGACGCGACCACACACTATGTGCGGAATAGCCGGTTTTCTACACGCATCGGAGACGCATCGCTCCGAGGCATCGCTACACGAAATCTGCAGCAAGATGGCCGCAAGCCTGCACCGCCGTGGCCCAGACGATGCGGACGAATGGGTCGACGCCGAGCATGGCGTCGCCCTGGGCCACCGGCGCCTCGCTGTACAAGACCTATCGCCCGCTGGTCGACAACCCATGCATTCCCATTCGGGACGGTTCGTAATCGCGTTTAACGGCGAAGTCTACAACCACCTCGAGCTTCGCGACGAGCTGAGCCGGCAAGGCCTCGAAGCGCCCTGGCGTGGCACGTCTGACACCGAGACGCTACTCGCCGGATTCGACGCATGGGGTGTTACCGACACACTGGTAAAGGCGGTCGGGATGTTTGCCTTTGCGCTTTGGGATCGTGAGACCCGAAAGCTGACCTTAGGCCGAGATCGATTTGGAGAGAAGCCGCTCTACTACGGCTGGCAGGGTGCGCACTTTCTGTTCGGCTCCGAGCTCAAAGCATTGGGCCAGTCGCCCGCGTTCAACGCGAGCATCAGCCGTCAGTCTCTCGAAGCGTATCTCCGGCTCGGCTATATCAGATCTCCCGCCTCAATTTTTGAAGGCATATACAAACTGGAACCTGGCACCACGCTGACACTCGATGCTAGCGACCGGCAGGGCACAGTAGCGCGTTTCTGGGACGCAGGCGCTGTCATCGCGGAGGCGCGACGAACACCATTTGCCGGCTCCTTCGACGACGCTGTCGTGGAAGCGGACCGCCTCCTGTCGACTGCCGTTTCGAGACAACTGATCTCCGACGTCGCGATCGGTGCGTTTTTGTCGGGAGGGGTAGATTCGTCGTCGATTGTCGCCTTGATGCAGGAGCAGTGTTCGAAGCCCATCAAGACCTTCTCCATCGGCGTTGCAGACGCTCGATTCGACGAAGCGGCTAGAGCGGCAGAGTACGCAAAGCACCTCCATACGGACCACACAAGCCTCCGCGTCACACCAGAGCAGCTGCTGAACTCGATGACGGCGATAGGCCAGATGTATGACGAACCCTTCGCGGACTCGTCTCAGATACCCACGTTTCTGGTATCACGATTGGCCCGCGAGTCGGTCACAGTCGCATTGAGTGGTGACGGCGGCGACGAGGTGTTTGGCGGCTACAACCGCTATCTGTTCGCGAGCACCTACTGGAGCCGGTTCTCGAGGCTGCCCGCCAGCCTGAGGAAGCAGGCCGCCAAACTCGCGGGCCTGATTGGCGTTGAACGGCTGTCCGGCGTTCTAAACAAGCTCGGCAGCGGCTCAAAGCACAAAAACCTTGATGAGAAACTACGCAAACTGGTGCGTGCACTCGACGCCACGTCAGTCGCAGACTTCTACGAGAAGGTCCTGACTCGTTTTGAGAGCCCGGGCACCATTCTCGCCGGCCGACCCAACGGGGCGACCGAGGTGATCAGCGACAGTGCAATGGCGTTGCCCGAAGGACTTAATGCAGCGGAAGCCATGATGGCAATGGATGCCGCGAGCTACTTGCCTGACGACATCCTCACCAAGGTGGACAGAGCGGCAATGTCAGTGTCTCTGGAGACACGCGTACCGTTTCTTGACCCGGACTTGTTTCGATTCGCTTGGTCGTTACCGTTCTCGTTTCGGATCGAGGGGGGCGAGACTAAACGTGTCCTCCGACAAGTTCTGGCCAAGCGGATGCCGCACGAATTGCTTGAGAGCCCGAAAGTGGGCTTCGACCTTCCGCTCGACGCATGGTTGCGAGACGATTTGCGCACTTGGGTAGACGATCTGCTGTCGCCAGCGTCGCTAAGCGCGGACGGAACGTTCGACGTTGCCCACGTCGGCACGCTCTGGTCACAGCACCAGTCGGGTGCCGCCGATCACACGGCGATTCTGTGGCATCTGGCTGTGTTTCGAACATGGCAGGCTTCATGGAATGGTGGGACGTGTGGCACAAACGCGGCGTGAGGACTCAGGTACAGGCGAGCACTGTGTGAGCGCATCACAGACAGAAGCACGGCGCGCGCCAACGCTGATGATGATCGTCAACGATCCCGCCTTTTTCCTGTCGCACCGCCTGGTCGTCGCGCGTGCTGCGCTGGATGCGGGCTATCGCGTAGTGATCGCCACCTCTGCGGGTCAGGCCGTGGGGCGCATCACGGAAGCCGGTTTGGAGCACCGGCCGATTGAGCTCTCCCGAAGTGGTACGAATCCCCTCAAGGAGTTTCGTACCCTTCTTGATATCAGCCGGCTGATTGGGAGCGTTCGCCCCGACGTACTACATCTCGTCACGATAAAGCCGGTCATTTACGGCGGTATTGCAGCGCGTCTGAACCGGGTACCCGCGTTAGTCTCGGCAATCTCGGGCCTCGGGTTCCTTTATGGAACAGGCGCAAGCTGGAAAACCCGCATTCTCAGAGCGCTGCTCAAGCCGATGTATCGCTTCGCATTGCGGCATCGCAATGGAACAATCATCGTTCAAAACGATGAGGATGCCCGACAGATTCGCCGCCTAAGCGGGCGCAACGAAGATCACATCGTGCAGCTCAAGGGTTCGGGCGTCGATCTCGACCGTTTCACGGGCAGCTCAGAGCCACCCCGCCCCATCGTCGCCCTTATGGCGGCTCGGATGTTGGCTGAGAAAGGTGTTTATACCTTTGTCGATGCGGCGCGCCGCCTCACGACACAGCGTCGAAACGTCGTCTGCCGACTGATAGGATCACCCGACCCCGGCAACCCCGGATCGGTGACGACTGAAGAACTCGAAGCCTGGCAACAAGACGGCATCATCGAGTGGCAACCGTACACGGCGGATATGCCCAGCGCATTTGCACGATGTCATTTGTTTGTACTGCCGTCTTACTACGGCGAGGGCTTGCCAAAGGTTTTATTGGAAGCTGCCGCAAGCCGTCGCGCGGTCATCACAACAGACCACCCGGGATGCCGGGATGCAATCATTGCCGGTAAGACGGGCTTGCTTGTACCCCCGCGAGACTCGACGGCACTTGCAGATGCCATCCTGGAATTAGCGAGTGATGGAGCGCGCCGCCGGCTAATGGGGGGCGCGGGCTATGCCCTTGCCCATTCGCAATTCGCCGATAGCGCCATCGCGAATGCGCATCTCGATGTGTACGAGTCACTGCATGCCCGTTCGCAACGGACAAAGTAACCACGACTGTGTTTGCCGCGCATCCAGAGGTTGTTGGTGTGATACCGTCGTGCGCTCGGCGGGCTAACTGAGGCCGCAGGCCATCACCATGCTCCGACCCTTTCTTTCGCTTTTTTCAGGCGCGGCAGCCGGGCAAGCCATTGTGTTTGCAGCGGCGCCAATTCTCACGAGAATCTATTCGCCAGACGAGTTCGGCGTACTGGGAATCTTCTCGTCGTACTTGGCGATTCTCACGCTCGTTGCATGTTTGCGATTCGAGCTTGCAATACCGCTCCCCAAATCCAATCGTGATGCTTGGCAGGTACTCGCCCTGTGCATGTTACTCGTTGCAGCCCTATCCGTTCTATTGGCGGTCCTGGTGTTCGTGGCGGGTGATCGCCTGCTGCCGATTATTGGTGCAGAGTCCATCGGCCCTTATGCTTGGTTATTCCCTGTTGCGCTGTTTTTCTCCGCGGGCTACCAGGCAGCCTCGCAGCTCGCACTGCGATATCGCGAATACGGGACACTGGCAAGCACCAGAATCATGCAGGCCTCGCTCGGTGCATTCACTCAAATCTCTGCCGGACTCGTTGGCCTTAGCATCCTGGGCTTGCTCATTGGTCAGACCATTTCAGTCGGTTCCGGCAGCTTGCGATTGGCAAGGGTCCTGAGCCGAAAGGCTCCCGACCTAGCCAAGGAACTTAAACCTCACGCCATTCTAGCAGTCGCAAAACGGTACGCGTCGTTTGCGTGGTTCGGATCCCCTGCCGCACTGCTCAACGGCCTAGCCTTGCACTTGCCCACGATCCTAATTGGATCGCTATATGATCCCATTACTGCCGGACAGTTTTTTCTCGCACAGCGAGTGCTAAACCTGCCGTTACTGCTATTCAGTTCAGCGGTATCTCAATCCTATATGGGGGAGGCATCAGAGCTCTTACGATCCGGCGTTGCTGGGATAAACAAACTGTTCTGGAAGCTGGCAATGCTACTCGCGGCTCTGGCACTGCTCGGATCGCTGTGCGTCTACTATCTCTCGCCAATACTCTTCGGCATTGTGTTCGGAGAGGCCTGGTCCACATCGGGTGTGTTTGCGAGCCTACTCGCTTGCTACCTTGGTTTTAGGTTTGTCACGACATCGCTCGCGCCGACGCTGATTATTTTTGAACGCCAAGACTTGTCACTCATCGTGCAAATCTTGTCTGCCCTTGCCGTTATCGTGAGTTTTGGCCTTGCCTGGCATCAGGACTTGCCGGCCGTCGACACCGTCCTTCTGTACTCACTGTCAATGACCGTGCCCTACATCTTTGGGCTCTATTTCATCTACAGGACCGTAGCCACGCACGCTCTGCGGCAATAGGCGGCAAAACCGATATCCCCCCAACCGACGCGACGCCCGTTACTTGATCGCTACCAAGAGCGGTCGGTTGTTGTTCTCTGGAAGAAAATCGTCATCACACATGCCCAACGACTCAACGTGCTTGAATCCCACGGCTCGCAAACTGGCTTCTGCCGCTTCCGCCGCCGTGGACGAATTCCCTTCAAAATAAAGCTTGGTGGCCGTGACCTCAGCAAGCAGCCTAAACAACCGCTCCGGTTTCTTGACATGCGCTTCGATGGCAAAACAAAACACCGTGTCAAAAGGTTCGCCCAAGTCCTGCGCCTCGAGGAGATCGATATCTGCTTGTCGAAACTCGAGCGAGTTAAAGCCGTTGTATGCGGCAATTGTCCGAGATAACTCGATCTTCTCCGCGTCGTATTCGATGCCTATACTCTGTCTCGGTCCCAGACGTTGGGCTTCGAGAAGCATGCCGCCGATGTTGCTGCCAAGATCCAGCAGCCGCTTGCCTTCTATATCTACTGCGTTGATGCCAAGTGTTCGAAAACGCAGCGCACAGTTCCGCTGCGCCTCGGAAGGGCTAACGCTAAAGTGCGGCAGCTCCATGGAGTTGTAGATTCGTTGCGCCCGGCACGTGTGCCGAGTGCCCCGCTTCTTGAAAGTCAGTGAAGCTTCACGGAGCCTGTCTCGGAGATCGTCCTCGAGCTGTCGGATCGACACATCGAGAGGAACCCTCAGCGTGTTTAGCAGTGAATTCGGATCCACCGACTGATAGCACATGTTCTCGGTTGCGAAAGGCGAATCCAATCCGGTGCCAACGAGATCATAAGACTCAGGAAACGCAGGACGATCGTGTTCCAAATACGGTTGCAACACCTCAAAGTCGACGATTCGAAGTTGAGCGTCCTCCCAGAACATATTTCTAGAATGAAAATCACGATGGGCGTAGCCTTGAGCAAAGATCTCGAAAGCCACGTGCATCGCTTGCCGGGCAACCTCCAGTCTTTCCTGCTCGGACAAGCTCTCTGCCACCCGGTCCAGGCGTCGTTCCTCAGGCAGTAGCGCCAAGGTAATGTGGGAGGCACCTTGTTCGATAATCGGAACCATCCATGGTCGCTCACCGAAAAGCTCCCGCGCCGCAATTTCGCGAGTCATGCACGCCAGGGCTTCCTCGTTTTCCGAAAAGACCTTTCGAATGTGGGTCTCTCCATCGAGCTCAACTTTACGGCAAACCGCCCGATTGCCGGCATGGGTGACATCCGGGAGCTGCAGAAGCAGCTTCTTCTTCGCTTCGCGCGCCCGGTGACTAATACCCGCTTTCACGCGATCGGGGGCACGCCAGATCATCGTGATTTTCCGCGCCCATTCGGTCAGGGTACTCATAGCCAGTTCCTATTCTTCTTGCAGCATCGACATCACAATACTCGCGCCCGAAAGCACTCTGCGAGTGCCTCAAAACGCGTTCGTCGCCCCTTCGGACGGACCGCGTATTCTCCGCGATCTGCTTCGCTTTTCATAGTGACGAAATCTCGGCAGCAAAGCGTTCTCCCAAGAACGTCTCAGAGAACTGATCCGGCGGCTCCGCGTATGACGTCGCCTCGCTGCAAGCTGACAGGAACTCCCGCACCGGGCGGCTTGCCGGGTTTCGATAGTCGACAAGAAAGACGTTGCTGATAGACCGAGAAACCTGCCATAACGCACTCTTCTCATGAGTGACGGCGAGAATCGGCTTTCGGAACAACAGATACTCAAAAAGCTTGCTGGGCAGCGCTGCGTGGGAAGCTGACAGAAGCAACAACCCCTGGCACTGGCCTAGGATGTTCATCATGTCTTCGCGGGGCACTGCGGCCTGCACATCTATGTCCCAATCATGGCGCTGAAACCGTCTTACCAGGGCATCGACGTCTTCCAGATCTAGCGAAGTCAGGCTCCCAAGCAGCAGCGCCCTGCCGCTCAACCCACTGTCGCCGATAGCGAGAAGGAGAGGTTCAAGCAAGATCTTTGGTCTCTGCGTCAATCGCGAACCCGTGAACCGGCCCGCATGCACAAGGACAAGTCCCGAATCGCTGTCCTGCGCGTCCGCGACAGACTGCGGGACAATGCTGGTTGGTGGATAGGCATTGGTGAGAATGCTGATCTTGTCCTGACACCGGCGGTATCGCCTCGACAAGAGATCCTGCCAGACCTCGGATGTGACAAAGACTTTCGCCGCTTGCCGCAACACCTTGGCCTCTTGTCGCCCTTCGCGCCATCGTCTCATTGCTGAAACTCTGAGCAGAGGTTTCAGTGGTTCGTCGAGCCAGCCGTCGCGCATGTCGATTACGAGCCGAGCGTGCAATTTCCTGGCGAGCGCAGATGCGCCTACATGCGCCGATTCGGGCGGGCTCGATGACAGCACGAACGCCGCACCCTTACAGGCCTGGAGCAATGTCGCGTTACGTGCCGAAATCTCAGACCAAATGATGCCAGGGTCTGGGCTTAACAGTCGCGTCGCTACCCAACGACGAACGTGATTTACCTTCCTGGCAGGAGCGCCTCTAACGGCTGCAGACGTCTCCCGGTAGAAGCCTGAGGGGTCCCGCACCGATACCTCGAGCCCCCATTCCCTTTCTAGAATCCCGGTCTTTGATCCGGCGCGCACAAGTACGACACAGTAATTCAGTGCAGTCAGCCACCGCAGGAATCGATCGATCCTGTAATTGCCGACATGACCCTGTTGCCCCCAGAATGGCGCAAATAGGACAGCTTTTTGTCGCTCGCCGTTCAAGTCAACTGACAACAAACGTTCCAAACTCGAGACACTGACTTAAATCGGAATCCGCGGCGCCAGCGAGGACGAACCAATCGACGATGCACGAAACACTGCCCATTGTTCGTTAGACGAGCGCCTCGCCTCTTGCGTCCTTCTCCGACAGCACGGGTAGACCGTCAATTGGCCAAGAGACCCCAATCGTCGGATCATTCCAGACGATGCAGCCCTCATCCGAAGGTCTGTAGTAGTCGGTGACTTTGTACATGACCTCTGCAACATCGCTGGTCACGAGGAACCCATGAGCGAAGCCCTCGGGGACCCATAGCTGGCGTCGGTTGTCAGCAGAGAGGTTGACACCCACCCATTGAGCGTAGGTCTTGGAATTCGGCCGAATATCGACGGCGACATCAAAAATCTCGCCGACCGCGACCCGAAGTAGCTTTCCTTGCGGATGTTGCTTTTGGAAATGCAGGCCCCGCAATACGCCCTTGGTCGATGCACTGTGGTTGTCTTGAACAAACACGCTATCGACGCCAGTGGCCTGGGCGAAATCCTGTGCATTGAAGCTCTCGAAAAAGAACCCACGTTCGTCTTCGAAAACGCGGGGCTCCAGGATCAAAACGCCGGGCAGCGCTGTTTCAATAACGGTATACGGCATTGGGACCTGACTATTGAATAAGGTTGAGCAGATAGCGACCGTAGTCATTCTTCTTCAGCGGTTCAGCCAGACGGGCGACTTCTTCTGCACCGATCCAGCCCTTCGTAAAGGCAATCTCCTCAGGGCACGCGACCATGAAGCCTTGCCGCTTCTGCAGGGTGGCGATAAAGCTCGATGCCTCGTGAAGGCTATCGTGAGTCCCGGTGTCGAGCCAAGCAAAGCCGCGCCCCATCTTCTCGACATTGAGCTGTCCCCTCTCGAGATAGGCCTTGTTGACATCCGTGATCTCGAGCTCGCCACGTGCAGACGGTTTCAATGCTGCGGCGATATCGCACACCTGTTGGTCATAAAAGTACAGCCCCGTCACCGCGTAATTCGACTTTGGTGCGCTTGGCTTTTCTTCAATACTGATCGCACGCTGCGCGGCATCAAACTCGACAACGCCATACCGCTCCGGATCGGTCACGTGGTAGGCAAACACCGTGGCACCCTGGTCTTTCTCGTTCGCCGATTGCAATTGCTTCACGAGATCGTGACCAAAGAAGATATTGTCACCCAATATCAGCGCGCTGGGATCCGCGCCGACGAAGTCGCGACCGATGACAAAGGCCTGCGCCAAACCGTCCGGCGAAGGCTGGACTGCGTACTGAATGCGAATGCCCCACTGCGAGCCGTCACCCAGTAGTTCGGCAAACCGTGGTGTGTCGGACGGCGTAGAGATCACGAGACACTCGCGAATACCGGCGAGCATCAATGTGGTCAGCGGGTAATAGATCATCGGCTTGTCATAGATCGGCATAAGCTGCTTTGACACAGCCTGCGTCACGGGATACAGCCTAGTCCCTGATCCACCAGCAAGGATAATGCCTTTACGCATGTCGTGCCTCTGGTGCCGCCTCGGTCTTCAGGCGCTCGAGGACCTGACCAACGCTGTCTTGCCACGGTGGCGGTGCGATCCCGAAGGCGTTCTCAATCTTGGACGTGCTGAGCACCGAATAACCAGGTCGCTCTGCCTTCATCGGGAATGCCGCTGAGCTCACGGGTATCACCGAATCGGGTGTCGCAAGCAACGGAAACCCTCTGACTGAGGCTTGAGTGACGATGTCCTTCGCATAAGCGTGCCGGCTCGTCGCGCCGGCGGCGGCGTAATGATAAAGCCCCCACCGCGCATCGTTCTCGGCAACATCATCAAGCGACGCCACGATCACCGCCGTCACTGCCGCCAGCTCGTGAGCCGCGGTCGGCACACCCGTCTCATCGTCGACGATAGTGAGCTTGTCGCGCTCAAGAGCAAGTCTGAGCACCGTCTTGAGAAAGTTCTTACCGTGCTCGCTGTAAACCCAGCTCGTACGGATCGTCACATGCCGCTCGCACGATTCAGCGATACCCCGCTCGCCGTCCAGCTTACTTGCGGCATAGACCGACAGCGGCGCGGTTGCCGCCGACTCGGCGTAAGGCTCGCGCGCTTTGCCATCGAACACGTAGTCTGTCGAGTAATGCACGACCGCCGCGCCCACAGTTTGTGCCTCTTCAGCGATAACTCGTGGCGCAACGGCGTTGGCTGCGAACGCCCTTTCCGGCTCGTCTTCGGCGAGCTCCACATTTGTGTACGCCGCGGCGTTAACAATCCATCGGGGCCTCGCGCTGCGAATCGCGCTGCGAATACTCGCGGGCTCAGTAAGATCAACCGACGTCCGATCAGCAATTGCAACGCGCGGCGCCAACTGATCGTGCGCGCAAATTGCGCGACCAACCTGGCCGCTGGCCCCAAGCAATAGGAGATCTCGATGAGACGCTTCAGCCCCCATAATGTCGGTCCACCCACTGGCGGTACTCGCCGCTCACAACACTTTGCACCCAAGGCTCGTTCTGCAAGTACCAGTCAACCGTCTTTCGAATACCGCTCTCGAAGGTCTCTTGAGGCTGCCATTCAAGCTCAGCCGCCACTTTGCTCGCATCGATCGCGTATCGACGATCGTGACCGGGTCGATCGTTCACATACTCAATTTGCGACTCATAGGTACCCCCACCCGAACGGGGTCGCACATCGTCTAGATAGCCGCAAATCGTTTTGACAACTTCAAGATTGGCCATTTCGCAATTGCCGCCAATGTTGTAGGTCTCCCCAACATGACCCGCATTCAATGCGCGCAGGATCGCGCGACAGTGATCTTCAACGAAAAGCCAGTCGCGAATCTGCTGGCCGTCGCCGTAGATTGGCAGCGCCTTACCCGCGAGCGCATTCACGATCATCAAAGGAATCAGTTTTTCTGGGAACTGGTAGGGCCCGTAGTTATTGCTGCAATTGGTCGTCAGCACCGGTAGCGCATAGGTGTGGTGCCAGGCGCGCACCAGATGATCAGAGGCCGCCTTGGACGCTGCGTAGGGCGAATTCGGCTGGTAAGGATTCGACTCGCTGAACGGCGCGTCGTCCTTTGCCAGCGTCCCGTACACCTCGTCTGTTGAAACATGCAAGAAGCGGAATGAATCGCGCGCAGCGCCGCTCAACGCACCCCAATAGGTCCTAACCGATTCGAGCAAGCGAAACGTGCCGGAGATATTCGTATCAATGAATGCGCTCGGCCCATGGATTGACCGATCAACATGCGACTCCGCAGCAAAATTCAGCACTGCCACGGGCCGATGCTGTTGCAGCAGCCCGCCAATCAGCTCGGCATCACCAATATCGCCTTGCACAAACACATGCCGCGGATCGTCCGCGAGCGCTACCAGGTTGCCTAGATTGCCCGCATAGGTGAGCTTGTCGACGTTGATCACCGTGTAACCGGTGCTCTCAAGGCAATGCAACACAAAATTGCTGCCGATGAATCCGGCACCGCCTGTAACCACAATGCATGAGGTTGTGTTGATGTCAGCCACTCCTGGCAACGAGCCCTCAGGCCGTGCGCACGGTCATGTTGCGCGCCGGAAAACCGCTATGAGCAAGACAATCGCAATGCCCAGCGTGCCGCCCAGTAAGCCGCCAAGAATGACAATCACGGTCCGACCAGGCCGGTCCTTGTAGTCTGGTGCCACAGGTGGATCGATGGTTCTAAGGAAATACTCCTCAGAAATTTTAGCGAGCATCACGGTTTGCGTTTGTTGCTCAATCAGGCTAAAGAAAACATTTCTGAGCTCAGCGACCGACGTTTCCTGAATCTGCGACTCGAGGTACGAGATTGCGCGTTCCGCCTCTGCAATATCTTTGAGTCGGATGACTGCGTTGAGATCCTCGATTAACCAGGCTACCCATTGGCTCGCAATGTCGGGTGACACGTGCTCGACAGAAATCCGGACCAATCCATCAGAGCCTTTTTCGTCCACGTCCAGAATTTCGAGAAACGCTCGATGCGCTTCAAGGTCAGAAGGCGTAACCGTGAGCGGCGGACTAACTGAACGGGTCCAGGTCTCGGTGTCCGCGTTGTAGACGTTAGCGTCAATCTCGAGCACGCGTGTTTCAGCATTCCAGTCCTTTGCCGCCATGAGCTGCACCAAGATATCGTGCTTAGCGATAAAGCTGCTGATGAAGCGTCGGGACTTAAGCGTCTCCAAACCAATGGCCACGTCGTTGTTTGCTAAATCGTTGACACTGAATCCCGCAAGGCTTGCCAAACCACCGTATCGACTCGCGAAGTCCGACAAGCCGCCTGTTTGTTCTTGTTGATTCGGCGAGAGCAACGCTTCAGACCTGTAGATATTCGGCAAGCTCAGTGCCCAAAAAATCGTGAGGAGCGTTACACCGAAAGCTGTCGCCAGCACAAGCCACTTGCCGGACCAGAGCAGCGCGAATACTTCTCTCAACGTCAATGCTTCAATGACTGGATCGGATGGCTTAGAGGACAAGTCAGCTACTCCCGAACAACACGCACGGGGCGAACTAGAAAGAATTCACGGCGGCGACGGCAATCGCCAGGTTGTAGACAATCTGTGTCACGCTGGACCACAGCGTCAGTGGCGCAATTCGATCTGCGTCGATGGGGACCACGATGGTATCGCCGGGCCGAATATCCGTACCTCCCACGCGCCGCAGCCACGCGGTCGTTGTGCCTGCGACAACCTGCCCATTTGCGCGCACGACGTAGATTCGCTTGTCGTCCGCCTTTGCAGTCAAACCGCCGCTACGTGAGATGTAGTCATCTCTGTCCAGCTCGGCATCGAACAGATGCGAAGTGGCGTACTGAACCTCGCCGATGACCGTGACTTCCTGCGTACTTTGCGGAATCAACAACATGTCCCCGTCACGTAGCAAGATGTCGGAGGAACCGCCAGTCCCACCGTCAAGCACTTCATTCAGATCGATCACTAATCGTCCTGTTGCGGTGCTGCTGCGGAGTTGCCCGAGCAGGCTCTGCCCCAGGGCAAATGCCTGTTGGGCATCTGGCGACAGTTGTGCGCCCTGCAACGCGAACGCGGCCAAGTCAGCCTCGAGACGCGAAGCGAGCACCTCGATCTGTTCTTCCTCGCGCTGCTTCAGGATTTCCCGAGTGAACACGCTACCGTCGGCAAACGATAGATCGGTGAGCCCGCCTGCGCGTTCGATGACGGCGGCCAAGGTTTCCCCTCGCTTAATGGGGTAGGTTCCGGGAAAGCGAACCTCGCCTTCGACTGATACGGTTTCCTGACCACGCCACTCGGGAATCTCGCGAATGTTCAAGTAGTCGTAGGGCTGCAGTATTTCGTCCGCTATCGAATCACCGGCCAGCACTGACTCAAGATTGATGTTGACGAGTCGCGTCTGTCGAGAGCCATCGTCGCCAATCACATAGCGTGTTAACTCAGCCTCGCCCAAGAACGCCGCATCGGTGAATCCACCACCCGCGCGCACCAAATCGCTGACGCGCATATCCGCTTCCAATGGGTAGTCGCCGGGCGCACGAACCTGACCACCAATCGACACGGCCCGTACGTCGCCGCCCGTGTTCGATTGAAGACGAAGCTGATCGAGGATCCGCTCAAGATCGGCGCCACGCGCTGGGCCATTTTGAAAGGCAATGATCTGGTCGCGCGGTTGCAGCGCGGGATTGTCGAGCCCATTGGGAGACTGAAGGGCAGCTTCAAGGTCAGCGGAAACCACCTCGATTCGACCATCATCGAGGGGCTCACGACGAATCACCACATAGCCCAGGTCCGCACGGGGCTTTAAGAGTGCGGGAGACGGGATCAAATCGCTCAGACGCAAGCCTTCGCGCCATTCGTACTGAGCCGGCCGGCGTACGTGGCCCATGAGCTCCACTGAATCGTCGAGGCGATCCAGCACCGGGAACAGTCGCAGTACATCACCGTCGCGCAGCCCAACGTTGCGGCCCGATTCGTTTGACAGGTCAGCGTCAATAATCTGTCGATCACCGCGCGGCGATACGCGCTCGATTCTTCCCGACGGCGCGTACGCCTTTGGCGTCAAGCCGCCTGCGAGTCGAACCAGCTCAGCAGCAGTTGTTGGACTCTCCAATTCGTAATACGCCGGTCGGGCTACCTCACCCTCTACGCCAACGCGCGTTCCCACGGGGGGCACGAAGATAACGTCGCCCGGGAGCAGTCGACGATCGCCGCGCGTATCCCCGCGCAACAGCAGATCGTAGAAATCCAGCGTTCCAACAACCTTGCCATTGCGCTTCAATTGGATGGCACGCAACGTGCCGGTGGTATTTACACCACCCGACAGGAACAACGCGTTCGTCATCGTTGACAGACCGCTGACCGTATACGAACCGGGACGATTGACGTCACCGAGGACGAAGATCCGAATGGAGCGGATTTCGCCCATAGTGACACTGGCCCGCACGCCGATCTTCTGTTCGGAAACCCGGCTAATGATCTCGGAGCGCGCCGCGTCAAACGTCAATCCGGAAACTGCCAGCGGCCCGATCTCTGGCAGCATAATGGTGCCGTCCCGAGTCACGGCGGCACTGATGGTGCGGTTCTCCTTACCAAAGTACTCGATGATGAGCTGATCACCGGGCCCCATTACATACCCGACCGGTACGGGTACGTCGGTCGCAGGCGCAAACGTGGTCGGCACATCGGCAAACAGGTCGTAGCCGAAGTAATCCAGCGCGTCTACACCGACGGGTGCGAGTGGCAGGATCTGTGCCGTGATTTCAAACACCGCCAATGCAGGCTCCGCACCGAGCCGGGTGGTGACGTCCTCAGCGTCGAGACCAGCGAGCGAAATGGTCGCTACACCCGGCAAGATGAGCTCGCCTGTTCGCGTGAGTTCCCAGGTGCGCGTACCAAGCAGCGCAGCCAAAGCAGGCCGCGACTCCAAATCGAGTTGCTCAGAATCGTCCAGATCTTCCGTATCGAAGGTGATGACGAGCGTCTCCCCACCTTTGATTCTCTCCGGCTCCTCCTCGCTGTCGGCCTCCGCGTCGTCCAAAGGCTGGGTCAGCGTGGGAAAGTCTGGCAGCGGATTGATCATCGAGCTTGGGGCATCAATTCCGAGCTCTTCTAATAGTGCGGCACGCTGGTCCGGTGGCAGGGACTGCAGCATCTGCAATTGCTCGGGTGTCGGTGTGGGCACCTGCGCCACGGCCGCAGCGCCGACAGCGAACAGCGACGCCAGGGAAATGCCTAATCCAAGTCGATTCATCTTTTAGATTTTGATAGCCAAGGGCACGCCGCCCCCTCAAGTGCGCCGAAGTATACCGGACCGGGCCCCTAGAACGGCATCCGCCAGCTCACAAAGAGCCGGCTGTCGTCGGTTTCACGCCCGCTGACCAGGTCCTCAAAACGAGACACGCCTGCGCCAAGCTCCAGCTCGCCGAACTCGTAGACCTTACGATGGCTGATTTCGAAGGCTGTGAAGTCGGCCGGCGTTGCCGTTAGCGTATTGGCAGGATCCGGCGCGCCATCATTGTTGAGCTCGGCCACCCTGACGATGGCGATCCAACTATCACCGTCGGCCTCGACTGCTATCGCGCCCGCAGAGATCACTTCCGCGTCGTTGTCGGCGCTGTGACCAATGCTACGGCCCCGGTATCGGTAACCGGTTTCGTAAATTGTGTTGTTGTAGCCGCAATTGGGACGCGAGCTCGACTCATAGAATTGGCACGTGGTCCCAGCGAACTCAACGAAGCTTCGCCAAAACGTCATTCCAACAGAGCCAGATGCTTCGAGACCAAACTGTCCCAAGTACCGGCTAGGGAATCCACCGGCCTCGTCTTCGCCAATCATCTGCATGTAAAAGGCGCCATTGAGCGGTGCGAATTGTGGTGCCCAGCGCAAATCGATGCCCGCAAGCTGATTACCGGGCTCGTTGCTCGTATCGATATTGTCATCGCCCTGGTTGTCCTGACCGAGCGTAAGTCTGACCAGCGAATCGAGGTCACAGGGTCTGTCACCGTTGCCACACCACTGGGCCGTGCGGCTCAACCCTATTTCCAAAGACTGCAGCGGACGAAAATTGACGCGTAGGCCAAGAAAACGCGCATTGGGCACGGCGCGATCGTTCTCCAGCTGCCCCCAAACGAGACTCGCATCCCAGGGGCCGATCCAACTCAACCATTTTGACCTGAAGGGCGCCGTGTCGTTTCTCTCGACAGAAATTGCCGGGATGGGTCGCTGGTTGTTCCCCAAAATGATACTGCCGTCATAGCCTGGGCCCCACCAGCGATCCATAGCGCCTGCAGACACCATGTAGTTTCCAATCGCCACTCCCAGATAGGACCCATCAAGCCGCAGGTCCTTGTCATCATCGGGAGAACTCACGCCGGCTACGCGAATCTCAGCCGCGACGCGATCACCGGTCCAGCTCGCGCCGACGAATACATCAGTCTCTTCGCGCGCACGCCGCTCAAATCCCCGCAATAGCCCTGGCTCGGTGTCGTATTTTGCATCCACGCGAAAATCGATCTGGCCGACGCGCGTTTCCCGAAGGCCACGCCGCCGGACGCGGGTTAAGGCCGCCTGCTCAGATTTGCTGAGGGAGTCCAGTTCCTCGAACTCAGCCGTGTCATTGAGGATGTCGCCCCAAGACAGTGGCCAGCTCGTGACTGGCGCTGTGATTACGCCCGCATCGGCCAGTGTTTGGATGTCATGCCGCAACGCGAGGTCCCCGGGCTCCACCCAGGGACCGGCCGATGCTACACGCGGCAGCGTCGAAAGCACCGCAACCAGTGCGGCCATGGCCAGAAGTCGTTTCATCTCTTCGCTCCCGCGTCCTGCGTTCGCATCGGCCGCGCGGGCCCTTTCGGCGGCATAATACCGCCAATAGTCGCGATACGCGGCCCCTATGTTCTTGTCAGATCATCTGGCACGCGTCGTCAAACGCCAAGCGGGGCAAGCGGGGATGCAAGCTGCTGGCATCGCCATAACCAAGATTGCAAAGAAAATTCACCCGAAACTGCCCGTCGGGAAAGAACTCACCATTAACGCCCGCCGGGTCGAACCCCGACATGGGCCCGCAATCGAGCCCAATTGCGCGGGCTGCAATCATGAAGTAGGCACCTTGCAGCGTACCGTTGCGCATCGCGTTGTCGTAGATCGACTGCTCGCTACCCGTGAACCAGTCCCGCGCACCCGGATTGTGCGGGTGCAGCTCGGGCACGCGCTCATAAAACTCCGAGTCGTAAGCGATGATCGCTGTCACAGGCGCCGTCATGGTCTTCTCGACATTGCCCTCGATCAGGTGCGGCTTGAGACGCGCCTTGCCCGCCTCACTCGTGACGAACACGAAGCGCGCCGGGCAGCAGTTGGCGCTCGTGGGACCCATCTTGGTCAGGTCGTAGATCTCGCGCAGCAGGGACTCGGGCACAGGCTTGTCGTGCCAGGTCGAGTGCGTGCGGGCTTCGCCCAAAATGGTGTTTCGGGCAGCTTCGCTGATGGCCGTCATGCGCGTTCCTTAAGTAACAAAGGGCGTGACGTCTCGGGCTCAGCCCGCCACGAGCGTCCACTTGGTGTCGTTGCACTGGGCGCGGCCCTCCTCGAGCAGCTTCTCGAGGTGCGCCCTTAGGGAATAGCGAGCAATGGGCCAGAGCGCCGGATTCACCTCATCGTAAACCTGTGGCAGCAGCGCGTCGATTGTGGCCGGCGCGAATGCTGTGAGCTTTTCGACCACCTTTGCCTCACGCTCGAGCCGGTGCGCAATGATCCAGTCGATGGCGCGTTCGGGTTCGAGCAAGGGTTCCCCATGTCCGGGCGCGATAGTCTGCGGCGCATAGTCCTTGAGCAACTCAAGCGAGTGCAGGTAGGCGCGCATGTTCCCGTCGGGTGCAGCGATGACCACGGTCGACCCGTTCATGATGTGATCGCCCGTAAACAGCATGCCCGTCGCCGTATGCAGGAAACACATGTGATTCGACGCGTGTCCTGGTGTGTGGATCGCGAGAATCTCATGGGCACCGATGGTCATGCGTTGCTCGTGCTCGAGCACGGTGTCGGGTGCAAATGCGGCGTCGTTCTCAGGCGTTGCCGGCGGCAACATGCCATACACGGGGGCGCCCGTCCGCGCCGCCACGGCCGCAGCCGCCGGTGAGTGATCGCGGTGCGTGTGGGTAACGAGAATGGCGTCGAGACGTCCGTCAGCATGGGCCACCAGCGCGTCGACATGGGCATCGAGATCGGGGCCCGGATCAATGAGTGCGAGACGGTCCTCGCCCACGAAATAACTATTGGTGCCCGCACCCGTCATGGGGCCCGGATTCGGCGCGGTTAGCCGCACAACACCGGGCGCAATGGCAACGGCCTTTGCTGCGTCCACCATGTCAGGGTGTCGCGGCGCGGCCGTCGGGCAACGTGATCCGCAAGCCCGCGCTATCGCGACTGACCACGGGCAACACTTCCTCGATCGCCGATTTGTCGAGTGCCCTTGCCGCCGCCATCGTCGCTTCCACAGACTCGAAGCCTGCCAGCCAGGCCAGGTTTTCGACGGTCGGCGGATGCAGTTGCAGGCGGGGCTCGGCGCTCGGATCGATGGCCGCCGCAGGACAGACCCAGGTCGCATCGACGGTTTCGTGTCCGTCCGCCGCACCGACCTGCCCCTCGGGCACGGCGGCCACGAAGAACCGCGTCGCGTAGCGGCGCTCGAATACCACGGGCGTCGTCCAGAAACTGACGTACTCGATGGCATCACACATGAGCGTCAGCGACTCTGCCGCGCACACCTCGCGTAGGGTCAGCGCGTTGCCCGCAAGCGCCTGGCGGTAGTCTTCGAACCGCGTGCGGTGACGTTCGTCCGCAGGTTCACAGAGCGCCCCCGTAATGTCGCGCGCCATCAGATAGCCCGATTCCTCAAAGCACTCTCGAATAGCCGCGACCCACAGGCCCAGCCCACCCTCGTCGAGGCCCAGCTGGCGAGACGCTTCGATGTCATCAAGACCGAAGCAGTAGGGCGCCATGTCAGCCGTGTGATCCGCATCGGCGGACAGGCCACCAGGAAATACGTGCGCACCGCCAAAATCGGCTTTGCCATGGCGCTGCAGCATGAATACCTCGGTGCCTGGGCCCTGCGTCTTGTCGCGAATCAGCATGATTGTGGCTGAGCTGACGGGCACCGTCGCGGGCGCTTCGGCGTCTCTCAATTTCATAATCTATCTCGGTGTTGCCGCTGCCGGGCGCCGGGACGATCGCCGGGCACCTCTGGCGCCTTGTGTTATACACTAACGCGACAACACGCTGCGACCCCGTGGAGGGGCCATGAAGCTCATCACCGCCATCATCAAACCGTTCCGTCTCGACGACGTCCGCAACGCGCTCTCCGAGCTCGGCGTGCAGGGCATGACTGTTACTGAAGTGAAAGGTTTTGGGCGACAGCGCGGACACACCGAGCTCTACCGGGGCGCCGAGTACGTGGTCGATTTCCTGCCCAAGAGCAAGATCGAAATTGCGGCACCCGATGACCAGGCAGAGGCGATCATCGAGGCGATTGTGGCCGCCGCCCGCACCGGCAAGGTCGGTGACGGCAAGATTTTCGTGACGCCCCTCGAGCAGGTGGTGCGCATCCGCACGGGCGAGTCAGGCGACCAGGCGGTCTAACCCGTCTGTCCGCACGCGCGCCTGCGCGCGCTATTCGTCTGGCGTCGCTCACCCACTGAAATGTTTTGGCTGCCGCTGCGGTCATTCCTCCCGTAACGTAAGATCACGGGCGCGACGCCATGACCCTCACTGCGAGCCACAACGCCACCGACTGCACGCTGGTACTGTTTACCAAGCGGCCGCGGGAGGGCGTGGGCAAGCAGCGCGTTGCGGCTGAAACGGATGCGACATTCGCCCTGGAACTGGCCGAGCGCCTGTTCTCGTGTGCTGCAGAAGATCTCCTTGCATGGCCGGGCCCACGCGTCATTTGCGTAGACCGCGCCGACGACGTCGACTGGGCGGCCAGGCAGTGCCCGGGCGTGCGTGTGGTCGTGCAGGGCCCGGGCAACCTGGGTGCGCGCCTGCAACATGCCACCGAAGAATTGACCGACGGGTCGGCACCGATCCTGTTCATCGGCAGCGACGCGCCGACTGTGGACACCAGGTATCTACTTGAGGCGGCAAGCGCACTGACCACCCATGATGTCGTGCTGGGCGCCGCAGCGGACGGCGGCGTGGTGGCGATGGGCACGCGCGCCGGTTGGCCTGAACTCGAGCCCCTGCCCTGGTCCACCAGCACGCTTGGCGCGCAACTCGCAACCGCTTGCGAGGCACGTGGCGACAGTGTGCAATGGCTTAGTCCGCATACAGACATCGACACCCCCAACGCGCTCGACGCGGTCATGGGCACGCTGGCGCTCGACGGGAGACCCGCGCGCCGCAGCCTTGTAGCCTGGTTGCAGCGAGCGCGCCACGAACTTGAGGCGCGACACATCGCCTGACGGACGGAAAGATCATGAACGCCAAATTCAAACTGCTCACACTGGTCGCGATCATTGCGGCACTCGCCGTCGCCGCGACGCAGTTCCCCATCGCCGAATGGCTCACGGACCTCGTGCGCTGGATCGAGGCCAACAAAGAGACGGCCTGGCTCGTCTTTATTGGTGCCTACGTCGCCGCCACGGTGCTCATGGTGCCGGGCTCGATCCTCACCGTTGCCGCGGGCTATGTCTTCGGCGTGCTCTATGGCACCGCACTCGTATCCATCTCAAGCATTCTGGGTGCAACGCTGGCCTTCGTCATCGGCCGCGCGCTGGGTCGTGGCTGGGTGCGCAACCGAATCGGTAATGATGCGCGGCTTGCGGCCATCGACAAGGCCACCGAGCAACGTGGCTTTTTTGTCATGCTACTGCTGCGCCTCTCGCCCATCTTCCCGTTCAACGTCATGAACTACCTAATGAGCTTGACGGGCATGAAGCTCTCGCACTACTTCTTTGGCTCCTGGCTGGGCATGCTGCCGGGCACGCTGCTCTACGTGTATATCGGTTCAGCGGCGAGCGACCTCACGAGCCTCATCGCCGGCGAGTACGACGCCGGGCCCTGGGGCCGCGTCTTCTTCATCGGTGGCCTGATCGCAACGGCCCTCGTCACCGTACTCATCGCCCGCTTCGCGTCGCGCACACTGCGCGAAACGATCGGCGTGCCCACCGAATCCGCAACAGGGGAAGCCTGACATGGACATGTACCCGGGCCAGCAACACGACACCGAGTGGCAGGACCTTGTCTTCCCGTCGGACTACAAAAACCCGACGCCGGACCCCGAGGGCTACAACCTCGTCGTTATCGGCGCGGGTCCTGCGGGGCTCATCGTCAGCATCGCGGCCGCCGGCCTGGGCGCCAAGGTCGCGCTGATAGAACGCCACGCCATGGGGGGCGACTGCCTCAACGTCGGATGCGTACCCTCGAAGGCACTGATCGAGATGGCGGAACGCCGACACGGTGGCGCCGACGTGTCGTTCGGCGATGCCATGAGCTGGGTGCGCGAGGTTCGCGCGGGCATCTCACACCACGACTCGGTCGAGCGCTACACAGAAAACGGTGTCGACGTGTTTCTTGGCGAAGCCGCATTTGAAGACGCTAAGAGCGTCCGCGTCGGTGACACGGTGCTTACGGCCGCCAAATTCGTCATCGCCACGGGCGCGCGTGCCGCGGTACCGCCCATCCCGGGACTCATCGAGGCCGAGCCGCGCACCAACGAGACGATTTTCGAACTGCGTGAACAGCCTGCCGTGCTTGGCGTTATCGGTGCCGGCCCCATCGGCTGCGAGCTGGCGCAGGCTTTTGCCCGCCTAGGCAGTGAGGTGCACCTGTTCGAGATGGCCGACCGACCGATCCCCGTCGAGATTCCTGAAGCGGGCGAGGTACTCGCCAAACAGCTCGAACGCGACGGGGTTCACCTGCACCTGAGCACCGCAGCCGAGTCCGTCGCGCGTGACGGCGACAAGCGCGTCGTGCGCACCGCGGACGGCGAATTCGTCGTCGACGAATTACTCGTAGCACTTGGCCGTGCGCCCAACGTGGACTCGCTGAACCTCGAGGCAGCAGGCGTCAACTTTGACCCGCGCAAAGGCATCACCGTCGACGACAATTTGCGCACAAGCAACTCGCGCATATTCGCGGCTGGCGACGTCTGCTCCAAATACCAGTTTACGAACAACGCCGATCACCAGGCACGCATTATTATCCGCAACGCGCTGTTCTTTGGACGCGGCAAGCCCGATTCGACGCGAATCGCGCGCTGCACCTACACGGACCCCGAAATCGCGCACGTGGGCGCTGAGGAATCCGACCTGCGTGACGCAGGCGTCGCTTTCGACACCTACCGCGTGGAGTGGGACGCCATGGATCGCGCTCGCGCCCAGGCCGACGACCGCGGCTTCGTCCGCGTACTCACTGAGAAGGGTAAGGATAAAATTTTATCCGCAACGATTGTGGGTGGTGACGCGGGTGAGCAGATTGCGGCCCTGGCCGTACTCGTGGCCAACGGCCGCGGCCTGGGCGAGCTCGACGCAGCCGTGCCCGCCTACCCGACACGATCCGAGTACCTGCGCCGCCTGGCCGATGCCTACAACCGCACACGCCTGACGCCGACGGTTGAGAAACTGTTCAAATGGCTGTTGGCTCGCCAGCGCAAGAAGGTCAGCTGACGCGCGCGGTACGCGCCGCGTCATTGCGAGGCGCGCAGCTCATACTCCGTCATTGCGAGGCGCGCAGCGCCGCGGCAATCTCCCAACCGTGACCGCAACGCCAGAAACCCGCGACGACGACGCCCTGCGCCTGTCCGTCATCATCCCCGTCTACCGCGACACAGAAGCACTCGAACGCCTGCTCGACTTGCTGTCGCAGCAGGCGGGTATTGACGAGTGCGTCGTAGTTGCAGCCAACACGGATCGATCCGAGCTCGATGCCGTCACAGCCGGTCGCGCCAGAATCATTGACTCAGAGCCCGGTCGCGGCAGACAACTCAACGCCGGGGCCGCCGAGGCAACCGGCGAGACGCTCTGGTTTCTGCACGCCGATGCCACACCACCCTCTGATGCGACCTCCGCCATCCGAGATCACATCCGCGCCGGCAACGATGGCGGTTGGTTTCGATTCCGGTTCGAGGGCGTCGAAACCCGGGGTGCAAAACGGTTAGCGAACCTCATCAACTGGCGCGCCCAACGCGGCGTGGCCTACGGCGACCAGGGACTCTTCTTCACACGCGAGGCGTTCGATCACTGGGGCGGCTACGAACCGGTTCCGCTGTTTGAGGAAGTCCGCCTAGTGCGAGCCGCCAAAGCCGAAGGCCGATTCTCAGAGCTGCCGCTCGAGATCGGCGTCGACCCGAGGAAATGGAACGAGACGGGTTGGGTGCGCCGCACCCTGACCAACCGTGCGCTGGCCCTGGGTCATGCGGCGGGCATCAGCCCGGACCGCCTCGCCCGCTGGTACCGACGCGGCTAGCTAGTCGCTGACGAAGCGGTAGAGATCGCGCCAGTCGGGATTCATGTTTTCGATGAGGCGGATCTTGCGACGGCGAGAGCCGGATTTGATTTGTTTTTTGCGTTCAATCGCGGCGCGCATGGTGTCTGCCGATTCGAAGTAGACGAGTAAGTGCAGGTTGTCGCGTGCGGTGAAGCCGCGCGTGATCCTGTGCTTGTGTTGCCACACACGGCCCGGGAGATTCGAGGTCACGCCTGTGTAGAGCGTGCCCCGGGCTTTGTTGGCCATGATGTACACGGCGGGGAGTCGGACCATGATGGTGTACCTCTCTTGGGTACACCATGGCTTTCGACACGCGCCAACTGCGACCGGTGAAAGTTGCGTTGTTGAAGCGTTACGTTGGATCTAAGAGATTGCCGCGCCAGCTTCGCTGGCTCGCAATGACGAAAAACTACGTCATTGCGAGCGGCTAATGCCCTACTCCGTCATTGCGAGCGGCCGCAGGCCGCGCGGCAATCTCCCTAAGCCGGGAAGAAGTCGATCGGCTTGGTGGTCGTAATCGACTCGACGTCCTTGGGCTCAAACCGGAACAGGCGGACGCGCTGCACGAGTTTGCGCTCGAGCTCGGGATCGCCAAGTTCGCTGGACGCAATCTCACACATCGTGACCGCACCGTCAGGCGAGATGGTCAGACGCAGAACGAGCTTGCCTTCGAGCGTCGGGTCCTGGCGCAACGCGCGGTTGTAAAGCGCGTAGATCGCGCCCTTGTTGCGGTCAAAGACCATTTCGATCTCTTCACGCGAGCGCGAGCCGCGGTTGCTGTCGCCGTTGCGTTGAACGTCGTTGCGACCGTTGCCGTCGCCGATGGCTGCCACAGGTGTTTCCACCTGAGTCGTCGCACGACCGGACAACCCTGTGCCGCCCGTATTGCGCGACAGCTGCGCCGTGTTGATGCCGCCACTGGAGGCACCCACGTTCGAGGTAATCAATGACCGCTCGTTGCGTTCCGAGGCACCAACAGCGCCCGTGAGCGGCTGACTCGAAGCCACCTGGTCGACAATGTCGTTGTCTCGCAGCGCGGCAAGGTCGTCGGCGAACGGCAGCAGGCCGGCCACCGATGCACGCTCACGCGCCTCATCCACAGGCGGCGCCTCAACGGGCTCGGGCTCGACCACCGGCTCGGGTACGGGCTCCGGCTCCTGCGCCACCTGCTCGGGCGGCGTCTCTTCGATGGGCTCAGGCTCCGGCTCCTCGACGCGCGGCGGCGGCGGGGGCGGTTCCTGCTTTTCCACAATGAGTTGCGCGAAGCGCGGCTCGATCTCGACTTCCGCGTAGGGGTCGACATCGGGCGTCGGCAGGAAGGGCCAGACGATACTCAGCGCGAACATGATCGCGAGCGTGATCGTCAGGATCTTGCGGAACTTGTGTTCCTGTTCGTCGGACAGGGTCCACGGCAACTGGTAGTCGCGGTAGTAGGCCTGGAACGAAGTCGGCATTGCGGTCGCCATGGATTAGCCCCCAATGCCCGCGCCGGCCGTCGTCGACGCCAGCTTGTCAGAACTCTTCTGCATCACGGCGAGCGAGATGCGGCCGTAGTCCGCATCAGTGCAAGTCGCCATGACCTTTTTGAGCAGACGGTAGGAGATTTCCTTGTCGCCCATGATGGTGACTTCGCGCTGCGCGATGTCTTCGTTGGCCGTCTTGCGCAGGACACGGTCGTTCTGCGCCACCAGTGCCTGCTTGAGGCCCTTGATGACGTTGCCCTGCATGTTCATGACGTCGTCGACAGAGGCCACCACATCACCCTGCACGAGGATGTCGGTGTCTGTGACCATGACGACCACCGTTTCGCGCGATTTCTGCTCGGCTACCGACTCGGGCAGCTTAAGCTCATCGGCATTCGGCAGCGTTTCCACGTCCGACGAGTTCACCAACAGGAAGAACACGAGGATCGTGAAGATGTCCATGAGCGAGACGAGGTTCAGGCCCGGGTTCTTGCCACGTTTGTGGCGCCGGTCCATCCGCATCGCGCGCGATGAATGGCTCATCGTCAGGCTCCTTCCGCGACGGTTGCGTCGCCGATAGAGATTTCGGGGAACAACTCGATCTTGTTGAGCTCACCGTCCTTGAGCTCCTCGTAGATGCGCACCTTGTCCATGACCTGAACAAGCGTCTCGTAGGAGATGTCGGACTCAAGCAGCAACGTGCAATCGAGTTTGTCGGGGTTGATCTTCTTCACGTCGCGAAGCTTCTCAGCGAGACGGTCGAGATCGTATTCGCCATCGACGTTGTCGATACGCGAGAGCAAGCCACCGTTGCGGTCACCAACCTCGATGCGCGCGGCGCGCACCGTGATTTCCAGCTGCATCGTCTCGGCAGGATTCTCCGCGGGCTCAGAGGAAGCACCCGGAAGATTCAGCTCGAGAATCGCCAGCCGCGAGAACACGGCCGTGATGAGCAGGAACGGCACCAGAATCACCATGAGATTCATGAATGCCGTGATGTTGAGCTCCGTCGCTTCAAGAGAGCGACGGCCGCCCCGGCGGCGATACATCACGCGGCGGCCCCTTTCGGATCACCTTGGCGTTCGGTGACGGCGTTCAGGAACTTCACCGATGCCATTTCCAGGCTGTCGACGATTTGGTTCGTCTTGGTCTGGATGACCGTGTGCACGAGCAGCAGCGGGATGGCAACCATGAGGCCAAATGCCGTCGTGTTCATCGCGATCGAGATACTGCCAGAAAGCATGTCGGCCTTCTCTGCGGGGTTCGCGTTGGCCACCGCCGTAAACGCCTGGATCAGGCCGATAATCGTACCGAGCAGGCCCAAAAGCGTTGCGATGTTGGCGAACGTGGCCAGGTAGTGCGTGCGCTTCTCAAGCTTGGGCAGCACTTCCATCAGGCTCTCTTCCATGGCCTTTTCGATGTCGTCGCGACGACGCGCCGAACCGACCCGGTAGAGGCCGTAGGTCATGATTTTGCCGATGGCCGACTTGGACTTGCTCGTGACGCTCACGGCCTGCTGGAAGTTACCGGCCTTGAGATACGGCACGATTTTTTTCCACATGGCGCGGTTGCTGGCGCCCGTCATCGTCAGGTAGACGTAGCGTTCAATGGCGATGGCCATCCCAAGCCCGAATACAAACAGGATCGGGTACATGAATTTCCCGCCCAGTTGAAAGAACTCAATTACTGCAGACATTGTCGTTTCCTCTGATTGACTGTCATTGCCCGCTTACAGCGCGGGCGCCTTCGAACGGCAGCGGTCAGGTGTCATCCCCGTCGTTGCCGTGCAAATCTTCGTAGTAGCTGACCTGGCGCTTGAACACTTCGCGGTCCGCGGGCGCCAGCACTTCGTCGAGCAAAGTGTTTACAGGTCGGCCGACGAGGTCGCCGAGATCCGACGACTTCCACGGCACGATGTACAACACCTGGGGCAACTCCTGGTTACCCACAATTTGTGAGGTACCGAGCGACAAGGAGTCGATGGCCTCACGGGAGCGGGCGGGCTGCGCCGAACTCGTATCCACAGCCGGTGACTCGTCGTCCACGGCAGCCGCGCTCGTATCTACCGCCGGACCGATGTCCTCGACGACGGCCGCGCTCGTGTCCACCGCAGGGCCGATGTCATCGGCGTCCTGCGCACTGGCGCCTGCCGCGATCAACGCGGCAAGCGTGAACGAGATCCATGTTGTGCGTCGTGCCATGGTCTGCCCTGCCTACTGTGCGACTCGCGCCGCACGCGTATTGCGCTCGATCCGGCGGCTGATGTCAGCGATCCAGCGCGACACCTGCTTGTCCTCGTCCGGTACGAGCTCCTGGTAACGCTGGTAGTGCTCCAGCGCCTGCTCATGACGCCCCAAATAGAGGTCAAGCAGGATTCCGAAGTTGAAGTGTGCCAACGCGTAATCGGGCTTTACTGTGACGGCCTTCAAATATGCGGCCTCTGCTTCCCCGAACCGACCCGACTCTCTGTGCAAAATGCCGACTTCGTTCCATCCTGGCGCGTAGGCGTCGTGAACAGCGAGCGTTGTCTGGAGCAGTGCCAGGGCGTCCTCGTGGCGGTCCAGATTGCGGTAGGCGATGGCCAGCGTGGTTGCCGCGCCCGGATACTGAGGGCCCAGTTCAACGACAGGCTCGAGCACCGAAACGGCGCCCGTGTAGTCTTCGACGGACATGAGTGTCTGAGCATCTGAGTAACGTTTGGCCACGGCGTCGGGAATCTCACCCGTAGCCACTGTCTTGCCGGCCGCCGCACCGCGGGCGGGTGCCGCTCGGTCGCCGCCGGGCGTGGCACAGCCTGTAACGAGCAGCACGAGCCCGATGGCGGGCCACAACGCGCGTCGCTTGTTCTTATTCGAGTAATGCGAGGAAGGGGTCACTGCGTTCTGCCTTTGCGTAGCGCGCTGGCATGAGATCTGCCAGCGCATCGAAACTCTTCTGCACCCACTCGTCGTAGATGCCCTCAGCCGCGCGCGCTGCGTTGGCCGCGTAAATATCGATAGCCTGCTCTTCGAACGGGAAGGCCTGTTCTTCGAGCAAGATGTCGTACTGCTCGAGTGCGAGCTCATCGAGGTCAGGCGGGCGCTCACTGTTCATGAGGTCGGCGCTGAACACCTGGTAGAGCTCGGCAATGCGATAGGTCGACGCCGTGGTCACCTCAGACACACCGTAATCTGCGGCACGGCCGTAGGCGGCGAGCACCTGCTCCATAAGCGCACGCTTTCTGCCCAGGCTCTCCTTGAGCGGCGCCGTAATGCGCATCTGCGCGAACGACGCACGCAGCGGCTCGGTAAGCTCGAGCGTGGCTGTCGCCGCGAGGTAGCGGCTGCGGTCCGTACGGGCGGCGCCTGCGTTGGCGTCTACGGTCACGATGTCTTCGAGCCACTGTCGGCGTGCGGGCGCATCACCCGTTTGTGAAGCGATTTCTGAGAGCCGGAAACGCGCCTCAAGCGCCGGATCAAACGGCTCGGGGTAGCGCGCAATGACGCGTTCCAGCGCGCCGCGCTCCTCGGCGATCATGCCTGTGTCCTTGTAGAGCCCGGCAGCCTGCCAGAGCGCCTCTTCGCGCTCGGCCGCAGACATGGCGACGTCATTCGAAATGCGTTCGAATTCCGAGGCAGCCGCAAGGCTGTCGCCGGTCTCGAGGTAGCCTGCAGCCAGGCTGCGCGAAACATCGTCGGCAAATTCGCTGTCGGGGTAGCGAGAGCGGAAGGCTTCAAGAACTGGCGTCGCACGCGCCCACTGTCCCATCGAGATGAGCGCGGCTGCGGCGTCGTACTCAGCCGTTTCTACGATGGGCGAATCGGGCACGACGGTGGCGATCCGCAGGAAATGGCCGACAGCCGCTTCCAGGTCACCCACGTCGCGGGAAATCTCCGCCTGCTTGTAGATCGATGAGGCGATGCGTTCGCCAATCTCGCGAGCCGTATCGGCGTCTTCGACGGGCGTGCGCGCCTGCAACTGGTAGTAGGACTGCTCGGCTTCGCCGAAGCGGCCAAGATCAAACTGTGAGTGCGCGACGACCGTCCAGGCGGACCGCTCGAGTTCGGGATCGGCCACGGCGGGCAACGCCGTCACACGCCCGGCGACCGTGATGGCTTCATCAAACCGCGACTGCCCGAACAAGTCCTCAGCAGTTGCCGTCATGACAGCAGCCACTTCGGGGTGGTCGGGGAACGTATCGGAGAATCGCAGCGAGCTTGTCAGGCTGCGTTCGTGCCAGTCGGGGCGTGCTTCCGCGGGCAAAGTCGCTTCGTGCGCGCGGTAAGCCAACAGCGCGGCATAGCCGGCCTCCGCCGCTTGCGCGTGCAGACCGTAATCGTAAGCGGTGCGCTCGTACTCGTCCGTGGCCTCACCGAAGGCTTCGCTTTCAAAGAGGATCTCGGCCAGCAGGAAGTTGGTGCCCGCAGAATCCGGTTCACCCGGGAAGAAGGCCAGGTACTTGCGGTACCAGCGCGCCGCCGCGCGGTAGTCGTCGCGCACCTGGCGCACGATGCGCGTCTGTTTCTCAGCTTCTTCGACCTGGGCCACGATGGGCTCCGGGTTCTGTGCGCGTGCGTGGTAGAACTGCGCGAGGTCCGTGAGATTCGTCTTAAGCGCCGCCACGACGTTGGGCAGCTCAGCCGCATCGTTCTGTTGCCAGAACGCCGTATCCATGCCGTAGCGCTCAACAAAGGCCTGCTTGGCGTCGAGCACTCGGGTCGGGAACCCAGCCTGCTTCCACGATTCGATCACCGCCATCTCGAGCAGCGGCGAACGCGGGTGCAGCGGTTCGCGCTCGACGAAGGCCAGGAAGGCGCCCGCGGCGTCCTCGTAGCGTTCCTTATCGACGTAGAGCGCACCCAGGTTGGCGTAAATCAGGTAGGCATACTCGGGCGAGCCGACGGTATCGAAATAGGCGTCAATGCTCTCGGGGCCTTCCATGTACGAGAAAGAGATCGACAACACGCGCAATGTGTCTTCAACAAGCTCGCGGTCGGCGCGGCGGGCATTGGGCGTAAAGCGCAGCGTGCCGTCCTCATCACTGCCCTCAAGGCGCAGCGCGAGCAGCGAGAAAAACGGGTCGAGGCTGTCCTCGTGCTCGGCGAGCTTGAACTGCGACCAGCCCAGCTTGTAGAGCGATTGCAGGTAGAAGTTGCTGTCGGGGAATTCGTTGACGAGCGTGGCGTACGAGAACTTGGCGCCGTCGTAGTCGCGGCGTACGAAAAGCATCTCGCCGCGGCGGAACTGGGCTTCCTCGAAGTGCACCGTATCGGGGTGCGTCGACACGAGTCGGTCCAGCGTTTCAAGCGCGGCCTCGATGTTGCCGCTGGATTCATGCGCGCGCGCCAGCTGGTAGAGCACAAGGTCGTTCCGGCCGTAATTGGGGTAGCGTGCCAGTAGCGCTTCGTAGAGCTCGACGGCACCGCCGTAGTTTGACGACAGCATCACGGCCTGCATGTTCTCGCCGAGTTCTGCTGCTTCAGTCGCCTCAAGTTCGAGATCAGCGAGGCGACGCATGGCCTCGGGACCCAGATTCGGATCGTCGCCCACGAGTTCGAGGAACATGCGGTAGTTCTGCCGCGCAAGCTCGCTCGAGTTGTCGATGGCCTGCTCTTCGGAGATTTCCACGTCTTCGCGCTCGAGCGCCTTGATGGTCTCGTCCTTGTCGGGCCCGCCGCCAAACGGCCAAAGCCAGCCCGAAATCATGAGTACGACGACGCCCTTCATTGCGTGGCCTCCGGCGACTCGGCGTCATTGCGCGCGGCCGTGGCGCGGTCGTACACCGCGGCCAGTGCGAAACGCGCCTGCACCGTGTAGGTATCCAGGCGACGCTGCTGCTCGCGCAGCGCTTCGATGGCCAGCCCGTGCAGGTAGGCGCGCTGGGCGGCCAGCGACAATTCGAGATCTGCGATTTTGGCGTCGATGCGCGGCGAGAGTTGAATCACGCGGTGGTCGAAGTCGACGAGCCGCGAGGGCTCATTGATGCGGGTGTCGTCAACGGCAAGGCGCGCACGCTCGGCAAGCGCGATGGCGCGAGTCGTCTCGCGCAGCAGCTTGCGCTGGCGCCAGACGCGTGCGTCGAAGTCTTTCTCGGCACGCCACTGCAACACGCCGCGCATCAGCGCGAGCCGGCGACGCGCGTCGTCCACTTCGGGTGCGGACCGTGCAAATGTTGGGTGTTCGGCCACGAGGTCGAGTTCTTCGACGAGCTGGCGTTCCCGCTTGGACGCGAGCGCAAACAGGTCGCGTTCGGATTCGATACGGTTCAACCGCGCTTCGAGCTTGGCCTGGCGGGCCCGAATTGCGTCAATGTCAGCTGCTTCTAGCCCGGCCTCGATACGCGGCAGGCGTTCTGTGTAGCCAGCCTTGCGCGTGTCGATCATGGCCTGGAAGACCGTCACCTTGTCTTTCCATTCGAGCAGATTGTTGCGCAGTTCGAGTACGTCGCGGTAGTTCTTGAGCGCTTCCTGAAAGCGGTGGCCTGCCATGAGCAGGTAGAGATAACGGCTCTCGGTCGCATCGGGCATGGCATCCAGGCGCCAGTACCAGCCGATGGCTTCGCTTTCGGCCGTGCTCTCAAGCAAGCGGTTAATCATATCGCCCGACTCGATGCCGGCGATCGCATCTTCGATGCGTTGTTGTTCGTTGGCGAACGCGACAATCGCGTCCTCGTAGCGTGCCGCCGCCTGACGCGTCGCGTCGAGCTTGCCCAGCGCGTAGGGCACGGCCAGCAGAGATTCCTGCACGGCTGCGTCGAGCAAATTGCGATCAGAGAGTTCGGTCCAGGGCGTCAAGGCTGCGCGGAAATTGCCGCGGTCGGAATCGGCCCAGCCCACGCCCAGCAGTGCCTTGTTTGAAAACGGGCCGTTTAGGCGCACGCGCTGCAGGATAGGACGCGCACGCGCCGGCTGCTCGTTCTGCAGCCAGGTGTAGCCCAGCGCCACATTGGCCTTGTCGCGCAGCCCGAGCATTTCGGGGCGGTCATCGGTCAGGCGTCCGACGCGGTCGAGCCAGTTGGCGCCCTCGGCGAACTCGCCCTTGCGTACCAGTGCGACGCCCAGGTTGAAACGCGCGTAGTCGACCCAGCCTGCGGGGCCGCGCCAGCCGTCGAGCAGCTCGATGGCCTCGTCGAAGCGCTCCTGTTCGATGTAGACCTGCGACTGCAGCATGCGCCGCTCGGGCTCGAGGTCCTTGGGCAGCTCGTCACCGATGGCCGCGAGTGCATCGGCAGCAGCGTCAACAAAGCCGCGCTGGTAACGAATCTTCGCGAGGAAGAACCAGGTGCGGTCACGGACTTCGGGTGCTGTGTTGCCGTCCAGCAGGTTGCGGAAAATCTGGTGCGCTTCCTCGTGCTGGCCATACGACAGCGCGAGTCCGCCGCGCAGCAGCTCGGCCTCGTCGTCGTGGTGCACGAGCTGATCCCGCTCCTGTGCGGCCGTCAACCGAACGATGGCCGAGAAGTAGTCGCCCTTGTAGAAATGAAACAGCACCTCGCCATAGTGCGGGTCACGCACGACAACGGGGCCCGGACCGTCTTCGTCCGCGGCAAGCGGCGGTGCGGCCAGCGCGCAGACGAGCGCGAGGGCTGTGAGGATGCGACGCGTCACGCCGGGGCTACTCCCATTCGGAAATGAAGAACTCGGGCTGCAGCTTGCTCTGCCGGTCCGAGATGCGAAGCTCCATGTACTTGGCGCCAAGGCCTTTCTCGAAGGTCAGCTCCGCGCCACGCTTGTAGTCGCGGCCCTGCGGGCCCGTGCCCGTAAAGAAGGCAACAATCTCGTGGTCACCAGACTTGAGGTTGTCGACGTGGATGCGGTGTACGCCGCCACGAATCAAGGCTTCCACCTCTCGTTCCGAGTACAGGTAGTTGGCCACTTCCTTACCGTCGATTTTCACCTGCACGGCGTCGAGGGCGAAGAAGTCACCGACATCCATCGACACGAACAAGGCCACCTGCGAGTTGGCAGGGAACAGCAGTTCTTCCTCGAGCAGGAACAGCTCACGGTTGAGTGCGAGCACTTCCTTCTTGAGGTCGGCGACCTCGCTGTCGAGGGCGCGCGCCAGGTCATCGTCGGCCCCAGCCGGCACCGCAAGCAGCGCGACAGAAGCCAGGACACCAATCAGTCGTTTCATCATGCGCTCCAGTCCGCGGGTCATTCGCGGAGCAGTTCGCGGACCTGTTCGAGGTACTTGTCCTCGTAGCCCGGCTTGTAGCCCTTGTGCACGTAACGCACGACGCCGTCGCGGTCGAGCAGGATCGTGACGGGCATGGCGCTCACGTCGTACTGCTCGCTGACCTTCTTGGTCGCGTCAAACACGACGGGGAACGTGACACCCAGCGCCTCGATCATTTCCTCTGCGCGACGCGGATCGTCATCAATGTTCACACCCAGCAGCGTGAAACCGACGCGGTTATAGCGCGAGTGCATTTCGTCGAGCAGCGGCATCTCTTCGCGGCACGGTCCGCACCACGTGGCCCAGAAGTTGATCATCACGACTTCGCCACGCAGATCCGACAGCCGGACGTTGTCGCCCGCTGAGTTCTTCAGCGCGAAATCGGGCGCCGCCTTGCCCGACAGTCCCGTCGACGCGAACGCGGTCGCGACCAGCAGAACGGCAGTGGCCGCAGCAGCAAAAACGCGGCGCAAGGTCCGCTCCAGGCTCGTGTTACGCATAACAGCTCCTCGTTGGCACAGCCCGCCGGCGAGCCTCTCGGGACTCGGGCCGGCGGTTTACGTAATGTTCGCAATCGCTCTCGCTAGCGGCCGTGATGGCTGTCACAGATAAGCGGGCGTCGCTCAAACGCCCGTTGCTGGGGCGTGTCCCTACCCTGTAATGAGCAAGTTATGTGCCAGCACGTTTCGGGGCTAAAACAGCTGGAAAAAGCGTGAGGCACCGCACGTTTTGTCGGCGATAGGCAACAGCTGGGCGGGAACCCGCGGGGAGCCGGCGTGACTACTGCGGCCCGGCCTGTCGGCAGCCGGCGACAGGACTGACACAATGGGTCAGGCGGATGGAATGACCTGTTTTGGTGCGCCGCTGGGCGGCGCGACGCTTACTGATTGGCCGGATCGAAGCCGCTGGAGTAATGCACCGTGCGGTCGGCGTCGATAATGACGGCGTCGAATCCTTCCGTCTTTTCGATGAGGGCCAGCCCATCGGCGACGCCCAGAACGAACACCGAGGTTGATAACGCGTCGGTCATCGTCGCTTCAGGTCCCACGACGGTCACACTCTGCACTTCATTGGCCGATTGACCTGTCGAGGGCGCGATGATGTGGTGGTAACGCACGTCACCTTCATCGAAGTAGCGTTCGTAGTCGCCCGACGTCGAAATCGCCTCGTCGACGAGCGGCAGCCGAATGACGGCGATGTCTTCTTCGTTGCGCGGGTCCTGGATGCCGACGAGCCAGGGCTGACCGCGGCGGTCACCCAACAGCCGCGAATCACCGCCCGCGGTGACCGATGCGTGGGCCACACCCATGTTGCGCACCACGGCAACGGCGCGTTCCACGGCGTAGCCCTTGGCGATGCCGCCCAAGTTGATGCGAACCCCTTCCTGCTTGAATGCGACGGTCTGATTGGCTTTGTCGAGCAGTACAAATCGGTAGTCGATGTTCTCGAGTTCACGGGCAATCGTATCCGCATCAGGCTTCACGCCTTTGCGGAAATCGTAGTGCTTACCCACGCTGTCGTACGTTATGTCGAATCGACCACCGGTCATCGCAGACACGCTGACCGCCTGCTCAATGAGGCCGTACAACTCCCCCCCTGCAGCCACGGGTCCCAGGTGCGCCTCACGGTTGATCGCAGAGATGCGACTGTCTTCCATGTAGGTACTCATAAGTCGTTCGATGCGGGCGATTTCATCAATTGCCGCTCGCACGGCCGCTTCCCCTAAGTCCGCATCCTCGTGCCACAAGCGCACGCTGATTCGCGTGCCCATAAGAGCCTCTGTCGCACCGTGCCATTCGGCCTCTGCGAAGGGCGTAGAACCCAGCATCAAAAAGACAGCAAGTAGCGCCGAGAAGGGCCGCCGAGTATGCTTAAGGAATTGATTTTGTTGAGGAGACGAGCCCATGACGAATTTCCTGATTCTGCTGGCGGTCCTGGTCGGCATCGTATTTTTCGCGATCTCGATTTACAACCGACTCGTTAATGCACGCAATCGGGTCGGCAATGCGTTCGCCCAGATCGACGTGCAGCTCACGCGCCGTTACGACCTCATTCCGAACCTCGTCGAGGCCGTCAAAGGCTATATGGCCCATGAGCGTGAGACCCTGGAAGCCGTCATCAGTGCCCGTAATGCCGCCAAAGGCAGCCTCGATGCCGCCAAGGCTGACCCGTCTGACCCTGCGGCCATCGCGGGCCTGGGTGCCGCTGAAGGCCTGCTGCAGGGCGCCTTGGGCCGTCTTTTCGCGCTGGCAGAGGCCTACCCGGACCTCAAGGCCAACGAAAACATGATCCAGTTCCAGGAAGAGCTCACGACGACCGAGAACAAGGTCGCGTTCTCGCGCCAGGCGTTCAATGACGCAGTGCTCACTTATAACAACCTGCGCGAGAACTTCCCGAACAACATCCTGGCCGGCTTCTTCAGCTTCCAGGCCGCGAGCTACCTCGAGATCGAGTCCGAGGAGAAGCGCGCCGTCCCCGAGGTGTCCTTCACAAGCTGATTGCCCGTTAGCCGCCGGTACGCGCCGTGAATTTCTTCGAGGCGCAGGACCGCTCGCGCCGCAATTCGCGCAAGCTCGTCCTGCTGTTCGCCATCGCGACCATTGCGATCGCCACTGCGATCGCCGTGGTCGTCGAACTCGCGTTCTTCCAGGTCGCCATCGAAGGTGCACCCGGGCCGTTCCAGTCGCCTGTTCGGATGCTGCTGGTCGCCGCGGGCGTGCTCGGCTTCATCTTTGCCGCCAGCGCATTCCGGATCACGCAGCTCTCGGGCGGCGGCGCACGGGTCGCACAGGAACTTGGCGGCACGCTGGTCTCCAGCGAGAGCAATGACATCGAACGCCAGCGTCTGCGCAATGTCGTCGAGGAAATGGCGATCGCGTCTGGTGTTCCCGTACCGCAGATCTTCGTGCTTGAGGAAGAATCAGGCATCAACGCCTTTGCGGCCGGGTTCGGCAGCGCGGACGCCGCCGTCGCCGTAACCCGCGGCGCGCTCGAGCAACTCGACCGCGCGCAGCTGCAAGGTGTTATCGCCCACGAATTCAGCCACATCCTGAACGGCGACATGCGCCTCAACATCCGGCTCATCGGCGTGTTGTTCGGCATTCTGGCCATTGGCCAAATCGGGCGCTTGTTGCTGCGTGCTGGCAGCGGCGGTCGCCACTCAAGCTTCAGAAGCCGCGACAGCAAGGGCCAGGCGCCTTTTCTGGCCATCGGGCTTGCGCTATTCCTTCTGGGCGCCATTGGCGTATTTATGGCCCGCATCATTCGCGCGGGCGTGTCGCGACAGCGCGAGTACCTTGCCGATGCATCGGCGGTGCAGTTCACGCGCCAGACCGAGGGCATCGCGGGTGCGCTGGCAAAGATCGGTGGGCTCGACGCAGGCTCACGCATTCGGCGCGCGGACCCCGAAGAGGTCTCGCACATGTTGTTCGCCAACGGTGCAAAAAAGGCCTGGTTTCGCGCCATGGCCTCCCACCCGCCACTCGACAAGCGCATCGAGGCACTCGATCCTTCGCTCGCGCGAAAGCTTGCGGCGCAGCCGACGTCGGCGACCCCTGCGCCGGAGACCTCGGGCCTGGCAGGCGCGCCCGTGTCGGCCCTGGCGGGCGGTGGCGCTGTCGCCGCTGAGTCGATTGCCGATCCCGAACGCGTTGGCCAACCCGGCGACGTCGAGATCGCGCTCGCCGCGGCGATCCGCGAATCGCTGCCCGCGCAAGTCTATGACGCGGCGCACTCACGCGAATGGGCGTTTTACCTGGCGCTGGCCATCGCCCTAGATGACCGCGCCACCTACCGCCGCCGCCAGCTCGAAGCGCTCGCTCCGCGTATCGGTCGCGAGCGCTGCGAGCGAATCGCCGACTACGCCGACACCGTGGATGAGCTCGGTCCGCGCTTCTCGCTGCCCGTGCTCGAGCTCTGTTTCCCGGCACTCAAGGAACGGCCTGCAGGCCAGCTTCGATTTCTCATCGAGCTTGTGGACCTGATTCACGAGATCGTGCCGGACCGCGGCTTGCGATCTTTCGCGTTTCGTCAGCTATTGCTCGTGAGTCTTGATGCCAGCCTTGAGCCCGGCCGCAGCAGCCGGTTCCGGGCCACGCACTTCGGCAAGACCGCCACGGCGCGCGCCGCGGTGGGGCTCATCCGGCTCATTGCCGATGAGGGCCACCAGGATGACGGCGACGCGGACGCCGCCTATGCCCGTGGCACAGAACGGCTCGGTCTCAAACGCCCGCCCGCGCAACAACGCGTCCAGCTGCACGAAACCCCTGCCCTGCTCGAGCAGCTGCACGGGTTGATCGGGCGCGACCTTGGGCGCCTCGTGCCCGCGCTCATCGCTACGGTGTCACACGACGGACAGGTCACCGTCGACGAGGCCGAGCTCATGCGGCTCGTGTGCGCGGCACTCGACTGCCCGCTGCCACCCATCATCGACGCCCCACTGTTTGCCGCGCTGCGCGTGCGCACATCAGCCGGGAACGACGCGACGCACGAACTGTCATAATGCGTCGGTTCCACCGACGAGTACCGAGCACGCCATGCTGACTACCGCCCGCGCCCTGCTTCTGACAGCAGCAGCTGCCACGCTGCTGTTTCCCGCCGTCGTTCAGGCCCAGTCGAAACTCGACGACCGCCTCGATCGCTCCGCCGCCGTGCTTGAGGAGTTACGGGGCATCCCGGAAGGCGCCATTCCGCCCGCGCTGCTTGACCGGGCTTACGCGGTGGCAATCCTCCCCGACATGATCAAGCTCGGGGTCGGCGTGGCCGGTCGCCACGGCAAGGGCGTTCTCGCGGTGCGCGGCGACGCGGGCTGGAGTAACCCGGTCTTCATCAAACTCACGGGCGGCAGCGTCGGCTGGCAAGCGGGCCTGCAGACGTCCGATATCGTGCTCGTGTTTACCAATGAACGCGGCCTGCGCAATATCACCACGGGCAAGATCACACTCGGGGCGGACGCCTCGATTGCCGCGGGCCCAGTCGGGCGCAACGCGTCGGCTGCGACGGACGGCCGATTCCGCGCCGAGGTGTACTCCTATTCGAGGGCGCGTGGTCTGTTCGCGGGCATCGCGCTCGACGGGGCTGCACTGCGCATTGATGACGCTGCCAATGCCACGTTCTACGTGTCTCCGGGCATCACCGCCGACGGCATTCTCGCGGGTCCCGATGGTGACGTGCCGGACAGTGCCGTGAAGTTTGTGCGCCAGCTTCCGGGCACCGGTGTACTGGCTGTTGCCGAGGCTGCCGCGTCAACATCAGAGGTCTCGGCCACAGAATCGAGTACGCCGACAGAAGCCCGCACCTTTGCCCTGGGCGAACGCGCCGCAGACGAAGAAGACGAGAGCGACGAAGACTGATCCCTGCGCCGCCGCGGCGTCGGCTATCATCAGCGGCACCTTTCTCCGGAGCCGCGTGTGGCGCATCACTCCCAGTTCACCCTGCTGAGGCAGCGGCGCTTTGCGCCGTTCTTCGTGACCCAGTGTCTGGGGGCACTTAACGACAACATCCTGCGCAACGGGCTCGTCATGCTCGTCGCCTTCAATCTGCTGCCGGGTGCCGGTGACAACAGCGACGAGTTTGCGAACGTCGTTGCGGCCCTGTTCATCCTGCCGTTTGTCCTGTTCTCGGCTATCGCCGGGCAGTTCGCCGACAAATTCGACAAGTCCGCTCTCGTGCGTCGCGTGAAAGCGATCGAAATCGTCCTCATGCTGGGCGCTGCCGCGGCGCTCACGGCCGACTCGGTCAATGCGCTTATCGCGCTCGTCTTCGCGATGGGCCTGCAGTCCACACTCTTCGGCCCGATCAAGTACGGCATCCTGCCGCAACTTGTGAGTCGCGATGAGCTTGTGGGTGCCAACGGCCTCGTGGAGGGTGGCACCTATATCGCCATCATCATTGGCCTGTTGGTTGGCGGCGTCATTGCGTCGTCGCCCGAGCACGCGACGCTCACGCTGGCCATCACGGTCATTGCTGTCGCAGTCATCGGCTGGTTCGCATCCCTGTTCATACCACCCGTGGCCGCGGCGGATCCGGAGCTCAAACTCAGCTACAACGTCGTGCGCGACACCCTTGCCGTGTGCCGCATCGCGGGCGAGGAGCGCAGCGTCTTCCTGTCGATCATGGGGCTGTCCTGGTTTTGGTCGCTGGGCCTCGTCGTGCTCGCGCAGATTCCGGCAATGGGTGCATCGGTACTCAACGGCACGCCGCAGGTCGCCAATGCCTTGCTGGTCTGCTTTGCGGTGGGTGTGACACTCGGTTCACTGGTCTGCGAACGCCTCTCGCGCCATACGATTGAGCTCGGCCTCGTCCCCCTGGGCGCCATTGGCCTGAGCGTGTTCTCGCTCGACGTGTTCATCATGTTCGTGGGCGGCGCGCCGCGCGCGCCCGTCGACGTGCCGACCTTCCTCGCGGATGCTGCGAACTGGCGCCTGCTGATCGACTTCACGCTGATCGGCGCCTCGGGTGGTCTGTTCAGCGTGCCGCTTTACGCGCTGTTACAAGACCGCAGCCGGCCGAGCCAGCGCGCGCGGGTCATTGCCGCCAACAACATCCTCAACAGCGTGTTCATGATCGTCGCCGCGATCTCGGCTGTCGGTTTCCTGCGCGCAGGCGTCAGCGTGCCCGGTATTTTTGCGGTGCTGGCAATCACCAACGCCGTGGTGGCGATCTACATCTTCTGGCTGCTGCCCGAATTCGTGATGCGCTTTCTCGTATGGATTCTGGTCAACGTTCTCTACCGGATCGAGGTCAAAGGCGCCGAACGTATCCCGCGAGAGGGGCCCGCGCTGCTTGTCGCAAACCATGTCAGCTTCGTCGACGCGCTGCTCATCGGCGGTGCCGTCACACGTCCCACACGCTTCGTCATGTACTACAAAATCTTCCAGATCCCGCTGCTGAGCTTCATCTTCAAAACGGCGCGCGCCATACCCATTGCGGGCAGAAAGGAAAACCCAGAGCTCATGGCAGGCGCCTTCGAGCGCATTGATGAAGAGCTCGCGGCCGGGCGTGTGGTGTGCATCTTCCCGGAGGGGGCGATCACGCATGACGGCCTGATGCAGAATTTTCGGCCCGGCATGGAGCGCATTCTGGCGCGCCGCCCCGTACCGGTGGTGCCCATCGGGCTTCGCAATCTCTGGGGCAGCTGGTTTAGTCGCGAAGGCGGTGGCGCACTGCGCAAATGGCCACGACGGTTCCGCGCCCGCATCACGGTGGCCATCGGTATGCCGATCGCGGCAGCCGACGCCACGGCCGAATCGGCACAGTCCGCCGTTGCCGCGTTACTCGAAGCCAGGAACGGGGACTGAACGGACCAAGGGCGCCAGCAAACCCCAACGCGCCGCGAGTGCCTCAGACGATGCCGACAACTCCGGCATGTCGCGGTAGTCGAACCAGATCGTCGCCGGCACGGGCTCATCGAGCCCGCGCAGGAGCGTCACGCCGGACCCGCGTGTATCGGTCAGCGCAAACCCGCTGTGGCTCAACATGTCAGCGGGCAACAGACGGACGTCGCGCACCACGAGTCCCAGCCCTCCGGCGCGCAGGCGAACGAACCAATGGCCAGCGCGAACGATGACGTGCTGGCCGTCTGCACTGAACCGGAGCTCGCGCACCTCACCCGGCATCTCCATAGGCGTCCTCACCGCCTCGCCGCGTGCGAGATCGATGAGCTGCAGTTGGCGGCCCTCGGCGGCCACAAGCCAGCGCCCCCCGGAATCAGCCATCGACGTGCTAGCGGCTGGGATATCAATACGCATTGGCTCGAGCGCAACCGGCACACCCCCGTCCACGGGAGGCTGCTGATAGAGCTGACCGTCGACGTCGGCCACGACCCAACCGTCGTTGCGCGCCGCCACAGCGGTCAACGGCACATCCCTGAGTTCACGTGAAAGCAGTTGGCCCGTGTTCGTGGCGTAGACCGCAATCGACTGCCGCCGCAACAGCACAAAGCGTGACCCGTCCATGGCGAATCGCGCATCAATGACGTCCCGACCGGCACGACCGATAAAGTCAAAGAACTGGCCGTTGCGTACGTCGCGCACCCGGAACAAGCCCGAAGGCTCCACGCTCACAGCAAAGCGTCCGTCTCGCGACATCCGCACGATGCTGGGCGCGGCGGCATGCGCCACACTCATAACACTCGCTTCGAGATCTTCGAGTTCCGGCATGCCGGCATCAAGGCGAAGCACGGTAAACGCATCGCGCGCATCGGCAAATGCAATGGCACGTCCGTCTTCGGACAGCCAGGCGCGCTGTACGTTGTTGGCCCCTGTGGGCAACGCTTCAAGCCGAGGCCGCCAGAGTGTCGCGATACCGCGCGATGCGTCAGCCACAACGGCCAGGTTGTCCCGTACGCGGAGCACCGAGGCCAGACCATCGCCCACACCCAGCAGGGGCAACGAACGGTCGCGTCGCTCAACAAAATCGTGCACACGGAAACCGTCACGCGGCGAACCCAAGAGACTCAGGCCCGACTGCGGGTCTTCCACCATGCTCCAGTTGGCGCCGCCACCCCAACGATCCGGCGGCGCGTCGTCGGCGAATCGCCATGCCAGCATGCCGCCCCCGGCGAGTTTCGCGAGCACATGGGTTTCAGTCGGCGAGAAGCGCAATTCGCGCACCTGGGCATCTACAGGCAGTATCGCAATCGGCGCGGCGTCGTCGGCGCGCCAGACCCGCAGTGTGCGGTCGACGTCGGCGGTAACCACGAGGCTGCCCTGGTCAGACACGCGCACGTGTTCATGGCCGATACCGGCGTCCAGCGTCGTGATCAAGGCGTCATTCGCCAGGTCGATGATAAACAGTCGCGCATCACGTTCGGCTTCCTGCGCCGCAACCCAGCGACCATTCACCGACGGCCAAGCTGCAGCCACCGGACGCTGCAGGCTTTGACGTTCGACGCGTGATCCGTCGGAGAGACGTCGCGTCGACAGACTGACACCGTCGATGAGCAGCACCTCGCGATCGTCGCTGACCAGACCCAGCAAGCGGGTCCCGGCTGCGACCGCAAAGCTCGCCTGCACCGAGTCGCCGCGCAGGTCCCAAACGGCAGCACGATTGCCCTCAGCAGCCGGCCAGGCGACGGCGCGATCGCCGGACTGGTCGAGCACCAGGGCTTCCGCCACAGCGGGCTCAGGGTCGGGCAAGGCGATGCTGGGCAACGGTTCGGCCGGCGCTATCGAACCCAGCGTGACCCCACCCACGCTGCCGGACATACCCCGCTCGACGTCGGTAAGTGCCACCGTCCAGGTACCGGCGGGAATGGCGCCGTCGAGACCGGCAGCATCCGTCAGCGTGTATTCGCGCCGCGAGCCGCTCGCCGCTGCTGCTGCAGGCGCAAGCGTGACCTGATTGCCCGCGGGCGTCGTGATCATGACCTCGATATCCGCCGGACGCGGGTGCGCGGCGTCGAAGAACAGCTGGGGCAGCTGGCCGCGCCGCTGCACCGGCAATTCGAAACGTAACACCACCGACTGCGTGGCCAGGGCAAGCGGTGACTTCTCGCTCTCGGGCGCAACGCGTGCTTGCCCCCTCGGCCGCACCCAGGTGCGCAACGCCGTACCGCTGCGCGTCACGAACCGACCATCACGAGGCCGATACGTCATTGCATCGAACGGCGCGCCCGTGGCGAGCACGCCGGTCAATTCTGGCAAATCGCTTCCGAGCAGCCCCGACAACCTGCGCCGCACATCATTGTCGCCGTACTCCAGCGCCGCAATCGCCGCCAGCACGGCGCCGGGTCGGTCCCCGCGACGCTCCGCACCGGCCAGCTGGCGACGCCAGAAGGCCATACGCGCCGCTCGTGCCTGTGACGCCGCATCGAGCCGGGTCTCGAGTGGCACTGCGAACCGTTCGAGCGCCTCGGGCGTTTGGGCCCGCTGCGCGCGCTGCGAGAGCACGCCCGTCGCAGTGCGTTGCGCCGTACCCGCGTAACCGGGCCACCACGCCAGGTCGTCGTGTGCGGCCATGATCTGTTCGGCCGTCGCCCCGGGTGCGGTCATGTCAGCAACATGACCTTTCGGCAAGTGCACGCGGTAGGCGGCCTGCAACATGACGAGCGCGGCGATAAGTGCCGCCGCTTTGACCAACCCCTCAATGCGAATGGGCATCTGACGGTTGGCCCACCCGGCATCAAAGTAATGCCGCGCCAGGCGGCTGGCCGGCAGCAGGAACCCATCAGGCGACAACGTGACGGCGCCCGCGCGCAACAGGCGGTCTTGCGCCTCAGACCGATCGTCCAGTAGGACGCGACGCCCCTTGGCAACCCGGCCCATGGTCACCAGAACCTGGTCGCGCGTGCGCCGGGCAACGCTGACGAGGCAGCGCTCGATCGCGTTGAGCACGGCCTGCATCTGCCGGTCACGTCCCGACTCGATACGCGCGGCGACCAAGCGGTCTATGACACCCACGACACCTGCTTCCGCGTCCTCGCGCGCGAGCGCCTGGGCCACGCACTGCGTCAACGCCGGGTGTCCGGCAACCCAGTCATAGATGCGCTGCATGGCAAGCTCGGCGCTCGATCTGGGCAGGCCCAGCGCCGGCCCGAGTCGCAGGGTTTCCGCAAGCGTAAACGGCGTGACCACCACCTCAGTGGCAACCGCGAACGGAAACGACACCGACGATCCCCGCCCAAACTGATCCACACCCGTCCCAATCAGCATGGCGCGCAGGCGGATCATTTCAGGGTCGGTGGTGCGCGCATCAAAGGCCAGGCGTAAACCCTGCAGGAACAACTCGCCCTGCGGCAGCGTGTCCAGCAAATGAATGTCGTCGAAGAGGAGCGCGAGCTCGCGCCCCGGGGCTGCAATCACGAATTCGCGAAACAGCTCGAGTAGTCGCTGCGGGGGCGCGAGCATCGCGTTTTCCGACCACCACGACTGCAGGTCGAAGCCACTGCGCAACTGCCGGGCAAGTCGGAATGCCACCGCGTAGAACCAGCGTGCCGCATCGTCCTGGCTGTCACGCTGCGCGATCTGCGAGAAGTCGATCAGCGCAACTTGCATGCCCGCCTCTCGCAGGCGTTCGGCGACACGCAAGGCCAGGCTCGTCTTACCTGTGCCCGGTGCACCGACGAGATTGACCCATGCACTTGCGTCGAGCAGGTCGTCGACCCGTTGGTCGATGGCACGGCGCACGTAGCCGGGACGGTCGGGCGGCAACGGCCCACCGGCATGAAAGAAGTTCGGTCGGGCACTCCGCGTTGTGGCGCCCGTATTGCCTGCAGTGTCGCCCATCACGTGTCCCCTGCGCGGCAGTGTAGCAGCGCGCCTCGCCGTGGCGCTTGCCGCAGTCCCGGGCGCCGCTCAAAATGAGACGATGGTCACGGATGAATCCTCGCAACGGCAACGGCTTAAGTCGGACACTTTCGGTGCGATCTGGCGCGTGCGCACGGGCGCAGATACGCGAATCCAGCGCGACCTGTCGAGTGCGCGACCCTGGGCGGCCTGGCTCGCTCGCCGCTTAGCCCTGCGCGAAGCACGCGCGCTGGGCCGACTGCGTGGTGAGCGCGGCTTTCCGCAGCTCTGCGCGGTGCAGCGCGACGGGCTCACACGCAGCTTTCTCGAGGGCCAACCGATGTTCGAGGCGCGCCCGACTGATGCGGACTGGTTTATCGACGCGCTGCGCCTCTTACGCCGCATGCACCGCGCTGGCGTGACACACAACGATCTGGCCAAAGAACCCAACTGGCTTGTCACTGAGGATGGCCGCGCAGCGATCGTCGATTTCCAGCTGGCGAGCACCTTCAAGAAGCGCGGACGTTGGTTTCGCGTGCTGGCCCACGATGACCTGCGTCATCTGCTCAAGCACAAACGGACCTACCGCCCCGAAGCACTCACGGCACGCCAGCGCCGCATCCTGGCAACCCCGGCCTGGCCCAGTCGCGTGTGGCGCGCCACGGGCAAGCCCGTCTACTTGTTCATCACGCGTCGCGTGCTCAACTGGTCGGACCGGGAGGGTGCTGCGGACCGCGGGCGCGACTGATCGCGCGCACCGTCGTTGCGCCGTATACTCAGCGCTCCTGATTCGTGCCGACACCTGCCATGAGTGACTTTTTCTGCCATCCGCACAATGTCGTCGATGCCTCGAGCATCGATGCAAAGCGCCCCTGGGGCATTCGCGTCACGGCACCGAGCACCGACCCGTTCAACAAGCTCGTCGGCGGAGACTGGTCGCGCGAACACTGGTTTATCGATGCCGTAAGCCGTGATACCGCATTCGATCAGATGCGCGACCGACACGGCTACTACCGCATCGGCGATGACCCGAGCATCGTCCTCGAGAAGATCGACCCGAGCTAGCGCGTCAGCGCAGGGTGTTCGTGATCGCAGCACCCAGGAACAGATACACGGTCGTCTCGCCGTTCTCACCGAACCCGGTCGCCAGGAACATCGGCCCGATCAGTGTGTCGAGCCGGGCGAAAAGACTGCCGTTCATAATCAGGTCGTTCGCCGAAACGTCGTCGCGCCGCTGCCAAGTATTACCGGCCTCGAGTGACGCACCCAGGTACCAGGGCAAATCAAACAACCCACCGCCCGTCTCCCCCAATCGGCGCTGCACGACGGCGCGACCGACGAAGCTGTGGGGCCCCGTCAACGCACCACGATCCAGGCCAGAGAGATTCAGAAACCCTCCCAGCTCATTGAAGGCCTGGACCAGATCATCGGCATCGTCCGATGTGGTGAAGTCGGCGCCCAGCAATAACGTGTAGCGACCCCAGGTGTTGAAGTTCGCCCAGGAACCCACGAGCTGTTCATAGTTGCGCGCTGCACCCAGTCCGGACCGCTCAAAATCGAGCCGGACGTCGAATCGGCTGCCGACTGTCGGCACGACCGTGTCGTCGAGCGTGTCAAAGCCAAAGCTCGCACGGTAACCCCCTGTGTCGAAGTCGATGTTCTCCAGGGTCGGTGCACCGATCTTGACCCGCGCATTGGCGGACCCCCGAAACAGGCCAAGACGGACCTCGCCCCAGTTGGAGATCTCTCGACCTGCAAATACGGCGAGCTCGCCTGTGGAGAGTCGGTAACGCGCGATCCGGTCGTTGCCCTCGAAGACATCGATATTGCGTTGCTCCAGTGAGAGCTGAGGGGCGACGAAATACCGCAGGTTGAAATCGAGCGGCTGGTAGAACTCGCTTTCGAAGGCGAATCGCGTGCCGAATCGGGCGTCGTTGCGCCACTCCGCCCCGAGCCGGTTGATCGCCGTACGCAGGTATCGCGCTGACAAAATGATGTTGCCCGAACCTTCGAAATCCTCCTCGATACCGAGGCCGAACCGCAAATAGCCTGGGCCCCAGGATTTCGCCTTAGCGTCTATGACGATTCCGGCCGAGTCCTCGGACTCGATCCACTGGTAGCCCACACGCTCGAACAGTCCCAGTCCGTAGATGCGGCCCAGGTCTTCTCTGAGCTGCTCGAGCGATAGCGGCGCACCGGGCTGGGTGCCGAGCCGCGTCTCGATCACGCGCGGCGACACGTCGGCGTCCGTCTCGACTCGAACGAAATCCGGTACACGTGGCCTGCCCGACGCGCCCGCGGCACGACGGCTACGGCGTGCCTGGCAGGCCGCAGGCGGCGCCGACAACGCCTCGAGCACCTTGCGCTGCGATTGCGCCGTGTTGTAGCCGATCGCTATGGCCTCGAGCGCCCGATCGAATGCCGTGGATGGCAGCAACCCAAGCTCGGGCTTGATGTAGACATCCTCTGCATGGAGTTGTTCGCGCTGGCGCTGCGTTTCACGCCCGATAAGAATGTTGAGCGCCTGGTCCGCAATGGACACCGCGCTGCCCAGCTGTTCGGGTGGCAGTAAGGGAAACCCCACGTCAACGGCGATGATGCGCATCTTGCCGAACGTCTCGCGCGCGGCCTCGACCGGAAGGTTCATCGCCAGACCACCGTCCACAAGCAGGCGCGAGTCCCGCTCGATAGGCGCGAATACCCCCGGCGCCGACATGCTCGCCTGCATGGCGGTGACCACATCGCCGGTGCCCATGACGACGGTCTCACCGGTGTAGAGATCGGCCGCGACCGCACGATAAGGCGTTGGCAGATGATCGAAGTCATCGACCGTGGACACGGCGATGGCGTTCTCGCGCAGGTACAAGGCCAGCTTCTGGGCCTGCACGAGGCCCGCGGGCAGCCGCAGCGAGCCCTCGCGCACACCGACCTCGAACGGCACGAGGAACCCGTCATCGTCACGTTTGCGCCGATAGGTCAGCTGGGAGCGGCGCGGGCTGTCGGTGAAGGCGTCATTCCAGTCGATGCCGCGTATTACGCCCTCAAGCGCATCGGGCTCAAGGCCCGCCGCGTAAAGCCCCCCAACCACAGCGCCCATGCTCGTGCCGACGACGGCGTCCACGGGTACACAGAGCTCGTCGAGCAGGCGCAGTACGCCCACATGCGCAGCCCCGCGCGCGCCGCCGCCGGACAACACCAGCACGATGCGCTCGCGTTCACCTGCCGCAGGCACCTCATTGGCTGCCGCCACAGCGGCCCAGAACAGGCTGGCAATGATCGTCGCGCAGGCGATTCGGTTCATGCGCGCGAGTATAGGTGTGGTGGCCCAGCCACCGCCAATCAGGGATAATCGGCTGCTGGGACAACAGGCAATCAATACGGGCCCGGTGGGCCTATTTCGGGGGAACCAACATGTCCGAACCTGTCATCACGCCACCCGAGGGCGGCGAGAAGATCACCATTTCCAACGGCAAGCTGCAGGTGCCGGACAAACCCATCGTGCCGTACATCGAAGGCGACGGTACGGGGCCCGATATCTGGCGCGCAACGGTCCGCGTGCTCGACGCCGCCGTCGAGAAATCCTACGGTGGCGCACGCGAGATCAAGTGGGTCGAGATCTTTGCGGGTCAAAAGGCCAACGACACCTACAACACCTGGCTGCCCGAATCGTCGGTACAGGCCTGCCGCGACTACCTGGTCTCCATCAAGGGGCCGCTGACCACGCCCATCGGTGGCGGCATCCGCTCGCTCAACGTGGCGCTGCGCCAGATGCTCGACCTCTACGTCTGCCTACGCCCGGTGCGCTGGTTCAACGGCGTGCCCTCACCCGTGCGCAAGCCCGGTGAAGTCGACATGGTGATCTTCCGCGAGAACACTGAGGACATCTACGCGGGTATCGAGTTCGAGGAAGGCTCTGAGTCAAACCAGCGCTTCCTAGAGCTGTTCAAGGAGAATTTCCCGGCCGAGTACGGCAAGATCCGCTTCCCCGAGACGAGTGGTATCGGCCTCAAGCCCGTGTCATCTGAGGGCACCGAGCGGCTCGTGCGCGCGGCGATCGAATACGCCATCGCCAACGGCCGCAAGAGCGTGACCTTCGTGCACAAGGGCAACATCATGAAGTTCACGGAAGGCGCATTCCGCAACTGGGGCTACGCGCTGGCCGAACGCGACTACGCAGACCACACCTACACCTGGGACCAGTACGACCGCACCCAGGCCGAGCACGGCTCCGAGGCGGCCAACAAGGAACAGGACGCGGCACTGGCATCAGGCAAGATCCTAGTAAAGGACGCCATCGCCGACATCACGCTGCAGCAGGTACTGACACGCCCGAAAGAGTTCGATGTGCTGGCCACGATGAACCTGAACGGCGACTATCTCTCCGACGCACTGGCGGCACAGGTCGGTGGCATCGGCATCGCGCCGGGCGGCAACATCAACTACGACACGGGCCACGCCGTGTTCGAAGCCACCCACGGCACGGCCCCCAAGTACGCCAACCTCGACAAGGTGAACCCGGGCTCACTCATCCTGTCGGGCGAGATGATGCTGCGCTACATGGGCTGGACCGAGGCGGCCGACGCCATCATCGGCGCCATGGACGCGACCATCGCGCAGAAGACCGTCACGTATGACTTCGCACGTCTCATGGAAGGCGCTAACGAGGTCAAGTGCTCGGAGTTCGCAAACCACATGATCGAGAACATGTAACGCCCATGCCCAGTGGCGACTCGATGAAGCGCGTCACGCAGTCACTCGTCAGGGAACTCACCCTGACGCTGCGTGACGCGTTTATCGATTACAACACCCGGTTCGGGCAAATCACGCGGCGCGCCAAGCGCCGTTTCGAGCAGCGCGACTGGTCTGCCGGCCGCGTCGACGCCGTCGAGCGCATCGACCTCTACGAAAAATGCGTGGCCGCCGCCGTCGCCGAGGTGGCCGAGCTCACGGGGAACTGCGAAGACCCGCAACTTCTCTTGCACGAGGCGCGTGAGAGCTATGCGCGCGAAATCTCGGGCTACCCCGACCCCGAGTTCTTTAAGACATTTTTCAACTCCGTCACGCGGCGTATCTTCAAGACCGTCGGGGTTGATGCTGAGGTGGAATTCGTCGCGGCCGAAGTACGCCCAACGGAATACACCAAGAACCAGCTCGACAGCCGCGTCTACCGCAACCGGGGCGCCCTGCGTTACCTGTTTGATGAGGCGCTGACGGACTACTCCTTCGGCGTACGCTGGCGCGACGTCGAGCGCACGATCCGCTGGATGACGGCCGAGATCGACGCCTACACGGCAAGCCTCGGACCCATGGCGAAGGTGGTCTCCATCGAACTCATGGAGACCGTGTTCTACCGCAGCACGCGGGCCTATCTCGTCGGGCGCATCGAGGGTAACGATTGGGTCTCACCGCTCGTCATCGCGCTCAAGAATTCCGACGAGGGCATCTTTGCCGACGCCGTGATCCTCTCTGAGAACGACGTCAGCATGTTGTTCGGGTTCACGCGCAGCTACTTCCACGCTGACGTGTCCCGCGTGAGCACCGCCGTCGCCTTCGTCAAGTCGATCCTGCCCGGAAAACCCATTGCCGAGATTTACACAGTCATGGGCCGCGCCAAACAGGGCAAGACTGAACGATTCCGAAGCCTTGATCTGCACATGCAGAACTCGACAGACAAATTCGTCTTCGCGCGCGGCGACAAGGGCATGGTTATGGAAGTGTTCACGCTGCCGTCGATCCCGCTCGTGTTCAAGCTCATTCGCGACAAGTTCGCCTACCCCAAAGACATCGTGCGCCAGGACGTCCTCGACAAATACCGACTCGTCTTCCACCACGATCGCGCCGGGCGCCTGATCGACGCACAGGAGTTTCGGAGGCTCGAGTTCGATCGCGACCGGTTCGAAGATGACTTACTCGAGTCCCTGCTCACCAGCTGCTCGCAAACCTGTGTCCTCGAGGGCAACAAGCTCGTCATCAAGCACAGCTACCTGGAGCGCCGGCTGGCACCGCTCAACCTCTACCTGCAAGAGGCAGAGCCGGACCAGGTTCGCGCCGCGGCCATCGACTACGGCCAGGCGATTCGCGACCTCGCCTTCAGCAACATTTTCGCAGGTGACCTGCTGCTCAAGAACTTCGGCGTCACCCGCCACGGCCGTGTCATCTTTTACGACTACGATGAGCTTTGCCTGGTGACGGAATGCAATTTCCGCCGCCTGCCCGAAGCCCGCGACGACGTCGACGAAATGCGCAGCGGCGCCTGGTTCTACGTCGGCCCCGACGACATCTTCCCAGAGCAATTCGTGCGCTTCCTGGGCTTCCGCGAAGACGCCCGCGAGGCCTTCCTTGAACACCACGGCGACCTGCTCGACCCCGACTTCTGGATCCGCCTGAAGCGCCGGCTTGAAACGGGCCAGTCCCCCGAAGTCATCCCCTACCAGCCCAAACAATGGAGCGAAGTCGCCGGCCCGGGACACTTTGTGACGCGCTGACGACTGCGCCACGTGCCCCGTCATCGCGAAACGCGCAGCGCCGCGGCGATCTCGCAACGGAATCGCGCGGCCAAACAAACCCACTACCCCGCCATCCCGCCGGGGCGGAGGGGTTTGCCGGACGCGCTCAAGTACATCCCTGTATCGCTCGCTGGGCGACGTCCTGTCGCCCAACGGTCCGTAAAACCCCTCCGCCCCGACAGGATGGCTGCCTCACCACGGGCTGTGAGCTCACAGAGTTTTGTTGAGGCAGCCTGTCTGTGCCGCCGATGGGTGTTGGCGGGATGTCGCGCGGCAAGGACGCCGCTCGCCAAGCGATCCATGGATGGACTCGAGCGTTCCCGACAACACCCATCGGCGGTACGGGCAGGCGGGAGTCGTTAGTAGGTCGTGCTGGTGAACAGCACGATAGCGTGGGGAGGTTGCCGCGCCTGCTGCGCAGGCTCGCAATGACGAGGGGAACTATTCGCCGGCGCTTAACGCCCCGAGCACGGCCCGCCGTCGCAGCGGCACATCGATCCGTGCATCGGCCGCAACGCCATCACCGCCCGTAACGAGCAGGCGGCAACCTTTGAGGATGGCGGCGGCGACAGCTGCCGAGTGCTCGCCATCGCAAATCGCAACGTCCGCGACGGCCACATCGTCACTGGCCGCGAATGCCGCGACGGTGTCAAAGCGTCGGGGGAGATGCCCCTCATCACCGAGCCAGCCTGCGAGCTGTGCTGTGATGTCGGGCTCGAGTGCGATGAGCGCCACTCTCATGGGCGGATTTGGCCGCTGCCGCGCACGACGTATTTGTAGCTGACGAGTTCTGCGGCGCCGACCGGGCCACGGGCGTGAATGCGGCTCGTCGAGATGCCGATTTCCGCGCCCATGCCGAACTCGCCACCATCGGCGAATTGGGTCGAGGCGTTGTGCATCACGATGGCGCTGTCGACATCGTCGAAGAAGCGCTGCGCCGCGTCTGCATCGCTCGTGATGATCGACTCCGTATGGCCTGAGCCAAACTCCGCGATGTGATGGACAGCCGCATCGAGGTCATCGACCACACGTACAGCGATGATGCGGTCGAGGTATTCGGTGCGCCAGTCGGCTTCCGTCGCCGGTGTGATACGGTCGTCCATTGCGCGCGAGCGCTCGCAGCCGCGCAAGGCGCAGTCGGCGGCGAACAACGCATCAAAAACGGACCGCACCGTGTCTGGTGCCAGCGCAGCGTCCACAAGCAGCGTCTCGGCCGCACCGCAGATTCCGGTGCGCCGAAGTTTCGCGTTGACGGTGATGTCTCGCGCCATAGTCGCGTCGGCGGCGTCGTGCAGGTAAATGTGGCAAATGCCATCGAGGTGACCGATGACGGGCACGCGCGCATCGCGCTGTACGCGCTCAATGAGCCCACGTCCGCCTCGCGGTACGACGACATCAATCGTGCCTTCGCCGCCTGCGAGCAAGGCACCCACCAGCACACGGTCCTGATCGGGCACCATCTGCACGGCGTCCGCCGGCAAACCGCTGTCTTCGAGCGCGGCACGCAGCAAGGCAACAATGGCTCGGCTGCTCGCGGCGCTCTCGCTGCCACCCCGAAGGATGACGGCATTGCCGGCCTTGAGGCAGATGGCCGCCGCGTCGGCGGTCACATTCGGGCGACTTTCGTAGACGATGCCAATGACGCCGAGCGGTACGCTGACCCGCGCGATGTCGAGGCCGTTGTCGGGCTGCCAGCGCGACAGCTCCCGACCCACGGGATCGGGTAAAGCCGCAATCGCATCGAGCGCGTCGGCTATGGCCGCGACACGGTCGGTATCGAGGCGCAGCCGGTCTACCATCGCAGCGCTGAGTCCATTGGCTTCGGCGGCGGCCACGTCAGCGGCATTGGCCTCGAGCACCTGCGGCGCGCCGCTGCGCAAGGCGCTGGCCATAGCACGAATGCCCGCAGCGCGAGCAGCACCATCGCAACGCGACAGGGTCGTGACCGCCTCACGGGCCTGGCGTCCCAGCGTGCCGATGATCGCTTGTGCGTCTGTCTCATTCATGAGTCTTGGGGTTCTCCAACACCAGGTCGTCGCGATGCACGAGGGGCACAGTCCGCGCCCCGTCTTTGGCCGCGGCCATCGCATCGCGTGCAGCCACACTATCGAGACCCGCGAGCCCGATGCCAAGTTCCGCGTTATTGAGCTGGCCACGAATCGCGATGCAGTCACCGCGCTCGAAATCACCCTCGATGTCGACCACGCCCACGGGCAACAAGCTCGCGCCCTGCGCCAACGCAGTGGCGGCACCCGCGTCCACAATCACGGCGGCGGCCTGGCGCAGGCTCGCCCGGATCCAGCGTCGTCGCGCATCCGGAACCGTGGTCGCGGCGTCGAACGACGTTGCACGTGCACCTTTCGCCAAGGCGCCGATGGGCGCCAGGTCACGCCCCGAGGCAATGACGACCGCAGCACCCGCACCCGTCGCAAGGCGCGCCGCCGCGATCTTGCTGCGCATGCCGCCCGTGCCGTGGGCGCTGCTCGACTCGCCGGCGATGGCATCAATGGCCTCGTCGACCTCGGTCACGTGCGCGATGTGTGCCGCGTCCGGGTGCGTCGCGGGATCGGCCGCGTAGAGACCGTCAACGTCGCTCAGCAGTATCAGCAGATCGGCGCCGATCATCTGAGCCACGCGCGCCGCCAAACGGTCATTGTCGCCGTAGCGCAGCTCCTCAGTGGCCACCGTGTCGTTTTCGTTGATGACCGGCACGATTCGCGCCGCGGCCAGTGCGTCGAGCGTGGCGCGCGCATTGAGGTGACGACGTCGGTGCTCGGTGTCCTGCGGCGTGAGCAATACCTGTGCGCTGCGGCAGCCTGCCGCGGACAGCGCACTGCGCCAGGCTTGCGCCAGCGCGACCTGGCCAGCCGCTGCCGCAGCCTGCTTGATGGCCAGAGCACTGGCACCGCGCGGCTGCCCTACGTCTTGCGCACCCAGCGCCACGGCACCGGACGACACAACGGTCACGCGCGCGCCACGCGCTTGCAGCCGCGCAATATCCGCACACAGGGTATCGAGCCAGTCACGACGCAACGTGTGCGCGTCGTCGACGAGCAGCGCAGAGCCGACCTTAATAACGATGGATGCCGCCGCGTCGAGCAGTGCCGCGGCATCGCTTGCGGTGGTCACATCCCCGCCTGCCCTTCGACGGGCAGCGCACGCACCTCGCCTGCGAGCACACGCTCGCCGCGCGAGATGCCCAGGCTGCCGGAGCGCACGAGCACGATGACCTCGCCGTGGCGACCAATAGCCGCGACAAATTTATCGACGTCTGCGGTACCACCGGCGTATTCGACGGTGAACGACTTGGCGCTGTCGTCGAGCACGGCGGCACCGTGGCTCACACACCATTCCGACAGCGTCCGCGTGTTGCGAACCACGAGCTTGAGCAGGGCGAGTTCGCGCTCAAAATGATCACCGAGCGTCATGTCGTGCATATCGACGACATCGACGAGCTTGTTGAGCTGCTTCGCGATCTGCGCGAGCGCCGCATCGGAGCCCGAAGTGACCAGCGTCAGGCGCGAAATCAGCGGGTCTTCCGTCGGTGCCACGTTGAGCGATTCGATGTTGTAGCCGCGCGTAGAGAACAGGCCCGTGAGCCTTGTGAGCGCACCGACTTCGTTCTGCATCAATACGGAGATGACGTGGCGCATCGCACCGCTCCCGTTCAAAAACCTGATCGCCCTGCTGGCGTCGGTGGATACTCTCGCACCACCTGCACTATTGCAATGCACAAAACGATCACAGAGACTCGGCTCAAACCACCGGAAATAAAGCCCATGCGCGCAATCGCCAACAGCCAGCAACAGCCGGCCGACCACCCACTGGCCGGTCGCGAAATGAGTGGCGCCGAGATGATCGTCCAGGTCATCGCGGACGAAGGCGTGGACGTCGTATTTGGCTACTCGGGCGGCGCCATTTTGCCGACCTACGACGCTGTGTTCCGGTTCAACAAGGACAACCCGGGCAGCGATGGCAATGGCGCGCTGCCGCTCATCGTGCCCGCCAACGAGCAGGGCGCAGGCTTCATGGCCGCGGGCTACTCGCGTGCCACGGGAAAGGTGGGCACGGTCATGGTGACATCGGGTCCGGGCGCCACAAACATGGTGACCCCGGTTCGGGACAGCGCCGCCGACTCTGTCCCCATGGTGCTCATCTGCGGCCAGGTGCCCAGCGCAGCGATCGGCACGGACGCGTTTCAGGAAGCCCCCATCACGGCCGTAATGGGTTCCGTCGCCAAGCACGTGTTCCTGGTTACCGACCCCACACGACTCGAGGCGACGATCCGCACAGCCTACGAAATCGCGCGCACGGGCCGCCCCGGACCGGTCGTCGTCGATGTGCCGAAAGACGTGCAGAACTGGGCGGGTACATTCCACGGCTCGAGCAAGCTCGACATTCCTGGCTACCGCAAGCGACTGCAGCGCGTCACCGACAGCGTCCTCGATGACGCCGACTGTCAGTCGTTCCTGAAGCTGCTGTCCGAATCGGATCGACCCTTGATCTATGCGGGCGGTGGCGTCGTCAATGGCAACGCCAGCGCCGCGATGCGCCGCTTTGCAGAACGTTTTGGCATCCCCGTGACGACGACACTCATGGGTATCGGCGCCAGCGACACGACAGAGGCACTGTCACTGCACATGCTCGGCATGCACGGCATGGCCTACGCCAACTACGCCGTCGAGGACTGTGATTTCCTGATCGCCGCCGCGGCGCGATTCGATGATCGCGTGGCGGGCGTCCCGCAGCGCTTCGCACCCAACGCTCGACACATCGCCCACTTCGATATCGACCCTTCGGAAATCGACAAGGTGAAGAGCGTCTCATGGCACCACACGGGCGTGCTCGACCGCGACCTCGACGCCATCGTCGAGTACGCCGACCGCGTGAATTTCGCGAAGCGCTTCGAGACCTGGCACGGCGAGGTCATGGCGCTCAAACGCAATCACGCGCTCGACTACGACCGCGCATCAGAACTGATCCAACCCAACGCCGTCATCGAGGCGATCAATGCCATCACCCAGGGCGAGGCCATCATCTCGACGGGCGTGGGCCAGCACCAGATGTGGGCCGCGCAGTACTTCGATTTCCGCGAGCCACGCCTCTGGCTCACCTCGGGCAGCATGGGCACGATGGGCTTCGGGGTCCCGGCCGCCGTCGGCGCGCAGTTCGGGCGGCCAGACAAGCTCGTGATCGACATAGACGGCGACGCCAGCATCCGCATGAATTTAGGTGAGCTTGAGACCGTCACGACCTATGGCCTGCCCGTGAAGATCGTGGTGCTCAACAACTTCGGCGACGGCATGGTACGCCAGTGGCAAAAGCTCTATTACAAGGGCCGGCTGTCTGCGAGTGACAAGTCGCTGCACCGCAAGGATTTCGTACGCGCGGCGAAAGCCGACGGTTTCGAGTACGCCGTACGCCTCGACGACAAGGCCAAGCTTGAGCAGACCATCGCCGAGTTCGTGGGTTTCGAAGGGCCCGCATTTCTCGAAGTCATCATCGACCCCGACGCTTCGGTCTACCCCATGGTCGGTCCGGGACAGAGTTACAGCGAGATGATTACGGGCGACTTCATCGCAAGCCGCGGCAGCGATGACGACAAGGACGTGAGTCAGACCGAGTCGTTCTAGCCCGCCGCCTCGGCGTCGTAGTGCGCGAGGCATTCCGCCAGCATCGCGTCTTCGATATTGCCGCCCGACAACACGGCCAGCGTGACCTGGTCCTTTGTTTCCACGGCTCCAGTGAGCACGGCCGCAAGCGCCACGGCACCACCGGGTTCCAGCACGAGCCGCAGCACGCGATAGGCGAATCCCACGGCATAGCGTACCGCGTCCTCACTCACCGTCAGCACGCCCGACAGCAGACGCTGGTTGATGGGGAATGTGAGCGCACCGGGCTCGGGCGACAACAGCGCGTCGCAGATCGACCGCGTGTCGGGCGGGTTCGGTACGCGCGCTCCGGCATTAAACGATCGCGCAGTGTCATCGGCGTGCTCGGGCTCAACGGCAAAACACCGCACCTCAGGAAACCGCGCGCGCAGCGCCGTTGCAGAGCCTGCCGCGAGACCGCCACCGCCACAGCAAATCAAGGCCTGGTCGGGAACGAGACCTGCTCCCTGCAGCTGTTCGACGGCCTCCAGCCCGACTGTGCCCTGCCCGGCGATGACGTCCGGGTGGTCGTAGGATGGAACCACTGGCGCGTCCAGAGATGCGGCGAGTTCACGTGCGATAGCTTCGCGGTCCTGACTGTAGCGGTCGTAGCTCACGATCTGCCCACCCAGTGAGCGGACGGCCGCGGTCTTACCCGCGGGCGTGTCCTCTGGCATCACGATGTGCGCGGACACGCCGAACAACCGCGCCGCCAGCGCCACGCCCTGAGCATGATTCCCCGACGACCAGGCCACCACGCCGCGCTCGCGGCGTTCGGGCGCCATGTTGGCCAGCGTGTTGTAGGCACCACGAAGTTTGAACGACCCCATGCGTTGCAGGTTTTCGGCCTTGAGCAGGACCGTGCCCTGCGCCCGTTCATCCAGTGCGGCGTGGTGAATCAGCGGGGTTCGGTTGGCCACGCCCGATAGGCGCGACTGCGCCGCTTCAATGTCACCGAGCGCCAGAGTGAATTGCGATTGTGTGCCGTCCATACCGGGATTATGACCGGGTCCGTGACAGACGGTCACCAAGGGGATCAAGACGGCGCATCTGCGTCGCACCGACATACGCCTCGAGGGGAGACGCCACGCTTATGTCTAATCGGATTGCGCATCGACCGGACACCAAAGTCGCTGAATCAGCAAGAGGGAATTCTTGCCCATTGCCGATGAATCGCGCGATTTCGCGCCTTTTCGACGCGTATCGCGACCACTTCGCGCGCGATGATGAGTATCAAACGCAACCATCGGATGAATCAGACACTACTTCGACAGCTCGTTTTGCGACGGCCGCGACCGCTGGGCTAGTCTCGGTTCGGGGGAAAGGCCGGGCGAAGGGGAGCGCGCGGACATGAAGCACGGAAAGCTCGAAACCGAACGCGCGATCCTGATCAGCATGACGCTGTCAGGCGTTGTGGCGGTTTTGCCGTTTGCCATTATTCGATTGATGCAGGGTGACACGCTGCTGTTTGCCCTCGACATCACGCTGGTTGCCGGCCTGATTGGGCTGGGCGCTTATGTGTGGCGCACGCACCGCACGGTGCTCGCAGGCTACGCCGTGTCGATCATGTCGATGGCCGCCATTATCGGTACCGTCTACATCAAGGGCCCCCAGCAGATCTACTGGGCCTTCCCGACCGTACTGATCATCTTCTACCTGTTGCCGCCCGTCGAAGCGTTGATTCTCAACCTGCTCGGCCTATCGATCCTGCTGCCCAAGCTCATTTTGCCGATGGCGTCAGAGTTACTTATGACGGTGTTCTTCACGCTGGCCGTGACGATCACATTCTCTTACGCGTTCAGCTCGCGCACGGCCGATCAGCGCAAACAGCTCATCATGCTGGCCACCAAAGACCCGCTAACGGGCGCCGAAAACCGGCGTGCGCTATCGGAACGTCTGCGAGAAATCATAGCGACGCACCGGCGCAGGCCCGTGACGGCGTCGATGCTCATGGTCGACCTGGATAATTTCAAGCGCATCAACGACGAACTCGGACACGCCATGGGCGACCGCGCACTCATCAAGCTCGTGCAGTTGATTCGCCAGCGCATCCGCGAAACGGATTCCGTCTACCGCGTCGGCGGCGAGGAATTCCTCATCATCGCCGAGGGCGCGACAGCAGCCATCGCCGATACACTCGGCGAGGATCTTCGGGTCCTGGTCGAAACCGCCAAGCTGGTAGACAGCCGCTCCGTCACGATTTCTGTCGGCATTGCAGAGCTGTTCCCCGAAGAGGATACCGACGACTGGTTGCGCCGCACGGACAATGCGCTCTACGCCGCCAAAAACGGTGGCCGCAACCGTTGTGTGCGGGCACGCGAACAAGACGCGTCCGTGTCCGACATCAACGAGGGGCGCGCCGCGTCCTGAGCGATCAATCGTCTTCGGCGCTGGCTGGCGCGTCGAGCAGCTGGTTGATCTCCAGCCAGTAGCCGTCCGGGTCCCGGATCATCGACACGTTGACGCGAATCACGCCGCCGCCTGCGCGCGGATAGTCCACGCGCTCGGGCGCATCCACCACAGTCACACCGGGCGATGCCTCAACGGCATCCCAGCGGGTGCCGAGATCCGACGCGTTGATGACGATGATCGGATCACCGGGCACGGGCTCATCGAAGTGTTCCTGGCGCTGCGGCTTTTTCGGGTGGATGTACTCGAGCAGCCCCAGCACACCGATGAAGTCGTCGTTGGCCTGCAACAGCACGAGCCGTCGCGATCGCGTCTCGCCGTTTTCCATGGGCGACTCAATGAGTTGGTCGTAGATCACCGTCAGTCCCAGCGCATCGCGGTAGAGCGCCAGCGACTTGTCGGTGTCGTTGACGAGCAACGTCGTGCGACGCACGTCAACGGGGATGCGCGCCTCGTCGGCAACAGGCGCTGCGCAGGCCGCGACCGATGCTGCCAGCGCCAGCACCCCAGCCAGAAATTGGTTTCGGTTTCTGATCATGCGCCTGCCCCCGTCGCGCCCCGTTCCTGCTGTCACCATACCGCTTCGACACGACCACGTCGCGCACGGTGCTATCCTCGGCAACCGCTGCAGCGCTCGCCCAGGAGAAACCGCAATGCGCACCACCCGACTCGTGCATCTCGCCCTGACGGCCTTCCTCGCGACAGCCTGCGGTTCGCCGCAAGCAGAATCCGAGAGTGACTCTGAAGCGGCACGTCTCGAAGCCCGCGCGGCGCGCGTCGAGATTTTGCGCGACGACTTCGGTGTCCCGCACATCTACGCGCCCACGGATGCCGACGCCGTGTTTGGCATGCTCTACGCTCAGGCTGAGGACGACTTCCCGCGCGTCGAGCGCAACTACATCTGGGCCATCGGCCGACTCGCCGAGGTCGAGGGCGAGTTCGCAATCTGGAGCGATCTTCGCGCGCGGCTGTACATGAGCGAGGCGGAGGCCAAAACTGCCTATGCTGAGGCGCCCGAATGGCTGCGCGAGTTATGCCAGGCCTACGCCGATGGTTTGAACTGGTACTTGGCCACGCATCCCGACGTGACACCTGCTCTCCTCACTCGGTTCGAGCCCTGGATGCCCATGTACTTCTTCGAAGGCTCCATCGGCGGCGACATCGAACAGATCCCGCTCGCGGGCATCAAGGCGTTCTATGGCAGCGGCGACTCGGTAACGCAGGCGCAGGTCGACGCGGAACGCGCGCCGAAACTGGGTTACGAGCAGCACCTGGGTTCAAACGGCTTCGCCATCTCGGGCGAACACACGCGGTCCGGCGACGCCATGCTGCTCATCAACCCGCACACCACCTTTTACTTCCGCCCCGAAATCCATGTCGTCAGTGAGGAAGGCCTCAATGCCTATGGCGCGGTCACCTGGGGGCAGTTCTTCGTCTACCAGGGCTTTAACGAGCGCACGGGCTGGATGCACACCTCCACCTATGTCGACTTCCTTGACGAGTTCGTCGAAGACGTTTCAACGCGCGACGACCAGCGCGTGTACCGTTACGGGGATGAGCTGCGTGATGTGACGACGCGGACTGTCACGCTACGCTACCGCACGGCGGCCGGCATGGCCGAGCGCGAGTTCGAGACCTACCGCACGCACCACGGCCCGATCACACACGCCATTGATGGCGACTGGGTGGCGACACGCATCAACTGGAAGCCCGCCGAAGCGCTCGCGCAGAGTTTCGTGCGTACGAAGCAAAGCGATCACGCAGGCTTCCGCGAGATGATGCAGCGGCGCACAAACTCTTCAAACAACACTGTGTACGCCGATGCCGATGGCACGATTGCCTACTACCATGGCAACTTCATTCCGCGCCGCGACCCGGAGTTCGATTTCTCAAAGCCCGTCGACGGCAGTGATCCACGCACGGACTGGCAGGGCATCCACGAAGTCGACGAAACCGTCAATGTCGTCAACCCTGCGATCGGCTGGCTGCAAAACTGCAATTCGACGCCATTTACCTCGGCAGGGCCGGACAGTCCGAAACGCGAGGACTATCCCGTTTACATGGCACCGGACCCCGAGAATTTTCGTGGCGTTCACGCGCAGCGCCTATTGGCGGATGTCGAAGACCTGACACTTGATGGACTCATTGCGCTCGCATACGACGACCAGCTGCCAGGATTTGAATCACTTGTCGGCGGGCTGATCGAAGCTTGGGACGCCTCCGGTCGCAGCGACGCGCCGATTGCAGCCGCCGTGGAAACACTCCGCGACTGGGACCACCGCAATGACGTCGATTCGGTGGCCATGACCCTCGCGCACCACTACGGCATGCGCTACCGCGACGAAGGCGTTCGACCCGAAGGCACACGCGGCATCGCGCTCATCGAGTACTTTGGCACAGGCTCACCGGTTGAGGAGCGCTTGGAAATTTTCGACCGCACAATAACGGCGCTCACCGAGGACTTGGGCCGCTGGGACGTCCCCTGGGGCGAGGTCAATCGCTTCCAACGCCTGTCGGGCGACATCGCGTTGCGCTACGACGACGACGCGCCCAGCCTGCCCGTCGGTCTTGCCTCCGGCGACTGGGGTGCACTCGCGTCGTTCCGCGCCCGCCGTGGTGGCGGCTCCAAGCGCATCTATGGTGTGTCGGGCAACAGCTTCGTGGCTGTTGTCGAATTCGGCGATCGCATCCGCGCCAAGTCGCTACTTGCCGGCGGCCAGAGCGGCAATCCCGACTCACCGCATTTCGATGACCAAGCGCAGCGTTACGTCGACGGCGAATTCAAGGATGTGCCCTTCTACCGCGACGAAGTGGAGGCGCGCGCCGTGAGTCGATACCGGCCGGGCCTAAGCGACTAGCGCGGCGCGCCCGAAGACGCGCCGCGCCGATTCAGTCAAAGCGCTCAGTTACTGGCGACAGCGCGCTGACGAGCCAGCAGCGACTGCGCCCACGCGTAGTCGGGCTCAAGCTCAACAGCGCGCTGGAAGTCACGCTCGGCGGCGGCCGTATCGCCCGTTTCCGCATGCGCGAGTCCGCGCCAGACGAGCGCCTCGGCGAAGCCCCATCCCGAGTCGGGGGTTGCCTCAAACATGGCGATGGCCTGATCAAGTACGGCGATCGCTTTGGGCTTGCTACCACCCCACATGCCGGGCGTGTTGTAGAGCGAAATGCCGTCCGTCAGCAAGACACGCGGATTCGTGGGTGCCAGCGCTCGCGCCTTGGCGCGTGCACGATCGGCCTGGCCGGCGAGCTTCATGGCCGAGAACGGGCTCAGCCCCATGCGCATGCCGTACACGTTGGCAAGCAATGCCCAGGCTTCAGCGTTCTTGGGTTCGGTTTTGACGAGCGCTTCGAGCTGCTCGCTGGCTGCCGTCAGCGCGATACCGGCTGACTTCTCGTCAGACCGCACGCTGTGCGCAATCCCGATTCGGTAATCCGCCAAAGCGGCAAGATACGGTGCATCGGCATCGACAATGGCGCTGCGCTGGGTTTCGAGTGCGGTCAGGTCATTGTTGCGGCTGGCGCGTTCGACAGAGTCAACGCTACCGGCCTGAACGTTGGCGGCGATCAGAACAATGCTGGCGATGAGACCGGTAACCAGTGCGGTCTTGGATTCCATGGCTGTCTCCTGAGGGTGGGTCTGCATGACACACCCTCAGGATCGTGATTTCCGGCTCAGGCCGTTAGTGTCACGTGTCAGCCCGTCAGGCTGACATTTGTCACCTGGATTCCAGGACTAGGCCGCCAGTCGCGACCCATCATCGGCCACCAGCGAGGCCAGCACCCGACGCGTGCCTGTGAAGGGCCGACGCCCGTGCATCACGAGGAAGTTGTCGACGAGCACGACATCCCCCGTCTCCCAGGGCGTGTCGAACGTGATCCCGGCGGCCAGCTCACAAACCCGCTCCATGTCGTCACGCGGGAATGGCGAATCGTCACCAAACGTGATCGCGCGCTCTGCGTCTTTCCAGCCGCGGTAAGCCGCGATGAGCTGATTGAAGAACACCTCGCGACCATCGCTGAGCTTGCGTATGGCGGGCAGCACCGGCGTGATCGCACGCAGACTGCCGTCGTCGAGCCACTCCCAGTCGTAGCCCAGCGCGGCAAGCCGTGCCTCGGCCGCCTCGCGGCTGTCGACGCTGAGCGTACTGGCCCAGCTCCGGCCTTGCCCCGACTGCGCGACATCCTCAGCCGGCATCGCGTTTCGGTAACGTACGCCCAGCTCGCGGCACCGGGTGACAAACCCCGGCAACTCAGCCGCGAGGTCGTCGAGCAACCAGTCCGAACGACACAACGGCGTCTCGCCGCCACCCGCGGCGGCCTGCTCGCAGAAGAAGAACAAGCGCGAGGGAAATACGGGCGTCTGCGCCATCTCGTGGTGCATGTCGATCACAGCCTCGGGTGGCGCCTCATTCGCTGTAAACACGCGCTCGGTGCGGTTGACGCGCACCGCGTTCGACAACGACTCCGCGTACGTGAAGTTGGGCATACCAAACGCCTGGATGAAGGCGTCGAAGTCGTGGTCACTCGCTACGCCAAAGCCGCGAAACAGCAAAGCACCATGCGCGGCAGCGCGTGCCACAAGCGCTTCGCGCTGCCCGCTGATCCAATCGAGGCTTTGCTCGAGACTAGCGCCATCAGCGCACTCAAATAACAACGGGAAACAATCGTTGCCGCGCAGGCGGCCAAGGTCAGTTCGTTCGATGACGTTCATGCGGCACCTCTGGGTGTCGCGGCCCACAAGCCGCGTGCATTAGTCGAAGATGGGGTGAAAGCGGTTAAACGCCGCCTCGGTAAATACGCCTGGATCGTTGAAGCGGCGGTTCTGGTTCATACCCGCAATGGCCGCCATCTCGTCGTCACTGAGCGCGAAATCAAACACATCGATGTTTTCTGCAAGCCGCTCGACGCGGCTTGTCTTCGGAATGACCGCCGTGCCCCGCTGCACGCCCCAGCGCAGGACCACCTGCGCCGGCGACTTGCCATGCTTCGCCGCGATCTCGGTCACCACGGCCGAGTTCATGACGTTCTCCTGTTCCGTGGCCATGTCGAGTTCTTTGTAGGACGAAGCGCCAAGCGGCGAGAACGCCGTCATGGGCAGGTCGTACATCGACGCGAGCCGCAGCAGTTTTTCCTGGGTCAGGTAAGGATGCGACTCGACCTGCAACATGGCGGGCTTGATCCGCGCATAGCTCATGAGGTCATGGACCAGCCCCGTGCTGTAGTTGCAGATCCCGATGCGTTTCACGAGCCCCTCATCGACGAGCGCTTCCATGGCGCGCCAGGTATCGGCGAGCGGCACGCTGATCGGTGTCATGGCTGGCGACGCGGCGTCGGGGTCCGGAAACCACTCAGGTGGGTAGCGCTCGCTGATGGGCACGTACTGCAGCGCAACCGGGAAGTGAATCAGGTACAAGTCGAGGTAGTCTAGCTGCAAGTCGGCAAGCGTCTTCTCGAGACCTTCGCGAACGCGGTCCGGCTCATGGAAGGTGTTCCAGAGCTTGGACGTGACCCAGAGTTCTTCGCGCGTGCAGTCGCCGGCGGCAATGGCGTCGGCGATGCCCTGCCCCGCCTCGATCTCGTTGCCGTAGTCACAGGCGCTGTCGATGTGGCGGTAGCCCGCGGCGATCGCGGCACGCACCATCTCGGCGGTCTTGTCGCGGTCGATCTTCCAGAGCCCGATGCCCACTTGTGGCATCGACGACGTGAATTCGGTGGTGAAAGCCAACGGTAGTCTCCTTAATCGCCGCAGAGGTCCTGCAGCCCTTCCTGTTCAATAAGGGTGTCGATCATCACGGGCGCACCGCTCGCAATCGACTGTTGCGCGGCCGAGGCGACGACCACCGACCACAGCCCATCGCGCGGTGTCGCGGCATGCGAGGCGATGCCCGCCAGCCGATCGCTAAACGCCATGTGTTCGAAGTAGGTCGCGCCGTGGTGGCCACTCTTCTCGATAACAGCGGGATAGCCAATATCGACCAACCGACGTGTTGAGGGCTCGTGGCGCTCGATCTCAAGCGTGCAGGACTCACCGCCACCATGCAAAAAATCAAAACGCTCGCTGGCACGCAGGACACCACGGTTGCCGGACAACACAAGGTCCTCACGGAAGCTGGGCGCGGCCATATTGAGCGAGAAGCTGGCGCGCAGACCCGAGGCGTAGTCGACGATCACGAGGCCGTGATCATCGATATCCGAGGGCGTGCCGTCGTAGTCGAAATCGCGGAAGTTGACGGCCTGCCCGCCTGACGCATAGACGCGCGACGCGCGCGACTGCGCGAAGCCGTTCATGAGGTCGAAGTAGTGGCAGCACTTCTCGACAAACGTGCCACCCGAGAAGCGGTTGAACTTGTTCCATTGCCCCACCTTGTCGAGAAATGGCGGCCGGTACTCGCTGACCTCAATCATGTGCAGCGGCCCGATGCTGTCGCGCTCGAACACCTCGAATCCGGCCTCGCGGTACTGCGCCTTGTAGCGGTACTGCAGGCCGATCTGGATGAAGCTCTCATAGCCATCCGCAAGGCGCACGATCTCGGCCGCGTCCGCGACCGTCGTCGCCATGGGCTTTTCAAGAAAGATGGGTTTTCGCGATGCCATCGCCGTGCGCAGGACATCGAGATGCGTGTGATTGGGTGAGCAGATGAACAGCGCGTCAGCGTCGGTGTCGTTGCACGCGGCCTCCAGCGTATCGTGCTGGCGCGGCATGTCGGCCTGGCGCCCGGCAAACATGTCGAGCGCGGCCGCCATGCTTTGCGGCGCGGGGTCCCAAATGGCGCCGACCCGCGCGCGACCGTGCAGCGCTGCGACACGCATGTGCTCGGTGCCGATCGTACCCGTGCCGATCACATTGATCGTGTACTCGGGATCGCGGCGCGCGTAGATGTAGTGGTCCGCGGCCGTGATGTGCTGTTGGCCCGTCGCCGACTCAAAGTGGCGCATGCGGGGTCGGATCGACTCGGTCATGAGCGTGGCTCTCGCATCGCGAAGCGCCGGCAGTCGAACTGGCGCGCCCGGCGTGCTACAAGAAAAAGAGATGCGGCAGCGCGCTGCCGCGAAAGAGGAGTATCGAGTTGGGCCGACACCTGGGCAGTCGCCGCGTGACGATCAAGGACATCGCCAAAGCGGCCAATGTGCACCCGTCGACGGTCACGCGCGCGTTGCAGGGCAGCACAAGCGTCAAACCCGACACGCGCGAGCGCGTCGCGGCCTTGGCCCAGGAGATGGGCTACCGTCCCAACATGGCTGCCCGTACGCTCGTGATGCGGCGCAGCCACATCGTGGGCGTTGCGATCCCGGACATGACCAACCCGTTCTTCGCCGATCTCGCGCACGGCATCGAAGACGAGGCCGCCAAGCATGGGTTGCGCGTTCTGATCCGAAATACGAGCGGAATCGAGTCGGCCGAACGAGATGCCGTCGGCTTTTTCCTGGAGCTCAAAGTGGACGGCGTCATCGTTCCGATGGCGCGGTGCCCCAACGCGTTCTACGACAGCCTGGCGGCGACCGTACCCATCGTGCACGTCAATCGCAGCGAGGCGCCGCACCACGTCAGCTGTGACTCGGTGAGCGGCAGTCGCGCCATCATGGAACACCTGCTTGAACTTGGGCATCGGCGCATCGCGTTCGTCTCGGGCCCAACCGGACCGGGACCCGAGCCCAAAACTCGCGCCTACCGCGAAGCGCTCGAGCAACACGGGATCGCCTATGAGCCCGACTACATCCTGAGCTTCTCGGGCGCGCTCGACGACTGCGCCGAACTGGCTGATAGCCTCTTGCGACGAACGCCGCGGCCGACAGCCGTGTTTGCCTGGAACGACCTCTGCGCCATCGGACTCATCCATGCACTGCGCGAGCGAGGGCTCGAGGTCCCGCGTGACATGTCCGTTGCCGGACACGACGATCTTGAGATCGCCGCGAGACTGGAGCCACCGCTGACGACGGTGCACTGGCCGATGTACCAGATGGGTCAACACAGCATTCGTTACCTGTACAAACTGCGCGAAGGCCGCAATGCGCAGCGACCCGCCGTACCGGCACCAGAGCTGCAGGTTCGAGGCTCGACA
>JBCCBB010000083.1:0-11708 GCA_039814545.1 Pseudomonadota bacterium
GGCGCCGTCCTCTGGGGCTTTGCGGGCGCTGTGGAGCGGCCCAGATGAATGTGGAAGAATACTGGCACGGGGGCGCTGACGCATGAATTCTGACCAGATCGACGAGAATGGCTACCGGGCCAACGTCGGCATTATTGTCGCTAACGACGATGGCCGGCTGTTGCTGGCCGGTCGTGCCGGGCGCAAAGGCTGGCAGTTTCCGCAGGGCGGTGTGGCGCCCGGCGAGTCTGCGGAAGAGGCCATGTACCGAGAGCTCGAAGAAGAGCTCGGCCTGACCGCGGACGATGTGTCGCTGCTGGGCAGCACCATCGACTGGATTCCCTACAAGCTTCCCGAGCGCTTCGTGCGTCGTAATTCGCTGCCCTTGTGCATCGGCCAGAAGCAACGCTGGTTCATCATGAGGCTCGTATCGGGCGAAGAGCGACTCCGGCTCGATCTCACTGACAAGCCCGAGTTCGATCGCTGGCGCTGGGTCGACTACTGGCGCCCCGTGAACGAGGTCATCTACTTCAAGCGCCGCGTCTACGCGCGTGCGCTGCACGAACTCGCCACGCACCTGCACCCTGACGGCCCGCCGCCACAACCGCGCTGGTGGCCGCACCGCTGGCGTTCGATGTTTCGCAAGGATCTAAAGCGCGCCGGCCTGCTCGACCTCTAGCGCACGCCGCTAGAACGCGGGCTTCAGAATCGCCAGGAAGACGATGCCGAACAACGGCAGCACGGGCACCTCGTTGTAGAGCCGCAGCCAGCGGTCACTGCGCGTGCAACGACCCTCAGCCAGCTCGCGCATGATGCGTTTGCAGTAGCCGTGATACACGGCGAGGCCCAGCAGCAGGACGAGCTTTACGTGGAACCAGCCCGTCGTGAGCAGGTCTGTTCGGATGAACAGGATGGCCACGCCGAACACGAGCGTCAGAGCCGCGCCCAGTGTCATGATGCCGTAGAGGCGTCGCGACATGATCACGAATCGATCCAGGCTGATCGTGTCTTCGGCAGCGCGGTGGTATATGAACAGGCGCGGCAGGTAGAACAAGCCTGCGAACCACGTCACCATAAAGATGATGTGCAGCGACTTCAGAACAAGGTATGTCATGACGTGTGAATGGCGTCACTTCCCGCAAAACGGCGACAAGCGTACCATGCGCTGGCGCCGGTACTGATGCCTGCAACGATGTCTGAGAGACGATTGACCCTGTGACCAAGCCTGCCCGCAATCGAACTGCCGTACTTGTCACCGCAACTCTCGCGGCGCTGGGTGTGGGCGGCTATTTGCTCTACGAGATGGGCCGCATCCATGCGGGCTTCAACCGTTTCGCAGCGGGTGAAGAGGAAACCCGGCTCGAGGACCGCATCGCGGCGCTTGAGGCCGAGGTTCGCGACCTCGACGAGGCTCGCATCCAGCTCGAGACCACGGCCAAGACGGAACAGGAAACCTACCGCGAAGTCAGCGGCACGCTGCGCGAACTCCAGGAGAAGATCCAGGAGCAACGTGAGGCCATCGCGTTTTACCGCGGCATTATCTCGCCTGAAGAGAGCGAGAGCGGCCTGCGGATACAGGATCTCGAGGTGGTGCGTGGCACGGAGCCCGATCGCTACCGCTTGCGGATGGTGGTGGTGCAGGTCAAGCAGCACCACCGCCAGGTTTACGGCAAGGTCCAGATCTCCGTCGACGGCGCCATGAACGGCGAAGTTGTGAGCCTGCCCTTTACGCAGCTGCTGCCGCCCGATGGCAGCTCGCGCTGGAACTATGGCTTTCGCTACTTCCAGGATTTCGAGCGGGAGCTCAAGATGCCCGCGGGCTTCACACCGCAGCGTATCAACGTCGAGCTCGCGCCAAGCGGGCGCGGCAACAAGGGCATCCGCCAAACCTTTGACTGGTCGACCTCGACGGGTTGATCCCACACCAACGGCAACACAAGGCTGAGCATGCTGGGCAAGAACAAACGTAAAAACGTCTCGATTGAAACGCTCGTGGGTGCCGCGTCGCGCGTCAGCGGCGACCTGCATTTCACAGGCGCGAGCCACATCGACGGCATCGTGAATGGGGGCGTGATTGCGGACTCGGACGAAAGCTCGACATTGTCGGTCAGCGAAAACGGCGAGATCCACGGCAACGTGCAGGTGCCCAACGTTGTGCTCAACGGCCTGGTGAAAGGTGACGTCATCGCCAATGAGCGCGTGGAGCTGGGGCCGACGGCGCGTGTGATCGGCAACGTCTACTACAACCTCATCGAGATGGCGATTGGCGCTGAGATCAACGGCAAGCTCGTGCACCAGCGCGATGCCAAGGCGCCAGAGCCTGAAAACTCTTGATTTCCGCGCGCGCAGCCCGATTTCGGTAGGATAGAGGCAGCGCATCGCATTACGCGGCGGCAACGCCCAGCGGAGAAACGACATGCAAGCGGACACCCTGGCAACGGAAGCATCCCTGCTCGTGTTCACGGATTCGGCAGCCACCAAGGTGGGTGAGCTCATCGCCGAAGAAGACAACCCGGCACTCAAGCTGCGTGTGTTCATTAGCGGCGGCGGTTGCTCCGGCTTCCAATACGGCTTTACGTTCGACGAACAGATCGAAGACGGCGACGTGCAGGTCGAGAACCTGGGCGTCACGCTGCTCGTCGACCCGATGAGCGTCCAATACCTCATGGGCGCCGAGATCGACTACAAGGAAGATCTTGAGGGCGCGCAGTTCATCATCCGAAACCCCAACGCGACGACCACCTGCGGTTGCGGCTCATCGTTCTCGGTCTAAGACCAACGGCACAGCGCCAGTCATGAGCAACGACGTCTCGGATACCGAAGACGACGTCATCGCCGCGGTCGACCTCGGCTCCAACAGTTTTCACATGGTCGTGGCCACACTGCGCCACGGGCAGCTTACGGTGATCGATCGGCTGCGCGAGACCGTGCGCCTGGCCGAAGGTCTGAGCAAGGATCTGGGACTTGCGGCGCCAGCACGACAACGTGCGCTGGCCTGTCTCGAACAGTTCGGTGAACGCTTACGAGAGATGCGCGCCGATCGCGTGCGCGCCGCGGGCACCAACACGCTGCGTCGCGTGCGCAAGGACGCGGGTTTTCTCTCCGAGGCCGAGCGCGTGCTGGGCCATCCCATCGAAATTGTCGCGGGTGTCGAAGAGGCGCGGCTCATCTACCTGGGCGTGGCGCAGAGCCTGCCGCCCGAGTCGGGTCGCCGACTCGTTATCGATATCGGCGGCGGCAGTACGGAGCTCATCGTGGGCGAAGGCCTCGAAGCTGCGGCGCTGGAGAGTCTGGGCATGGGCTGCGTCGTCAAGACGGAACGGTTCTTTCCGGATGGCGCGCTGAGCGTCGAGCGATTTGCTGAGGCGCGCATGTCGGCCAGTCTCAAGCTGCGCCCCGTGAAGACGATTTTCCGCGAGAGCGGTTGGCTGACGGCCATCGGTGCCTCAGGCACGATCCGCTCCACGATTGCTGTGGCGCGCGAGGTCGGTTTGATCGCGTCTGATGAACCGCTACGCCTGCCACACGTCGAGGCGCTGATCGAAAAGGTTATCGCCGCAGGACACATCAAACAGCTGTCGCTGCCAGGTTTGTCCGACCGCCGCGCCGAGGTCTGGCCCGGCGGGCTCGCGATTCTCGCCGAAATCATGCGGACGCTGTCGATTGATGGGCTTATCGAGTCCGACGGTGCATTGCGTGAGGGCGTGCTTTACGACCTCGTCGGGCGCCTGCAACACGCCGATGCTCGTGTGCGCAGTGTCATTGCACTCGCCGAGCGTTATCACGTCGATCAGGCGCAATCGCGGCGCGTCCGCGAGACGGCGCTGCAGCTGTTCGATGCGCTCAAGCCCGAGCTTGAGATGGACCCGGAGCTCGCGCGCCTGTTGCTCAAGTGGTCGGGCCACCTGCATGAAATCGGGCTTGATATCGCCCACGCTGATTTCCATCAGCACGGCGCTTATGTCGTGCGCCACGCCGACTTGCCAGGATTCCCGGCGGCTGAGCAGCAGTTGCTGGCCTTCATGCTGGCGAATCAGCGCAAGCGACCGTCGGCGGCGCACGCGGGTTCGGCGAGTCGCCCCGTGCAGGAAGACGTGCGGCTATTGACCGTGCTGCTGCGCCTGGCCGTACTCATCAACCGCAACCGCAGTGATGCCTCACCGGCTGCGCTGACGATTAAGCTTGCCGCGCGTCAACTCACTCTGGGCTTTGATGCCGACTGGCTCGACGCCAACCCGTTGACGCGCGCCGACATCGACCGCGAGCGCGCGCTGATCAAGAGCTGGGGTTACACGCTGGGCGTGGAATCGATGACGTTGCCCTCAGAGCGGTGCGCTGTAGCGCGCCAGTAGGGTCGATTGCGCGCTGACGGGGTCAGCGCCGCTCTGCGTTGCTACCCGTTCGTAACGGCCATCCGATTGCAGGGCCCAGGCCTCGGCCGTGTCGTCGAGGTAGAGCTGCAGGTCGTTCTTCACGCGCTCGATGTGCGACTTGCGGCGTACGGGGAAGGCCACTTCCACGCGCCGGAAGAAGTTTCGCTCCATCCAGTCCGCGCTTGAGAGCAGCAACGCTTCTTCACCGTCGTTGTGAAAGTAGTAGATGCGTGAGTGCTCGAGGAAGCGCCCGACGATCGAACGCACGCGGATGTTCTCTGAGAGCCCCGGCACGCCCGGGCGCAGGATGCAGATGCCGCGCACGATGAGGTCGATCTGGACCCCCGCCCGCGCGGCGGCGTAGAGCGCCGTGATGATGCGTGGCTCCACGAGGCCGTTCACTTTGGCCATGATGCGTGCGGGCTTGCCGGCGAGCGCGTTGCGACGCTCGCGACGGATGTAGCTCAGCAGTTTCTTGTGCAGCTTGAACGGTGAGGTCAGCAGCAGCTTGTGGCCTTGCTGGTCCGTGAGACTCGTGAGCTGCATGAAGACGTTGTGCACCTCCTCGCAAATGGCATCGCGTGAGGTCAGCAGCCCGTAGTCGGTGTAGAGCCGCGTCGTCTTCGGGTGGTAGTTGCCTGTGCCGAGATGTGCGTAACGAACGAGGGCATCGTTCTCGCGCCGTACGATCAGGAGAATCTTCGCGTGCGTCTTGTAACCGATAACGCCAAATACAACGTGCGCGCCAGCTTCCTGAAGCCGGCTCGACAAATCGATGTTGGCGGCTTCGTCAGAACGTGCCATGAGCTCGACGACGACCGTCACTTCCTTACCGGCACGCGCCGCAGCGACTAGCTGGTCCACAATGGGTGAGTCCGGGCCCGTGCGGTACAGCGTCTGTTTGATGGCCAGCACGTTCGGGTCGGCGGCGGCCGATGCCAGCAAATCAATGACGGGCACAAACGACTGGAACGGGTGGTGCAGCAGCACGTCCTTCTTCTGCAGCGCGTCGAACAGGTTGTCGGCCTGGATCAGTGCGTCGGGAATGTTGGGCGTGAACGGCTGGTACTTGAGCTCGTCGCGCGGCGAGGTGTCGGCAACCATGCTGAGCCGGTTCAGGTTCACCGGCCCATTGACACGATAGAGGTCGTTCGGCGTGAGCTCGAAATGGTCGAGCAGGAAGGTGGACAGCTCTTCGGTACACTCGGCCGCAACCTCAAGCCGCACGGCCGCGCCGTAGCGGCTGGCGGCGAGCTCACCTTCAAGCGCGCGGATCAGGTCCTCGACTTCCTCGTCGTCGACATAGAGGTCGCCGTTTCGCGTCACGCGGAACTGATAACAACCGTCAACGGTGAGCCCCGGGAAAAGCGCCTCGACAAACTCGTGAATAATCGATGAGAGGAATACGTAGTCCTCTTCGCCCGAGCCTTCGAGGTCGGCGGGCACCTTAATGAGTCGCGGCAGGGACCGGGGTGCCTGCACGAGGCCGCGATGCCGGCGGCGGCCATACACGTCGCGGCCGCGCAGCGCGACGATGAAGTTGAGGCTCTTGTTCAGGATCTGCGGAAACGGGCGCGCCGGGTCGAGCGTGAGCGGTGTGAGCACAGGCAGAATCTGATTGACGAAGTGCGCATGCAGCCATTCGCGCTGCGAGTCCGTCCAGTTGTTGCGACGCAGGAACCGAATGCCGGCCTCGGCCAGCGCCGGCAACATGCGCTGGTTGAGTTCTTCGTATTGGGCTGCGACGAGTTGGTGTGCTTCGGTCGACACCAGCTCCAGGACCTGTTGCGCCGTGCGTTGGTCGGGGCCGGGCGGCGAGGTGCCGATTTCTTCGCGTTGCTTGAGGCCGGACACGCGGATCTCGAAGAACTCGTCGAGATTGGTGCAGGAGATGCAGAGGAAGCGCAGTCGTTCGAGCAAGGGCAGGCGCGTGTCTGCCGCCTGGGCCAGCACGCGCTTGTTGAACTCGAGCAGGGACAGTTCGCGGTTCAGGAAGTGCTCGGGCAGACTCGCCTCGCTTTCCGCGGCGGCAGCTGTGTCGTGCTTGAGCGTTTTCTCTTCGGCACTCATGCGGCGTTACTCCACGATGGGTTCGTAAACACTGCCCGCCATCACACGATGACGCGCGCCTGTGATCGTGCGCGTGTCGATGGGTTGCCCCGCGATGCGCTGTGCCGCCAGCCAGGCGAACAGGGTCGCTTCAACGTAGTCCGGATCGATACCGAAGTCTGCGGTGGTGGCCAGGCGGCTGACGCCATCAATTCCTGCCAGACGCCGCAGAAGCTCGGGGTTGTGACACCCGCCGCCGCAGGCGATGAGCTCGACACCCTGCGCCACGGTCTCACCAGCGGCACGGTGCAACGCATCGGCGACTGTTGTCACCGTCAGCGCACACAGTGTGGTCATGATATCCGCGACGCGCTCGGTTTTCAGCTCGGACGCTGCCTTCGCTGTCACGCCGACGCGGGACAAGAGCCAGTCGCGATCGAAATGCTCGCGCCCCGTGCTCTTGGGCGCGGGCAGCGCAAAGTAGGGGTCGTCGCCAAGGGCGTCGAGCAACGCGACGTCAACGGTGCCGCGCGCGGCCAGGGCGCCGCCGGCATCGTGCGTGCGATTACCTGTCAGCGTGGCCCATTGGTCCATGAGCGTGTTCGCTGGTCCCGTGTCAAAACCGCGTACGGGCAGGCCGGGCTGCAGCAATGAGAGGTTGGCGATGCCGCCCAGGTTCAGCACCGCGCGGTGGACGTCGGTGCCGCCGAGTAACGCGTCGTGAAGCAGGGGTGCCAGTGGCGCGCCTTGGCCACCGGCCGCAACATCGGCGCGCCGGAAGTCAGCGACGGTGGTGATGCGGGTTGCCAGGGCGATGCGCGCCGGGTCGCCAACCTGGAGCGTGAACGCCTCAGGGCCATCGGGCGCGTGGAACAGCGTTTGGCCGTGGCTGCCAATCGCGCGCACGGTATCGGCATCGACACCCGCCTTTTCGATAACGGACAGTGCCGCTGCGGCGAATGCGTGTCCGAGTGCGGCGTCGAGTGATCCGCAGGCCAGGGCCGTCAGTGTGGCCGGCGTGGCAAGTGCATCGGCGAGTCTCGCGCCAAGCTCGGGCGCAAACGCATGGCTGTGGGTGGCTACGGTTTGGATCGTGTCGCCGTCGATGTCGACGAGTGCGGCGTCGATGGCATCGGCACTGGTGCCCGAGATCAGGCCGACGTATAGCAAGCGTGGGTGCCGCAGGCGCTTAAAGCGCCGCGGCCTCGCCGGTGTCGATCGATGCCATCTGCATGCGCTTGAAGCGTTCGAGTTCGGCGAGCACGGGGCCGGTCATACGCTCGAAGTCTTCGCGGAACTCGGCGCGAATCGGATCCGCCTGTGGCAGCGATACGGTGCGCGGATTACGGTGAACGCCGTTGAGTCGGTACTCATAGTGTAAGTGCGGTGCCGTGGCCAGGCCTGTCATGCCGACAAAGCCGATAACCTGTCCCTGCTTCACGCGCGTGCCCACGCCCTGGCCCTTTCTGAAGTTTGAAAGGTGTGCGTAGAGTGTCGAGATGTTGCCGCCGTGCTGCAGAATAACCACGCGACCGTAGCCATTCTTCGTGCCGCGGAATGAGATCTTGCCGTCACCGGCTGCCATAACAGGCGTACCGCGCGGTGCCGAGTAGTCGACGCCACGGTGTGCACGAATGGTGTTGAGAATCGGGTGGCGACGGTTCGGGTTGAAGCCTGAGCTGATGCGTTTGAAGTCGACAGGCGCACGGACAAACGCTTTGCGGACACTGCGGCCGTCGGGGTTGAAGTAGTCGCTGCTGCCGTCGGGGCTGATATAACGCAGCGCCTGGTAGGCGTCGCCCTGGTTCACAAACTCTGCGGCGACGATTTCGCCGTCGTCGATCTTCTCGCCGTCCTGCCAAAGTTCTTCGAAGATCACGTAGTACTCGTCGCCAACACGGATGTCGTAAACGAAGTCGATGTCCCAGGCGAAGATGCCGGCGACGTTCATGATGACCTTGTCCGACAAACCGATTGCAGCGGCCGACTCGAACAAAGACGTTTCGATGACACCGTGCCGCATCACTTGGCGGTACTCGACGGCGCGCTCTTCGAGCGTGGCCGTAAAGCGACCGGCATCGTCACGGTTTACTTCAAGCCGGTTGTGCAAATCGAGATTGCGAGCGAGCGACATGATGCGACCCGCGTCGTGCGTGATCTCGAGCTCATCGCCGGGTTTCAAAACACGCAACGGCTGTTTGGCGTCGGGCAGTCGAGAGATCGTAATGAGGTCTGCGATGTTGAGCTGGTTTTTGCGGAACAACCCGTCGAGTGTATCGCCGGACGCCACTTTGAGTACGAGGCTGTCGTAAGCGGGTGCGGGCGGTTCGGTGGCGGCCGGCAACTCGACCGCGGGCTGGGCGTCTAGCAAGACCTCGGCCCGGGCGGGTGCAGCGGCTGACGCGGTGACGGTATCCGTCGCAGCGTCGAGGGTCAGTTCAGTCGGGGCGGCATCACGAAACGCGAGCCCAAGAATCAGTGCCAAAAGGGGCAGGCCCAGGCCAGCAACAAACCACAGCACATGGTGCGGCCGGGATGCTGCACCGCCGCGCGGGTTCGCGCTGATATTGTAGTCGTGACGAATCGGACTCGGTTTGCGGTGCAACGCACTGTTCCGGTTATAGTTTCGGGAAGGGTAATCGCAGACTTCAATTTAGTCAAAAGCTGACGCGCGGGCGCCCGCATGGGGTGTCAGCAGGTCTGGGACAGGTCATAATCGAGATTCCGGCGCCCAGGCGCCCTGTTCGACGGAATCTCACCCCATGACTGACGCTGCGGCACAGCTCGCAGAACTGATGCGCGGCACCGAAGAGGTGCTGCCCGAGGGCGCGCTCAAGACCCGCCTGGCCGAAGGGCGACCCCTGGTGATCAAGGCCGGTTTTGACCCCACCGCACCCGATCTGCATCTGGGGCACACCGTTCTTATTAATAAGATGCGTCAGTTCCAGCAGTTTGGGCACGATGTGGTGTTCCTGATCGGGGACTTCACGGGCCTGATTGGCGACCCCAGCGGCAAGAACGCAACCCGGCCGCCGCTGTCGCCCGAAGAGATTGCCGAAAATGCTCGCACCTACGAGACCCAGATCTTCAAGATCCTGGACCCCGAGCGGACCCGGATTGCGTTCAATTCAACCTGGATGAACGAGCTGGGTGCCGCCGGCATGATCCGGCTTGCCGCAAGCCACACCGTGGCGCGGATGCTCGAACGCGATGACTTTTCGAAGCGCTACGCGGGCGGGCAGCCCATCGCGATCCATGAGTTTCTCTACCCGCTTGTGCAGGGCTACGACTCGGTCGCGCTGGAAGCAGATGTGGAGTTGGGCGGTACCGACCAGAAATTCAACCTGCTGGTGGGGCGCCAGTTGCAACAGGACGCCGGGCAGAAGCCGCAGGTGGTGCTGACCATGCCGCTGCTTGAGGGGCTCGATGGCGTTCAGAAGATGTCAAAGTCACTGGGCAACTACATCGGGATCACCGACGCGCCCGGCGAGATGTTCGGCAAACTCATGTCGATCAGCGACACGCTCATGTGGCGGTATTACGAACTGTTGAGCTTCCGCGCGGTCGACGACATAAAGGCCCTGCAGGACGCCGTCGCCGACGGGCGCAACCCGCGCGACGTGAAGTTTGAGCTCGCCCGCGAGATTGTGGCGCGCTTTCACGACGCGGGTGCCGCCGAGGCCGCGCAGCGGGATTTCGTGGCGCGCTTTCAAAAGCACGCCGTGCCCGAGGATCTGCCCGAGGTGGTCGTCGCGGCCGATGCCGCAGGAATGGGCGTCGCCCATGTCCTGAAAGCCGCGGGGCTCGTGTCGAGCACCTCGGAGGCGTTCCGCATGATCGGGCAGGGTGCTGTCCGAGTCGACGGCGAGCGCATCGAGGATAGGGCGACGAGTTTCGCGCCCGGTGTGGATATTGTGATGCAGGTCGGTCGTCGCCGATTTGCCAGAGTTTCGATTAGGTTGAGAACAGAAGGGACTGGAACATGAACCAACTCAATAAAGTACGCGTGCTCTTGCTGGCACTCGTGATGGGGCTTGCGGGTGTCGCTCAGGCGCAGAACGCCGCTGACGCAAACGCCTGGATGGCAGAGCTGGAGCAGACCGAAGTCCGCGACATCACTGAGGGCGAGATGAAGCGCCTGCTGGGTGCCATGGAAGAGATCGAGGCCATGGACGGGGCGATCAATACGGACTCGCCGTCCATGTTCGATGCGATCCAGGCCAATGCCGAGGCCAACTCGGTGCTGTCTCGCTACGACTTTGACGGCCCTGAGTTCAAAGTCGTCGTGCACAACGTCATGTTGGCCATGGGTGCGCTCGCCATGCGCGACCAGAAGGCCGAGCTCGACATGGCGGTGCAGCAGCTGCAAGCGATGAAGGGCCAGTTGCCCGAGGCGCAGTACCAGGCGCTCGAGCGTCAGGTGCTGGGCGCGATACAGCTGTTTGATCGTGCGCCGGCCAGCAATATCGCGCTGGTTGAGAAGTACAAAGCCGAAATCGACTCCATCGGCGAATGAGCACCGCGGCGCTGGACGGTGTGATCATCGTGCCATTCAGCGCCGACCGCGCGCCCGACTTTCGGCGGATCAACGCCGAGTGGATAGAGCGCTTCTTCTCAATAGAGCCGAAGGATTCGGCCACCCTCGATAACCCCCAGAGCTACATCATCGATGCCGGCGGCGAGATCTTTTTTGCACTCGACGGGGACGAGGTGCTGGGCACCTGTGCCGTCCGCCCCGAGGGCGGTGGCCGGGCGGAGCTCAGCAAAATGGGGGTCACACCGCGCGCGCAGGGGCGCGGGATCGGCCGGCTGCTCATCGAGGCGGTTCTGGGCTGGTTCCAGGCGAGTGGCGAACAGGTGCTGTTCCTCGAGTCGCATCGTTCGCTGGGGCCGGCCCTGAAACTCTACGAATCAGCAGGTTTTCAGCACACCGAGCGGCCCGACGTGTCGGCCTATGAACGCTGTGACGTCTACATGGAATGGGCCCGGCCGAGCGCCTGATCAGGCCCCGCAAAAAAAATGTCACAAAAGGGTTGACGCCTCGCGGCGAGGCCCTATACTGCGCAGCCCGCTCGGGGACAAGTCGCCCCGAGTTGGCCATCAAGGCCCCGAATGGCAACGATCACACCGCCCCTGGCGCTGGGTCGAAAAGCCAAAAAAGTGACACAAACGCTGTTGACCAGCCCTGTTTCACCGGTATAATTGATGGTCTTTCCCGGCACACTTGTGCCGACCACCAAATGGATGGTTGGCGGTGTGTCGGGCGCTCTTTAAAAAGCAAATCAGATAATTTGTGTGGGTGCTCAC
>JBCCBB010000104.1:0-9881 GCA_039814545.1 Pseudomonadota bacterium
GTCGTGCTCCTTGATGGTGCTGATTACATCGTCAGCGCTGCTCATGCGGTGATCCTCCCGGATTGAGTGTCGTCGTTGGTGACGGCAGTGGTCTTGGTGTCATTACGGGTAAATCAGCGGCCGTGGCGACCGCCGCATGCCGTGGCAAGCGCAGCCCTGTCCCCCGAAAACCGTATTGATTGCCGTGTGCGCAAAAATAGTGCAGAAACCGTGCCAGGCGGGGAATTACTTAAACCACTGATTTATATGGGTCTGGTGAGCGCTACGCAGCATGTTATGCACCATTATCGTGCGCTACAAAATAGTAGATGTCCAAAATAGTGCGCGATCCTTCGTGGGGGGACGCGCGGACGTCAACTGTTGGGGTCGAAACGGCTATACTGCGCGGCTGCCGGGCGGCCTGAGGCCCCCATTGAGGCTGCCAAGAGCCAACCAACATGACAGATTCGACCAAGCCCGCGGCCGTCGCCACGACGGTGCCGCAGACCTTTCAGGACCTGATCCTGACGCTGCAGCATTACTGGGCGGCGCGGGGTTGCGTGATCCAGCAACCCATCGACCTGCCCGTTGGTGCGGGTACGTTCCACCCAGCAACGTTCCTGAGGTCGATAGGGCCTGAGCCCTGGAGCGCCGCCTACGTGCAACCCTGCCGCCGGCCCACGGACGGTCGCTATGGCGATAACCCGTTTCGACTGCAGCATTACTATCAGTACCAGGTGGTCATCAAGCCCTCGCCGATCGAGATCCAGGAGCTGTACCTCAACTCTCTTCGGGCACTGGGCATCGATATGGCCGTGCACGACATCCGTTTCGTCGAGGACAACTGGGAATCGCCGACGTTGGGTGCCTGGGGGCTGGGCTGGGAGGTCTGGCTCAACGGCATGGAAATTACGCAGTTCACGTACTTTCAGCAGGCCGGTGGTCTGGAGTGTCGCCCCGTCACGGGTGAGATCACCTACGGGCTGGAGCGCATCGCCATGTACCTCCAGGACGTCGAGAGCATTTTCGATATCGTCTGGACGGACGGCCCGCTGGGCCGTATCACCTACGGCGACGTGTTCCACCAGAACGAAGTCGAGCAGTCGACGTACAACTTTGAGCACGCGGACACGGCGGCGTTGTTTACTGCCTTTGATCAAGCCGAAACGGACTGCCAACGCCTCATCGAGGCTGACCTGCCCTTGCCTGCCTACGACCAGGTGTTGATAGCCTCTCACACGTTCAATCTGCTCGACGCGCGACAGGCGATTTCCGTGACCGAGCGCCAGGCCTACATCCTGCGGGTGCGGGCACTGGCGCGGGCCGTTGCCGAGGCGTACTACGCCCGACGCGAGGCCATCGGTTTCCCGATGGTGGCGTCTGTGGCCAAGGCGAGCTGAGGATCGCGCGGTGAGTACGCACGAAGACTGCCTGATTGAGATCGGCATGGAAGAGTTGCCGCCGCTCGCGATGCAGCCGTTGTCGGCCGCGCTCGAAGCGGGGTTGCGCGAACGGCTGGTTGCGGCCCGCCTGGGCTTTGGTGACATCGAGTCATTCGCCGCGCCGCGACGGCTGGCCGTGCTTATTCGTGATCTTGAGCGACGACAGCCCGACGAGACCGAACTCATGCGGGGCCCACCCGTGCGCGTCGCATTTGACGACGACGGCAAACCCACACGCGCCGCGGAAGCGTTTGCGTCAAAGGCGGGCGTCGCTGTTGCGGACCTGGATCGTCAGAGCTCGGACAAGGGTGAGTGGCTCGTGTTTGAGGCCCACCGCAAGGGCGAATCCGCTAGCGCACTGCTCGGTGACATGGTGGCGGAGAGCCTCGACGCCCTGCCGATCCCCCGCCGCATGCGATGGGGTGACAGCGAGACGGGCTTCATTCGGCCGCTGCATTGGCTGGTCATGCTGCACGGCGATGACGTGGTTGCGGCGTCGCTCTATGGCGTTGAGTCGGGGCGCGAATCGCGTGGGCACCGCTTCCACCACCCAGACGGGGTGACGATCGACGCGCCGTCACACTACGAATCAGCGATGCGGGAGGCCTTCGTCATTGCGCGGTTCTCTGAGCGTCGAGAGCGCGTATGGTCGCGCGCGGTCGCAGCGGCCGCGGAAGTTGGCGGTCAGCTTGTTGAGGACGCAGCACTTATCGACGAGGTGGCCGCACTGTGTGACTGGCCCGTCGCGGTGCTCGGCGAATTTGATGCGGGCTTTTTGAAGCTGCCTGGTGAGGTGCTCGAGAGCACCCTCAAGAAACACCAGCGCTACTTCCCAGTGGTCGACGCGGACGGCTCTGCGCGTAACGCGTTCGTGACCATGGCGAATATCGAGAGCGTCGCGCCCGACGAGGTGCGGCGCGGCAATGAACGCGTTGTGGCACCGCGGCTGTCTGATGCGGCCTTTTTCTGGGGCAACGATACCTCTGCGCGGCTCGAGTCACGCCGTACGCGTCTTGATGAGGTGGTCTACCAGCGCGCGCTTGGCAGCATCGGCGATAAGGTAAGGCGCGTGTCCGCGCTTTGCAGGCACCTGTGCGAGGCGCTGGGCGTCGACGCCAAAGATGCGATACGCGCAGCTGAGCTGGCGCGCTGCGATCTCGTCACCGACATGGTCGGCGAGTTTCCGGACCTGCAAGGCATCATGGGCGGCCATTACGCGCGCCATGACGGCGAGAGTGAGGGGGTCGCTACAGCGATTCGAGAACAGTACTTTCCGCGCTTTGCCGGTGACGCCATTCCCTCGGGTGCCGCTGGCCAGGTGCTTTCCGTTGCGGATCGGCTCGACACACTGGCCGGCATCTTTGCGATTGGCAAACGCCCTGGGGGTAGCCGCGACCCGTTCGCATTGCGGCGGTCAGCCGTGGGTCTGGTCCGCATCCTGATTGAGGGCGCGCTCGATATTGACCTCGTTGCGGCACTCGCGGAGGCCGTGGCCCTGCAGCCCGTCGATACGACCAAGCATCCCGAGCTTGCCGACGACCTCTATGACTTTGTCATGGAGCGCCTGCGGCATTACTACAGCCGAGAGGCGGGTATCGCCCGTACGGATCTGTTCGACGCCGTGCTCGAAAGGACGCCGCGTTCGGTGCTCGATTTCGATCAGCGTTTGCGGGCAGTGGCGCAGTTTGTGGCGCTGCCAGAGGCCGAAGCCCTGGCTGCTGCCAACAAGCGCATCGTCAATATCCTTCGCAGCGCCGGCGTCGACGCTGGCAGCACACTCGATGTCACCACGCTGACCGAGCCTGCCGCGATCGCGCTGGCCAACGCGATGGTGCAGGCGCAGACCGAAACGCGGCCGATGATTGCCGAACGCGACTACACAGCGACCTTGTCGACTCTTGCCTCGCTACAGCCCGTGGTGGATAGCTTCTTCGATGACGTCATGGTTATGGCAGAAGACACGGCTGTACGGCGCAATCGGCTGGCCTTGCTCAGTGATGTGCGCGGCTTGTTCCTCGAGGTCGCCGACGTGTCCGAGCTGCAACCGGGAACCGGCGGCTGAGGCGATATGGCCCGGCTTGTCATTCTTGATCGGGACGGCGTGATCAACGCCGACAGCGACCGTTTTGTCCGCAGCATTGCCGAGTGGCAGCCGCTGCCCGGTAGCATCGACGCGATTGCCCGGCTGCACAAGGCAGGCTTCGTCGTGACAGTGGCGAGCAATCAGTCGGGTGTTAGCCGGGGTCTGTTCACGCGAGAAACTGTCTACGGCATGCACCGTAAGTTGCGGCGGCTTGTGCGCGCTGCGGGTGGCGAGATCGCCGCCATTGCCTTTTGCCCACATCACCCCGACGAAGGTTGCCGCGGTCGCAAGCCGCGCACGGGGCTCTACACCCGTTTGGCCAACGACACAGGATTGCCGCTAGACTCGGCGATTGTGATCGGCGATTCCCTGCGGGACCTCGAGGCCGGTGACCGCGTTGGCGCGGAACTGTGGTTGGTACGTTCGGGTAAGGGTCCCCGGTCACTGGCGCAAGCTGCGGACAATCCACCCGACTGGTGGCCGCGTGTGCAAGTTGCCGATGATCTCGCTGCCGTTGTTTCCGAGGTGACAGCGTGAGGCTCGTCTTCCAATGGCTCGGCTCCGTTATCTTCACGGTTTGGATGTTTGCGAGCGTTGCCGTCTGGTCGGTGGTGCTGGTCATCGCGGCGCCGCTGCCTTACCGGATTCGCTTCTCGATCGCGCAGTCCTGGATTCGGATGATCATGGCGAGCCTCAAAATCCTCTGCGGGCTCGACTACCGTGTCATCGGGCGCGAGAACATTCCCGATGAGGCGTCCGTATATCTGCTGAAGCACTCCTCGGCGTTGGAAACGCTGGCTGAGATCATCATCTTTCCGCGACAGACCTGGGTTCTTAAGCGCGAGCTCAAGTGGATCCCAATTTTTGGCTGGGCGTTGTCGCAACTCAAACCCATTGCCATCAATCGCGGCGGCGGGCGCAACGCCGTGAAACAAGTCATCGGCCTCGGGCAGGAACGACTCGACGAAGGGATCAACGTGATGATCTTTCCCGAGGGCACGCGCGTGCGTCACGGGGAGACGCGACGCTACGGGGTGAGCGGTGCCGCACTCGCTGCTGCGTCAGGTCGACGCATCGTGCCCGTCGCCCACAACGCGGGCGCGTTCTGGCCGCGGCGGGGCATCATGAAACACCCGGGCACAGTGACGTTCGTGGTCGGTAAACCTATCGAAGTGGGCGACCGCGACCTTAAGACGGTCAACGCGGAAATCCAGGCCTGGGTCGAGGCAGAGATTGCGAAGATGGGCGGGCGTCGTGCCGAGGCGTCGGCGCGCGCCGCTTCCGTCAGCTAGCCGTCGCGGCTCCGGACGGGAGCACGCTCCCCGACCGGATTTAGATATCGAGGTTAGACACCGCCATGGCGTTCTGCTCGATGAATTCGCGACGCGGCTCCACCTGATCACCCATGAGCGTCGTAAAGATCTGGTCCGCGGCAATCGCGTCTTCAATCTTCACCTGCATGAGTCGACGCGTGTCGGGGTTCACCGTGGTGTCCCAGAGCTGGTCGGGGTTCATTTCGCCGAGACCCTTGTAGCGCTGAATCGTCTGACCGCGACGCGCCTCGCTGAGCAGCCAGTCGATGGCCGCACCAAAGTTTGCGATCTCAGAGGAACGCTCGCCACGCTTTGCGGTAGCGCCCGGCTCGATAAGCGTACCCACTTCGCCGCCGTATTCCGTCAGGCGGTGGTAATCGCCACGCTCAAAGAACGGCTGCTCGATGTGCTGGGCCGTGGTCACACCATGGCGCGTCTTGTGGACCACGACGTACCAGTGATCAGCGTCGTCATCGTCGTTGCCCGCCAATCGCGCCTCATAGTGCGCATCGCCGCCACGCAACGGTCGCACATCTGGGTCGCGCTTGGGCAGTGCAGCATCGAGTTTGGCGACCCACTCCGCCAGCGCCGGGTCTCTGTCCGACAGATCACTGCCCAGACGCGGTAGCTTGGTGAGGGTGCGCAGAACGGGTTCGTCATAGCGCTGCGAGAGTCGCTCAATGTCCGACTCAACGCGCATGTGGAGGTTGGCGAGCGTCTCTAGCGCTTCGGCCGCCATGGGCGGCGCACCCTCGTTGACGCGAAGCTCAGCACCGTCTAGCGCGCTGGTGAGGAGATAGGCGTTGAGTTCGCCATCATCCTTGACGTAAATTTCTTGTTTGCCGCGTTTTACCTTATAAAGTGGGGGCTGCGCGATATAAACGTACCCGTTTTCGATCAGATCTGGCATTTGTCGGTAGAAAAATGTGAGCAAAAGGGTACGGATGTGGGAACCATCGACATCAGCATCCGTCATGATGATGATGCGGTGGTACCGTAGTTTGGTGATATCAAACTCTTCTCGACCGATGCCGCATCCCAGTGCGGTAATCAGTGTTCCCACCTCAGCGGAAGAAAGCATCTTGTCGAAGCGTGCTTTTTCCACATTGAGGATTTTTCCCTTGAGCGGAAGGATTGCCTGGGTGCGGCGATCCCGCCCCTGCTTTGCGGAGCCGCCCGCCGAGTCACCCTCGACCAGGAACAGCTCTGACAGGGCCGGGTCCTTCTCCTGGCAGTCGGCGAGCTTGCCGGGCAACCCGGCAATATCGAGTGCCCCTTTGCGTCGCGTCATCTCGCGGGCCTTGCGCGCCGCTTCACGGGCGCGGGCCGCGTCCATGATCTTGGCCACAATGCTCTTGGCCGCCGTGGGATCCTCGAGTAGGAACTCTTCAAGCGCGGCGTTCATGGCCGACTCGACGATGCCTTTGACCTCCGACGAGACCAGTTTGTCCTTGGTCTGCGACGAGAATTTGGGGTCGGGCACCTTGACCGACAACACGGCCGTCATGCCCTCGCGGGCGTCGTCACCCGTGGGGTTGGCCGCCTTCTTGTTGTTAAATTCGCGGTCGATGTAATTGTTCAGTGTGCGCGTCAGTGCCGAGCGGAACCCGGCCATGTGCGTGCCGCCATCCCGCTGCGGGATGTTGTTGGTGTAGCAGAACATGTTCTCCTGGTAGGCATCGTTCCACTGCAGCGCCGCTTCCACGGTCACATCGTCGCGCATCGTCTCGAAGTAGAAGACGCGCTCGTGAATGGGGTTCTTGTTGCGGTTCAGGTGCTCAACGAACGCCCGGATGCCGCCCTCGTACTTGAACACGTCCCGCGAGTCGCTGCGTTCATCGACGAGCTCAATGTGGATCCCGGAGTTCAGGAACGACAGCTCGCGCAGGCGCTTGGCCAGGATCTCGTAGTGGAATTCGGTGTCCGAGAAGATCGTGTCGCTGGGCCAGAACCGGATGTGGGTGCCCGTACGGTCCGTATCCCGCACACGCGCAAGCGCAGCCTGCGGCTCGCCCATGCTGTATTCCTGGCGCCAGAGCGACCCGTCGCGGCGAATCGTCAGCGCCAGCCGGTGCGAGAGCGCGTTGACCACGGAGACGCCCACGCCATGGAGACCGCCTGAGACCTTGTAGCTGTTGTCATCGAACTTACCGCCCGCGTGCAGGACGGTCATGATGACCTCGGCCGCGGAGCGCTGTTCTTCGGGGTGCAGATCGACGGGGATGCCTCGCCCGTCGTCATCAACGCTGACGGACGTGTCGTCATGGATTGTGACCACGATCCGTGAGCAATAACCGGCCAGCGCCTCATCGATACTGTTGTCGACGACCTCAAACACCATGTGGTGCAGGCCCGTGCCGTCATCGGTGTCGCCGATGTACATGCCCGGGCGCTTGCGCACGGCCTCAAGGCCCTTGAGGACCTTGATATTGCTGGAGTCGTATTGGGTCTCGTCGGTCATAGATTGCCTCCCGGGGCAGCTCGGCATTATACCACTACCCCCTATGCTGCTGGCGGCAAACTGGGCTCTCTGAGCCGCTCACGGCGGTCAAACTGATTTGGCGACATTCAGCATCGCCGTTTTCGGCTGCGTTTGGGAGGGAACGCGTTGTTCCACGTGGAACAACGGCGGCCGGATCAGGGTAGCAGCGCCCCGTGTTCCACGTGGAACACGTCGTGAGAGGTGGGCAAGCCGGGAATATCGGCGCTGAGACCTGTGATCACGAGCTGCCCCGGCATGGTCTCCAGCTCTCGCATCAGCCGACCCAACGCGCCCGAATCCAGCTCTGCAGCAGGATCATCGACCAGCATCACGGCCTCGTCGTTCTTGAGACCCGCCAGCAAGCGCGCCTGGGCCAGGATCAAGGACGAGGCCAGGAGCTTCTGCTGCCCGCGAGACACGACGCTCTTCGCGAGTCTCCCCGACCAGGTCACCCGCAAATCCGCGCGGTGCGGTCCGACCGTTGTCTGCTTGAGTTGTCGGTCTCGCTCGATGCTCGCCGCCAGCGCATCGAGCATCGTCTGCCCCGATTCCCAGCCCGGGCGATACGCCACATCGATCTGCTCTAGGCCCAGTCGCGACGCCGTTTCCGCAATGGGATCTCGCAACAGCTGTGCGTAACCATTTCGGTAGCCATCGATCAGCTCCCCGGCGGTTACCAGCGCCTGGTCCCAGGTTTGTAGCTGGGCTGATGACCCGCCCGCCCGAAGCACGGCGTTGCGCTGCTTGAGCGTCTTCCGGTAGCGCTGCCAGGCCGCCAGATAGCGAGGTTCCACGTGGAACACCCCGTAATCCAGGAAACGGCGTCGCCCATCGGGTCCTTCGGACACCAGTTGGTGGATTTCCGGCTCGATCACCTGCAAAACGAGCTTGCCGCCGATATCAGCCAAGTTGCGGGCGTCCGCACCGTCAATCCGAATTCGGTGCACGCCGCGCCCATACTCAAGCCCAACGCGGCGTGCCCGCCCGCCAAGTTGAAGCGTCGCAATGATCCGGAAGGTCGATTGGCCGTGGCGAACCAGCCGCTCGCTGCGAGGTTGACGGAATGAGCGACCGCGCGTGGCGTAGTAGGCAGCTTCGATGAGGCTCGTCTTACCGGCACCGTTGGGCCCGGCAATGACACTCACCGGTGAGGTCAGCGCTAGATCGAGCTCAGTTATGCAGCGGAAATTGGCGATCTGGAGCCGCTGGAGAATCACGCTCCTTTGCGCCCGGGCCTACAGCCGCATGGGCATGACAACGTATTTTGCGTCCGATTGCTCGATATCGGGGACTGTGATGACGCAGCTGGAGTTGGCATCGTTCAAGCTGATGCGAACGCTGTCGTTGTCCACCGCACCGATGGCGTCAAGCAGGTAAGTGACGTTGAAGCCGATCTCAATGTCTTCGCCGCTGTATTCGACTTCGACCTGCTCTTCGGCTTCTTCCTGCTCGGGGTTATGCGCCATGATTTTCGCGCCACTGTCGCGGATCTCTAGCCGGATGCCGCGGTATTTCTCGTTCGACAAGATGGCCGCGCGTTGCAAGGCCCGACGCAGCGTATCGCGGTCCGCAACCATGTAATTGCCGGTTTCCGCAGGAATGACGCGCTGATAGTCGGGGAAACGACCGTCAATGAGCTTCGAAGTGAAGCGAATGTCGCCGGAGTGAATCCGAATGTGGTTCTTGCCCATGCTCACCGACAGGCTGCCCTCGTCACCCAACATACGCTGCAGCTCGAGTACACCTTTGCGCGGCACGATGACTTGTTCGCTGGGGAGATTTTTGTCGTCGAGCTCAGCCTGACACAGCGCGAGACGGTGGCCGTCCGTTGCCACGGCGCGGATCACACCGCCATCAGTCTCCATGAGCATACCGTTTAGGTAGTACCGCACATCCTGCTGCGCCATCGCGAAGTAGGTTTTGTCGAGCAGGCGGTGGACGACGTCGACTGGAAGCTCGTGTGTCTGCGTGGCTTCGATGTCATCGATCACGGGAAACTCAGCAGCGGGCAGCGTCGAAAGACTAAATCGGCTACGGCCGCTCTGAACCGCAAGCCGCTCCCCTTTGAGCGCCAGCTTGAGCTCGGCACCTTCAGGCAACGCCTTGACGATGTCGAACAACTTGCGACCGGGCACAGTGATATCACCGGCCATATCGATTTTTGCCTCACAGCCAGACTGCAGCTCCACCTCGATATCCGTAGCCGTCATGGCCAGGCGGTCGTCTTTCGCCTGCATCAGGATGTTGGCGAGGATCGGCATCGTCTGGCGTCGCTCTACGACACCAATGACAGCCTGGAGAGCACCTAGCAGCGCCTGCCGCGACACAGTGAGTTTCATGCAATCGTTCCCGATCTGTTTATTAAGAGAAAGAATCTCTTTATGAAAATCTGTAGTTATTATTAGCCCGGCTCTGTGCCGTGCAAAACTCCGATAAACTTTTATTTATCAGAAGTTTATACCCTTCCCACGCGGTTCGAAAACTGTCCGCAACCACGCGCCTTAACTGTGTACCGCCTGTGGATAAATCTGCCGTTTCAGGCGCCCACAACTTATCCACATCATCCTGTCAGCGTTCTCAAC
>JBCCBB010000122.1:0-6313 GCA_039814545.1 Pseudomonadota bacterium
CAGCTTCTACGTGGTCAGCTACCCGGGCGCCAATTTCACGCAGACGTTCAACGGTCAGGTGCCCAACATCGACTTCACGGCGCTGCCAACGGTGAATGACACGACGACGGTCGGGATCGACCAGCTGCCGCCAGAAGGCGCACGCTTGCATTTCTCGCGGAACTCGTCCAATGAGATCAGCGACGAAATCCTGACCCTGCGGGCGGATTTCCAGCTTGAGATGAGCGAGACCTCAAGCCTGCAGTTCGGTGCTGACTTCATCTCGCGCGGCAAGGAAAACAAGGTCTTCGATAACGAAGATGGCGGTCGCTTCTGTGGCGACACGAGTGTGGCGTTGCCCTCGCTGGGCGCTGGTTCCAACGCCTTTTTCTGTGACCGCTCCCTGTTGTTCTCGGACTTCCTGGGCGCCTCGGATCTAGCGCGACTGCTGATCCCGTTCAACGGCCAGGGCGAAGACTTCCTGGGCAGCACGGGCGCCAACATCCCGCGCAACTTCCTGACGCCGAATATCGCCGTCGTTGAACTCGCGTTTGATAACCTCGCGCAGCTCACGGGTGCGCCGAGCTACCTATCGCCGACGTTCAACGCGACGAGCTCCAGCGACATTGATGAGTCGATCCTGAGCGCCTACGTGCAGGCCAACTTCACGGGCGACTTCGGTGGCGTGCCGTTTACCGCGAATGCAGGCTTGCGACTGGCTTACACCGACGTCGAGTCGACAGGTGCGCAGGCGCCGCTGCAGCAGATCGTTATCGACACGGTGTCGGGAAACAACGCCATTACGCTCGGTTCACCTACCAGCGTGTCGTTCTCCAACTCCTACCTTGACGTCCTGCCGTCGTTCAACATCGCGTTCGATCTCGACGACAACCTCATTCTTCGGGCAGGGTTCTCGCGCTCGCTGGCCCGACCGACGTTCAACGATCTGTCGACGTTCTTTGCGGTCACGCAGATCAACGCGGGTCAGGAAGAAGCGGCGTCGGGCAACCCAAGCCTCGAAGCGGTGCGCTCGGACAACTTTGACGCGTCGCTTGAGTGGTACGGGGATAACGGCCTGTCGCTGACGGGTGCCGTGTTCTACAAGAACATCTCGGACTTCATCAACAACGGCAACAGCCGTCGCGACATCACCATTCCTGACTCGGTCGACCTGAACAACAACCCGTTGGGTCCGCAGACGATCAACTTCCTGATCACCGAGCCACAGAATGGCGACTCAGCGGAGGTGTACGGCCTGGAACTGGCGTCGCAATACCTGCTCGACAATGGTTTCGGCATTTCCGCGAACCTCACGCTCTCCGATAGTGATGCGACCGCGAATGGCCAGGATGCGCCGCTGGAGAACATCTCCGACCTGTCCTACAACATTGCGCTGATCTACGAGAACTACGGTTGGCAGGCTCAGCTCTCGATGAACTACCGGGACGCTTACCTGGCCTCGACCGAGGGTGAGGGCGGCTTTGCCGAATTCTTCGATGACTACACGCAAGTGGACCTGTCGGTGTCGTACGACCTCTACGACAAGACGTCGCTGCCGCTCTCAATCTTCCTCGAAGGTATCAACATCACGGACGAGCAGTTCTACATCTTCTCCGAACGTGACAACTTCCTGGAGTCGTTTATCGATAACGGCGCCCGCTGGCAGATTGGCGTCCGCGGTACGTTCTAGAGTTCCCCTGGCGACGAGCTGATTCGACGCAGCGGGGCGAGACCAAACTGGTTTCGCCCCGTTTTTTTGAGCTGAATTCGCAATGAACGCACTCGCACTGACGACATTCTTCACCATCACGCTGGCCATCGCTGTCGCCTCATGGTGGCTCACGCGCGGAGAGGACCTGCGTACGACCGAAGGCTATTTCCTCGGTGGGCGGCACCTGGGTTGGTTCCTCGTGGGCGGCTCTCTGTTCCTTTCGAATATCTCGGCGATCGCCATCGTCGGGGAGACGGAATCCGCGTACCTCTACAACATGAGCATCATGATGTTCGGCTTCGCGTCGATCTTCGCCATGGTGCTCGTCGCCGAGTTTCTGCTGCCGCTTTACCTGCGGCTCGGTGTCACCACAACGCCGGAGTTTCTGGGCATGCGTTACGGCGGTACGCTGCGCACCTGGGTGGCCGTTCTGCTGCTCGTGTCCTACATCGTGAACCTTATGCCACCGGTGCTCTATACGGGTGCTGTCGTATTTAATGGTATGTTTGATATCGATGGATTGCTCGGGGTATCAGAGTGGGCGGCGACCTGGATTCTCGTCTGGGCCATCGGCATCGTCGGTAGCGCCTACGCAGTGTTCGGCGGGCTCAAAGCTGTTGCCGCATCGGATGCGCTCAACGGCGTAGGGCTTGTGGCAGGTGGCTTGCTCGTGCCGTACTTTGGGCTCCTGTACATCGGTGACGGCGATTTCTGGGCGGGCTGGTCGCGCCTCGTCACAGAGCGCCCCGATCACCTGGCGGCCTGGGGCAATAGTGAGCACCCCGTGCCCTGGCACACGCTGTTCACGGGCATGCTACTCGTCAATCTCAATTACTGGGGCGCCGAGCAGTACATTCTGCAGCGCAGCCTGGGGTCGAAGAACCTCGCCGCTGGGCAGAAGGGCATGATGTTGGGTGCGTGGCTCAAGTTCATTGCACCAGCCATCACCGTGTTCCCGGGTGTGATTGCGCTCATCGCGCTACCCGAGCTGATGAACTCGGCCGAGGCGTATCCGAAACTGGTCGCTGAGGTGATGCCGCCGTATCTCATCGGCGTCATTGCGGCGGTGATGTTCGGCGCCTCGCTCACAACCTTCAATTCGGGTCTCAACTCGACGAGCACCATCGCGATTCTCAATGTGGTTCGTCCCATCGCTGAAGAGCGTGGTGCGCCGATTGCCGAGGAGAAGCTCATCGGCATGGGTAAGGGTCTGCAAGTCGTGCTCGCACTCGCGGCTATGGTCATCGCGCCCTTCATTGCGTTCGCGAGCGACGGCTTCTATGAGTATTTTCAGAAAGTCGCGGGTTTCTTCAGCATCCCGATTTTCACCATCGTGTTTATGGGTTTCGCGACGAAGCGAGTACCGGCGATGGGTGCCAAGGTGGCGCTCGTGGTGTATCTCGTCTGTTACGGCTACACCCAGCTTTTCGATGACTTCGGGCTGCACTTCTTGCACATCGCCGCAATCCTCTTTGTGGTGTCGTGCCTGATCATGCTGGCGTTCGGGCGCATCCAGCCTCAAGCCGAGCCCTTCCAATGGCCGGAAAAACCTGCGGTGAATCTGACGCCTTGGCGTTACCGGTGGTTCGCCTATTCGGTGGCCATTGCGGGGCTTGTGGCCGTGACGGCCTGGCTGTCGCCGATCGGCATCGCGGAGTGGTAGGGCGCTGACATGGCCAGTGCTGCGACACGAGATGCGTTTCGTATTGAGGGTTACGTCATCGAGCGTGAGCTCATCGAGCCCGCGCTGGCTGGTGCACTGCGCCTGTCCGCGGAGCAGAGCGGTGCTGATACGCATGCGTATGAAAAACGAGACGCCGATGGCCGAAAGAGCCGGGTGACGCTCTGGTACACGCCAGGTGACGATGTCTTTGGTCAGCTATCGAGCCTCGATCGAGTTGTCGACACGATGTCCGACTGCCTGGGCGGCGACGCGAAGTTCTTTCACGCCAAGCTGATGCAAAAGTCCGCCCATGAGGGTGGCGCCTGGGAATGGCACCAGGACTATGGCTACTGGTACGACGACGGTTTTCTCACGGACGCAATGGGCAGTTGCTACATCGCACTCGACGCAGCGACGCGCGCCAACGGCTGTCTGCAAGTCATTCCCGGTTCGCATCGGTACGGGCGACTGCGCCACGGTGCTGTTGGCGAGCAAGTAGGCGCCGATCGCGACCGCGTCGCCATGCTGGCCGAGCGTGACGGTGTCGTGCACTGCGAGCTTGGGCCCGGTGATGCGGTGTTCTTTCACGCCAGCCTGCTTCATGCCTCCGCGGCCAATACCTCACCCGACTCGCGATGGGGGCTTATCACGAGTTTCCACCGTGCAGACAATCCCTCGATCAGCGAAGACCCGCGACTCGGGCCCAAATCCACCCCGGCGCGCACCTATTCTGAGCTCGTCAGCGCCAGCAAGCACTTTTCGACCTCGCGGGACTTTCTGTAGCGCCCCACGCCCGGCCTGCGGCAACGTACACTGTCGTCGCAGGAGGAAGCGCATGACATCGCACGTCGCGTCCGCGCCGCTTTGCGTATGACCGATACGGCATCAGCACGCCGATGGACGCCCGTGACGCTGGCGGCCGTCGTGCTGCCGATGATGCTCATCTACATCGCCTTCATGCGCATCGATACCGCCAACGCGGATCTCGAGATCACGAAGCACCAGGTCGGGCCGACGCCCGTCACGCTCTATTGGGCCGATGCTGCGCCCCGCGACGGCGCCATGCCCGTGGTCATCATTGCGCACGGCTTCGCGGGCTCGCAGCAGCTCATGCAGCCGTTCGCGGTCACGCTCGCGAAAAGCGGCTACGTGGCCGTGACCTTCGATTTCTACGGTCACGGCCGCAACCTGCGCGCGCTTACGGGCGATGTCACGCAAGTTGAGGGCGCGACGCGTGAGCTCGTCGCGCAGATGGTCGAGGTCGTTGAGTGGGCGCGCCGCCTGCCGGGAACAGGGCGCGGGCTTTCTGTCCTGGGTCACTCGATGGCCTCGGACATCGTCGTGCGCTACGCGCAACAGGATCGGCGGGTGGACGGCACTGTGGCCGTGTCCATGTTCTCGCCCGCGGTCACGGCCGACTCGCCGGGCAACTTGCTCGTCATCGTGGGCGGGCTTGAGGGGTTCCTGAAACAAGAGGCGTTGCGCGTGCTTGGGCTGGTCACCGACAACCCCGTGGCGGGCGTGACCGTTGGTACATTCGACGAGAAAACGGCGCGGCGTGTGGCCGTCGCCGAGGGCGTAGAGCATGTGGGCGTGCTCTACAGCGTCACGAGCATGCGCGAGGCGTCGCAGTGGCTCAACACCATGAACCGCATGAAACCGCCCACCTACGCCGATTCGCGTGGGCTGGCGATCGTGTTGCTCGTCCTGGGACTTGTGCTGCTGGCCTGGCCGCTGTCGCGGGTGCTCCCGACGGTGTCTGAGTCCGCGGTTGGGGCAGCGCTTAAGTGGAAGCAGTTATTGCCTGCAGCGCTTATCCCGGCTGTTGGCACGCCGTTGTTGCTTGCGCCGTTCCCGGCCGATTTTCTGGGTGTGCTCGTGGGCGGTTACCTGGCTGTGCACTTCCTCGTCTACGGCGTGCTTACCGGGCTGTGTTTGTTGTGGCTAGGTCGTGAAAGAGAGCAACCCAAGCGCTCAACAAATTGGGCCGCGCTTGTCGTCGCCGCCGTCGCGGCCTCTGCCTACGTTGCCGGTGTCGTCGCGTGGGTTATGGACACGCAAGTCACCTCGTTCGCGATCACGACGCCGCGTGTACCGATCGCCGCGACGATGTTCGCAGGCACGCTCTGCTACTTCCTTGCCGATGAGTGGCTCACGCGCGGGGAAGGTCATGCGCGCGGCGGCCACTTGTTTACCCGGTTTTGCTTTCTGCTGTCGTTAGGCCTGGCTGTGGCCTTGTCGTTCGAGGACTTGTTCTTCCTCGTCATCATCGCCGGGATCATCGTGATCTACTTCTTGGTATACGGCCTGTTCAGCCGCTGGATCTACTCGGCTACGGGGCACCCGGCCGTGGGCGCGTTGGCGAATGCCGTGGCGTTTGCCTGGGCACTGGCGGCCGTGTTCCCGATGTTATCGGGCTAATCAGGGCCCGCGCCCAGCCGTGATTGCCATTTCGGTGGGCGGCCGGGGCGAACAGCCAAATTTGTTACGGCTGTAAGGACTTAAGTGCGTTGTGCCAGTTTGTTGGGCATGTCGCGCGCGACGATGCGCCGCAATGGTGCATCGCATCAATTTCTTGCGCGGCTCCGTATTTCCCCGTTTTGCCCTAGAGGCTTGTAACAGCAGCGTTTCAGCGCTGTGGCCGTCGTTTGGCACGGCCCTTGCTATGTCCCCCGTGCGGCGCGAGCCGTGAGTGCAAGAACGAGTAAACCAGGAAACCACAATGACCAAACTCAGGAACACTGCCGCCCTGACCGGGCTCGCCACGATGATGCTGGCCGCAGCGCCGCAAGCCAGTGCAGACGACCTCTCTGCGAACATCGGCATCTCCAACAACTACATCTGGCGCGGCCTGACGCAGACCGAAAACGGCACAGCTGTTTCAGGTGGCATCGACTACGCTGCAGACAGTGGCTTCTACGCCGGCACCTGGGTGTCGAACGTGAGCTACGCGCCGGGCG
>JBCCBB010000110.1:0-8628 GCA_039814545.1 Pseudomonadota bacterium
CCATTCTCGTCGATCTGGTCAGAATTCATGCGTCAGCGCCCCCGTGCCAGTATTCTTCCACATTCATCTGGGCCGCTCCACAGCGCCCGCAAAGCCCCAGAGGACGGCGCCCGGGCCCCATGCAGGAACTCGTTTTGACACGAAAGCGGCCGCTGCGGCTCACGGGATTCCTGCTGGTTGCCGCGCTGCTGAGTCTCGCGTTCGCAATGGTGGCGGGCAGCGACGGCGTGCGTCCGGGGCTGTTTGCAGAGACGCTTGCGGGCAACCTTGCTGCCGATGACGCGCGCGTCGTTCTCGAACTGCGACTGCCGCGCGCCTTGTCCGCCTTTGCCGTCGGTGGCCTGCTCGCGGTGGCCGGCGTGCTCATGCAGGTGCTGCTCCGCAATCCACTTGCCGATCCTTACGTGCTCGGCACCAGTGGCGGCGCCGCCTTCGCCGCACTCGCCGCGATCCTCGCCGGGTTCAGCGCCGCGGGCGTCGACGCCGCGGCCTTCGTCGGCGCGGCGGCCGCCACATTGATCGTGTTTGGCATCGGCGGTCTTCGCACGGGTTTTGCGCCGACCCTGCTGTTGCTCACTGGCGTTGTTCTGGCCAGCGGCTTCGGCGCCGGCGTGAGCCTGCTGCTGGCCGTGAGCCCCGACGCGACGCTGCGCGGCATGTTGTTTTGGCTCATGGGCGACTTTAGCCTGGCGTTGTCACCGACGGCACCACTGGCCGCACTGGCCGTGGCCGTCGTTGTGGGACTCTTGATGGCACGCGCACTGGATGTGCTGGCCCAGTCACCCGAGCGGGCCTTGCTGCTGGGCCTGCCCCTCACCCGCATGCGCATCAGCGTGTTGTTGTTTGCATCGCTACTGACCGCCTACGCGGTCACGCTTGCAGGCTCGATCGGCTTCGTGGGGCTTGTTGTGCCACATCTCGTGCGCGGGTTCACGGGCGTACGGCATGCGGCACTATTACCGGCATCGGCGGTGGCCGGAGGCTGCTTGCTGGTCATCGCCGACACGCTGTCGCGCACGGTCCTCGCACCGCGTCAGCTGCCCGTGGGCACACTCACGGCGCTGATCGGCGTGCCGTTGTTTCTCTACCTGTTGCGACAGACGCTGCCCGCGCGCGAGCGTTAGAGCCGCGCCTCAAGCGGCGGGAAACGCCACCACATGCTCGGTATCGAGCGCGATACCAATCTCGCAGCCGACGGGGTGGTCGTGGTGGCTCGGCACGAGCGACTGCAGGCGCGTGCCACTCGCAAGCTCGAGCTCGTAGAGAAACACGGCACCGCGAAACTCCTTGTCCGTGACGCGCGCCTGGAGCGGCGCATCATCGAGGTGCACCACATCATCGGGGCGCAGCAGGATGTCGACCGCGTCGCCCGCAGCGACGCCTTCGGGCAGCCGACCGCGCAACGCACCGATTTCGGTGTCAACACGCCCGTTTGCGGTGACCGTCCCGGGCAACCAGCCACCGCCACCGACGAAATCCGCAATCTCGCGTGTCGCGGGTTGGTGATAGATGTCGTAGGCGCGGTCCCACTGCAACAGCTGCCCTCGGCGCAAGACGCCGATGTCGTCGGCCAGCGCGAATGCCTCGGCCTGGTCGTGGGTTACGAATAGCGCCGTCATGTCGAGCGCACGCAGCACAGCCCGAACCTCATTGCCGAGTTGCCGGCGCAGGCCCGCGTCGAGGCTCGAGAACGGCTCGTCCATGAGCAGTAGCTTGGGACGGCGCACGAGCGAACGCGCCAGCGCTACGCGTTGCTGCTGCCCACCCGACAACTCGTGCGGCATGCGCGCCGCAAAATCCTGCATCGACACCAGTTCGAGCATGCGTGCGACTTCCTCGTCGCGAGATGCGGCGGGCCGGTCGTGCAGGCCAAAGGCCACGTTGTCGGCGACCGATAAGTGCGGCAGCAGCGCGAAGTCCTGGAACACCATGCCCACGGGTCGATGCTCAGGGGGGGTGTGCTTGCCATCGCCCGCGTGCTCGACGCCATCGATGACGATGCGCCCCGCGGCGATGGACTCGAACCCGGCAATGCAGCGCAGCAAGGTGGTCTTGCCACAGCCCGAGCTGCCCAGCAGGCAGCCGATGCGCCCTGCACCGAGCGTTAGCGACAGCGCATTGAGAACTTCGGTGCTGCCGTAGCGCTGACTGACGGCGTCGACAGTGAGCACTAGGCGCCCCCTGCGTCGTCGCCCGTGCGGCGGTGCAGCCAGAGCACGGGGACAAGGCCCGCGCAGACAATGGCGATCGCGGGAATCGCCGCGCGCTCCCACTCACCCTCAACCGTCATGTTAAACACACGCACCGCTAACGTGTCCCAGTTGAACGGTCGTGTGATGAGTGTGATGGGGAGCTCTTTCATGACATCCACAAATACGAGCAAGGCCGCCGTGGCGATACCGCCTCGCAGTATCGGAATATGCACGCGCGTGAGCAAGCGCACACCCGTCGCGCCCAGTCCGCGTGCCGCGTCGTCGATGCGCGGTGTGATGCGTTCGAACGCACTGCCCAACGGCCCGTAGGCGACGGCCATGAACCGCGCTGCGTAGGCAAGCAACATGACGGCCAGCGTCCCCGTGAGCGTAATCGTCACCCCAGGGGTAAACCAGCGCGCGACGCTCGTCAGCGCATGACCAAGCCCCGCGACGACCACGAAGAAGGCAACCGCGAGCACAGTGCCTGGAAGGGCATAGCCCAGCGTCGCGATGCGCGCGCTGGCTGCGGTGACGCGACCCGGCGCGCGGCGCTCGCTGTAGCCAAGCGCAAGCCCCAGTACGGTGACCATACCCGCCGCAAGCGAGGCCAGCACCAGGCTCGCGCGGAAGTACTCGAAGTAGCGGGCGCCCCATTCGCCGTCGAGCGACGACACGCCCCAGACCAGGAGCTGCCCGGCTGGCAGTGCAAACGCGAATGTGAACACCACCGCGCAGAACGCCGTCGCGGCGGCGCTATGCCAACCCCTGAGTGCGATGCGTTTTGAGCCCTGCATGCGGCCCTTCGTCGCATAACGCGCACTGCCCCGGGCCCAACGTTCGAGTGACAGCGCCACGACAACGAGCAGCATGAGCAGCACCGACATCTGCAGCGCGGCGCTCAGTGAAAACAGCTCAAACCACGCACCGTAGATGGCCGTCGTGTAGGTATCGAAATTAAATACCTTGACCGTGCCGAAGTCGGCCATGGTGTCCATGCACACCAGCGCCACGCCGGCCGCGAGCCAGGGACGCGCCAGCGGTAGCGCCACGCGCCGAAAGCCCTGCAGCCGCGACATTCCCAACGACTGCGCCACCTCGAGGCTCGCAATCCCCTGGGTGCGAAACGCCTGGCGCGCCAGCAGGTACACGTAGGGATACAGCGTGAGAGACAGGCAACACGCCGCAGCCACACCGGCCGATGGATCCGGCAAGGCCAGACCCAGGTCCCGCAGGGTACTTGGCAGCGGTGCGCTGTAGGCGAAAAAACCCGAGAGCGCGAAGGCGATCACGTAACCGGGCATCGCCAACGGCAGCAACAGCGCCCAGCTGAAAAAGCGGCGCCCCGGAAACTCGCACACCGAGGTCAGCCAGCCTGCAACAGCCCCCAGTACGAGTGACGCCAGGCCGACCACCACGACAAGCCACACCGTATTGGCCGTGACCTCGGGCAGCACGTAGCGCGACAAGTGGCCCCATTCGCCGCTCGGTGTGAGAAACGATGCGGCGACCACCCCGAGCGGTGCGAGGGTGAGCGCCGCGATGGCAAGCGCCGGCAGAGTCCAGAGTCGCACGCCGGCTCTCAGGTCATGCCGTCAGGCAATCAGCGGTAACCCGCGCGGTCCATGAGACGGACGGCGTCGGCCTGCAGGCGGCCTGCATCGACAAGCGGCTGGTCGCTGGGCGTGTAGGCGCCCCAGGCTGCGACCACAGGATCGTTCTCGGTGCCTTCCAGGACCGGGAACTCGAGGTTGCTGCTCGCGAACAGCGCCTGCCCTTCCGCGCCGGCCAGCCACTCGAGCAACTGCCTCGCGCCCCCGGCGTTGGCCGCGTTCGCAACGATGCCCGCGCCCGACACGTTGACGTGCACGCCACCGACGTCAGCGCCGGGGAAGAACAGCCCGACGGGCAGCGCCGCGTTGTCGCGCAGCAGACGGCCCAGATAGTAGGTGTTGACGATGCCGACATCACAGCGGCCGTCGGCGATGGCCTCGATGAGCCGGGTGTCGTTTGAGGTCGGGTCGATGGCGAGATTATCGACCCAGCCGCGCACGATGGCTTCGGTCTTCTCTTCGCCGTGGCGCGCGATCATGAGCGCGACCAGCGACTGGTTGTAGACCTTTTTCGACGTGCGCAGGCACAGGCGGCCCTGCCACTTGGGATCGGCCAGGTCTTCGTAGCCGACGAGATCATCGGCCGACAGTTCGCGCGCGTCGTAGACGATCGTGCGTGCGCGCAGCGACAGCCCGAACCAGCGGCCTTCGGGGTCACGCAGGTAGTCGGGAATCGTCGCGTTCAGGGCGTCGGAGTTCGTGGACTGCAGCACGCCCTGCTCTGCCGCGAACCAGAGGTTGCCCGCGTCGACGGTCAGCAACACGCTTGCGGGCGTGTTCTCGCCTTCGGCCTGCAAGCGTGCGATGAGCGGCTGCGGGTCGTCGGTGATGTACTCGACGGGCACACCTGTCGCTTCCGTGAACGCCGCGAAGATGGGCGCGATGAGCTGCTCGGCGCGCGAGGAGTACACGACTACCGCTTTCGGGGCTTCTGGTGCGGCCTCCGTTGACGCCGGCGCGTCTTCCGAATCACCACCGCAACCGGCCACGCCCAGCACGGCTGCCAGAGCCAACACACGCACAATCTTCACGTCGAGCACGATGCCCACCTTATCTGTAAATGAGAATGATTCTCAATTATCCGGGCCTAACGGCGCCGGTCAAGCTCACTCGGCCTGCGCGACCCGATCGCGTCCGCTCGACTTGGCCGAGTACATGGCGAGATCCGCCATTTTGAGCAGGCGTTCGCCAACCGACTTGTTGTCGCCTTCTTCATCGGCCGGACGCAGCCCCGCCACGCCGATCGAGACGGTGACCTGCAAGGGTTCGTCGTCTGGCAACGCAATCGGTGTCGCCGAAACCGCTTCGCGAATACGCTCGGCGAGCAGTGTGGCGTCGTCGACTTCTGTCGCCGGCAGCAAGATCACGAACTCCTCGCCGCCATAACGCGCCGCAACGTCGCTCGAGCGCACCTCGGCGTCGATGCGGTGGGCGCACTCGGCCAGGACGATGTCACCGGCGTGGTGACCATGCTCGTCGTTAACGCGCTTGAAATGATCAAGGTCAAGAAACAGGCAGGACAGCGAGGTCTTCTCGCGGCGCGCACGCGACAGCTCCTCGGCGAGACGCAGTTGCAAGTAGCGCCGGTTGTGCCAGCCCGTGAGCACGTCCGTAAAACCACTGCGCAGCAGGCGCGCGCGGTTGACCGTGTTCTCGAGCGCAAACGACGCGATCACTCCCAGGTGTGCCAGGAAATCGCTGGCCAGTCCGCGTCGGTAGCGATCAGGGTCGCGGCTCGCGAGGTTCAGGCTGCCGATCAGCTTGTCCTGACGGCGCAGGCCGATCATGGCGATGCTCGCGTAGGCGTCGCGGCCAAACACGAGTTGGTGGTCAGCCGTTCGGTATGCGCCGAGCCAGGGTCGGTGCAGGCTGGCGTACTGCGGCGCCACACCCGTGAGTGCATCGAAAAATTTGACGTCGGTTGGTGCCGTTTTGCCCGAGCCGCCCTCGGCGATGAGCAGGTGGCGAATCTCATGGTCGGGGTCGCAGAGCACGAGCGTAACCTGGTCCACGGCAAAGCTGTCGGCGAGACCGCGCGTCAGCCGTTTGAATAACTCGCGCAGATTGCCGGCTGTGAGAATATCGAGCTCGCGCTGCTGCGACTTGCGCAGCAGGCTCTCGTTGAGTCGCGCTTCCTCCTTCATCAGCCGCATCTGCTGGCGCAGCTTGCGAAGATCAGCCGTGCTTTCGCTCATGATTGGTGCCTGCCGCAAGCGCGGGCGGTTGGGGCACCGATGCCGGTTCGTGACAAGGGTTTTGCCTTGTTTTGCGTACGCTCAAGCGTCTCACAAACTCGGCCATTTGTCGTTCTGGGACAACCGCCGCCGGCCGACGCCGGCGGCGGTCGGAGACCCTAGTCGAGGGCTTTGCGGACGATGCCGTAGGCAACCGCACCAAGCAGGACATCCTCTAAGTCAGCGTAGTAGATGATGTCACCGCGTTGGTAACGACGACCCTGTCGGTAGCGGTAGCCGCGCGGGTCGTAGTGCACGCGGAACTGGCGGCGCCATTTGCGGTGCTGCTTCCTGTGCGCACGGCGGTCGTGCTGCCGATGATGACGGTGCACATGGGGCTGGCCGCGTCGGTGCGCGCGGCGGTGCGCGCGGCGTTCCGCCCGCAAGTCCGCTCGACGATCTGCGCGTCGGTCGGCGCGTCGGTCGGCGCGTCGGTCGGCGCGTCTTTCCACACGAACGTCGTCGCGGTAGTCGCGTTCGGCGATTCTGTGGCCGTCACGGTGCGCGGGGCCATGGGCCCCGGCGGCAACCGGCAGCGAGCCGATGATGACCGCGGTGGCAACGGTGGCAATCAGTTTGTTCATGGCGTGACTCCTCTGTTTTGACGGTTCACGGTTCGCAGTTTGCAAGCGAAGCGCTGAACCCCCGCTGAATCAGCCATTTGCCATAAGAACGGGCTGGCGCACCCGCGTTGCGCATGCGAGCATCGCCCGTCCACGGAGTCCGAACACCATGCCTCGAGTCGCGATCGCCACCACTTCATCGCTTGCCGCCGACGGCGCGCGCGACGTCATCGACCGCGGCGGCAACGCCGTCGATGCGGCGCTCGCCGCGGCGCTCGTTACGATGAACACCGAGCCCGGCGTGTGTGCGCTGGCGGGCGGCGCCTTCATTACGGTGTGGGCGCCCGGCGAAGCGCCGGTTACCTGCGATGGCTATGTCACGGTGCCGGGTCTGGGTGCCGACCGACGGGCCCGCGACGACGCGGCACTCGACGTCACGATGGCTTACGGCGGGGGCATCACGACGACAATTGGCCCTGCGAGCGTCGCCGTGCCCGGAACGCTGGCCGCCGTGGAGACCGTCATGGAACGCTACGGCACCCTTGGGCTCGCCGCCGCGCTCGAACCCAGCATCGCAGCCGCACGCGACGGCTTCCCGCTGTCGCAGGCCTGCCACTACTACCTGCAGTACTCGGGCAAGTCCGTGTTCGGACGTGACCCCGTGTCGCTGCGCGCACTTCACCCTGATGGCGAGACGCTGCTGCCGGCGGGCGGCATCGTGCACTTGCCCGGTCTCGCCGACAGCCTGCAAGCCATTGCAGACAACGGCGCGCGTGAGTTCTACGAGGGCGCGCTTGCCCGGACGATCGTCGAGCACGTGGCCGAGGGTGGCGGCATCCTGACGCGCGGGGACATGGCGCGTTTTGAGGCGGTCCTGCGACCGGCGCTCCAGGTCGAGCTCGGCGACTGGCAAATCGCACTTAATCCCCCGCCCGCGATTGGCGGCACGATGCTGGGTGCCTTGTTGCTTGCGACCGCCAACGGCACACCCCTTCTCGACGCCTTGCGCACAGCACTTCAGTATCGACGCGGCGCGCTCGATTTTGCCGACGCACTCGAGCCTGCCTGCCAGGCGCTGATCGATCAGGCGCGGACTGACGGACTTCGGACCACCGTTCGCGGAAGCGCCAACACGGTGCACACGTCGGCCGTGGACAGTAACGGCCTGGCCTGTGCCGTCACAGCATCATCGGGTTACGGCAGTGGTGAGATGCCGGCCGGTACCGGGCTCTGGCTCAACAACTGCCTCGGTGAGCTCGAGCTCAATCGCCGCGGTCTCGACGCCGGGCCGCCTGGCAGCCGTCTGCCCTCAAACATGGCACCCACCGCGGCGAGACGCGGTGGCGACGCACTGGCCATCGGCTCGCCGGGCGCGGACCGCATCACCAGTGCCCTCGCGCAGGTCCTGACCCGTTTCGTACTTGAGGGCGAACCCTTGCAGCAGGCCATTGATGCACCGCGCTTTCATGTCGAGGCCGGCCTGACCCGGGAGACGGGCGAGACGCGATTCCCGGAGCGCCTGTTTACCGAACCCGGCGCGCTCGATGTGGTCAGTGATATTGAAGCGCAGCAAGCGTTCGACGCACCCAGCATGTACTTCGGTGGCGCGGGCGGCGCGCTGTTTGATGCGACCGGCGACACGCTCACGGCAGCGGCCGATCCGCGTCGCACGGGCGCCACCGTCGTTGCCGGCACCGACTAACGCCCTCCCGAGACGCCGTCCCGGGAACTCCGTTCCGGGAACGCTGTGCGATACTCGCACGCGCTCGACACCGCAGGACCGCGACCTTGCCTGAAAGAATCGCCGCAGACTTTCTGCCCGACACATTGCCCGACAATCCGATGCATCTCATCGATGCGTGGCTAAGCGCCGCACGGGACGCCGACTTTCTGCCCAACCCGAATGCCATGACGCTGGCCACCAGCGAAGACGGCCGGCCCGCGGCACGCATCGTGTTGTGCAAAGGTTTTGATGCCGAAGCCGGGATCGTCGACTTCTACACCAACTACGAATCCGCCAAGGGGC
>JBCCBB010000067.1:0-16682 GCA_039814545.1 Pseudomonadota bacterium
AACTACCTATCGAACCGGCTTGCCGAGCGTTGGGGCCTGACCCCCGCTGCACGCGTGGTTGAGTTTGATGGTGCCGGCGAAGCTGACGCCGTCGCCGAGCTGGCACCGCTGACCCTGTTTTATCCGGGGCCCGGGCACACGGACGACAACATCGTCGTGGGCGTCAACGGTACGGAGGTGTTGTTTGTCGGCTGCCTCGTGCGTCCGGGAAGCTCGCGGACCCTGGGCAACACAAACGACGCCGACGTCGGCCATTGGGCCGACGCCGTTGTCGCTGTCACCAGGCGGTTTCCCGAAGCGTCGCTCGTGGTGCCGAGTCACGGCGCGCCGGGATCACGCGCCCTGCTCGATCACACCATCGAATTAGCTAGGCGCGGCGCCGACCCAGCGCAATGAGGCCAAGCCCCATGAGCAGCAGGGAAGCGGGCGCGGGCACGGGCGTTGAGGTCGCGACACCTGCGGTGCCACCAAAGCCGTTGAATGCGGAGCGGAACGGTGTCTCGAACGTATCGCGCGAGCAAATCGCTACGCCCTGATCGCACTGCCACTGGAACGCGCCAATCATGTTGACGGAGCCACCCGCGTCCGTCAGCGGCGTTTCAAACACCAGCGACAACACGTTGAAGAAGCCGTCATCGAATGCGAGCAAGCCAAAGTTGCCCTCGAAATTGCCGGGGCCAAAGACGACGCCGTTCAGTGTCGACGTGAAGGTGCCACCAGCGTAGTTCGTTGCAGGCGCGGGCGCGCAGGGCGCAGGCGGCGCCTGTGTGCACAGCAAGAGATCCCCAGCCGATGCCGTGATGCTCACATCACTCGTCATGTTGGTATCTGCGTCGTAGATGAAGGTCCCGTTAACGGTGCCGTTGCCACCGATGAAGGTTGTATCCGCCAGATTCCATTCCACGGGTACAGCGTGCGCTGACGCGGCCAGGCCGAGTGCCAGCAGTGCTGAAGTGAGTGAACGTTTCTTTGTTGTTTTCCAGACTGTTGTTGTGGTTTTCGCTGTATTTAAAGGCAATTTGGATACCGTAGCGCCGCAAGTTACTAATTTTTATACATTTATTGGATTCTTTGACGACCCCTCTGCGACTCACGGGCGCTCAACTGTAAAGCCTCCCGACACCCGTAATCCGGCCCGGGTGGACGATTCGACGCGTCGTAGCAGCACAGTGATTGCTGCGGCAGAACTTGTCGCGGCGCGGGAACGGGACTAGCGTGGTCCCGGGGACGACAACAACAACAAACCTGGGGGATCGGGCCATGCCGTACAAACGCGCCTGGATCGGCGTCTTCATCATGCTGCTGCTCAGTGTTGCGGCGTTCTGGCGCTCGTATTGGAGCACCTTCACGACGGCGCCCTGGCAGTACCACGTGCACGGCCTGTCGGCGACGGTCTGGATGCTGCTGCTGATCGCGCAGAGCTGGTCAATCCACCACGGGCAGCGCAGCTTTCACAAAACCGCGGGGCTCGCGACGTTCGCGTTGATCCCGGTCTTTGCTGCGGGCGGCTTGCTGGTCCTTGGCACCATGGCAGTGGGCCAGAGCCCGTTCTATGAGATCTACGGTGACCGACTGGCGGCGGTGGACGTCATCACCACCGCGGTGTTTCTCTGGTTCCTCTTCGAGGCGCTGCGACATCGGCGCCGTGCAGGCCTGCACGGTGGTTACATGATCTCGACCGTGTTTCTGCTCATGGCGCCGACGCTCGGCAGGATCATGCCGAACTTTGTGCCGGGCATGACCATTCGGTCTATGGACCAGATCCACCGCTTTGGCTATGGACTGCACGTGAGCCACGCCATCGCGCTCGTCATCCTGGCCTTCCTCATCACCCGCTACCGGCGCTTCAGCCGACCGTTCCTCATTGCGGCCATCACCGTTGTCTCGCAGTCCATTGTGTTCGAGACGCTTGCGAAGACCGACGCCTGGGACGCCACGATGCGTGCCTACGCCGGCATCCCGCCCATGGCCCAACTCGTCGCCGGGCTCGCCCTGGGGGCCGCGGTTGCACTGGCGGGCTGGAGCGCCGGCAAAGCCGAGGCTGGCCCCAGCGCACCGCCCGACATCGCCCAGACGGCCTCCTGAAATTATTTTGCGTCCCTGCATCCATACGCGCCTGCGCCCCGTCTAGATAAATAACAGGGCAACACACGGGAGACCCTCATGGGCAACTTGGCCGTCTTTGGATTCTGGATGTTTATCGCCGCCGTCTCGGTAGCGGGCATCTGGTACGACGCAAAGGAAAAAGAGACCAAGCAGGAGACGCTGCGCCGCGTCGTCGAAAGCGGTCGCGAAGTCGACCCGGAGACGATCCGCCAGATCATCGGCGAGAACTCCGGCGGCAATACCGCGAGGGACCTGCGCATTGGCGCCTACATCCTGTTTGGCGTGGCGCCCGGCATGTTCCTGTTCAGTCTCTTCCTGGGCATGGTCAATGACGATGCCCGCGTGGTGCTCATGGGCGTCTCAGCATTGATCGCCTGCATCGGCGGCGGCCTGCTTGGCGCGGCCAAGCTCGTTGAGCGCAACCAGGCCGAGGCCTGACACGCCTGCATGCCGGATGCACCCGGCTATTACGCGCAAGGTCCGGAGGCACTGATCGTGAACCTGGCCGCACGCGGCGACCGTGACGCCTTCGCAGAGCTCGTGCGTCGCCGCCAGCCGTGGCTGCGCAATCTCATGCGCCGCCTGTCGGGCGATGCAACGCTCGCCGACGACCTCGCCCAACGCGTGTTCCTCAAGGTCTGGCAAAAGATCCGCAAGCTGCGCCAGGCAGATCGGTTCGCGGGCTGGATCAAGCAGATCGCCGTGAATGAGTGGATCGATCACCGCCGCAAGCAAGGCACGGCGTGGCACGAAGCTTATGAGGACGAGGCGCAGGCCGCGCCTGCACAAACACCAGCCGCCGCCATCGATCTCGATGCGGCGCTTGCGACGCTGCCCGATCCGGTGCGCACCTGCATCGTGCTCGCCTACCACGAGCGGCTGTCGCACCCCGAAATCACTGAGCTCACGGGACTGCCTGCAGGCACCGTGAAGTCACACATTCGTCGCGGCAGCCAGAAGCTGCGCGACGCGCTGGAAGCTTACGGAGGCGCGTCATGAGCGAAGAGCGCGACCCGACACTCGAGTCTCTGTTTGCCGCAGCCGAAGAGCCGCTGCAGGACGCGGCGTTTACGGAATCGGTCACCGACGAGATCACCGGGCGCCGGCGTCGACTCATCTTCAGCCGCTTCGGCGTGCTCGGCATGATCCTCGTGCTCGAGGTTCTGCTGCAGTCACCATTGCAACAGTCGCTGGGCGTCGCGGCCGACTGGCTCGGCCGCCCGCTGATCCCGCTTGAAGGCGAGTGGCTGTCGTTCGCGCTCTCGCCCGTGAACACGGCCGCCGGAATTCTCGGCGCCGTGCTGCTAGGCGTTCACCTGTTCCTGCGCAGCGTCCTCAAGTAGCGCCAATCAGATTCGGATCGGCAGGTCTCTGGCTCGAACCCCCGCCGCCGCATAGATCGCGTTACCAATCGCGGGCGGCACCGGAATCAGCGGCGGCTCACCAAGACCGGTCGGCGTCTCCGTACTCTCCATGAAGCGGATGTCGAGCTCGGGCGCATCGGCCATGCGCAGCGGCGTGTAGCTGTCGAGATTGCGATCGCGCACCTGCCCGTCGACGAACGCAGTGCCTTCGTGCAGCGCGAGGCTTACGCCCCAGAGTGCCGCGCCCTCGGCCTGCGCCAACGCACCGTCGGGGTGGACGACCGTGCCGCAGTCGATGCTCTGCCAGAGCTTCTTGACCGTGACCTCTTTCGAGTCCGGGTCCACCGCGACATGCGCCACACACGCAACCCAGGTCGGCATGTTGCGCTCCTGGCCGTGGCACACGGCGACACCCAGGCCCTCGTTATCGGGCAATTCGCGGCCCCAGCCGCTGCGCTCGCGTACATCTTCAAGCACCTTGGCCAACCGACTCGCACCACCCACGGAATTGGGTGACGTGCCCGCGTTCTTCCCTGCCGCATCGAGACGGGCCAAACGGAACGCGATGGGGTCTTCGCCAGCACGTTCGGCCAACTCGTCCATGAAGCTCTCCACGCCCCAGCCGACCCAGCCCGGGCCCACAGCGCGCAGCCAGCCGGGCAGGAAGGTTTTCTGCGCCAGCGGATTGTTGATGGCGCGCACGCGATGCGCGGGCAGCGTGTACCAGTGGTCGCCGCCCGAGATCGAGAACGTATCAAACTTGCCGTTGCCGTCCACGCCGGGCGCCAGGAAGCCGGGCGCCATGGACAGCGTCGGCCAGCCGGCCGCTGCGGCGTGCTCGATACCCGTCAGCGCACCGTCGGCGTCGAAGGACGCGTCGAATTGCTGCACCGAGGCCGATCGCACGCAGTCGAAACGACTGTCGTCGGGACGCTGGAACACGAGCTTCACAGGCTGGCCCAGTTCACGCGCGGCGAGTGCTGCGGGAATCATCTGGTCGCCAAACAGGCGCCGACCGAAACCACCGCCCAGGTAGTACTGGTGCAGGATGACGTCGGTCTCGGGCATCTCGAGCGCTTTGGCCAGGTACGGCAAGATCAGCGACTGCCACTGGTTGCCCGCATGGATGTGGCACTTGCCGTCTTTGAATTCGACGAGCGCGTTTTGAGGCTCCAGCGTGAAGTGCAGGGCCGTCGCCGTACGATAGGTGGCGTTGTGCGTGCTCGCGGCCTGAGCCCTCGCCCGGGCGACATCACCGTCGTCGACGACGAGCACACCCGTGCTGCCGTCGGCGGCGAGGCGCGCGCCTTCAGCCAAGATATCCGCCTCACTCACGCCCGCGGTCTCACCGGCCTCCCAGTCGACCTCGATGGCCGCCGCGGCATTCATCACCGCCGGAAAGCTCTCGCCGACGACGACCGCCCAGCCCTGGATGGTGTCGCTGGGATCGGTGATCACGACCGTCTTGAGGTAGCCGGGAATGTCTCGCGCCGCCGTATCGTCGATGTCGATGATACGGCTGCCGTAACGCGTCGGCGGGATCAGTGGCGTGGCGTACACCATGCCGGGCAATTCGACGTCGAGACCATAGACCGCCGCGCCGCGCGATTTCTCGGGGATGTCGAGCGCGGCCGTGTCCTTGCCAATAAAGCGACGCTCCGAAGCCGGCTTGATGGGCAGCGCGGCAAGCTCTTCGTCGGTGAAGCTTCGGGACACATCGCCGTTGCGCACGATCTCGGCAAACGTGATCGACTGATCACCTGCGGACACGGTGCTGTCGGCGACGGTGCAGTCTTCAGGCGTTACGCCCAACAGGCTCGCACCCGCGTCGCGCAAGACGGTGCGTCCCGCAGCGCCGGCCTGACAGAGCTGCACCCAGGTAGTGTGAACAGACCAGGAACCGCCCGTGACCATGTAGCCCCACTTCGGGTCGGTATCGACATGCTTGATGGAAATAGCGTCCCAGGCGGCGCCGAGCTCATCGGCGACCACACGCGCGAGTGCGGTGCCCACATGCTGGCCCATCTCGGCCTTGGCGATGTTGACGAGCACAGCGCCCGCGCCGTCGATCTCAAACCAGACGGCGGGTGAGAACGTGGCGCTCGCATCGCCGCCCGAGAACTCGAGCGCAGCCTGTTCCTGACTGCAACCGGGTAATACGGTGCCGAGGGTCATCACGAGGCCGGTATTCATAGTGCCGACGAGGAAGGTGCGGCGGCTGAGGTTTGGCAGGTTCTTTGCGACAGACATGGCTACATCTCCTCACTCGCGGCGCGGATCGCCTTCTTGATACGGGTGTAGGCCATGCACCGGCAGAGATTGCCGGTCATGTGCGTGGTGATCTCGTCGTCGGTCGGATTCGGGTTGTTGGCCAGCAGGTTCTCGGCCTGCATGATCTGGCCCGACTGACAGTAGCCGCATTGCGGGACCTGGCCATTGACCCAGGCCAGTTTGAGCGCCTTGCCAGGGGGGCTGTCGAGCCCCTCGATGGTGGTGATGGCTCTGCCGGCCGCAACACTTACCGGGACAGAGCAGGAGCGAATGGGTGTGCCTTCAAGGTGAACTGTGCAGGCACCACACTGGGCGATGCCACAGCCAAACTTGGTGCCCTTGAGCTTTAGCTCGTCACGAATCACCCACAACAGCGGTGTGTCGTCGGGACTCTCGGTTTGAACGGCCTTTCCGTTCAGGGTGAACTCGGTCATTGGCGCCTCCCCCCAGACTTGCTCATAACCTGAGCCTGAGTCTACTCCAGCGGAGACGGCTTTGCCGGAGGCCGACGGCTCGTCTAAATCGGGGGCAAGTCCGGGCGCGCTTCGTAATCGGCGCGCTGGCGTGCGATCTCGGCCTCGAGCGCTTCAAATGCGGCTGCGAACTCCGCACCTTCGAGTGCGCTCTCAAAAACGGGCGCCCTGAAAACCCACCAGTTTTGCACGTTGCCAATGTCGATGGCCTTGCGCAGCGCAGCGGCGGCGGACGCATCATCGTCTTGTGCTAAGGCGCCCATGACGCCCGAAAACTCAGCCACCGTGATCCGACCTGGCACCGAGGCCGCCGAACGCTCGACTGCGTTGTACATGTCCTCGGCCTTCTTGATCTCGCCAGCGTTCTCGAGCAACGCGGCGACGACCAGTGCCAGGGTGATTTCCTGCGGCCGGATTTCGGGCGTAGGCGATTCAAACAGCTCGGGACGGACGCCGGAGATCAGTGTGCGCGCCTTCTCCAGCTCATTTGCCAGAAAGTACGCCGACCCGTAGCCCACGCGCGGGCCATCGGGAAGGCTCTCAATGACCTCAAGTGGCAGCAAGAAATCCTCTAACCGACCGCCTTGAATGCTGGCCGACAGATCCGCGCTCGAGGTGCCCGGGGGGTACTGCGTCGGAAAATCCCGCCCCAGCGCTTCGGCGCAGGCCACAGCGTCCTCGAGCTTGGCAAGCTCGGCGAGCAGCAAGCACTGCATGCTTCGCGAGTCGGGGCTCGTGGGCGCGAGGCGCACGGCCTCATCCACCCAGCGCAACGATTCGGCCAGCCTGCCCTGGACGTACATCAGGTTGCCTCGGGTGTTGTACAGGGCCGAAAAGTCAGGGTTCCGGCGAATGCCATCAAGCAGCACCGCGTCCGCCTCATCCATCTGACCCAGTTCGGTCAGCAACCCGGATTCGGCAACGGCAAGGATCGCGGCGCCGGGGTCGATATCGCGCGCCTTCGACATCTGCACAAGCGCCTCGTCGAAGCGCCCAAGGTCGCGCAGCATGATGGAATACCAGTGCCGTGCTGTTGCGTAGTTGGGGCTCTGCGCGATGGCCTGCAGGAAGTAACCCTCGGCCGCCTCGAAATCACTTTGATCCTCACGGAGGTCCGCGAGTGCCGTCAGGACCTCGCCAGAATCCGGATTCAGGCTCAGCGCTTTATCAATCGCGCGACGCCGCGGCTCGAACGAATCCGATATCGCAATATCGTCGTACAAGGATCGGAGTGCGTGCACATCGGCTAGGCCGACCCAGGCCAGCGCATAGCTCGGGTCGAGTTCGACCGCGCGCTCGAAATGCCCCAATGCCCGAGTGAGCGCCGGCGCTGTGCGCCGCGCCATTTCGGTCTTGCCCGTGCGGTACTCGATGTAGGCTTCGCGATTCGCCGTCTGTTGGCTGCCGATCGCGTTGCGGTCGCTGTCGCTGAGCGTGCCCTGCAGCGCGGACACGACCTCTTCGGTGATTTCGGTCTGCGTCGCGAACACGTTCTCAAGCGTTAGCTCACGGTCCCAGCTTTCCGCCCAGATGGTCACATCATTGCGCGCATCGCGCAGCTGCATGTTGATGCGGACATTGTCACCCGCGCGCTGGAACGAGCCCGTAAGCACGGCGGCCACGCCCAGCTCCTCCGCGATCTCCTGCGGCGACTTCGTCGTGTCGCGGTAGGCCTCGGCCGTACGCTGCGAGATCACCTTGTCCATTGTCGCGAGCTTGGCGAGCTGCGTGAGGATGTCATCGTGCATGCCATCGACGAAGAAGGCGTCGTCGGCATCAGCGCTGCGATTCGTAAACGGCAGCACCGCCAGCGAGCGCTCGAGTGCGGAAGCTTGCGACTGCGCATCGCCATTGAACTTGTCGACGACGAGCACGCCAACGGCGACGGCCAGCACGACGATGATCGCGAGCTGCACGTACTGCCCTCGCGTAGCCGGCCCGGGTGTCGCCTCGGCACGGTCTCGCTTGATCCCGTCGGGCGTGAGCTCGAAGGCCCAGGCAATGATCAGCGCGACGGGAAAACCAACGACGATCACGATCAGCAGCGTGGGGAATACCCAACCGGGCACGTCGAGGTTCTCGAGCATGACGTCGGCAAGTTGCAGCGCAATCCAGGACGCCGCGAGGTACGCGATACCCACGCGGTAGACCTTCCTGCGTTTGAGTTCCTGGAGCAGTGCCATAGCGCGGTCAGGATACCGTCTCAGGCTGACAATTACCTGAATGTGGCGGCCTTAGAGCTGGCTGGCGATCTCGGCGATGTGGGCGTCGGGGGCACCCAGGTTGCGAAGTGCCCGGTCGAGTTCAACGACGTACTCGATGTTGCTGCCGCTTTCGCCGATGCAGCGTCGAACTTGCATCACGATGTCGTCGAGCGGCGCGTCACCAAGGAATGCAGGATTGTCGGGGTGGCCGACATAGGTCACGCCGGCAACCACGTCGCCGCCCAGATCCAGCGACACGCGCAGGCGCGAGTAACCATTCTTCTCGCGGTAATCGAGATGCTCAAACACTTCGGGTGCAACGAGGAAGGCGCGGCCGATGCAAGTCGCCGCTGCGTTCGCCACGAGCGTGGCGACGCGTCCGGGGTCTTCGGGTGTGCCGCGGTGGTCGTGCGAGCCCTGCCAAAGTCGTCGCGTCCACCCGGTGAGCTGCGCGTCGCGCGCGTCGAGGAACGGAAAGTCCTGGCGCCAGATCAGCGACCCGTAACCGAACACCCAGCTCGGCGCGCTCACCGTCATGCGGCCTCGGCGATGGGCGCGCCCGAGAGCGCATCGACGTCTTCGAGAAAGACGCGACGGAACACGGTCTCCATGCGGTGCTCAAGCAACTCCAGAAACTCGTGGATGTCGTCCACACGCCGAAACGTCGCCAGACCCTTCTCAAGAAAAGACTGCAAATCGCCAACACCGGCCAGGCGCGCGGGCCCGCGCATCGACTTCAGCAGCGGCGTAATCATAGGCATTGCGACGATGCGCTCCAGCGACATACCCGCCTCCCGCGTCATCCCGATGAGCGTTGTGAAGTCTTCGAACGTGGCGACCTCGCGAGTCGCCAGACAGTAGCGCCGTTCCGAGATGTGCTCGCCGCGGACGATAGCCGGAGCCAGCCTTTGCGAGATCCCGAGGTTGATGTCGAGAATGCGGGCATTGAGTTCCATCGCCGTGGCCAGTGCCGCCAATGCGCCACCCGGCAACAGGCGGGTCATGACGGGCACGACCTTCTCGAGTTCACGGTCTCGGTCTGCGATGCCAGGCCCGACCAGGTCAGAAATCACGAAGTCGATGGCCGGGCCGTAGCCCGGGCGCTCCCGCAAGTCGGCGTACAGCGGCAGAAAATACTCAAGCTGCAAGTCGACAAAGTCACGGTAAGCCTCACGCCGCTCGGGCGTGTCGAGATGCGCCCGGTGCAGCGTGTTGCTGGCTGCCACGAAATCGCGCAACCGCTTTCGGCTTTGTGCGTGTGTCACGGGGAAGACTCCTGCCTGCCCGGGCAACTTTGCGTCGCTCTCGGGCCTCTACAGTCTAAATGTGGGGGGCGCGGTGGCGAATACAATCGTGCCGGGCGGGCAATCGCATCGGCTACACTCGGGGCAAATCACATTCGACAGGGGGCACCATGATCACGCACGTGTTGCGCGCCACAGCCGTGGCATTGAGCTTGAGTCTCGCGCTGCCAGCGCTGGCCGGCGGCTTTGACCGCGAACGTTACGAGCAATGGGTGACGATGCGCGTCGGCGACGGCGAGCCCGTGTACTGGTATTCGCACGGCACCATCCGCGCCTACCCCGGTGGCAGGCTCATCGCCACCATCGAAGGCTATGACACGGCTCGGCTAGACGTCGATTCGACGACGGCTGACAAGGCCGTCCAGCTCTCGCGCAAAACCTACATCTACCGCGACGCCGAAACAGGCGAGATCATGCGCAACCCGGACGGCAGCACCGTCGCGCCCATCGCGTATCCCTACCAGCTCATCACTTACGAGCTTAAAGGCGACACGCTCGAGACCTGGGTCGAGCAAGGCAAGGGCGACACCATGCGCCGCATCGGGCCCGGTGGCGACATGAAGGCGCAGGTGCTCGAAGCGGGCACATTGTTCACCGCGCCGCTCTACCTGGACTTCGAGACGCCGCGCGGCCGCTACCAAACGTTCGAGAACTACGACTTCTTCGCACCGGGCGGTAACCCGCGGGACGGCTTCATCCTGTTTATCCGCTACGGCGACGCACCCGCGTGGGCCGAGGGCACCGACAAGATCGTCATGCACATGACCACGGAGCGCTTTGAGTCACTCGACGCAGTCCCTGAGTCGTTCCGCGCCTGGGTCAGCGACAACGCACCGCTCTGGCTCGAGCCACCCGCGGATATGGACGAGATCAAGAATCTGCAGGCCGCCAACGACGACTAGTCGGCGCGGCACGCTACACTCGGCGCATCAATCTGGGGGGGAGAAGCCGATGCGTTGGCGGGGACGAAGAACAAGCAGCAACGTAGACGACCGCCGCCCGCGTGTCGGCAAGCGCGGCGTTGCGGCCGGTGGTGCGGGCGCCATCATCATGGCGCTCATCGCCGTGTTTGTGCTCGGGCAGGACCCCGCCACGGTGCTGCAGCAGGTTGTCACGCAATCCTCGACGGGCACGACGCAGCAACGCACGCCTTCCGCGGCCGAAGACGAGGTCGCGGAAATGTCGAAAGTCGTCCTGGCCACGACCGAAGATGTCTGGAACGCGTTGTTCCAGCAGGCGGGCTCGCGCTACGCACCGCCCACACTGGTGTTGTTCACGGACTCCACGCCCACAGGCTGCGGCTTCGGTTCGGCCGCCACCGGACCGTTCTACTGCCCCGCCGACCAGAAGCTCTACATCGATCTCAGTTTCCTCTCGCAACTGCGACGGATGGGCGCCGAGGGGGACTTCGCGCTCGCTTACGTGATCGCGCACGAAGTCGGCCACCACATCCAGACCATCACGGGCACCTCACGCCAAGTGCGTCAGGCGCAGCAGCGCGCAAACCAGGTGCAGAAGAATGCGCTGCAGGTGCGCATGGAGTTACAGGCGGATTGCTACGCCGGCGTTTGGGCGCATTACGCGCGACGGGATATGAACTTGCTCGAGCGCGGCGACCTCGAGGAAGGCTTGCGCGCGGCCGCCGCCGTTGGCGACGACACGTTGCAGCGCAATGCGGGGCGCCGCGTACAACCCGAGACGTTTACGCACGGCAGCTCGCAACAACGCATGGAATGGTTTCAGCGCGGCGTGCAAACGGGCGCCGTCAGCGCCTGCGATACCTTCGGCGGTTAGTCCGACACCGCCCGGTAACGCCCGGTCTCGGGCGCCGGCACGAGCTCGCGAGCCTCAAAGGCCTGCAACAGCGCGTCCGCAAACGACAACGCCTGCAGCTCGTTCGACGTGGCATCCGAGAACTGCGTGAATTGATCGCCGCCCGCCGCGAGAATCTCGAGCGTGCCAACCGTATAGATCTCGTCGGCATCGAGCGGCGCACCGTTCACACGCGCTGACACGAGCCGCGAACCTGGAGGTCGTTCGGGATCGAACTCGATGTCGAGCCCCGACACCTGCAGCAAGCCGCGCTCGAGACTCAGGCCTTGCTCGAGCACGCGCGCCAAAACGGCACCCGTGAGTTCGATGCGAGCCACACGGTCCTGGAACGGGAATGCGTCGAGCAAGTCGACGCGGCGAATCGTGCCCTGTGGCAGGTCGCGACGCAGCGCGCCTGAGGGCATGAGACCGATCTGGGCATCCGCCGCATCGCGGACGATATCCGCGAGCGCGTTACCCAGTGTCGACTCCTCGTAGTAGCGACGCGTTAGCGGTGCCGCGGTCTGCCCAATGGACGCGTAAAGGTCTGCGTGTTGCGACCGGTACGCGTCCAGACGTTCGCTGACGGCCGCGTCGGGCACCAACTGATCCGCGTTCACGGCTTCGAGTCGACCGCTCACGAACTGCAGGCCCGATACCGTTACAGCAAACTCGAGCACGCCCACATGCTGCCCCTGGCCGAAGGTCTGCATCACCACCGTGCCGTTGACAGGTTCGACAAGCGGCTCACGGGTACCGGCGTCCGTGTGCCCGGCCAGGATGACATCGATGCCCGGCACGGCACGCGCTAACGCGAGATTGGCTTCGTTGCCGCGCTGCACAGTGTCGTCTGCTTCATCGTTGGTTTGCATCGGCGCTGTCTCGCCCTGGTGCGCCAACACGACCACGAGATCGCACTCCGCGCGCAGCCGCTTCACGATGGGCGCGATGACTTCGGTAGGATCACGAACGTCGAGGCCCGCGATGTGCGCCGGGATTAGCGCCGTGCCCGCATCCTGGCCCATGACACCGATGACACCGATGCGGACGCCATCGCGCTCAATGATCGCCCAGGGCTGCGCAAACGGGTGTTCGGTGCCGCGGTAGAACAGGTTGGCGCCCAGCACGGGAAACGCGACACGGTTCTTCTGCTCGGCCAACACCTCCCAGCCGTACTCGAACTCGTGGTTGCCGATGACCATGGCGTCGTAGTCCATGAGCGCCATGACATCGAACGAGATGGCCCCCTGAGTGCGCTGGGCCAGTGTGCCCGTGAAGATGTAGCCCGCATCGAAGAGGAACAACGTTTGAGACGTCTCACGCAACGATTCGACCAGCGTCGCGAGTTCCGCGATACCGCCAATGCGTGTCATGTCGTCGCGCCACCAGGCCTCGACGGGGTCGTAAGCGCTCTCGAAGTCGTTCGTGAAGGCAATCGTGACGCGCTGCTCTGCACCCAGCACGAATGCAGGTAGCAGCGCGAGGACCGCTGCAACGGCTGCGAGGACGCGAGCGCGCATGCGGCGACTAGCGCACGGGCCGCGCGTGCGCGGCGCCGCGGAAGATCGCGTTCATGAGGATCACATTGAGACCATCAAGATACGCACGCACGGTTGGATCCTGAGTAAACGCCACGACGTAACCGGCACCGTGCTCCTGCACAACGACAAACGGCTTATAGGCGTACTGCAGCCGGTTCTCCTCCCATAAGAAGCCACTCGCTAGCACTTCGTCGGCCGGCGCAAAGCGCGCCACGTTGACGCCTTCGTCGAGCCGAATCGGGGTATAGACGTCTGAACCGCGTACGAGCACGTTGAGGGTTTCGGCAACGCCGGCGCCCAACCAGTGGTCGCCATCCACCATGGCGCGCAGCAGCACGCCGCCGACGCTATCGAGGCTGTCCTCGTCGGGCATGGTCAGCGTCTTGTAGTCCGCCTCGCTCTCGATGATCGTGCCGGCCACGGTGGTTTCGGGATCGTCTTCGTCTTCTTCCGGAACCGACTCCGTGACGGCCTCGTCGACCACACGGTCTTCGCGCCGGATTGCCAGCAGGTCCACCTTGGGGTCGGCAACCCAGCGCGTCGCGTCACCCAGGGTGATGAGGACGCCGCCGCGATCCACCCAGTCCGAAATGTGGTCGGCGTCGAGCACGCTGTCGTAGCCGCTGCGCGACTCGGGCAGCAGAAGCACCTGGTAGCGACGCAGGTCGGCGCCATCCAGGTCGCTCGTGCGAATCGCCGTCACGGGGTAGTCGAACTGGCGCTCAATGACAAAGCGCGTGTTGCCCGCGCTGTACTGGCTGGTGGGTTCATCCCAGGCGATCGCCACGCGCGGTGCATTCATGCGCAGCACGTTGTTGCTGCCAAAGTTCGGGCCCGCCGTAACCCAGGATGAGGCCACACCGACAACCTCGGCACCGCTCGTCGTCGCCAGCGCACTGAGCGTGGCGCGCAGGGTCTGTGGGTTGTCGGCCGCGTCGAAAATCAACGTGCCCGAGGGGTACGCGCGCGCCCCATGCGTGAACGCTTTATCCGAGCTCTTGACCGCCAGGCCCGCGCGATGCGCATTGCCGAGCAAGCGCGCCGCAGAGCGCTGACCCCAGGGCACGAGGTAGGCCACGGCGTCCGACGGCCCTGATACGCTCGCCGGCTGCACCAGCTCGGGCCCCGCGACCGTGAAGCTGCCCGAAGGCGCGCGATTACAAGCGTCGACCGTCACGTTCATCATGAGCGGCAGCGACCAGGCTGTCACGTCGTAGATCTGATCGCGCAGGCCCTTGGCGCGGCGACGCTGCTGCTCCTCCACGAAGTCGTCGGGCAATGGCACGTCGGCGTCAAGCAGCGTGCGGATGAGCCGCTTTGCCGGCTGTGCGAGATCGATGGCGTAGCTGCCTGCGGCGTAGCGGTTGCCACAGGCCGAGAACGCACTATCGGCACGCTGCACGTCCACACCCTGGCCGGCAAGCAGACCTGCCAGCTTATCGGCGCCCGCCTGGTCGGCCTGGGTCGGGATCAGGTAGCTGCGCGGCCCACCGCGACGGCCTTCCTCGATGGCCGTCACCTGGTAGTCGTAGAAGTCATCTAGCAGCTTCTTTGCATGAACCGCCGTGGTTTCTGCCGTGCCGATCGAGGTCACAAACTGATTGCGGACGGTCTCGAGGTAGGTCATCTCGACGCCATCGTATTTTCGGAACACGAGCCCGCGTGCGGACGCCTGCTCGTAAGTCATGGCCACGCTGCCGAAATACGACGGCCAGCTCGCGCCGTAACCGGGGTAGAACGCGTCGTAGACCTCACGCGTGAAGTAGTCGATGCCGAACTGATCGAACCACTTCGCGTTCGTGCGCCCGAACAACTCGAGGCTGGCGCGCTGGTCCGCCGCGAGATGCGGGTTGTAGGGCTCGGCCTCGGGCGCGAAATAGTAGGTCAGGTCCGAGCCCATCTCATGCAAGTCGACAAACGCAACGGGATAGAACTCCGCAATCGCCTTGGTGCGACCCCGAGTCTCGGGCTGCGTCTGCACAAACCAGTCGCGGTTCATGTCGAACAGGTAGTGGTTCGTGCGCCCGCTGGGCCAGGGCTCATTGTGTTCGGCCGAGAGTCGGTCACTGTCGGGCACGAGGCCACGTGCCATGTTGAAGCGCAGTATGAAGCGGTCGCGGCCGTCGGGGTTTTGCAGCGGATCGATCACAACCACGGTGTCGTTCATGATCGCCGGGACGCGCGCATCGTTGGTCGCGGCCAGCAGGTGGTAGGCCGTGTAGATTGCGGAATCCGTCGTCGAGATCTCGTTGCCGTGCACGGAGTAGGAGAGCCAGGTCACGGGCTTTTGGTTTTCGATAATGCGCGCAGCCTCGGCGGCCGAGGTCTTGCGCGGATCCCGCAAGGCCTGCATGCCGGCCTTGATGGCATCCAGGCGCGACAGGTTGTCTGCGGCCGTCACCACCACATAAAAGAGCTCGCGGCCTTCCCAGGACTCGGCATACGGCACCACCTTGACGCGGTCGGGCGCAGCAGTGGCCAGCGCGTCGAAGTAGCGCCGGGTGTCCGCATGCGTCGTGATGCGCTCGCCTGGGGCGTAACCCAGTACGGTTTCGACTGTCGGAATGGCCGTGTCGTAGACGGCGCCGGGCCAAAGCTCCAGGTCATCGGCGACGGCGGGCGGGGTGGCGATCGCAAACAGCGCGGCGAGCAGCATCAAACGCATAAGCAGACTTCCTGGCCGGATTGATGGGGGCAGCCGTGCAGCGGCCGACGCCGCAATCTAGCAGTATCCGCGCGCCCCGGGCCAGCCGCACAGCCAATTTGACCCACTTTTCCGCTCCCTTGCGCCTTACAGGACAAGCGCGCCGATTCTTTCGGCCGCAGCCACTGAAAACTGGGAGAGAAATCAATGACGATAACCACACTCGCCGCCTGGCTACGCGCGGCACTCTTTGCACTCTGCCTTGGGCTCGCGGCCTGTGGTGGCGGCGGCAGCGACGGCCCGCCGCCCGTGGACACCGACGGCGACGGCACCCCGGACATTTCCGACACCGATGATGACAACGACGGCGTCGCGGACACGGCCGACGCGTTCCCCCTCGATCCCAGTGAATCCGCAGACTTCGACGCCGACGGCACGGGCGACAACGCCGACCCCGATGACGACAACGACGGCACGGATGACGTCAACGACGCCTTCCCGTTCGATCCGGCCGAGTCCGCAGACTCTGACAGCGATGGCACGGGCGACAACGCCGACGCGTTCCCGAACGACCCCAACGAGACGGCCGACTTTGACAGCGACGGCATTGGCGACAATGCCGACCCCGACGATGACAACGACGGCACCGATGACGTCAATGACGCGTTCCCCAATGACCCGGCCGAGTCCCTGGACACCGACGGCGACGGCATCGGCAACAACGCGGACACCGATGACGACGGCGACACGATCGATGACATCAACGACGCGTTTCCGCTGGACCCGACCGAATCGGTCGATTCGGACGCCGACGGCATCGGTAACAACGCCGACCCCGACGACGACAACGACGGCGTCGCCGACGCGAGCGATGACTTCCCGCTGAACCCCGCGCGAACCAAGCCCATCGAGGCACTGTTCCCCGTGGTCAACGGCGAGTTCGTCCTTCCCAATACGCCCGCG
>JBCCBB010000102.1:0-9940 GCA_039814545.1 Pseudomonadota bacterium
CGCGCCATTCTGAAATGTTCACACGGTGTCTCGGGTCGACGTGTCGCGGCGCGCGGAAGTGCGGGTGTACACTACGCGCCGCTTGCCTGGAGAAGCCATGGAAGTCTACACAAACGTCCTCGACATGGTCGGCAATACGCCCCTGCTCGAGGTCACTCAGTTCGAAACGGGGTCGTGCCGGCTTTTTCTGAAGCTCGAGCTCATGAACCCAGGTGGCTCCATCAAGGACCGCATCGGCGTGTCGATGATTGACGAAGCCGAGCGCCGCGGCGACATCCAGCCTGGTGACACTATTGTCGAAGCCACGGCCGGCAACACGGGCCTGGGCCTCGCGCTGGCGGCTGCCCGCAAGGGTTACCACCTGGTTCTGGTGCTGCCGGACAAGATGAGCCAAGAGAAGATTTTCAACCTGCGCGCTATGGGCGCTGAGGTTGTGCTCACCCGATCTGATGTCGGCCGGGGACACCCCGAGTACTACCAGGACCTCGGTCGCAGCATCGCCGCCGAACGCGACGCCTACTTCATCAATCAATTTGGCAACCCCGACAACCCGCTAGCGCACGAGCGCACAACGGCACCCGAGATCCTGGCGCAGCTCGACGGCGATGTGGGCGCCATCGTGCTTGGCGTCGGTTCCAGTGGCACCGTGAGTGGGATGACGAAGTACTTCCGCGAGCACGCCCCCGATCTCAAGCTCGTCCTGGCGGACCCTGAGGGTTCTATTCTTGCCGACCACATCAACAAGGGTGAATACGGCGACTCAAGTTCTTGGCTTGTCGAAGGGATCGGCGAAGACTTCATTCCCGACATTGCCGACTTTTCGATGGTGCACAAGGCCTACGCCGTTAGTGACGCCGATTCTTTCGAGCACGCGCGCGCGCTGCTGCGCAAGGAAGGTCTGCTCGCCGGGTCCTCGACAGGCACGCTGCTGGCTGCGGCGCTGCGCTACTGCCGTGAGCAGGACGCGCCACAAAACGTCGTCGCCTTCGCCTGCGATACGGGCAACAAATATCTATCGAAGCTCTACAACGACTTCTGGATGGAAGACCAGGGCTTTATCGCGCGCGAGCCCTTTGGCGACCTGCGTGATCTCATCGGTCGACTGCATGGTGAGCGTGCAACGATCACCGTCGGTCCGGGCGACGTCCTGACGACGGCGCACAACCGCCTGCGCAATGCCGGCGTGTCGCAGCTGCCCGTGATGGATGACGGTGAACTTGTGGGCGTCATCACCGAAGACGACCTGATTCGCTACGCGTTCGGTAAGCCCGAGATGCTCTGCGATGACGTTAGAGAGGCCATGCAGACTGCGTTCATTCGTCTCGAGCCCTCGGCCACGATCAACAACCTTGTGGCGCTGCTGCAGGTGCAGCCATTCGCCGCAATTGCCGACGGCAAGCAGTTCTATGGCTTGATTACGCGGTCCGACGTCCTCAATTACCTGCGTAAGCAGTTGTGAACGGCGCGCAGGCGCCCTGGAGATCCCATGTCCGGCAGTGACAAGAAGTGCTTCGCCACCCGCGTGATCCATGCAGGCCAGGCGCCTGATCCGACCACGGGCGCCATCATGCCGCCCATCTACGCGACTTCGACCTATGTGCAATCGAGCCCTGGCGAACACACAGGCTTTGAATATTCGCGGTCGCAGAACCCGACCCGATTCGCCTTTGAGCGCTGCATTGCGGACCTCGAAACGGGCACGCATGGCTTCGCGTTTGCTTCGGGGCTCGCCGCAATCGGCACGATCCTCGAGCTGCTCGACACGGGCGACGAAGTGCTGGCCATGGATGATCTCTACGGCGGCACCGTGCGCCTGTTCTCGAAGGTTCGGGAGCGCTCGGCGGGCCTGGGTTTCCAGTTCGTCGACTTCACGGACCTCGCGGCTGTTGAGGCAGCGATCACGCCCAAGACGAAGATGCTCTGGGTCGAGACGCCCAGTAACCCGCTTCTAAAGCTCGTCGATATCGCGGCTGTGGCCAATATCGCGCGCAAGCACAATCTGCTGCTCGTCGCCGACAATACGTTTGCAACGCCCTGGGCGCAGCGCCCGCTCGAGCTGGGCGCGCACATCGTGATGCACTCCGTAACAAAGTTCCTCAATGGCCACTCGGACATGGTCGGTGGCGTGGCCGTTACCGATGACGCGGAGCTCGCCGAGAAGCTCGGCTTCCTGCAGAACTCCGTAGGCGCGGTCCTGGGCCCCTTCGACAGCTTCCTTGCGTTGCGCGGTCTCAAGACGCTCAACGTGCGCATGCGCCAGCACAACCAGAGCGCGCAGGCGATTGCGGAGTGGCTCGAGGGCCACAAAAAGGTCGCGCGCGTGACCTACCCGGGATTGCCCAGCCACCCGCAGTACGAACTGGCGAAGCAACAGATGGCGGGGCCCGGCGGCATCATCACGTTTTTCATCGAGGGCGGGCTCGACGCCGCGCGCACGATGCTCGAGCGTTGCGAGGTGTTTGCGTTGGCGGAGAGTCTTGGCGGCGTCGAAAGTCTCATCGAGCACCCCGCGATCATGACCCACGCGTCCGTGCCCAAGGCACAGCGTGAGGCCATCGGTCTGGGCGATGACCTGATTCGCCTTTCGGTGGGTATTGAGGACACCGACGACCTGATCGCCGACCTCGCGCACGCGCTCGCTTAAGGGTTAAAACTCGAGCCAGTCGGGCATCGTGAGACCGCGCTCGGCCAGATAGACGCGGTTGAACAGCCGCGCGCTATAGCGCAGGCCGCCGTCGCAGAGGATGGTCACAATCGTGTGGCCGGGTCCGAGCTCGCGCGCGAGCCGGATTGCGCCAGCGACGTTGATGCCGCTTGAGCCACCGAGCACAAGGCCTTCGTCGCGAATCATGTCGTAGACGATGGGAAGGGCTTCGGTGTCGGGTGGCTGGCAACTGAAATCCACGCGCGTGTCGGCCAGATTGTCGGTGACGCGCGAGTTGCCTATACCTTCGCTGATCGAGCTGCCTTCGATCTTGATTTCGCCCGTCGCGAAGAAGTTGTGCAGGCCCGACCCGCCCGGGTCGGCCAGGCCGATCGTCACATCGGTCTTGTGTTTGCGCAGGCCGCGCTCCACACCGGCCAGCGTGCCGCCCGTGCCCACCGCGCAAATGAATGCGTCCACCTGGCCGTCCGTCTGGCGCCAAATCTCTTCGGCTGTGGTCTGTTCGTGCGCAAGGCGGTTGTCGGTGTTGTCGAACTGATTGGGCCAGAATGCGCTACCGGGTGCCTCGGCATTCATCGCCTCGGCCACGCGTCGCGACTCGTGCACGAAATGACGCTCGTCGCGAAACGGTACCGCCGGTATTTGCCGGATCTCGGCGCCGTAGGCTGCGAGCGTCTGCACCTTCTCGGCGCTCTGCGTGTTGGGCATCACGATCAACGTGCTGCAACCGACGGCGTTGCCGATCATCGCAAGCCCGATACCTGTGTTGCCCGCGGTGCCCTCAACGATCGTGCCACCCGGCGCCAGTTCGCCCCGCGCCATGGCCTCGCGCACCATGCCGAGTGCCGCGCGGTCCTTAACCGAGCCGCCGGGGTTCATGAACTCGGCTTTGCCGAGAATGTCGCAGCCCGTCTCGTCGGAGTAGCGGTTGAGCCGAATCAGTGGTGTGTTGCCCACCGTATCGATGAGCTGGTGCGGCAGGCTCACGCGTCTTCGGCCTCGAGTGCCGCCAGCCGATCCGCCTGGTACTCCTGCGTCAGCGGCTCGATCACGGCGTTGAGGTCGCCCTCCATGATCTCTGCGAGTTTGTAGAGCGTCAGGTTGATGCGGTGGTCGGTCACGCGGCCCTGCGGAAAGTTGTAGGTACGAATGCGTTCGGAGCGGTCGCCCGAGCCCACGAGCGAGCGCCGCTGCTCGGCTTGCTCGGAGGCCTGTGCGTCGCGTTCGGCATCAATGAGCCGCGCTTTAAGCAGCGACATGGCGCGCGCCCGGTTCTTGTGTTGCGAGCGCTCATCCTGGCACTCAACAACGGTACCCGTGGGCAGGTGTGTGATGCGCACGGCCGAGTCTGTCTTGTTGACGTGCTGGCCGCCCGCACCCGAGGCGCGGTAGGTGTCGATGCGCAGGTCGGCCGTGTTGATCTCGATGTCTTCGACTTCGGCCACTTCGGGCAATACGGCGACGGTGCAGGCCGAGGTGTGGATGCGTCCCTGGGACTCGGTTTCGGGAACACGCTGCACGCGGTGCGCGCCCGATTCGAACTTGAGCTTCGAGTAGGCGCCACGACCGTCTACGAGGCTGATGACTTCCTTGTAGCCGCCGTGCTCGCCTTCGCTGGCCGAGAGGATCTCCACGCGCCAGCCACGTTGTTCGGCGTACTTCGCGTACATGCGAAACAGGTCACCCGCGAAGATCGCGGCTTCGTCCCCGCCAGTACCCGCGCGGATCTCGAGGAACAGGTTGCTGTCGTCGTTCGGGTCGGCCGGGATCAACGCGCGCTGCAGCTCGGACTCAGCCGTCGCAAGGGAGGCCTCGAGGCGCGCGACTTCGTCGTTGCCCATTTGCCGCATGTCGGGGTCATCGTCCTGCGCGAGTGCCTGCGCTTCTTCGAGTTCGTCGCGCTCGCTGCGGAAACGGCCAAAGGTCTGCACCACGGGCTCGAGCTTTGCGTACTCCATGGACAGGTCGCGGAAGCGGTTTTGGTTGCCGATAACCTCGGGGTCAGCGAGCAGCGCCGCGATTTCCTCGAATCGATCGGCGAGCGCGGACAGCTTGTATTCAATAGAGGCTTTCACGGGTGCCCGCGCGGTCTAGCCGCGTGCGCCGACCCGGTCGGCGTCTTCGCTGTCGTCGTCTGCTGGCTCGGGTTTGCCCAGGAAGAGCTGGCGGGCCACTTCGAGAAATTCGTCGTCGGACTCGGCGGCCGCTTCGCGCAGTCGCTCCGTCGGCTGGTGCAGGATGCGTTGTGTGAGCGTGTGCACCATCTGCTGCATTACGTCGTCGACCGGGTGCCCGGCCGCGATGCGGCGACGTGCGGCTTCAAGCGCCTCGTCGCGCACTCGGATCACAGCGTCGCGTACGCTGAGAATGGTCGGCGTCGCGACCCGCTGGCGCTCGCCTTTGTGGAACGCTTCTAGTTCGTCCGAGATGATCTTGTCGGCTGCGACGGCGGCCTGTCGCCGCATTTCCTGGCCGTCTGTGATGACGTTGTTGAGGTCATCGATCGAGTAGAGGTAGACGCCTCTGACACGGCCGACGCCCGCCTCGATGTCGCGGGGCACCGCAATGTCGACGGCAAACAGCGGGCGGCTGCGCCGCGAGCGCAGCGCCTCTCGCACCATGCTTTCGGTCACGATCGCGTGCGGGCTGCCGGTTGAGCTGATCAGGATGTCGGCGTCGGGCAGCGCGCGCTCGATGCGGTCGAGTGGCAGCGCGAAGCCGTCAAACGTCTCGGCCAGCGCTTGTGCGCGGGCTTCGCTGCGGTTGGCGATGTAAATCTTGCCGATGCCGTGGCCGCGCAGGTGACGCGCGACGAGCTCGATGGTTTCGCCCGCGCCCACAAGAAGTGCGGTGTGGTTTTCGAAGCCTGCGAACAACTGGCGGGCCAGACGTACGGCGGCGTAGGCCACCGACACAGGGCTCGCGCCGATGTCCGTGTTGGTGCGTACTTTCTTCGCGATCGAGAAGGCTTGCTCGAATACGCGGCCCAGGTGCGCGCCGCAGGCGCCATGTTCACGTGAGCGCCGGTAGGCTTCCTTGAGCTGGCCCGTGATTTGGGTTTCGCCGAGCACCATCGAATCGAGCCCACAGGCGACCCTGAACAAATGTTCGGCAGCTTCCGTGCCCTGGCGGTCGAACAGAGCGTCGCGAAAGCCCGTGCCCGTGTGCTCGGATCTTTCGAGTAAATCGATAATGTCCTTGCGCGGCTCGGCCGAGCCCGCCCAGTAGATTTCCGTACGGTTGCACGTGGAGAGCACCACGGTCTCCGTGATACCCGGCAATTCGCGCAGGTCGCGTAGCGTGTCGCCCAGACCTGATTCGGCAATGACGACTTGCTCGCGGACCTCCACCGGCGCCGTATTATGGTTTATGCCGAGGATGTTGATCGTCATCTGGGCGCGAACTTTTAAGTCCGGAATCTATCCGAAAGCTTATGATAGGCGAACTCGCCGTCATCTGCCTCAATCCGGGAGCAATCTTTGACCCATCTGTGTACAACTGCGCAACGCGCAGGCTCACTCACGAATCGAGCACACGCCGTTGTGCTGGCTCTGGTCCTGACCCTGGCCGCGCTTGCAACCCCAGCCTGGGCCGACGAAGGCTATGGCGCTGTGCTGGCCGATGCCGAGCGCGCGATGACCGATGGCGACTTTGTCGCGGGTGTGAATCGCTACCTTGAAGCGGCGCGTGTCGGGGACAGTGTCGAGACGGCCCGGCAGGCGACGCTTACTGCGTATTTGTTCGGATTTGATGCCGTCGCGGTCGACGCGGCTGAGCGCTGGGCTGAGCTCGATGTGGCGCCTTGGCGGGCTCAGGTCTACGGCGCCATGGCGACGCTACGGTCGGGGGATGTCGATGCGTCCGCCGCCGGTCTGCGCGCTGTAATAGAGGGTGGCGTGGAGGCCCAGGCCCTCTGTGACGTGCTCGAGGAGGGCCTTTCTCGCAACGTGCGCAACGAAGACGCGCACGCGGCGCTGAAGCAAATTGCGCGCCGCTTCGACGAGACGCCTTGCTTGTCCGCACTCGCTGCAGCCGCTGCGTTGTCGCATGACGATTTCGAAGACACCGAACGCCAGCTCGACCGTCTGCGCAACCTGGACGCGTTCGACAACCAGGCGCGGCTGATCGCGATGGCGCGACTGATCGCGCTCGAGGACGTGGACGCGGCGCTCAGCGATGACGATCTGCGACTCGACGATGACGCCACGGTTCAGCAACAGATCGAATACGCCTTCCTGCACGCGCGTGCGGAGCAGGACGACACGGCACGCAACATGGTCGAGCTGTTGCGCAGCGAGTACCCGGGCGATGCCGACGTGCTGGAGGCTCTCGCCGTACTGCAGCTGCAGGGCGGGGACCCGCAAGCCTCGCGTCGCAGCTTCCTGGAGCTGCTCGCTTCGGGCGAGAAAACTCCCGATGCGCTGTTCTACCTCGCACGCTTTGCTGAGAGTGATAGTCGTTTCGACCAGGCTTTGCGTATGTATTCGCAGGTCGACAGCGGCTCGCTGGCGGTCGCCGCCCAGCAGCGCGCTGCAGCCTTGCTGCGCGAGAGCGACGGTGTGCCAGCGGCGATCTCGCACATCGACGACTTTGTCGTCCGCCACCCGCGCTTTGGTCTCGATTTGTTACCTGTGAAGGGTTCGCTCTACGCGCGCGGCGAGTTTTACGACCAGGCACTGGCCGCCTACGACACCTACGTCGAGCTCAAGCCGCGCGCCGAGTTCGCCTGGCTTGCCCGCGCCGACGCGATCTTGCAGTCGGACGAGCTGGATGACGCCATTGCCGCATTCCGTGACGTGGTGGATCGCTTTCCCGATTCTCCCAATGCGCTCAACGCTTTGGGTTACACACTGGCCGATCGCACGCGCAAGTACCGCGAGGCGGAGCGGCTCATCGACCGCGCACTGAAGCTGGCGCCTGATAACGCGGCCATTATCGACAGCAAGGGCTGGGTGCTGTTCCGTCGCGGCAAGCTCAAGCAGGCGCGCGAATACCTCGAACGTGCCTGGGAAGACTTGCCCGACCCCGAAGTGGCCGCCCACCTTGGCGAAGTGTTGTGGCGCATGGGTGAAGAACAGGAAGCGCGGGACTTGCTCGAGGAAGCCTGGCAGCGCTTCCCGGGTGACAGCATCCTGCGTGACACGATTCGTCGCCTGCTCGACGACGGGCCGCTGACGCGGAGCTGACATGCGCCGGCGCGCCCTGGTCCTGCTTGTCGCGCTGCTCGCGGGCTGCGTGACCAAGGGTGTGCAGGAGCTGCCTGAGATCACCGACTGGCCCATGCGCCAGGACGTGCTCGGGGCGCTGGAGCAGTGGGAGCTCGTGGGCCGTATCGGCATCCGCACGCCCGAAGACAGCTCCAGCGGCTCGCTGAGCTGGCGCCAGCGCGGCGTGGACTTTCGCGCCGAGATCGACGGCCCGCTGGGCATCGGTGGCGTGCAGATGGTTGGCGACCCGCGCCGCGTCACGCTCTCGGGCAGCAAGATTGATACCGTGACGGTGCCCGACCCTGAACGCGAGCTCTGGCGGCAAACCGGGCTTCGCGTGCCGGTTGCGGGGCTGCGCTATTGGCTGCTGGGCGTGCCGTTGCCCGGCGAGCCGGCAGACATCGTCTTCGGCGATGATGGCCTGCCCGTGAGCATCGCGCAGTCGGGCTGGCGCATCGACTACACCGAGTACCGGCAATGGTCGTTGAATGCCCTGCCGCGCCGCATCAAGGCTGAATCGGGCGACACGCGGCTCACCATAGTGGTGCGCGACTGGCGAATTCCGGGCGCAGCCGGACAGACTCAAGCGCGAAATTGACAGCCAGCAAGCGGCTGACCACAATCCCGTCTCGGACCAGCGGCACCCACAGGCGACGAAACGATCGCCGGGGCCTCTGGTAGCCAGGACGTCGGTCACCAACTGGGGTGTAGCCAAGCGGTAAGGCAACGGGTTTTGATCCCGTGATGCGCAGGTTCGAATCCTGCCACCCCAGCCACCGACGTTTCATGAAACTCGCAAGCCGTTGGGGGGTTGTCGGTGGAAATAGCCAGTCTCGCGTTGTTCTCGGGCAATGCGCATCCCAAACTCGCCGCCGATATTGCGCGCCACCTGCGCGTGCCGCTCGCCAAGGCCCATGTGGGCAAGTTCTCCGATGGTGAGACCACGGTCGAGATCCTCGAGAACATTCGTGGTCGTGAGACCTTCATCGTGCAGCCCACATGCCCGCCAGCCAATGACCACCTCATGGAGTTGCTGGTCATGGTCGACGCCTGCCGACGCGCCTCAGCGTCGCGTATCACCGCGGTCATCCCTTATTACGGCTACGCGCGCCAGGACCGACGCCCGCGGGCCTCCCGCGTGCCGATTACGGCCAAGCTCGTGGCCGAGCTCATCGCTGCGGCCGGTGTTGACCGCGTATTGACCGTCGACCTGCACGCCGACCAGATCCAGGGCTTCTTCGATATCCCCGTGGACAACGTCTACGCGAGCCCGATCCTGCTTGGCGACGTCTGGAAGAAGAAGTACCCCGAGATGGTGGTCGTGTCGCCCGATGTGGGTGGCGTGGTCCGCGCCCGAGCCCTGGCCAAGCGGCTCGACGACGCGGATCTCGCGATCATCGACAAACGCCGACCGCGCGCCAACGTCTCTGAGGTCATGAACATCATCGGTGAGGTGTCGGGCAAGCAGTGTGTACTCATTGACGACCTCGTCGATACGGCCGGTACGCTGTGCCAAGCTGCCGCCGCCCTCAAAGACCACGGCGCCCAGAGCGTGGCGGCCTACATCACACACCCCGTGTTCTCGGGGCCGGCGGTTGAGCGAATCTCGAACTCTGAGCTCGACGAGATCGTGGTGACCGACACGATTCCGCTTAGTGAGGCTGCCGCGGCCTGCGGCCGCATCCGGCAATTGTCGACGGCCGAGCTGCTGGCCGAGACGCTGCGGCGAATCTCGGACGAAGAGTCCGTTTCGAGCCTGTACGTCGATTAGGGGCGTCTGAAGCCCCCGAACCGGCTGAAATCCCGTTATTTCAGGGGTTTTGGCCAATTTCCCTTGCTGCGGGCACGCCCGCTGGCGTATATTTCGCGCCCGCGACGTACATCGTGGCTGTCAGGCTGGTCGCAAGCCCGACAACCGGCGTCGCATAACAACACCCCAACTCAACCGGAGACTGTCATGGCTGACAAGATCGATCTGGTTGCGGAACTCCGGGAAGACCAGGGCAAAGGTGCGAGCCGCCGCCTGCGTCGCGAAGGGAAAGTCCCCGCAATCCTCTATGGTGCCGGC
>JBCCBB010000088.1:0-11012 GCA_039814545.1 Pseudomonadota bacterium
CACCCAGTTCGACATTGACCGCTGGTTGCTCGGCATGGCGCAGGCCGGGCTCAAAGCGCCGCTGCTTGAAGTACCCACCATTCCCGGCCTCGTGCCATCGCTCGCGTCGGGCTTCATCGACGATGGTATGCGCTCGGGTATCCCACGCGAAGACTGGAGCGTTGTCGTCACGCTCTACGGCAGCGCCGCCAAGCCCGTCGCCGAGCTCACGGGCACAGAGAACGGCAACAACGCGCGTGTCATGGTGCTCGATGCCGCGGGGACTATCATCTGGTTCCACGACCGCGGTTACAGCACGGGCAAAGTCCTCGAGCTCGTCGAGCGTACCAACGCGTTGCAATAGTGCCGCGCTCGCGACGCCCGCTTACCACCAGGTCGCGTACAGCGCCGCCAGCATGGCCAGGATCGCCAACGCACCGACGTTGAAGCCCGTCGTCGTTCGCGTGTCGACCGTCTCGTAATCGATGGCATCGGGGTGCGACTCGGCACCCTGCATTGCCGAGACGCCGATGCCTACGAGAATGCAGAGCACGAAGACGAGGCCGACGCGATCGATGAATGGCAGCTCGGGCCAGGCGAGCTTGAAGGCCAGCGACAAGACCGCGGAACCCAGTGCTGTCGCGAGCGCGCCGTTCGACGTTGTCTTCGGCCAGAAGAAACCCAACAGGAACAACGCGCACACGCCCGGCGTGAAGAAGCCTGTGAACTCCTGGATGTACTGGAAGGCTTCCTTGAAATTACCGAGCAACGGCTTCGCGACGAGCATCGCAATGACGATCGCTGTGAAGCTCACAATGCGGCCCGTGCGCACGAGCGCCGGCCCTTCGACAGCGGTGAAGTGTCGGTACAAGTCCATCGTGAAAATGGTCGCGATGGAATTCATCATGGATGCCAGCGACGACACGATGGCCGCGATGAGCGCGGCAAACACGAGACCGAGTATCCCCGTGGGCAGCAAATTCATCACCGTCGGATAGGCACGATCGGGCGCCTCGAGATCGGGCGCCAGGATGGCCGCCGCAACGCCGGGCAAGACGATGATGAGCGGCATCAACATCTTCAGAAACGCCGCAAACAAGATGCCCTTCTGCGCTTCTCGCGTGTCCTTGGCCGCCAACGCTCGCTGGATGATGTATTGGTTAAAGCCCCAGTACGACAGGTTCATGATCCACATGCCGCCGAGGAGTACGGAGAGCCCCGGCAGGCTCATGTAGTGCGGCGAATCCTTGGTGAAGATCAGATCGAAGCGCTCCGGTGTACGTTCTACCAGCGTTTTGAATCCGGCAATCGCGCCCTGGCCGTCGGACACCGCGTCTAGTGATATCCAGGCGATGAGGATGCCGCCAAATACGAGCAGCGTGACCTGGATGATGTCGGTCAACGCAACGGCCTTGAGGCCGCCGTAAAGTGAATACGCGGCTGCGAACAAGCCCAGCGCCGCGAGCCCGACTGTGAGGTCCACGCCCGCCACAGTGTTGAGCGCTAGCGCACCGAGCCAGAGTATCGAGGTCAGGTTCACGAACACGTAGATGCCAAGCCAAAAGCAGGCCATGACATTGCGAACACGATGGTCGTACCGCGCCTCGAGAAACTGCGGCATCGTGTAGATGTCGTGCTTCAGGAAGACGGGCAGCAGCCACTTGGCCACAACCACGAGTGTGAGTGCGGCCATCCACTCGTAGGCACCGATAGCGATGCCCATGACCCAGGCCGAGCCCGACATGCCGATGATCTGTTCGGCCGAAATGTTGGCCGCGATCAGCGACGCACCGATTGCCCACCAGGGCAGCGACCGGCCTGCCAGGAAATAGTCGGTCGCGTTCTTCTTGTGCCCCGCCTTCTCTCGCGACACCCACTGCGCGATGACGAGCAGAAAGATCGCGTAAGCGGCGACGACGCCCAGGTCCAGCGCTTCGAGATGCATGAGCCCCCCAGCTCTTTGAGCTTTGTTCTTGTCCCCAGCGCGGGAGCTTAACGCATTGGCGAATCAGTGCAGGGTTGGCAGCACGATCTCGACCCGCAGTCCGCTTGGCTCCCGGTTGCTGGCGCGGATCACGCCGGCGTGCAGCCGCACACTGCGCTGCGCGATGGCGAGACCGATACCACCCGAAGGATTGCGCCCCGAGGGCGCGCGACCCACGCGAACGAACGGCTCAAAAATCTCCGTCAGAGCCGACTCGGGAACGCCGGGTCCGTCATCCTCGACGGTCACGCGAACACGGGCGCCATTGCCATCGACGCGCACGCGCACTGCCGTCGCCGCCGGCGTGTGCCGCAACGCATTGCGCACCACATTGTCGATGGCGCTGTGTATGAGCCCGCTGTCCACCTCGATGACAGGCGTCTCTTCGGCTTCGAACAGGACCTGCTTGTGCTCGGCCTGCGCCTCAATGGCGGCGTCATCGCAGACGGTCTGCACGAGGTCGACAATGTCTGTCGGGTGGCGCTCTACTTCCGCACGCGCCTGGAGCCGAGCGAACATCAGGATGTCGCCAATGAGTGCATCCAGGCGCTCGAGCTCGGCTTCCATGCGATCAAGCCGCTCAAGATCTTCGTCGGAACCCGACTGTCGTGCGATGGAGATCAGCGCCTGCATCCGGGCCAGTGGCGAGCGCAGCTCGTGCGAGACATCGCGCATGAGTCGCTGTTGTGACGACAACAACGTGTCGATACGGGCCGTCATGGCATCGAAATCATGCGCTAGTTGGGCGATGTCGTCCTTGCGCGCGCCGACGCGGGGCGCGACACGAACTGAGAGGTCACCCGCTGCGACTTGGCGACCCGCCTGCTGCAGGACCCGCACCGGGCGCACAACGAACCTGGCCAGCAGAAGGGCCGCCACCGCACTGGCTATTGCCAGCAACGCCAACTGAACCAAGCGGACGTCGCGTCGCGCCAAGGCTCGGCTTACCGGAGCGACCGGCTCCACGGCCACGACCGTGTAGCCCGCGAGATCCGCGTTCTCGTAGACGATGCGCGGTGCCAGCAGCGCATCGATGCCGTCTCGACTATCGGCGCCCTTCTGCAGGGTATCGCGGACGCCCTCCGAAACATCCCGGCCGAGCACGTCGCGACCATCGGGCGTAAGAATGAACACATCGAACAGAGGTGCAAAATCCAACGCCGCATCGCGTGCCGCGCCCAGAGCGTCACCCGCCATTGGTCCGGACTGTGCCGCGCGCAAGTCGCGCGCCACAAGCGCGACCAGTCGGTCCATACGGTGCCCGGAAGCTACCGTGGTGTCCGAAGTCGGCATGAGCGTCGCCACCCAGAGCGACACGGCCGTCGTGACGGCCACGACGAGCCACGTCGAGAGCAGGATGCGCCAGAAGAACCGACTCATGTTGTGGACACGTAGAGATAGCCTCGACCGCGCACGGTCTTGATCCGCTGACGGCCCTCGGGCAGCGGCCCGAGCTTCTTGCGCAGGTTGGCGATGTGCGCATCAACGCTGCGGTCGTAAGGCATGATGCGGCGGCCCAGTGCGTGTCGCGCAATCGCGTCCTTCGACACCACCGTACCGGCGTCGCGGACCAGCGCCTCAAGCACAAGGTACTCGGCGCCCGTCAGCGCCACCACGGTGTCGCCCAGCAATGCCGACTGCGCACCGGGCTCCAGGCGCAAATCGCCAACGCGCAACACGTCCGACGCCGAATCTGCGCTGTCCACACGTGCCTGACGACGCAGGATCGCGCGAATCCGCGCCACGAGCTCGCGAAGATTACAGGGCTTGGGCACATAGTCGTCCGCGCCGATCTCCAGCCCGAGAATGCGGTCGATGTCGTCACCGCGTGCGGTCAACATGATCACGGGTGTATCCACGGCGCCTCGGATACGGCGCAGCGCCTCGAAGCCATTGAGCTCGGGCAAGCCGACGTCGAGCACGATCACATCGAATGCGCCGGCTTCTGCCGCAGCCACACCCGCCGCGCCGTCGTGGCGACGCGTGACGGCGAAACCGCCTTCCGCATCCAGAAACTCGGCGACGAGATCCGTGAAGGCGACGTCATCGTCGACGAGCAGCACGTTGATGTTCGAATCCGCCATCGTGTCCATCCGCGCTGCCATCTCAGGGGAGCAAGGGTGTATCTGGGGCCCTGCGCACGTGACGCTCGCGACGCCACCGCCCGCGCACAAATTGCCAGAGTGGACGGAACTGCACAACGAATGGGTTGTGCCCGGCGAAGCCCGTGGTCACGCCGTAGCGCACCGGCGCCGATTCCGGTGTGTAGGTGCCGAACAGACGGTCCCAGACGATAAACACACCGGCGTAGTTGCGGTCGATGTATTCGTCGTTGGCGCCGTGGTGCACGCGGTGCGCCGATGGCGTGTTGAGCAACATGCCCTCAAACCGGCCCAGCTTGCCCACGGCCTCCGTGTGCAGGAAGAACTGGTAGAGCAAGCCGAGTGCGAGCGATGCTGTCACGTAGATGGGCGAGAAGCCGACAAGCACCAGCGGCAGGAAGAACACGGGGCTCACGAACTTGGCCACCCAATTCAGGCGCAACGCCGTGGTCAGGTTCATCCAGGGGCTCGAGTGGTGGGTGTAGTGCAGCGTCCAGAGCGCGGCGACTTCGTGCGACGCCCGGTGATACCAGTAGTACGCAAGATCAACGACCACAAACGTGACAATGAAGCTGCCGAGCCCCTCGGGCAGACGCCAGATCTGCCAGCTCTCCACGGCCGACAGGAGCAACAAACCCCAGGCCAGGGTCAGCGGCTTGATGAGTCCGTTGACGACGGCCATCGAGAGATTGCTCAGCGTTTCGCGAAGGTTGTAGACCTCGTGCGCCTGGCGTCGGGCCCAGCGGTATTCCGCGGAAACCGACACCAGAAATACGATCAGAAAGAGACTCTGCAGCGCTTGCATCACATCCTCCCGCGCATTCTGTCGCGGATCTCGGCGCGCTGTGCCGCCTGACGATCGGCCTCAAGCTCCGAGAAGGTCTCGAGCTGGTCCTCACTGAGGACCTCAGACAAGGCGTCGGTGGTCTCACGACGCAAGGCGTCCAGCGCTTTGCGCAGCTCGCGGCGCTCGCCGCGTCCGAGTTCGGCCAAGCCGGCCCCCGCATCTGCGGGGTCGATGCCGTAGCTGATCAGCAGGTCGCGCTGTGCAAGCAGTTGTCGCTCGAGCACCTCGGCGAATGACACGCGCTGGTCATCGGTGAGCTCGAGGGCCTCCGCCGTCTGGGACAGGCGCTCGGCGATAGCGGCTTGTGCCTCGGGTGTCGGTTCGGCGTGCGCCGCGGTAAACATGAGCACGATGGCAAGCGTTGCCATCGCAGCGGGGATGATATTCATGGTGGTGCCTCCGGGGGTGTGCGTATTTAACGCCCCAAAGGCTAGTCGGTTGACCGTCAGCGAGCGGCAGGCAGTGTAAAGAAGTGTGAGTACTGCGCAGGTGACCTCCGCGTTACCGCGGCATCGAGTGCGCGTAGACAAGAAGGCGGCGCTGGAGTGGCGCGTCAGTCTGCGCCGCGCAGGTAGTGCAGCCCGCCCCGCTTCACGTAGAGCGTGCAGCCTGAAGCACTGCGTGGCGTATGGCCGTGGCCTGCGGGCAGACGCAGCCAGGTGCCCGCTTCATAGCGGCCCGCCTCGTCTTCGAAGGCGCCCGAGATCACAAAGTACTCGATGCCGCCGGCATCGCTTTGCAGGCCAGGTTCAGCGCCGGCATCCCAGCGCTCCAGCGCCATGCGGTCGCTGAAGCCGGTCTGTGCATACAGCGGCTTCTGCGCGACGCCCCTGCCTTCGCCCGGCTGCCAGGCGAGCGCATCGGTACCGATGACATGGTGCTCGCGGTCGAGCCCCGGAAACTGCCGTAACTTCACAAGAAGCGTGCAACCAGGTTTCGAAAACGGCGTGTGCCGAAAGCCCTCGGGGTTGAGCAGGTAAGTGCCCTCGGGCCAATCGCCATGCTCGTCTGAAAAGACGCCGTCGAGCACGAGGATCTCCTCGCCCTCCGGATGGTCGTGTGTCGGAAACGATGCGTCCGGTTGATAGCGCACGACGGACGTGACTTGCCCCGCCTCGGGCGGCCCCACGAGGTGCATCCGTTTTCGCCACACCGTGCCACTCGGACTTGCCGACCAGTCCATGGCTCCGGTGTTAACCGCGACGCGTTGATCCAGTCTGCCGTTGAGTGACTCGTGGGCGTCGCTCATGTGGTGCGTCCTTAATCGTCGAGCATCAATGACTCGCAGCGGGGCCCGCCGCGGTGTAGAAGCCACCATACTCGGCTACAGGCGACCACGCAGGCCTAATCGCCGGTAGTTCCGGGCCATGCGAGACGAAGTCACCGCTCGCGTGAACGACGCGACCACCCGTGACCGTGAGCTCACTCTCGATGCCACGCAGGTCCTCGTCATCAACCTCAAGAAACGGCACATTGAGCACCGCCAGATCGGCGAATTGGCCGGGCCTGAGTCGCCCCTTGAGCACCTCTTCCTGGCTAATCCATGCCGACCCCACGGTGTGTTGGAACAGCGCCTGGCGTCGGCTCAGCTGTTGCTCCGGCCCGTGCAATAACGTGCCGCCAATGCTGCGCCCCGTGGTTGCCCAATAGAGTGTGAGCCAGGGGTTATAACTCGCCACACGCGTCGCGTCGGAACCAAGTCCCAGCGGCAGACCCGCATCGACCACGTCGCGCAGGGGTGGCGCGCGACGTGTCGCAGCCTCGCCGTACCGCTCTAGAAAATACTCGCCGGCGTAAGCCATGCGCGCCTGCATCGCCATGCCGCCACCGAGGGCTTTGATGCGCGCCAGCGTCGGACGCTGTAGCGTCTCGCCGTGATCGATGGCAAAGCGAATGCCACCAAATCCAAGTCGGCCTTCGGACACCTCCTGCGCGTGCGCGACTTCAAATACGTCGAGAATGTGATTGATGCTCTCGTCGTAGGTCGCGTGGATGCGCAAGGGCCAACGGTTCGCCAGCAAGTGCCGCGTGACACCCAGAAGCTGTTCCCGCCAGCGGGGTCTTGTGGTGATATCGGGGCGATCGTCGAGGAAGTTCTCGTAGTCGCCGGCGGCCCAGGCGAGGAACTCGCCACCGCCACGCACCACGTACGCGTTCATGAGCGCTTCGGCGCGATTGACGTTGACCTGCCAATCCGCCGTCCACTGCTGGAACTCCTCGAGCTCGCGACCCTTTGCCTGGGGGAACAGGTACTTCGAAATCCGAACGGGCAACTCGCCTGCGAGCGCGAGTGCCTCGGACCCGCGGTAGTCCTCCGGAAAGTGGTGCCCGCCACCACCGGCATCGATGACGCTGGTCAGCCCGAAGCGATTGAGCTCGGCATAGAAGTGCTTTGTCGACACCGCCTGCTGCTCGGCCGTCATGGGCGGCAGCGCGCCGATCGTGCCGTAGAGCAAATCAGGATTCGGCTTCGCGTGGATGATCGCGCCACCGTCAGCCGTGAACTCGTAGGCCGTGCCCGGCGGCGTTGGCGTGTCAGGCGTCAAACCGAGCACATCGACGGCCGCCTTGTTCAAAAAACCCTGGCTGTAGAGGAATAGCACGTACACGGGCGTGTCGGGTGCGGCCTTCGTGAGTTCGGCCGGCGTCGGCATGCGACGCTCCGCAAACTGGAAGGGCGACCAGCCACCGATGACACGCACCCAGTGACCTTTCGGTGTCTTCTTCGCGCTTTCGCGAATCCTGTTGAGACCTGCCTCGAGCGTCGGCAGACCGTCCCAGCGCAGCTCCAGTGCGTAGAAGCGTCCGGCGCGCGTCGGGTGCATGTGGCTGTCATTGAGCCCGGGGATCACCGTGCGGCCGCCCACCGAGATCACCTCGGTGTCACGACCGATGTACGCGCGTACTTGGCGTTCGCCGCCGACAGCCTGAACGACGCCATGGCGCAGGGCGATGGCGCTGGCCTCGGGCTGCAGCGGGTCCTGCGTGATGATGTTGGCATCGGTAAGCACCAGCGTGGCGTCATCGGCCGCAGAGGCGGTACCGAAGACGGAGGCACCGGCGAGCGCGCTCCCGGCGGCGACAAATTGCCGCCGGGAAAGGCCTGTCACCGAGAGATCGTTGCTGCTCATGTCAGGCTCCTGCCTTCGACCGCGCCTAGGCCGCAACCGGGTCGATGGTCGGACCGTGCTCGACGCGCTCATCAGCTTTGTGGACCATCGTGTAGGCGTAGTCGACGCCCATGCCGTAGGCACCCATGTGCTCAAGAACGATGGCCATGACGCCGTCGTAGGTGTCGCGTTTGGCCCAGTCGCGCTGGAGCTCGAGGATCGTTTGCAGCGTGGTCATGGGCACAACGCCGGCCTGCGCCATGCGCGTCATTGACGCATCGTGCGCCTCGAGCGTCGTATCGCCTGAGGCATCGGCCACCATGTAGATTTCATAGCCGGCGTCGGCCATGGCCGAGAACGCAAACATGTTGTTGCAGATGCCCGTCCAGAGACCCGAGACGATGATCTTCTTGCGGCCGTTTGCGGCGAGTGCATCACGGACTTTGAGGTCGTCCCAGGAGTTCATCGAGGTGCGCTCGAGCAGCTCGTTTTTAGGGAATACCGCCAGCAGCTCGGGGTAGGTGTAGCCCGAGAACGAGGTGGTCTCGACCGTCGTGATCGTGGTCGGGATGTTGAACAGCTTCGCGGCCTTCGCGAGTGCGACCACATTGTTCTTGAGCGTCTGGCGGTCAATCGACGCGACGCCGAATGCCATCTGCGGCTGGTGATCGATGAAAATGATCTGCGCGTTGTCGGGCGTCAGCAGTTCAGGCTTGTTGGTCATTGGGGGAGCCTCCGGAAAGTGCGGCCTGGCCGCGGTCGTTTAGGTGAATCGAAGCGGGCGATCAGGCCACCATGTCGAACAACAGAATCTCGGCGTCATCGACACCGTCGATCGTGATCGAGCTTGCGTCCTTGAGCGCGACGCCATCGCCTGCGGTGAGCACGTTGCCGTCGAGGCGCACGCTGCCGCGCGCCACCTGCAACCAGCCGTAGCGGCCTTTTGCAAAGCTGTAGCTCACCGACTCGCCGTCATCGAGCAGCGACGCGTAGAGGTCAACGTCCTGGTGGATCGTGACCGTGCCGTCACGACCATCCCGCGAGCCGACGAGACGCAGCTGGCCGCGCTTGTCTTCGGCCGCGAACGCCTTCTGCTCGTAGCTGGGCTCAAGCCCGTTCTTCTCGGGCAGAATCCAGATCTGCAGGAAGTGCACGGGGTCCTCGTCCGAGGCGTTGAACTCGCTGTGGCGCACACCCGTGCCGGCAGTCATGCGTTGCACGTCACCGGGGCGGATGATCGAGCCCGTACCCAGGCTGTCCTTGTGCTCCAGCGCGCCGTCGAGCACGTAGGAGATGATCTCCATGTCGCTGTGCCCGTGCGTGCCGAAACCCTGTGACGGCTTGACGCGGTCTTCGTTGATCACACGCAGCGGACCAAAGCCCATGAAGCGCGGGTCGTGGTAGTGGCCGAATGAAAAGGTGTGGCGGCTGTCGAGCCAACCAAAATTGGCTACACCGCGTTCATCTGCAGGTCGAATGGCAAGCATGGTGCTGTCCTCCGTCTCCAATAAGGTGATGGCGCAATTATCCGGTGCGCCTTATCCGTAGACAATTAGTCTATTTGGCGACATATTGTCTCCGTATTAGCGACAATTGAATTGAGGATGCGCTATGGACCGATTTGCCAGCATGCAAGCCTTCAACAAGGTGGTGGAGCACTCGGGCTTCGCGGCCGCGGCCCGTGCCATGGGCGTGTCGCGGTCCGTGGTGAACAAGGCCGTCATCAATCTGGAAAACGACTTGGGCGCGCAGCTGCTGACCCGCAGCACGCGCAAGGTCACGCCGACAGAAACGGGCCTCGCCTTTTACGAGCGCAGCCGCCAGCTGCTTGATGACCTCGATGAGGCCACGTCTGCCGTTCGCGACCTGCAGGAGCGCCCCACGGGCAGCCTGCGCATGAACGCGCCCATGAGTTTCGGCACGCAGCACCTGGCGCCGCTCGTCGGAAACTTCATGGCGGCGCATCCCGACGTGCACGTCGAGCTCGTACTCAGCGACCGGTTCATCGACCCGATCGAGGAAGGATTCGACCTCACACTGCGTATTGCAGAGCCCAGCTATTCGACGAGCCTCATTGAGCAGCACGTCGTGACCGCGAAACGCGTGCTCGTGGCCTCACCGGCCTACCTCGACCAGGCCGGAGAGCCTGAGTCACCCGCAGAACTCAAGCGGCACCGCTGCCTGCAGTACGGCTACTCGGGCGTGCAAAGCCAGTGGCGGCTGACCGGACCAAAGGGCGCGCAGTCCTGGCCCATCGACTGCAGACTCTGGTCGAACAATGGTGAAGTGCTCAAGTCTGCCGCGCTGGCGTCGCAAGGCATTACCTTGTTGCCCACGTTCATTGTGGGCGATGCCCTGCAGGCAGGCACGCTGCGTACGATTCTCAGCGACCACGAACCCGCACCACTTGCGGTCTCCGCGTTGTACCCGCGTCACCGGCACCTCTCGGCAAAAGTCCGTTTGTTCGTCGAATTGCTCTGCGAGCGCTTCGGCGACCGCCCCTACTGGGACCTTGTGACCTGAAAAAAAGGCGCCCCGGTTGCCCGGGACGCCGATTTCGAGCGGAAGCGCTCTGGACTTAGTCCAGGCGGGCGACCTGGCGCGCTTCGGGCGCACCGTCGAGATCGAAACGATCCAGCGTCATGACCTTGGTCCAGGCGTCCACGAAGTCACCCACGAACTGCAGGTCACCGTCCGTGGCCGCGTAGACCTCGGCAATCGAACGCAGCTCCGCGTGCGAGCCGAACACAAGGTCCACAGGCGTCGCTGTGAACTTGAGGTCGCCCGTCGTGAAGTCGCGGCCTTCGTACATGCCCGGCGTGTCGGACTTGACCCATTTCGTGCTCATATCGAGCAGGTTCGCGTAGAAGTCCGTGTTGAGCGTGCCGGCGCGGTCCGTGAACACACCACTCTTGCTGCCGTTGGCATTGGCGCCCAGCGAGCGCAAGCCACCCACCAGTGCCGTCATCTCGGGCACCGTCAGTGTCAGC
>JBCCBB010000049.1:0-21955 GCA_039814545.1 Pseudomonadota bacterium
CTGCTCTGGCCGCCTAAGCCCTTGCCATCATTAAAGAATGGTGGAGGGGGTAGGATTCGAACCTACGTAGGCATAGCCAGCAGATTTACAGTCTGCCCTCGTTGACCGCTTGAGTACCCCTCCGCACAGAAGCCCGCTATTGTCTAAGCCCTGCCCGTTCGTGTCAACACCGCGTCACACCTGATTTTCAGCCGATTGGGCTCAGGCCGTCGGCCGACACCAGTGCCAAGGCTCGTAAATGTAGCCAAACGCATTGTCGCGCGGGTAACTCATTGAAAAACCGTGATTTCCGGCATTTCTCTCCAGCCACTGGAAGGCGGACGACTTTTCGAAGGCCTCTGTGAGCGGCGGCACGCCCGGCGTTGCGATGTCCACAGCCCGGCCCGTGTGGTGTTCACTACAGCCCGGCGGCGCGTTGACAGACAGAATCTCATCCAGGCCCTCGCCCGCATCGAGCTTGCGGCGGATGAGCGACGCCTGGTAGGTGTAGCTCCGGTAACCGCTTACAAGGAGCAGCTCCACGCCCTCAGCCTGTGCGGCCTGGCGCATGGCCACCCATTTACCGGCCGTCACGGGCTCGAGCTCCTGCTCTCGGCCAATAATGTTGGGCCCCGCACTCACGCGCGTAGCTGCCTCATCGAATACCGGCAAACCATGCGTCTGCGCATAATCAGACGCGATGCCAAGCTCGGCGAGAATCTGGGTGAGTTGCTCGGTTTGCTGCATCCGATACCGTTCCTGGGCCCAACCGGGGTCGGGCGCTGCGGGGCTGGCAGTGTACCGCCGCCCGACACCCGTCGCGACCGGCTGCCCGCTGGCGCTACACTGTCGCGCTTTGTTTTTACGAACCACGAGATGCCTAAAGACACCTTGTTTAACGCACCGGGCAGCGGCGACCATCCGTTTCGCTTCGATGCGCGTGTGGCCGAGGTCTTCGACGACATGATCTCGCGGTCCGTTCCCGGCTACGCTGAGGCGTTGGCCACGGTGCGTGCCATAGCGGCGGCTCGGGTGCCCGATGGCGGCCGCTGTTTCGACCTGGGCTGCTCGCTGGGTGCCGCCACCCACGCCATCTGCCATGGCCTCGAAGACCGCCCCGCCGAAGTCATCGGCGTCGACAACTCTGAGGCGATGATCTCGCGTTGCCGGCGCGACCCCGCGTTTCAGAACCTGCCTCAAACTGTTCGCTTCGCCGAACAGGACCTCACCCAGACAGAAATCGCGGATGCCAGCCTCGTTGTACTCAATTACACCCTGCAATTCGTCCCGCCAGGGCAGCGCCGTCACATCGTGGCACAGATCTTTGAGGGGCTGCGGCCCGGGGGCGCGCTCGTCATCAGCGAAAAATTTCGTTTTGAGAGCGCTGCCGTCCAGGACTTAATGACGACGCAACACCTCGATTTCAAGCGCAGCAACGGCTACACGGAGCTCGAGATTGCGGGCAAGCGAACCGCGCTCGAGGACGTACTCGTCGCAGATACCCGCGCACGGCATGTTGGCCGTCTCGAGACGGCGGGTTTTCGTGGCGTAACCCTCTGGCAGGCGCACCTGAACTTCGGTACCTACGTCGCATTCAAGCCCGGTGACTGATCCACGCCGCCTCACGGTTAGTGCCGTGCTCGACGCGTTGGGTCCGGCGTTCGCCGCCCATCACGCGAGCTTTCGGCGCGCCCTCGAGCACGACGCCGTCCGACTACTGCACGGTGACCTGCCGACCTGGCGTCAGGCGGTGACCTCGTTACCCGCCGTCGATCTAAGCGATGTCGATGCTGCGGCAGCCGCACCTGAGGCCCGCCTGCCCAAAGCCAGCGCGGACGCCGTAGAGGCCGCATTGCGCCCACTCATGCCCTGGCGCAAGGGCCCGTGGCGTTTGGGCGGTGTCACCATTGACGCCGAGTGGCGCAGCGATCTCAAGTTCGCGCGCCTGCAACCGCACCTGGACGAACTGGCAGGCCAGCGGATTCTCGATGTCGGCGGCGGCAATGGCTACTTCGCGATTCGGCTCGCGGCCTTGGGTGCGCGCAGTGTGCTCAATGTCGATCCGACGCTGCTGTTCTACTTCCAGTTTCTGGCCGTACAGCGGTACCTCGGCGTCACCAGCGCCGGCATGTTGCCGATTCCGTTCGAGGCGCTGGCACCCGCGGAGTCGTTCGACACGGTGCTGTCGATGGGCGTGCTCTACCACCGTCGGGCACCGTCGCAGCACCTCGAGGATTTGCGGGCGCAGCTGCGGCCCGGCGGACGGTTGGTGCTTGAGACGCTGGTGATTGATGACACGTCCGCCCGGGTGCTCATACCTGGCAACCGTTACGCACGCATGCGCAACGTCTGGTATGTGCCCTCACCAAGCCTGCTCGCGCACTGGCTCGAGCGCGCGGGATTCAACGACATTCGAGTCGTCGACGTCACGCCGACCACCGTCAAAGAACAGCGGGCGACAGACTGGATGCGCTTCGAGTCACTGGCCGATGCGCTCGACCCGACCGATCCGGGGCGCACCGTCGAGGGACACCCAGGGCCGCTGCGGGCGATGGTGCTCGCCACGCGCCACGACTGATCCGCGTCGATTACTCTGCGGCGTCGATGCCACTGGCGTGGCGCATGACGTAATAGATGTAGCTCTGCTCTTCGGTGCGCGAGACAAGATGCGCCCCGGGCCCCTTGGCGAACAGGGCGACATCTTCACCGCCGTGTGTTTCCGCACCCGAAGGAATAAACGACTCCTGGTGGTAGCCAGGCAGCATCGTGTTCATCTCGGTCAGGTTGAGCCGGCGCTGCTCGTTCACAGACTCGCCGTAAATCGCCTCGTTGCCGAATTCATCGACGGCCTTTTTCAGAAAGCGACCACCACGTCCGTTGCCGTAACCGATCGTGGTGTAGGGCTGCTCGTCGCCTGCGAGCACCGCCTCCCCGGTTGCGTCGCCGCGACGGTCGTTGCCCCGCACGATGTCGAGAATAGGGTTACCGCGACTCGCGTAGCCGGCGATGGTCATGACGTGGCTGTGATCGGCTGTGACCAGCAGCAGGGTGTCATCGTCTTCGGTCATGGCATCAGCCGTCGCCACGGCTGCGTCGAGCGCCACGGTATCGGCAAAGGCGCGCACGGCATTAGTCGCGTGGTGCGCGTGATCGATGCGCCCGCTCTCGACGACGAGCAAATAACCTTTCGGGTTGCGGCTGAGCATTCGTATCGCGAGCGCCGTCATTTCAGCCAGCGAGGGCTCACCACCCGGATCGTTCTCACGATCGAGTTCGTATTGCATGTGCGAGTGGTTGAACGTGCCCAGCAGGTGGTCCACCTCATCAATGTCAATCTTGTCGAACTGCTTTTGGTTCCAGATCCACTCGGAGCGTGGCCGGGACGCCCATTCTTCGCCCAGGTGACGACCGTCGAGCCGACGCCCCGTGAGTCGCGGATTTTCCGGATCGCGGAACGGCTGGCCGCTGCGCATGCGCGGCAGGAAATGCCGGCGGCCACCGCCCAGCGCTACTTCGAGCCCGTCGCCGAACGACATCTCAACGAGCTGCAGCGCAAGGTCCTTGCAGCCCTTGCCGCGCTCGCTCTTGGGTAGCGCGCTGTCGTCCTCCCAACCGCGCTCGGGCGCGTGACCGTAGGCCGCAGCGGGCGTGGCGTGTGTCAGGCGCGCCGTCGACACGACACCCGTCGACCAACCCGCCGCTTCCAGCTGCTCCATGAGCGTCGGAACACTATTGGCGAGCCCACTTTCGCAGTCCAAACGCACTGTCGCAGGACCCACCGACAACAAGCCCGAGTCGGTTTTGACGCCCGTGATCATGGCGCTCATCGTGCCGGCCGAATCCGGGGTCTGTTGGTTGACGTTGTAAGTCTTGATCAGCGAGGTGTAAGGGAATTGCTCGAAACCAAGCGACGTTTCCTCACCGCGGCCGCCCTCGACCTGGCCGGCGTAAATACGTGCGGCCGTGATCGTCGACACCCCCATGCCGTCACCCACGAACAGGATGATGCCGCGCGCCGCATTTTCGTAGCGCGGCCGCCCCAATGCAGCGGCCAGCGACTGCTGACCAAGTGCGCGCCAGTACTCAGGACGTTCGTCGTCGGCAGTGGCGGGCCCGGAAGCAGCGGACTCAGAGGCCTGAGGTGTTTGCGCACAGGCCGATACCGCGCCTAGTGCACACACAGCAAGCAACGGCAGAACTAAGGAAAAACGGGGCAGCGCGCGCATCAAAACTCCGGCAACAAGCGTCGTCTGTCGAGCCGCGCATGGTCGCATAGCGCCGGCAATGGCGCACGCAAGCCGGCATTGCGCGTAAGCTTGCGCGCATGACCGATGTTGCTGCCCCAGGGTTCGACCAACTGCTGCCTGACGACATCCTCGACGCCGTCGAAAGCGCCGGCCACGAGGCGACGGGCGGACTGTTGCCACTGAACAGTTACGAGAATCGCGTCTACCGCGTCGACCTCTTCGACACGGCGCCGATTGTGGCCAAGTTCTACCGCAACGGCCGCTGGAGCGACGCGCAATTACGCGAGGAACACGCGTTTGCGCAGGCGCTTGCGGCCGCGGAGATCCCCGTCGTCGCACCGCTCGATGACAATGGCACGCTACACCAACACGGCGGCTTTCGATTCGCGCTGTACCCCTGCCGCGGTGGTCGCTGGCCCGATCTCGATGCCCCCGAGACGTTACGCCAACTCGGTCGACTCGTCGCCCGCATTCACCAGATCGGCGCTGTGCAGCCCATGCCGTCACGACCCGTGCTCGATAGCGAACGCCTGGGTCATGAACCCTGTGACTACCTGCTCGATGTCGATGCGGTCCCGCCCACGCTCGTTGACGCCTACGAGAGCCTCATCGACGACCTGCTCGACCGTGTCGACGCCCAGTTCGAGGCCGTCGGACACGTCACCGAAATCCCAATCCACGGCGACCTGCATCCGGGCAACATTCTCGAAGATGGCGAACAACTGCACATCGTCGACACCGACGACTGTTGCATTGGCCCGGCCGTACAAGACCTCTGGATGTTTCTGTCCGGTGACGAGGACGCGCGCAGCCGGCAACTCGGGTTTCTGCTCGAGGGCTACGAGACCTTCCGAAGTTTCGATCGCCGCGAATTCGCGCTCGTCGAGTCGCTGCGTACGCTACGCATCATGCACTACGCTGCCTGGCTGCACCGACGGCGCGAAGACCCGGCGTTTGTTCAGGCGTTTCCCTGGTTCGGGACGGAGCGGTATTGGAACGAGCACATTCTTTCTTTGCGAGAGCAGTTTGCGGCTTTGGACGAGCCTGTTGTCTCGGACTGATTTGATTGCGCGCTGTTTCCGGGATGTTGCTGGGCGCGGAGGTGCTTTTCTCCATGGCTCGCTTCGCTGCGCTTTACTTCCGAAAAACACCTCCGCGCCCACCAAAACCCTCGTGTAGCGCGTCATTCAGGATGTCTTTGGAGGATGTCTCCCAATCTCAACATCACCCCAGGAATGGGCGGGGCTCGTTCCAATAGTTGGAGGTTGTGAGTCGCAGCCGTCAGGCCCGTGCTCAACTCATCACCTGGGGCGCTGGGTTGCGAAGCACAAGCAGCCAGAACGCCATCGTGGCATGAGGGTTGTGGGACGGGGGATGGCGTTTTGCGGAAGTAAAGCGCAGCGAAGCGAGCCATGGAGCAAAGCGCCATCCCCCGGCCCGCAGCCCGGGATCAGCGCGCAACCAATCAGCGCGCGATAGGCCTCAACTCCCCACAAGCCACAAGCCGCCCAGTCGGCTCCCCGGAAGCGCTGTCCGCCCCGGCATGCACCACAACAGCAAGGCCGAGAAAACGCGCGGGCTTCAAGTCGGAGACCTTCTCAATGGAGAACTTCGCCTGCCGCGTGCTGCCGACATCAAACCCACCGAAGGCACCGGCCGGCGGTTGGCCGCTATCGGCCAGGCGTTGCGCTTCACCGGGCAGCGAGAAACGCTCGCCCGCACCGTCGTTGTCTGAGCCTGCGCAGTTAGTGCCGTCGTGGACGTGGATCGCATAGGCGCCAGGCGTCAGGCCATCGAGTGCCGCGGCCAGAATCAGCTCACCGCCGTCTGCCGTGAGCACGGCCGCGCCGCTGATGGCGGGATTGATGGCGATGAGTTCGGCCGCGAGTGTTTCGATACCCGCTGCGACGTCAGGCGCTGCGCCGCTGGTCTCGGGCAGGGGCACCGGTGCAGGCGCCTCGGGTCGGCACGCCGCCAGCACGACGGCGGCGCAAAACACCGCCACACCGCGCACAGATGACGAGACGGTGATCACCGGATGCGACGCTGCGATCGCCAAAAGAGGATTAGCAGAAACCCAACAACCATGCCACCAAGGTGGGCAAAGTGCGCCACGCCCGAATTGGCGCGCGTGAATCCGAAATACAGCTCTACAACCCCGTACATGAGCACGAAGTACTTGGCCGGCAGAGGAATAGGCGGAAACAGCAGCAGGATGCGCTGGTTCGGGAAAGTCATACCGAAAGCCAACAAGACGCCAAACACGCCACCTGAGGCGCCAACCGTGATCGACGGCCGCCCCGTGATCGCGGCAAGCGCGAGCTGAGCGGCAGCCGCGCCCAGTACGCAAACGAAGTAGTAGATCAGAAACCGACGGGAGCCCCAGACAATCTCCATCGTGCGCCCGAACATCCAGAGCGCGAACATGTTGAGTGCGAGGTGCGAGACACCGCCGTGGAGGAACGAATAGGTCACGGGCTGCCAAATCGCAAACAGGTCCGGAATCGAGAAGAGCGCGAAGTTTGCATACATGATCAGCCCGAACTGCGGCATGAACTGGCCGCCGACGAAAATCAGCGCATTGCCGAGCAGCAAAAAGAAGATCACGGGCGGAAAAGTGTCGTCCTGCATGGGGGTCCTACTGTCGGGCTGCGTGTTCGAGAGGGGGTTTGTGTTGTCCGGGCGGGGTCGACGTTGTTGCAACGGCGCGGGCACAGTATAACGGCTGTCCCGTTGCCGCCGCGTGTCAGCTTGCCGCCGGTCGCATGGGTCGCCCCCTGTGGCACCACCCGAACTCCCTGCCAGCCCGGAGCTGCCTGACATGGCCCGAGACCGGATCGCCGTCCGCGGCGCCCGCCAGAACAACCTGCGTAACATCGACATCGACCTGCCCCTGGGCGAGCTCATCGTCGTCACGGGCGTTTCGGGCAGTGGCAAGTCCTCGCTGGCGTTCGACACGATTTATGCCGAGGGCCAGCGCCGCTACGTCGAGACCTTCTCCCCCTACGCGCGTCAGTTCCTCGACCGCATGGACAAGCCGGCCGTCGATCGCATCGACGGTATTCCGCCAGCCATCGCCATTGACCAGACCAACCCCGTCCGGACCTCGCGGTCGACCGTGGGCACGATGACGGAGCTCAACGATCATCTCAAGTTGCTGTTCGCACGCGCCGCAAGCCTCTACTGCGACGGCTGCAACACGCCCGTGCGCGAGGATAGTCCGCAGTCGATCTGGGCCGACTTGCTCGAGCGTTGGCCCGATCACCGCGCCGCGATCACCTTCAAAGCCGCGATCCCCGAGAACTTCACGGGCGAGGAAATCGAGCGGTTTCTTTCGCAGCAGGGCTACACCCGCATTCTCGAGCGTAGCGATGATGCGCTGCAGGTGGTGCAGGACCGGCTCCGGATTGAGCCCGGCAAACGTGATCGCGCGATCGAAGCGATCGAAGAAGCGCTCGTGCGTGGCGATGGCCATATTGCCGTCGTCAACCTCGATGCCGACCCCTGTTGCAACAGGCAAACGCGGTACTCGTCGCGGCTGCACTGCGCAAGCTGCGACCGCGACTTCTCGCCGGCCACACCGAGCCTGTTCTCGTTTAACTCGCCGCTGGGTGCCTGTGAGACCTGTCGCGGCTTTGGTCGCAAGATGGGCATTGACCGCGACCTCGTCGTGCCCAACCCGCGGCTGTCCCTGGCCGAAGGCGCCATCAAGCCGTTGCAAAGCAAGAGTTATAACGACCTGCAAACGCGGCTTATGCGCCGCGCCAAGAAGGCCGGCATTTCGACGAACACACCCTGGGAAGACCTCGATGCAGATGATCAGGCTTGGGTGTTCGATGGCGAAGGCAGCGTCAGCAAGGGCCTCTGGCCCGGCGTCACGGCGTTCTTTGACTGGCTCGAGAGCAAGGCCTACAAAATGCACGTGCGCGTCATGCTGTCGCGCTACCGCAGTTACGAAACCTGCCGTGCCTGCGACGGGGCACGCCTAAAGCCTGCGGGCCTGCGCTGGCGCCTGGGCGACGATGTCGCAACAGATGCGGCCGGCGCGACGAATGCCGACACGCCGCCCGGGCTCAACATGCACGAGCTCATGCTGCTGCCGATCACGCGGCTCGCGGCCTTCTTCGAGCGGTGGCAGGCGCCCGCAGCACTCGCAGAAGCCACCGAGCTGCTCACGGACGAGATTTGCGGGCGTATCGGCTTCCTCGCGGAAACCGGGCTTGGCTACCTCACGCTGGACCGGCAGTCGCGCACGCTCTCGGGCGGCGAGGTGCAGCGCATTAACCTGACCACAGCGCTGGGCACATCACTCGTGAACACGCTGTTCGTGCTCGACGAACCCTCGATCGGATTGCACCCGCGCGACGTCGGGCGCATCAACCGCGTGCTCACGCGTTTGCGTGACGCGGGCAATACGCTGCTCGTTGTCGAGCACGACCCGCAGATCATGCAGATCGCCGACCGCATCGTGGACATCGGCCCTGGCCCCGGTGAGCGCGGTGGCGAGGTCATCTTCAACGGCACCATCAAGGGGCTGGCGCGACGCCGAACGGGCACGGGCGCGTTCCTGACAGGACAACGCCGCGTGGCCGACTGCCGCGATGCGCGCACACTCGATCCGAAGCGTGCAGTCGGCGTTCGTGGTGCGCGCGCGCACAACCTGCGCGACGTAGACGTCGACATCCCGCTGGGTGGCCTCGTGTGTGTCACGGGCGTGTCGGGCAGCGGCAAATCGACGCTTATCGGCGACATCCTCTACCCGGCGCTGCGGCGCCACTTTGGTGGCGGTGGCGAGCTGCCGGGTGCGCACGATGCTCTGGTTAATGCCGATGCCGTAGAGGACGTCGTTTATGTCGACCAGGCGCAGATCGGCAAGACCACACGGTCCAACCCGGCCAGCTTCGTCGGCGCCTTCGACGCCGTCCGCAAGCTCTACTGCGAGCAGCCACTGGCCGTGGAGCGCGGTTACAAGCCAGGCACATTCAGCTTCAACTCAGGCGATGGCCGCTGTCCGCAGTGTGGTGGCAACGGCTTCGAACACATCGAGATGCAGTTCCTCTCCGATGTCTACCTGCGCTGCCCCGAGTGTGACGGCAAACGGTTCCGCGACGAGATCCTGGAAGTGCACGCCTGGCCCACTCAGGGCGACGGTGTCTCGCAGTCGATCGCTGACGTTCTTGAGATGACGGTGACGGAAGCACTGGCCTTCTTCGCAGGCACACCCAACATTGAACGGACGCTGCAGCCGCTCGTTGATGTCGGGCTCGACTACCTGCGCCTAGGCCAACCCGTTCCGACGCTGTCCGGCGGCGAAGCGCAGCGCCTCAAGCTCGCCAAGCACCTGGCCGAAGCGCAAACGAAGCGCGGTGGCAAGGGCAAGCTGTTCCTGTTCGATGAGCCGACCACGGGATTGCACTTCAGCGATATCGAACGCCTGCTGGGCGCGTTCGACAAACTCATCGATCAGGGCCACAGCATCGTCGTCATCGAGCACAACCTCGACGTCATTGATGCTTGCGACTGGGTCATCGACCTTGGACCCGAGGGCGGTGAAGGCGGCGGCCTGTTGTGCTTCGCGGGCTCGGTTAACGCACTGGTCGACACGCGCGGCAACCACACGGCCCAGGCCGTGGCTGAGTACCGCGCCGCACAGGCACCCCTCGATATCGCCGCCGAGTCAGCAGCGGCGTACGTGACGCCGAAGCGCAAACGATCGCAGCCGAAAATCGAGATTCGCCATGCGCGTGAGCACAACCTGCGTGACGTCGACGTCACGATTCCGCGCGACACATTCACCGTCATCACGGGCGTGTCGGGCAGCGGCAAGAGCACCATCGCGTTCGACATTCTCTTTAATGAGGGGCAGCGCCGTTACCTCGAATCGCTGAACGCCTATGCGCGGCAGTTCGTGCAACCCGCAAGCCGGCCCGACGTCGACGCCGTACTGGGCATTCCGCCCACGGTGGCCATCGAGCAACGCACGAGCCGTGGCGGCCGCAAGAGCACGGTCGGCACCATGACAGAGGTGTACCACTTCCTGCGCCTGCTGTTCGTCAAGCTGGGCACGGCGCATTGCCCCGACTGCAACGTCCCGATCGAGCCGCAAACGCTGGAGCAGATCGCAGCGCTTCTGCAAAAACGTCACAAAGGCCGCGAGGTCACGCTGCTTGCGCCGCTCGTGGTGGGCCGCAAAGGCTATTACACGGATCTGGCCGCCTGGGCCGGGCGCAAGGGCTTCGAGGCTCTGCGTGTGGATGGTGACCTCACACCTGTCGATCCCTGGCCACGCCTCGATCGCTTCGTCGAACACGATATCGAGCTGCCCGTGGCCACGCTGCGTGTTGACGCCCGTAACGAGCAGGCACTGCGCGCCGCCTTGTCGGACGCGCTCGACTTCGGCAACGGCAACGTCGTCGTCAACGTGGGCAGCGACGACACCTTGTACTCGACGGCGCGTGCCTGCCCGAGCTGCGCCCGCAGCTTCCAGGAACTCGACCCGCGCCTGTTCTCTTACAACTCGCCGCGCGGTTGGTGTTCGAGCTGCTCCGGCACGGGCGTCTATACCGAAGAGGAAGAAGACGACTCCCGGTGGTGGCGCAGCACCGCGAGCGAGTCGCAGGAGACCTGTGGCAGCTGCGACGGCGCGCGCCTCAGTGACGAGGCACTGGCGGTGACCTTCCGTGACGGCAACATCGCAAGTTACGCCGAGATGCCCGTTACCGATGCGCTGGACTGGGTCACCACACTCGACCTCAAAGGCCGCGATGCCGAGGTGGCACGCGACATCATTGCCGAACTCGACGGCAGGCTCGGCTTCCTCGACCGAGTGGGGCTTGGCTACCTGACGCTGTCGCGCAGCGCGCCGACGCTGTCCGGTGGCGAGGCGCAGCGCATCCGGCTTGCAGCGCAGCTCGGCTCCAACCTGCGCGGGGTCTGCTACATCCTCGACGAGCCGACGATCGGCTTGCACGCGCGCGACAACGCCAAGCTGCTGGGCACGCTGCAGGCCTTACAACAGAGCGGCAACACGGTCGTGGTCGTCGAACACGACGAGGACACGATCCGCGGCGCTCAGCACATCATCGACATTGGACCCGGAGCCGGCACACGCGGTGGACGTATTGTTGCCGAGGGCAACCTGCGCCGCATCGAGCGCGCGAGCGAGTCACTCACGGGCCGCATGCTCCGTGAGCCCCTGCAACACCCGCTCATCGAGACGCCGCGAGACGTCAACCCGCGACGTCGCAACGCACCCGTACTCGCGGTCAAACAGGCCACGCTCAACAACCTCAAGCGCGTCTCAGCGCGCCTGCCTCTGGGCGCGCTCGTCGCTGTGACAGGCGTTTCGGGGAGCGGCAAGAGCTCGTTGATTCGCGGCGTCGTCGAAACTAACGTGGCGCGGCTCGTTGCGGCAGGTCGCCGGCGCGGGCGCAAACAGGCCCCGCTCGTCGGGTGCCAGGCGCTCGAGGGCTGGGAATCGATCAGCCGCGTGCTGGAGGTCGACCAGACCCCGATCGGCAAGACGCCGCGGTCCTGCCCCGCGACCTACGTCGGTTTCTGGGACGACATCCGCAAACTGTTCGCACAAACGCCGGAGGCGCGCATGCGCGGCTACACGGCCAGCCGATTCTCGTTCAACACCAAAGAGGGCCGCTGCCCTGAATGTGACGGCCAGGGTATGCGGCGCATCGAGATGAGCTTTATGCCCGACGTGCAGGTGCCTTGCGAGGCCTGCGGCGGCAAACGCTTCACGCCGGACACGCTCGGGATTCGTTACCGAAACCAGAGCATCGGCGACATCCTCCAAATGGCGGTCTCGGATGCCGTCGAGTTCTTTGTCGCGCACCCCAAAATTCACCACGCGCTCAAGCTGCTGGACGCCGTTGGTCTGGGCTACCTGACGCTGGGGCAGCCAAGCCCCACACTGTCAGGCGGCGAGGCGCAGCGCATCAAACTCGTCAGCGAACTGGCCAAGGCGCGACCGGACCCGGCGCGGCCCGTAGTCCAAGCCGTCGACAATCCCCAGCACACGCTCTACGTGCTCGACGAGCCCACAATCGGACTCCACATGGCCGATGTCGAAAAACTGATTCGGGTCCTGCACCGGCTCGTGGACGCGGGACATTCCGTCCTAATAATAGAACACAATCTCGACATCATTGCCGAGGCCGACTGGATCGTCGACATGGGCCCAGAAGGCGGCGCGGCGGGTGGTCGCATCGTCACACAGGGAAAACCGACGCAACTCGCTGAATTAGAGGATGTTTCTCACACAACGGCGGCTCTCGGGTCATTCTTCGACAGGAATCACATAAACCTCGACACGCACTAGCGATGTATAGGTTTCTGTGCTATTGTCCAACTCGCGAAGATCAACTCCCACTGCCAGACGCGCCGCGAGCGTCTAGCGAGGTACACCCATGGCTACAGAGAAGTCTGCCGTTATTGACGAAGATACTAAATCTGCCGGTTACTCGATCGGTGCCGTTGCACGACTGACGGGCATTTCGACACACACCCTGCGTATTTGGGAGCGACGCTACAGCGCTGTTGTTGCTGATCGTACGGACAGCGGTCGTCGTGTCTATTCGAAGTCCGACATCGAAAAACTGTCGCTGCTCAAATCGCTTTCCGACAACGGATCGTCGATCGGCCAGATTGCCAACCTGGAAACGGAAGAGCTCAAGTCGCGCCGCGACCAACTGATCGAGCAATCTAGCAGCCTTCAGCTAGTCGCTTCTGTTGGACTCGTCCGCGTCGCCGCTTACGGCGGTTTTTCTCTAGAGAACCTGGCGGAGCGCCTGAACAGCGCCGGCAAAATGGAAGTCTGCATTAATGCGACAGATCTCGACGAGTTCTCGGAGCAAATTCGCAGCATCGAACCCGACGTGTTGCTGCTCGAGTTCCCCGTCATCGACCCTGAAGTTCGACAGGTCGTGGCCCGCCTGCGCCGCCTCTCCGGCACGCGTCGCGCCATCGTGTTGTTTAACTTCGGTACGAAAGCGGATCTCGAGGCACTGGCAGCCGACCGCGTCGAGCTGCTGCGCTCACCGGTGACCACGCAGACGCTCTACCAGCTGCTGCGTCGCGGCGCAGAAAACCGCCCCGTGCTCGAGGATGTGGCGCCCACGGGTGCTACTGCGCTGGAGATCAACCCGCAGGACGCCGTGCCGCGCCGTCGATTCAACGACGTCGAACTAGCACAGCTAGCGCGCACCAGCACGACCGTCGAATGCGAGTGTCCGAAGCACACGGCAGATCTCGTGCAGAACCTCTGCGCGTTTGAAGAGTACAGCGCGCAGTGTGAAAACCGTAATGAACAGGATGCGGCGCTGCACACGTACCTCTACCACATGACGGCCAAAGCCCGCAGCATCATGGAAGAAGCGCTGGGTACGCTGGCCGAAGCCGAAGGGTTCCTGCCCAAACGGCGATAGCCCAAAGGAGTAGGCATTTGGCGCCAAGCTGGCGCGAAACCGCCTGGTGAAGAAACGCCGCGTCCGATTGGTCGCGGCGTTTTTTGTGGGCCCGTGAAATTGCCGAGCGCGGACCCGCGCCCTATGCTCTGCGCCATGTCCAGACTCGTGACACTGGCGCTGTTGCTCGCCTGCATGCCGTTGCAGGCGCGCACGCTGTCGCCCATTCATGTGCGTCACACGCATATCGACAATCTGAGTTACGAGCTGGATTGCCTGGCTGGACTGGTTCGCTGCACCCGCGACCAGCTGCCGCTCGCCGACTACATCGATCCCGTCGATATCGAGCGCTGGCGTGAGACGGCGCGGACAGCGCAGCCGGTACAGGATCCGGGCGCCCTCGCCTTGCCCACGGCTTCAGATCTTCGTGACGTCTCGTCGCGCCACAGGGAGGGCGCGGCCCCCGGGCGGGCATTGCCGCCACCTGCGCGTCGTGCGCTCATCGACAAGCTGCTTCGCCGCACGTCGCGGCCCTGGCAACGGGAGCTTGCGCCAGAACTCGCGCGCCAGCGCATCGGGCTCGAAACGGCCGCGTCGCGCATCGAGCTCGAAACCCTGCTGCCGCAGATCGCCGCGCTGTTCGGGCAGTCATCGGACGACCTGCCGCCCGTCTCGCTGATCGCCATCGACGGTGCACGCAGCGGCAGCCTGGCCACACTGGGTCAGCGGGTCGCGTATGTCGAAACACCGCTAGCTGATACGGCGGAGAGTCGCCTTCCGGTCATCGTGCATGAGTTCGTGCACCACTGGCAGGAGGGCATGACCGAGGTGCAGCGTCGCGAGCTCATTGACGCCTTCTTGTCGGCGCCCGGGAACTGCGCCATTACGGCCTATCACTTCTTTGATGAGGCCGTGGCGAGCGCCATCGGCAATGGCATCGTGGAATCGCGCCTGCTGGGGCCCGAAGCCTTCGCAAGCTATGAGGCACTGCCAGAGTCCTATTACGCTGATTTCCGTGTCGACCGCATCGCCAAGGCGCTACGCACGAGAATGAAGCAGCAACTGGTGGACGGCGGCATGCTCGGCGCCCCGTTTGTGCGCGACTACGTTCGCATTGCGGGTGAGGCACTGGGCAATGAGTGTGGGCGACTCGATAGCACGTTGCACACGGTGGGGTTTATCCTCACCTCACCGGAGTTCGGGCCTGCACAACGGCTGGCCCAGGACCGCCTTGCGCCAGCCACCGCGTTCATCGATGTGGTGACTGCCGACGACATGCGCACGGCCGCAAAACGCCATGCCGCGCTACCCATCGTGGCGGTGGCGACACCCGACACCCTGAGCCGGCTCTCGAACTGGGTGCCCCCCGCAGCACTCAAACGCGTGCGGCAACGGGCAGCTGAGGAAGCGCGCCTCGTTCACGCGCTGCCGCGTGACGGTGGCAGCACGGCCTACATCGTGGTGGGGGATACGCCAGACGCTGCCGCGGCGACGCTGCTCCAGCTCGTGTTGCTGCGACGTGAAGCGTTTAGCGGGGAGTGGCGGCCGCCGCCACTGCCGGGATCAGTACCAGACTGAGAACAGGAGCTGGATCACGTCGGCTTCGAACGTGAAATTCGGCTCCGTGCCGGGCTGCACGCCTTCGACACGCAAATCGCTGAAATTCTCGTAGTCAAACAGGATGTGATCCCAGAAGGCCGTGAGTCGCGCCTTGCTGAACGGCCCGAAGCCGTCGGTCCCGATGTCCCAGGCCACGGCAGCGCGGAACGTGGTGCTCGTAAACGTCGAGAGCTCTTTATCGCGCGCCAGGAAGTTCTGGAAGTCGAAACGCGGGAACAGGTCCGAGTAGAAGTCGGCCTGGTCCTGCGTGTAGTAGCGCACGCGAGTCGAGAATGTGAAGTCGCGCCACGGGTGCGTGTAGCCGAGCTCGTAGGTCATCGAGGTGATGCCCCACGTGTCGGAGAAGCCACGGACCTGACCGTTAATCGCAGCGCGGTACGGCAGGTAATAGCGACCCGAGATGGATGCCGCCGAACTCGTGCGTGTATTCGGGTAGCGCTCACTTTGGTAGCTGTAGCTCGCACCATCTTCGTTGAGATAGCGCACGGAGCGGTAAGGATTACGCAGGAACCCCTCGTCCGTAATGGCTTCGAAGTTGAAGCCCATGATGAGGTTCTTGGTGAAGATCTGGCTGATGCCGATGCCGTAGGCCTGGCGTGCCACATCGCGTGCAAACGTCTCATCGGTCGACATGCCGACAACATCGTCACCCAGGCTGTAGGCGATCGTGACTGTGGTGAGATCACCGAACAGGTTCTGACTGACCGCGAGACTCCAGGTCTCGGCTTCGAAGTCCGACTCCGTACTGCGCGTCAGACCAAATGACATCATCGTGCCGCCACGCAGGTAGTCGACGCCGATGGAGCCCTGCTTGCGCTCTTCCTCGTAAGGACTCGCCGTCGTCACAACGTCGATCGATGCACTCGTAATCATGTCGACGTAGTAGTTGGCAGAAACAGAAACACTCTTGCCAACATTCTTGCGAATCAGGACCGACGGGCCTTCGATGGTGATGTTGTCACCTTCGTAGCGATGGTAGAGCACGTCGGTACGCTCGTCGGGCAGTACGGCGGCTTCAGCCGTCGCCGTCCACAGCGTGGCGATGAGTCCGATGATGAGCAGCAGGCGATTGCGCATGGCGAATTCCATCCGGAGTTCAGGGGTCTCGATCAGTTGCAGCCGCAGCCGCCGCCAACGACGCCCTCAGCGCCGCGTGCGCCCTCGCGCGACTCGAACACGTGGTACATGTAAGACGTCGACACGGGATCGTGGTCGAGGAACATGATCGGATCGGCCAGGCGATCGCGCTCATAGGGTTTGACCCAGGGTTCGATGTTCGAGCAGGCGGCTGAGGCCGTGACGAGACACAGCGCCAGTGCGACGCGGACGATTCGATGTGTGGCTTTGCGGTGCATGGGACTTACCTCGCAATCAGAAGAAGAATGTGAAACCGACGTGGCCGGTCAGATTGTGTGCCGTCTTGCTCTGACCAAGCAGGTCCGTGTCAAAGGCGTGGTCGCGGAAGTCGACACGGAGTGCAAAAACATCGTTGAACAGCAGGCGGTAGCCAGCGCCTAAGTTGATCGTGAACTGGTCGTCGCCGCCGAACCGGGTACTGCCCAGGCCCGCGATTAGGTAGAACGACTGGTTGAACGCGCGGCCGCGGCCGAAGAACGCCTCGCCCGGAAAAATGTTCCAGCCGATCGACGCGTTGTAATAGGTAAACTCGCGCTCGTCGTCATCGAGAATCTGCGCCGCACCACTGAGCAGCTCAAAGCTCGTCTCTTCGGTGTCGGTGCGACCGATCGCGCCCTCGACGAACAGCGCTTCATTGAGGTGGTAGGCAATCGTTGCGCCGTACACGGCGTTGACGCCGAAGTCTTCGACACTCATGCCGCCTGCGTACACGCCGATCTCGAAGTCCTCGGTGTCGATCTTCGGTTGCACGATTTCGCGGCGCTCAACCTCGGGCTCGATGACCTGTTCAGGCGCCTCGGCAACCTGGGTGTCTTCACCCGGGCCGAAGAAGGGCAGCGACGAGCAGCCCGTCAGCGCCGGCACGACCAGTACGGCCACGCTCAGAAAAAGAAACCGAAGCCGACTTTCCATTCTTCCACTTCCTCGTTTTCATCGCGGCTCGTGAGGACCACGTAACTCTTGTATTCGGCGCGCAGCACGAAGCGGCGCGTAACGTATGCGCGAAACCCGCCGCCGACGAGCGCCACCTGGTCGGTGCGATCCTCCTGCGAGACGAGCGTCGATTTCGGCGACGTGCTGACAACGCCCGTGCCGATCGTGAAGTATGGCGACACGCGCCACTCCGGGAACGTCTCGTGCACGACATTGACCGTGCCAAGCCAACCGTTCGAGAAGTTGCCCACAAGCTGCGAGCCCCAGATTTCCACCGACAGGTTGCGGCTGATCGAGTAGCCGCCGTAGACCGCGAGGGCATCAGAGCCCGCGAAATCGCCCGTCATGATTCCCGTTTCCCAGCGCGTCTGTAGAAACTCGTCGCGACCGATCCGTTCGATGGCCGTGCGTTCACCGAACTCATCGAGCGTCAGCTCGAGCTGTACGATGTTGACCCATCCTTCACGCCCACGGTCTGTGCGCACCTTGAACCAGTCCGTCTTGCGGCGAACGATCTGCACCGACTCGCCGCGTTCGACGACGTTTGTGATCGGGTAACCCTTGCCCGGCCCCGTGTGCATCTCGATGTAGGGATCCGCAACCTCAACCGTACGCAGCGGTTTGTCGTCGGCATGCGCACTGGGTGACCACGCCAACGCAGCGGCAATCAACGTGACTGCTGCGATCCATGTTGGTTTCAATGCGCTGAGGCGTGGGTTCACGAGGCGTCCTTGGCTTAGTCCTGTGGTACCCGGAAGGGGTCGTTGTAATACTGAGCGCCGATGTCGAGCCACTCTGCGATCATGCGAAGCTCGCCTTCATTGAGGTAGCCCGCATGGGTTCCGCCGGCAGCAAATCGGCTAAAGAAGATGGGCGACGCGTTGGCACCGGCACCATTCATGCTCGACTGCACTGCAATGGTGTCCAGGATCGGGTCACCGGTCACAGGATCAGTACCCACCTGGACCACGCGCGGCTGCAGCGCACCCATGTTGAGCTCGAGCTCGACGTCGTTGATGAGCAGTTCGCGGTAGGCCTCGAACTGGTCCTGTTCTTCGGGCGCCAGCCCTTCGGTCAGGTCGAGCTGGCCCGCCGGCACCTGCAGCTGGTTGGCTGCGTCGCGATCGGTATGACAGGAGATACAGGTGAAGTCGCTGACGACGTTACCCATGCCGTCCAGCGTAATCCGGGGCACTGACCACAACGGGTGAATATGGTCTTCGTAGTGAATGACGGTTCGGCAGCTCGCCGTCCACTCCTGTTCACAGGCCGGCGAAACGGGCCGCACAGACAGGAGATCCGCGTAGCGCAAATCGATGTCAGGATCAGCCTGTCGACCTGCCGCAACTTCGTCCGTCCACACATCGCGATAGACGACATCGACCGTCGGCTGCAACGACGAGCAGTTGTCCGTCGAGCAGGTCACGCGCGCGCGGACTTCGGCCATGGTTTCACCGAGCGTATCGATGAACAGCGCCGGATCCGTGTTGGGGAACGGCACACTAATGTTCTGGCCACCGTCATGCGCAGATGCGAAGGCATCAGCACGACCATGAGACAGGCCACTGTTGCCGTCGTGACACCCGTTGCAGGTCAGTTCCTCACCGGGACGAATCTGCATCCAGTTGTTGTGACGCGCCGAGATGCGGCGGCCGTTGACATCGGTAATTGACAGCGTAAAGGCAACATCGGCAGGTACTTTGACCATGACTGAGCCATCAGGCTCGATCATGGTGTAACCGAGAATCTCCCGGAAGCCCTGACCGCCGCCAACACCGAAGGCCGAGTTCGGCACTTCCACGAGCTCTTCATCCGGCATCGAAACCGCTTTCTCAATGCGCAGAAAGCGGGCGGGGCGAGCCGCGGCAAGCGTTTGCGCGGGGTCAGCGAGCACATCGATGCCACCCGGTGCTGTATCGACACCCATGAAGTCGTAGACGCTTCGAAGGTTGAGTACGCCGACACCTTCATCCGCAATGCTCGTGTCGAGCAGAAAATCGTTGGCCCCGTTTAGCAGAACCAGCGGCACATCGCGTGGCTCAGCCACGATGATGTCGGAGAATATGACGCCTTCCTCGGGGGTGACGACCGGCGCCTGCGTTTCCTGCTCGCGGTCATACATCCAGATTCCGTAGAGCGGTGGCGCCTGAACCAGGTCGGGATTGGCGAGGTTTTCCTCGGTGCAGGCCAGAATACGCAGCTCGATATCCTGGAGCCGGCATTGACTCCAGCTGACGAGCAGACGGTCGGTGCCGTCACGTAGCGGATATACGGACCGGTAGCGGCCACCCGGCGACACCAGATCTGCCGCCGCAAGTACTTCATTGATGGTCGCGGGCGTCTGAGCGGGCCCCGCCATGCCGGCGTTGTTGACGCTGGGCTGTGTGTTCTCGATGTAGGTATCGACATCAATGTCGACGAGCGCGCCACCTGTGGTCGGACCCGAGAACGGCTTCAGCAGGGAAATCAGTGTTCCGTCAGGCAATACCTGCGGCTGCATGAACTGTTCTTGCTGTCCGTCATTGTCGACGTCGTGGCTTTGAGCCCCGTACAGCAATTGCAAATCGCTGCCGTCAGGATTCATCTTGTACAGATTGAATTCGTTGGTGCCACCCACGTTGTCCCAGCGCGAGAACACAATCGTGCCGTCGTCGAGCACAATCGGGTTGAGCTCGTGGCTCTGGTTGAAGCCGATCTGCTGAATTTCGGTCCCATCTGTCTGCATCGAGTGCAGCAGGAACGCGGGTTCGTTTTCGTCGCCGTCGAGCGCCGGGAACTGGGGCTTACCCTCGTCAAGCAGAATGGCAACGGATTGGCGCTGACGCGTCGAGCTGAATACCAGCCGACCATCCGGCAGGAAGCGCGGCGCAATATCATGGCCCGCCTCAGCCGTGATGTCGGAGGCGATGACACGACGGAGCGTATCGGTAGGGATATCGTATTCCCAAATGTTCCAGGTGACCTGCTCGTCATCGTCGGCATCAGGGTCGAACGGGTAACGCATCGCGAACGCCACTTTTGTGGCGTCGAATGACACGCTGACGTCGCGAATGTCTGCGAGCTCCATCGTGAACTCGCCCGTGAGATTCACATCGGGCGTACTCGGCGAAGCACGGTCGCGGAAGAACAACTCCGCGCCCGGGTTAAAAGAGAGCACCTGTCGGATGTCCTCTTCCAGCAAGACGCCGTCGTCGTCCACGGGAATCGGTCGTTTGACATAAACAATCGGGAACTCGAGCGCGACTGGATCTGGCGACTGTCCGGAGCCGAAGCCCACCGCATCGCCATCACCACCCGAATTACATCCCGCCAGGACCACGAGTGCTGACGCCACTGCTATCGAGCGGACACAGGTTGTAGTGCTTTTTGTCACCGTTACCGCTTTATCCATCACAATACCTCGATGCACGCATCGTGGCGTCGTCTTTGCGGCGGGTACTCCCGGGAGTACCGCGCCGATCTATGCCGATTGAACGTAACGGCATGGTGACGATCGCCCGTCGTGCATTCTGTTAACAACTTCACAGTTCGTCTGCGGCAAGGGTCGCCAGTCGTCGGAACTGTGCGCTCTACCCGACCGGGATTTGCATCACACTGAGGGGCAGGCACGGCGCGAGTATAGAAATCAGAATCGGTGCTCGTAATGTCTCGAAAAGACGACAGCATGGTCGCGTGCCAGCACGCGCCGTCGACACTGCGCATGATGCGTGCGCAGAAAACCAAGACAACTCAGGGCTTGCGGGCTAACACGTCTTTTCGCCGCCGCTACGGCACCTGCAAAAAGCCTGGACCCGTTTTTGTGAACTGGCGCACGCATACCTCTCCAAACCCCCAGTGCCAATGCGCGGCACCCCTGTCTCGTTCTCGCGACAAAAAATTTTGACTTTAAAAACAATCAATTAGATGGCCACAGTCCACCTGCTGTCCCAACCCCCCGACAAGCGCTTTACATATCGTTGCGCGCTGCGGCACGACACGATTCTTGCTAAGTCGCTGATTTAGAAAGCGCAAGTCAGGTCGTGACCCAAAAGCCGTAATTGCTGGCACGCCGATTGCAACAACCCCTGTGTAGCGAACCGCCAAGGGCTGCCCGTTGTGGGTGGCACGCCACACCAACTTCGGGATTGTGAGCGTGATCACTGCAAGTCGCGTGAAGTGCGATCAGACTTTTGCAGAGCTCAGATAGGGACGCGACACGACGCTTCTTAAAGCGTTGCTACAGACAGAACCAATGAGGTCACAGCCGTAGTGCAGCAATACGGCAATCGGTCAAAGCAGGGTCAAGATGAAGACATCGACGATTACAAAAACAGCACGGCTTGGGGTCGTAGGTTTGACGCTCGCGTTAACCGTGGGCAGCGCCTTTGCGGGTCCGCGTGAGCAGGCCAAGCGCATTCACGACCGTCTTGCGGGTGTTCCCCCAACGGCGTCCGTACTCGACGCCATGGAAGCTCAGATCGCGGGCGGCAATGCCATCGCGGCTGCCGAGACGGCGATGGAGAACAGCGCGTTCTACAGCGTGACGCTCAAGAACTGGGCGACGCCGTGGACGAACCGCGATGGCGACATTTTCGCCCCGCTCAACGACTACACAGCCACAGTGATCGGGATGGTCAGAGATGA
>JBCCBB010000191.1:0-1878 GCA_039814545.1 Pseudomonadota bacterium
GATCCAGTCAGCCGCGGGCGTCATGATCTTCGCGGAGCCGAGGTTCGCCACGGCAATCATCGACGACCGCGACCTGGCTGGGCTAGCCGATGCGAATGAGGAGCTTGATCGAGAGGTGGCACGCCTGCTGGCGCGTCGTCCTGATATCAAGCTCCTCTTCCTCGTCGGCTCATGCCCATCTGAAGTCATCAAGCTCGACTTGTCGCGTGCCGCCGAACGGCTGTCACAAGAGTTCATGCCCGACGTCCGGGTACTTAATTATTCGGGCAGTGGCATTGAGACCACGTTCACGCAGGGCGAAGACACCTGTCTGGCCTCGCTCGTGCCGGAATTGCCAGCTTCGGTTGACAAGCAGTTGATGGTCGTCGGCGCGCTGCCTGATGTCGTTGAAGACCAGTTCCGCGGTTTGTTTGAGTCCATGGGTGTCGGGCCGGTGTCGTTCCTGCCCATGCGCAGCGCCAACGACATGCCCAGCATTGGCCCAAATACGCGCTACTTGCTGGCGCAGCCGTTTCTCGGTGAAACGGGTGAGGCGTTGGAGCGCCGCGGTGCGACCCGCATCGTCGCGCCGTTTCCCTTTGGCGAGAAAGGCACCACGGCTTGGCTGGCCGCTGCCGCCCAGGACTTTGGCGTGGAGCAGTCCACGTTCGAGGATGTGACGGCGTCCGCAAGAGACCGGGCGCGCCGCGCTGTCGCGCAGCAGCGCGAACACCTTGAAGGCAAGCGCATTTTCTTTTTCCCCGACTCGCAGCTCGAGGTGCCGCTGGCGCGGTTCCTGGCAGACGAGCTCGGTATGCAGCTGGTCGAAATCGGGACGCCCTATCTGCATCGGGACCACCTGTCGGTAGAGCTCGAGTTGTTGCCCGAGGGCGTGCGGCTCAGTGAAGGACAGGACGTCGAGCGCCAACTCGACCGGTGTCACGAGGACCTGCCCGATCTCGTTGTGTGTGGGCTCGGGCTGGCCAATCCGCTCGAGGCGCAGGGCGTCACGACCAAGTGGTCGATTGAGCTCCTGTTCTCACCCGTGCACGGATACGAGCAAGCCGGCGATTGTGCGGAGCTGTTTTCGCGCCCGCTGAGGCGCAAACAGATGCTGACGATCTGATGAAACTCACGTTGTGGACATACGAAGGGCCAACCCATGTGGGTGCCATGCGAGTGGCCACGGCGATGCGCGACCTGCATTACGTCCTGCATGCGCCACAGGGCGACACCTACGCCGACTTGCTGTTCACGATGATCGAGCGCAATGACACGCGCCCGCCCGTAACCTACACGACGTTCCAGGCCCGAGACCTCGGTGGCGATACGGCCACGCTGTTTCAGGACGCCTGTCGCGCCGCCTATGAACGCTTCAAACCCAGTGCGATGCTCGTTGGGGCATCGTGCACGGCCGAACTCATCCAGGACGACCCGGGCGGTCTCGCCGCGGGCATGCAGTTGCCCGTGCCGACCATTCCGCTCGAATTGCCGTCCTACCAACGCAAGGAAAACTGGGCAGCAGCTGAGACGCTCTACCACCTTGTGCGAGGCCTCGCCGGTTCTCGCGCGCTGCCGCCGGGCTCAAAGCGGCCGCCGCGCGCGGAAGGCCAAAGGCCGTCCTGCAACTTGCTGGGTGCCACGGCGCTGGGTTTCCGGCACCGCGACGATGTTCGCGAGCTCACGGAGATCATGCGCAGGCTCGGTATCGATGTGAATCTTGTGGCGCCGCTCGACGCATCGCCCGCGGACATTACTCGAGTCGGTGACGCCGATTTCAATGTCGTCATGTATCCCGAAACGGGCGAGACGGCAGCGCGCTGGCTCAAGCGCGCCTTTGATCAGCCCATGACGAGCGTGGTGCCGATTGGTGTTGGCGCCACCACCGAATTTATTCGC
>JBCCBB010000162.1:0-3213 GCA_039814545.1 Pseudomonadota bacterium
GTCCGAACTCGACGAGATCAAGCTGCGTATCGGCACAGGCATCGCACCCTCGCAGGCCGCACGCGCGATCGCCCACCTGCTCGATCGGCGCCACTCGAATCAGAACGACTACGAGATCGTCGTGCCCGCGCGACTGCTCGCACAACATCAGCAAACGCAGCAGATCTTCACGATCGTGATGTCGGCGGTGGCCGGCATTTCGTTGCTCGTGGGCGGCATCGGCATCATGAACATCATGCTGGCCAGTGTGCTCGAGCGGAAATCCGAAATCGGTTTGTTGCGCGCCATTGGCGCCAAGCAGGCCGATGTCGTGCGCCAGTTCCTCGTCGAGACCTCGGTGATTGCCGCGATCGGGGCATTACTGGGCGTTGTGCTCGGTATCGTGCTCGCCTACGTGATCGCGGCGTTTGCGGGCTGGGCCGTGGCCTGGTCGATTATCGTGATCCTCGTAGCCGTGGTGACCTGTATCGCGATCGCCGTGGGCTTCGGCGTCTACCCGGCCTTGTCGGCATCCCGACTCGATCCCGTCGCCGCCCTGCAATCGGATTAGCCACGAGACTCGCGGCAGCGATCAAATGAGGTAGTGGTCGACCAACAGCGCCGCGAACAGCAGCATCAGGTAGTTGATGGAGTAGGTGAACATCGGCATCGCCGCGTCGTCTTCGGCGTCGCGTGACAAGCGAACCGCGTGGCGCATGAATACGGCGCCGAGCGCCAGCGCGCAGGCCAGGTAGATAAACCCGCTCATGCCGGCCAGCCAGGGCAACAACGTGACGATGACGAGCAGCACCGTGTAGACAAACACCGAGAGCTTGGTAAAGGCGACGCCGTGGGTCACGGGCAGCATGGGTGTGCCGACCTTGGCGTACTCGTCGCGACGCGCGATGGCGAGCGCCCAGAAGTGCGGCGGCGTCCAGATAAAGATGATCAGGAACAGAAGCAGCGCGTGAGCATGCACCTCACCGGTGACGGCGACCCACCCCAACACCGGTGGTGCGGCGCCCGCGGCGCCGCCGATGACAATATTCTGCGGCGTCGCCGGCTTCAGGTAGACCGTGTAGATCACGGCATAGCCGATCAGCGAGGCAAAGGTGAGCACAGCGGTCAGCGGGTTGACGAGCCACCAGAGAATGGCCATCGAGACGCCCGCCAGCAGGCCCGCAAACGTGATCGCCTGGCGCTCGGAGAGTGCGCCTTGCACGAGCGGACGGTGTTGCGTGCGTGCCATCTGCGCGTCGATGCGCGCGTCAATGACCTGATTGATCGCCGCAGCCGATGATGACGCCAGGCCAATGCCGAGCGTACCGAAGAGCAATGCGTCGATTGGCGGCAGACCCGGCACGGCCAGCAGCATGCCGACCACAGCCGTGAACACGATCAGCATGACGACGCGAGGCTTCGTCAGCTCATAGTAGTCGCGCGGCGACGCCGCAGCGGTGGCGGCAATAGGCGCTTCAACCTCGCGCATATCGGCTCTCGTAGTTCAGGAATAACAGCGCGAGCAGCAGTAGCGCGCCGCCCGCATTATGCGCGGTTGCGAGCCAGAGTGGGAGCGACCACTCGATAATGCCCACGCCGATCGCGATCTGCAGTGCCAGCGCGGCGAGTACGGCGCCGCCGGCGACGCGCAGGCGCGAGCCCCCGCGCACGAGCAGCGCGATGCTCAGGATGACGAGCACCAGTGTGACCACGATGGCACCGATGCGATGGGTCAGGTGGATGGCCGCGCGCGCCGGACCGTCGAGCACGCCGCCTTCGTAGTCGACCCCAATGCCGCGCCAGAGCACGAAGCCCTCGCCGAAATCGGCCTCGGGCCACCACTCACCCTGGCAGGTCGGCAGGTCGGGACAAGCCAGGGCCGCGTAATTGGTGCTGGTCCAGCCGCCGAGTGCAATCTGGCCAAACACGACCACGAGCGCCAGCGTGGCCCAGGGCGCGAATCGGCGCGCGGATTCTGACACGGCCGCTGGCGATGGGGCGCGGTCGCGCCAGGCCTTGAGTGTGAGCCAGAACAAGAGACCCAGCGTGGACATGCCCCCAAGCAGGTGCAACATGACAATCACGGGCTTGAGCAGCAGCGTGACCGTCCACATGCCCAGCATCGCCTGGAAGGTGATCAACACCGCGAGCGCTGTCGGCAGCACCACAGGGTGCGAGGGGTCTTGCCGCCGTGCGCGCCACGCTGCAACGGTGATCCCGAACACGAGCAGGCCCAAGGTGCCTGCGAAATAGCGGTGGATCATTTCGTTCCACGCTTTTTGTGTTTCCACGGGGCGTTCCGGGTAGACCTCACTCGCGAACGCAAGCTCCGTCTCGCTCTGCGGGACGGTCAGCGTGCCGTAGCAGCCGGGCCAATCCGGGCAACCCAGCCCGGCATCGGTGAGCCGAACCCAGGCGCCCAGCACAACCACGCCGAATGCCAGTGCGGTGGAGAGGGGCAGAAGGCGGCGGTACCAGGCGGCTGAGCGGTTCGTGTCTGTCATCGTTATCTGTGTGTCATACCCAGGCCCCGCTCGGAACGAAGCCAGGCTGCGCGACGCGCGGCCGAGGGCCGCTCGCGGGTCTGAATGTGTGGAGATCTTGGACGCGCCCGCGCTGGGCGCGTCGGCACGTTCGATGTGCAGGATGATACTAGAAATAAAGGCTCTACACAGGATATGGGCCGCTTTTTGAGCCCGATCGGCCGGCGTCTAATCGGCGACTCAGAACGCCGGTAGCTCGCTTCATCGACACGCCATCGACTGCGACCACAGCGGGCCATCCGGAGGCTGCTGCGGCGCGCGTTCATGCCTAAATGCAGACCGGGTTCGCGCATCGTTGGCCGCACCGGCCCAACGGTATCGAGGCATGCGCGCTACGAATCGCCGCCGTCGTCGCGAGGGCCCCGCGGGCATCGACTGTGAAACAGCACGGCGACACGCGCTGTACGGTAGCTCACTGAATCTAATCGGGTTCTGCAATCAGGCCCTCTGCCAGAAGGCTGACTTACGCCGTCAATCCCGTGCTCCGGTTCAGTCGGACCGCACTTCCCGAACCCTTCTTGTTGCAAAAACCCTGCAGTTTTGACGGTGCCGTTCTTGTATCCTGACGCCACCGCGAAGTGACGATTTTCGTGTAACGCGTTAGTCACACTCCGCCACTAGCCTTGGCGGCCCAAATAGAAATAACTACACATCCAGCCCTGCAGGGGAAAGAGCGTGAATACATCAAAAC
>JBCCBB010000172.1:0-2799 GCA_039814545.1 Pseudomonadota bacterium
ATGGTGGTCATGCACCGTTGGAACGTCGACAAGGCACTCGAGCTCATCGAGACGGAGCACCTGACGGCATTCAACGGTGTGCCCAGCATGTCCTTCGAGCTGGCCCGTGCCGCGAAAGAGAGCGGGCGTGACCTGAGCTCACTCTACGCCGTCTCCGGCGGCGGTGCGGCGCGGCCTTCGGCGCACGTACCCGTGATCGACGAGGCGTTCGAACACGTCAAGCCCTCAATCGGCTACGGCATGACCGAGACCAGCGCCATGGGCACGGCCAACGCCGGGCAGCTCTACGAAGCCAAGCCCGACAGTGTGGGCCAGGCCTGCTTCCCGCTCGTCGAGATTCGCATCGTTGAAGAAGATGGCACTGAATGTGCGGCGGGCGAAGCCGGCGAGATCTGGATCAAGAGCATCACGAACATGCGCGGCTACCTGAATCAGGACCAGGCGACAGCGGAAACCCTCGAAGCGGGCTACGTGAAGTCGGGTGACGTCGGCTACGTCGATGATGAAGGCTTCGTGTACATCGTCGATCGCATCAAGGACATCGTCATCCGCGGCGGCGAGAACATCAGCTGCCAGGAAGTTGAGAACGCCCTCTACGAACACCCGGAGGTGGCCGAAGCTGCCGTGTTCGGACTGCCCGATGAAGCGCTTGGTGAAAAGGTCGTGGCGGTGGTCAGCGCAGGCGCTGATGTGTCCGGCGATGCGTTGCGGGGTTTTCTCGGCGAGCGGCTTGCGCACTTCAAGATACCGGCGCACATCGAGGTGCGTGGCGAGCCATTGCCCAAGACCGCGAGTGCCAAGATCTTCAAGCGCGCGCTGCGCGAGGCGGCCCTCGAAGCGACCGCCTGAGCCGCGCTACATAGCCTGAAGGCGGGCGTCGTCGATGTCGCGCCAGAAGGCCTCGCGCGGACCCTCGCGCTCCGACTCGTAGGCGTGCGGCAGGTCCCAGCGGTAATACCCGGGTGTGCCGTCCAGCGGTGGCCAGGTATCGATATCGGGGGCGCCGTCGCGCGCAAACGCGGACCATGTCCAGGCCATCGTTCGCGACAGCCGGCGCGACGCGGGTGTGTCGTCGAATAGCACGCCAGTCCCGGGCGCATCGAGCGTGCCAAACACGTGCGGAATCTCAGACACGTGGGGTGCGCCCAGTCGGCCACCCAGCCCCGGTGCTTTGTAGTCGAAACGATAGCGGTAGACGCGCTGGTGTTGGGCCAGGGCCAGCGCTGCCTTGCGGCTGGAGGCCCCGAAGACGGCGTCGCCCGTAATGTCGCAAAGCGTCAGCGCCGGGTCGCTCTCGCCCTCGCGGTAGCCATAGACGGATACGAGTTCTGCGATCTCATCCGGCTTAAACTGGAAGGCGAGCCGGCGCATAAGCCCGGCGTGGTCGAGCTTGGCCAGGCCGCGGTCGACGAGCAGCCAGTAGCGCCACTCATCCCGCGTACAGCCGATCATGACGGGGATCGAAGGCACGCTTCCTGTACGAAACGCGGACATGGGCAATTCCGGAATCAGCGTGCCGTCAATGACGGGCCGCGTCGGCATGACGCTCAATCCTTCGTCGAACATCATGCGACCGTGCAACATGAGCGAGGCGTTGCTGAGTGCGACGCGATCAGCCTCAGCTGGATTGTCACGCAGCGCGCTAGGCAATTGCTTCAAGAACAGTTCGGCCACGCGATTGGCGCGCTCGAGACTGTGCGCGGCATGCGCGCTGCCACTCTGGATGATGGCCCGCTGAAACTTGCCCGCGGCCCTGGGCAGCGTCATGAGTGCGGCGACGGACATGCCGCCCGCCGATTCGCCGAACACCGTGATGTTGTCGGGGTCGCCACCAAAGGCCCCCGCATTGGCGATGATCCACTCGATCGCGGCAAGCTGGTCTAACAAGCCCTCGTTGCCCGTTGACGGGATGCGCCCGCGTGTAATGTCTGCCAAACGGAGAAAGCCCAGCACGCCCAAACGGTAGTTGATGGTCACGACCACACAGGGGCCCGCTGCCGAGAGCCGCTCGCCTGAGTACATGGCCTGGCTGCCACCACCCACCGAGAAGCCGCCGCCGTGGATCCAGACCATCACGGGCAACGGTGTGTCGACCGTGGCCAGTGGCGCGTAGACGTTGAGCGTCAGGCAGTCCTCGCTACAGCCCGCGAGACCACCGGGTAGCTCGTCAGCGAGCTGTGAGGTGTGCTGCAGGGCGGCGGGGCCGAACTCGCGTGCATCACGGACGCCCGCCCAGCCCTCATGGGGCTGCGGCGGCTGCCAGCGCAGCGCGCCCGTGGGGGGCGCGGCGTAGGGGATGCCGAGCCAGCATCGGGCGCGGTCGGTACAGTAGCCGCGGACGCGTCCCAGCGTTGTTGCGACAGTCGTTGCAGGCATGATTCTTGTGTTCTTGGGGGCCGCTTGCAGTGCGCGCCCCGGCTGCGTTCGATAGACTTAGAGTTTAGCATCGGCGGGTTGCAAAGTTCGACACGCCTTTGTCAAAAAACTTAACGCGCAGACCATCCAGGGGGCACCATGGCTGACACCGTTCCGGCATCCGAGCTGGCTTCTTACATTGGCAAGGAGCGTCCGCCTTCCGACTGGCTGACCGTCGAGCAGGAGCGCATCAACGCGTTTGCCGATGCCACGCTCGACCACCAGTTCATTCACATCGACCCAGAGAAGGCCAAGCAGACCCCGTTTGGCACGACCATTGCGCATGGCTACCTGACCTTGTCCCTGTTGCCGTACTTGAGCGCGCAGTGCGGCATCTCACCCGAGAATCTCGTCATGGCCATCAACTACGGCAGTGACAAGTTG
>JBCCBB010000069.1:0-15811 GCA_039814545.1 Pseudomonadota bacterium
AGCATTGGCGATCACAATAGCGTTTCGAATCTCTTCCGCATTCTTGTCGCGGTCGTCGTCGAGCCAGACGCCGACCATGGACTTAATGCCTTTCTCTGCCGCGATGGCGGGAATTTTCTCGTGGCCATCGGTGCACGAAAACGTCCGAATCCAGTGGACGTGATCCTCAATAACCGCCACACGCTCACGGATCTGCGCTTCGCTGAGCTCCGTGCCCGGCCCCTGTCCCGCTACGTACGGGCTAAAGGATAAGCCGTGGATCTTCTGCTCCAAGAGCTTGCGCACCAACGCGCGGAGCTCATCAAGCGTGTACTTAGAGGGATCAAGACCGGCCAGCGCCAGCTTGCGTTGATATAGGTTCGACATGTTGGGTATTCCGAATACGCTGTGGATTCAGGCGTGGCGCAGTGTGTTGCTGGGAACACGCACCGTGACCTGGCGGACCTGGCCATCGCGCGCGGCGATGGCTTGCGTGTCACGCCGTGACAGCGTTAGCCCGTCAATGGAACGTGTGCTGTGATCAGCAAGCGTCAGTGTAATTGCGGCGGTTGCCGTGTCGTCGATGACGTATAAAACTGGAACCTGGCACCACGTGTAGGCCAGGCTTCGAGGCGGTCGCGCAAGCGTCTGCCACACGTCGTGGACGTCGAGGAACTTAAACTCGCCGCCGTGGCTCAGAAATTCCCGCGGGCGCAGCAGTGCGGGTTGGAAGCGTGCGGCGCCGTCACGGATGCGCAAGCCGAGCTCGCCGAAACGCGTCAGTATTTCTTCTTTAACTTGCCCCGTCATACCGGGCTGGCTGGCGCCGGCATGGCCTGGCGTGTGCGAATAGGGATCGGTCGGAAATGCGCCGTACTCAGCGGGCGTCTTGTTGAAGCCGATGCCTTCGCGCACGCGGTAGTAGTGCGCTGATAGCGCCGCCAACGAGGCGGGATCCGCCTCATCATCGACGGCTGCGAAAAAGCGTTCCTGCACAGCCAGCAGCAGCTTCGCCACCATGTGCCAGTAGATGCTGCCCAGACCTTCGAAACCAAACATCGTGCCTGAGCGCCCCGTGAACTCGCGGTGCTCAAAGATGGCTTCGTAGATGCCGTGAATGGGCGTGCGCGCCGCGCCAACGAGATCACCATACTCAGGCGCGAGCTCGTCGAATCGTGCATCGAGCGCGCCCGCATTGATGAGGTCCGCATGGAACCGGTAGTTGCCGTCGAGGTCGCGGTCCATGAGACGCCGGTCGCCCGCGTCGATCATGTGGTCGACGAGTGCGATCCCTGCAAGGCGGTCAGGCGTCACGCAGTTGCGGTCAAGGAAATCGGGTAATGCGCGGTCCGGGTAGAGCAGGAACGAGTTCTGGTCAGCGCGGTACACGCTGCTCGCAAACAACGCGTCGAGCATGGTCACGGCATCGTTGGGCTCGAGTGCCTCGGCGCTGAGCGCCGCGACCTGGCCTTCGAGCATCGGATACAGATGGGACACGCCCACCTGGCCCTCGCGAATATCGAGAATGTTGTAGGCGTGATACATGCCGTCGTCGCGACGGTTGGTTGCAATGCTGTGGTCGATGGCCACCAGCGCGTCGTCGAGTAGCTGGTTAACCGTGTCGATCTGGCGCGTCACCTGGCCCGAGAACTGGCCCTGGCTGTAGAGTGTTTCGCGGCAGTGGCTTGAAGCCTCGCCGAGGCGGCGCAGGATCAGGAAGCGGTCTTCGGCGGATACGGGCGTGCCCATCATGAGCGAGCGAGCACCCGCGAGCGCATCGGCCGTTTGCTCAAGCCAGACATCGATCTCACTCGAAAGCGTGAACCTTGTGGTCTCGGCGAACAGGTCGCGCAGAAACGTCACGTAGCGGCGCAGGTAGTACAGCGTCACCATCGAGGCGCCGTTGCCAACAAGCGCGTTGTTGGCGTCGTTCCACTCGGGGCGCTGCGTGTTCATCCAGATGCCGCCGTCGGGCACGAGGTTGCCGAGCTTGGCCAGCAGTGGCACCAGCAGCTTCTCGATCAGCGTGACGCGGTACACGGCGTCATCGCTGTCGAGCACGAGCTTACCGTCGGCACCACGTGCCGCCACGCGCTGCTCCAGCACCTCGGCCAGCGCCTCGTCGTAGTCGACCGTGTTCTTTGGGTCGTCAAGCAAGGCGGTAAACGGCCGAATGCGGTAGGGCACGTTGGCGTAGCAGAACACGGGCCGGTGCAGCAGGTCTGCGAGGCGCTCGGGATGGAACTGCTGTGACAGCTCGAGCAGCTTCTGCAGGTAGATGATCTGGTGATCGCCCCAGTAGCCGATGTAGCTCCAGGGGTCATCGGGTTCCTCGACTTCCCAGTCGATGCCCTCGTTCGTGATGCGGTAGGGGTTGTAGCCATCCACCGTCGACGCGTTCACAAACTTCGCGATCATGTTCTCGACAAAGTCGGGGTAGGACAGGGCCAGCGCTTCCCAGTTCTGGAAGATGTCGCGCCAGTTGCCCTGGTAGGCGAGCAGGCGCTCACCGTGGTCGTCCTCGAGCTCGATCGCGAACTGGTTCCAGGGGCGGCTCGGGTCGCCATGGCGGCGTCCGAATCGAATAGGCAGGTACTCGCGCGTCAGGCGCTCGAGCTGCGCGTCGCCACGCTCGATGACAGCCTCGGTCAACGCCGAGATGCTGAGCGTCTCGGGCAGGCTCTTGAGCCAGTCCGCGTGTTTTGCCACGAGCGCGCGATCGAAGCCTTTCAATGAGCGACGGAAGTCACGCGTGGAAACGTCGTAATGGTGATCAAAGATGCCACCGCGCAGCACGTTGAACAGCACGTTCGCATCGTGGTGGATGGCCACGGACTCTTCGGCAGTCGCCTGCACCGAGTCGGCGCTTGCCATGAGGCGCGCCAGCGAATCGTTGCCGGCAACGACGTCTTCGGCCAGGGCGCGCTCGATCGCTGCGGTGTCGTCGAGCTGACGGCGCAAGGCGACGACGTCGGCCTGGTCTTGTTCGACGTCGCAGACGAAGTACCAGCGTCGCGTGTTACCAGGTGCCAGCGTCAGTGACGTGGCCGCAAGATAGTCCCCGCGCACGCCCCGTGTGTGGCGCTCGGGCGCCAGCGCATGGCCAGAGCGGAAGGCGTCAAGCTGCGCGTCGCCGAGCAGCAGCGTCGCATCGTCGAGCCCGATCGAGAACACCGTGTTCGCGCGCAGCGACTCGGCAGGCTCGGCTCGGTCTGTGATCGCCGAGTACAGCGTGAAGCAGGCCAGACCCGTTTCGGCATCGACCTCGGTCCACTTGTAGGCGTCGACGAGGTTGCTCGTGTTGGTTTGTGCAAAGCGCGGCGTGCCCGCGGGCAGGATGTTGCGCAGGCCGTCGAGCAGCGCTACGTCGACGCTGCGGTTACCCGTGTTCTCGAGCCAGCACTCGCGGATGAAACCGAAGCGGTCGCTGAATTGCCAGCGGTAACGGAACACGAGCCCGAGGTCCTGGTGCGCTTCCTCAAAGCACACGCTGTTACCCAGCACGTGTTTGTAGAGCGAGCGCTGGATCGGCGCGTCGGGATGGCGGTGCGGGTCGAACGGCTGCCACTCCGTGGTGCTGCCCGAGCGGGTGACGCGAAGCAGCGTGCGACAGCCTGTGTGCGTGGCGCTGTCATGAATCTTGTCCACGGTGACGTATGGGAACAACGCGGTATCTGCAGAAACGCGCCCAGCTGTCAGCCCGCCGTTCGACGAGGCGAACAACCAATGGTTGTTGTGCGAGACGATGCTCATAAAGAACGGCGCCATGCGATCCACATTGCGGATCACGTAATGACGCTCGCCGAGCAAGTCGTCGAAGTCGCCCGTCACGCTGCGGTCTGTCTCAGCGACCGCGAAAGGGTGTTCTGTTGCCATTGCTGTTAGTCCCCAACGAGCTCGACGGCACCAAACAGGTTGGCGTCGATCCAGCCGCGGTCGGTCGGGCCGAACGGTACGGTCTCCGAGCCGATAAAGTTTTCACGCAATTCGCTGCCGTCGTTGTCGCAGTAGGCGACCATGAGGCCGATGATCTTGCCGGCCGTCAGTGGCTCTGGCGCCTGCCCAGGGGTGTCGTCCACGAAGTCGTCGCTGAACAGCCGGATGACGACCTCCCAGACCAGCCCGTCGGCAGTCTGCCGCCACTGGCTCGTTGCGTGATCGTTGTAGGCGCGCGCCTGCTCGTCCGTGCCGATATCGATAGCCTGGTTGTCGAGCGACATGTGGTAGGCGAACGCGTTGTGGTTGTATTGGTGCTCGCCGCCCGAGTGGTCCTCGTCGACGAAAATCTCCAGGCAGTCATCGTCCCAGTACTGCACAAGCGGATCTCGGTGCGTATCGATGAGGATATCGTCCGTGATCTCGACGAGCAGGTAGATCTGGGTCTCGTCCCAGGCGATCTTGAACCGCCCGCTAAAGTCTTCTTCCGTGTATTCCAGGCCCAGCCAGCGCTGGTCGATATCGCGCCACTGGGCGCGCGCCCACACGGCATCGTCCCCCAGTCCGTCCACGACCACGCCTGTGGCAGCAAGCGGCGCCGCGTAATGGCTCCGGCCCTCATAGTGCTGCGCCATGGCCGAACCGCCCAGCATCAACCAGGCTGTAACCGCCATTGCGCCAATTCGCACAAATGTAGCTGGGGCACGATTGTCCGACGCCGTTATCCCCAACGGCGCCGGAGCCCCCCTGTTCTCCTCGCGCATCACAGTCGTGATCCTTGTTCGCCGAAGGCAGTATAGCCCTATTTCAGCGCAAATTGACAGCGCTGTCACCCGAGAAAATGACGATCTTTGGAGGGTACCGATTCGGCTAGACGAGAGACATCTGCTGGGGGGTGGGCCAGCCCGGCAGAACGGGCAGCGCGATGCGCTGGGACAGGCGCTCGTGGAAGTCCCGGGCCATCTCGGGGCAGTGCAAGTTGTTGGGGCAGTGGATCATCATCCAGGTCTCTATCCCGGACTCGAGCCAGGTGGCGGTCCGCGCCAGCCATTCCTCGATCCAGGCCGCGTTGCTGGCGTGGTCGGGGTGCAGCACGAGCCGCACAAAGGCCTGCTCACCCACGGTGTCTTCGAGCAGTGGCAGGTCGGGTTTCTTATGCAGGGCCGCCTGAACCTCAGGGTGGGTGGTGTCGCCCAGGTGCAGTGGGCGCGCGTCGAGGGACACCCGGCTCGCACCATGGCGCTCCAACAGGGGCAGCAGCCGTTCGGGCTGTTCGAAGAGTGCCGGATGGCGCACCTCCACGGCAGCTCCGAGTCGCCGCTCGATTGTTGTGAGTACGGCGTCGATCCGGTCGAGGTCTCGCGGGCCGACGTCAGCTGGGAACTGCACGAGTAAGGGCCCCAGGTGCGGCGCCAGCGGCAGCACGGTCTCGACGAAGCGCGACAACGCTGCCAGGTCCGGTCGGTACTCGTGGGTGACCTCACGCGGCAGTTTGAGGCAGAAGCGAAAGCCAGTGCCGCTGACGGCATCGCGCCAGCGCCCGACCGTGTCCGCATCGGGCGTGCGGTAAAAGGTCGTGTTGCCTTCTACGGTATCGAACACCCTCGCGTAACTCGCAAGCCGGCTCGGGGTGTCAGAGAAGTAGCGGTCCTTCCAGCCCGGGAGCGCCCAGGCCGGAAGACCGAGATGTAGCGGTGCGATGGTGTCGGCCGTGCGTCAGGTGCCGCACTGAATGAGGATGCTGTTGCGATCCCCTTCAAAGTCCTTAAACAGTGCCTGCGCGCCATCTTCGACCGCATCGCTCGTACTGACCTTACGGCCTTCAGCCGTCACGATGGTGTAGCCCCGGGCGCCGCAGCTTTTGCCGGCTTTCTCGAGACAGAGATTGAGGCCACGCGCGTTGCCGTCGCAGTCGATACGGTAGGCGAAGGTGCCGTCGGGGAGTGTTGCCGTGCGGGGTGCAGCGCACCCTGCGACTACGCACACGGCAATCAAGGCAAGACCGCGTAAAGCAGAGGAAATTGTTTTCGTCATTGTCGTTCTCCGGCCGGGGTGGCGCGGACGCAAACCGCACCAATAAGAGTCACACTCACGTTTCGTCACGCATTGGGCGTCAGATTCAGTTTCATCATGAACGAATCTCACGGATTCGATGTCCGAATGGCAGCAGCGCCAGCGGAACGAGCTTCATATGCTGCGCCGCTAACGGCAAGCCTACCACCGTCAGCGCGAAGAACAGCGCCAACAACAGGTGCATGATCGCCAGTTCAAGGCCTGGCAGTATGATCCAGATGATGTTCAGAATGAGTGCCAGCACACCGCCTGGTGGCTCAGTCTCGACGACCTCGCGGCCGAAGGGTGTCAAAACGCCACCCGCCAATTTGAAGCACTGAAAGCCCAATGGAATACCGACGATGGTCAGGCACAAAATAATGCCGCCTATCACGTAGCCCGCGAAAATGACAAAGCCGCCAAAAATTAGAAAGAAGAGATTTCCGATTAAGCTCATCAGTAGCGTCGAGTCATTATCGATGTCGTATTGGACGTATCAGCCTAGCTGAAGTTGCACTGCAAGGTGCGTAGACTGCGCGGCGGGGGCCGACCTGATCGGCCCCAAAAGGGGGACCAATAATGTGGACAGGTAACGGGACACGGGCGCTCGGGCGCCGCTGGCTGGGTGCAATCATTCTTATGGCAGGCGCAAGCAGTTCGGGTGCAGACACACTGGTCTACGCCGTCAACGTGGGTGGCGACGCCTACACCGCAAAAGATGGCACGCCCTATATCGCAGACGATGGTCGCGTCACGGGCGAGCGTGGCGTCACTGACAAGATCAAGGGTTCGCAAAACCCCGAGCTTTACCAGACCTACCGCTACGGCGATGTGGGTTTCGCAGTGCCCGTCGACAACGGCCGTTATGACGTGACACTCAAGTTTGCCGAGCCCGACGACATCAATGACCGTGAACGCGTCTTCAGTGTCTACTTCAACGGCGAGAAACGCATTCGCGATCTCGACGTGAAGATCGCGCGCGACGGCAAGATCCGTTCAAACCTCACGGTGACGATTCCCGATGTCGCCGTGGACACCGGCGAGCTTGCGCTGCGCTTCGATGCCTCGGCCGGTGTGCCCGTCTTGCACGGCATAGCAGTACACCGCGTGCAGCCGCGCGACGACAACTGGAAGCTCGTCTGGTCCGATGAGTTCGACACCGACGGCACGCTCGACCCCGAGAAGTGGAACTACGACATCTGGGACCCGCGCAAGGTCAACGACGAAGACCAGGCTTACACGGATCGTGACCGGAACGTGCGTGTGGAAAACGGCTACCTGACCATCGAGGCGCACCGCGAAGACTACGGCGATGCGCGTTACACGTCGGCGCGCGTTCACACCGCGGGCAAGGGCGACATGCTCTACGGCCGCGCCGAAATCCGTGCGCGCCTACCGCGCGGGCAGGGCACCTGGGCCGCGATCTGGATGCTGCCCACGGACCCCTTCAAGTACGCCACCATTTGCGGCCCCGGACACGACTGGCAGGGCGCCTCGGACTGCGATGCCTGGCCCAATTCAGGCGAGATCGACATCCTCGAGCACGTCGGGTACGAGATGGGCCACGTGCACGGCACCGTGCACAACAAGGCCTACTACTGGATCGAGTGGGAGCAGCGCAAAGGCCGGATTCTTGATGATGACGTGGCCGAGACCTTCCACACTTACGCGCTGGAGTGGACGCCCGAACGTATCGACATCTTTGTCGATGACGCGCGTTACTTCACGTACATGAACGAAGGGGAAGGCTGGGAAGCCTGGCCCTACGACCACCCGTTCCACCTGATCCTCAATGTGGCCGTCGGTGGCTACTGGGGTCGCGCGGGCGGTCCCATTGACGACGCGATTTTCCCGCAGCGCATGCTGGTCGACTGGGTGCGGATTTACGAGCGCGGCGCGCCTTAAGCGATCCGCAAATCGCCCGACAGACCCCGTGGTCTGCCGGGCGACTCCGCTTACGGTTCCAGCCGAACGGGGCCTCGCTGCCGCTTGGCCGGCATTCGGCAGTACCCCGTGTAGCTGATGGCGACGTCTTCGCCCGGCGCGCCAGCGGTACCAACCGCTTCGAGCCGGCAACGAACGCGCGACCCGGCGCTGGGAGGCCTTTCCAGGCTGAGAACCAGCACCGCTGCCGCGCCTATTCGCGGATATTGAAACTGAAGCGCTTCTCCACGCCGCGAACCGGCACCGCTCTGCCGTCGATCGTGCGGGGCTGATAGCGAATGCGCTCAATCCCCTTGATGGCCGCTTTCTCGAAGCCGCGGTGCGTGGTGTAGGTCACCTCGACGTTCTCGGCGCGCCCCATCGCGTTCACGTCATAGCGCACGTCGACGTAACCCTCGACACCCAGCGCCAGCATGCGTTGGGGATAGATGGGCGTCACGTTAACGAGCTCGACGAGCGCGTCGTCGCCGTTGCCTAAGCCGATCCCGTTTTCGATGCCGTCGCCGGGCGGGTTCGGGCGTGGCGGTCCGTTGCCTTCGGGGCCCGCGGACGGCAAGGCAATGGGATCGATCAGGTTTCTGGGGCTCGGCCGCTCCGTAGGCACGGGCACGGGCTCGTCGATGGGCTCCGGGGGATCAAAGGGCTCCGGCGGTGGTGTTGGTGCGGGCACGGCCGTGTCGGTCAGTGTTGGCGGCAGCCGCACCGTCTGGATTACGGAGACGGAGTCATCGGCCAGCAATGCCGTCATGAGCAAGAGCAGCGCCGCCGTGACGGTGGCCGCGCTGACACTCGCAATTGCGAAATCACGCATGATGGTTCTCCCTTTTTACCTTTAACCACGAGGTAATAGATTAAAATACCTAGAACCAGAAAGTAAATATTGACTTTACTTTTTACTTCTAGGTATCGTGTAGAGACTGCACAGGAGCTGATGTGGCCAGAACCAACCCGCCTTTCATGACTGGCGTGCCCGAACTCTTGCTGTTGCGGCTGCTGTCGCAGCGCGAGATGTACGGCTATGAGCTCGTCCGTCAGATCCAGCTGGTGACAGGCGAGGCCATCAAGCTGGGCGAAGGGGTCATCTACCCCTCGCTGTATGCGCTCGAGAAGGCCGGTGCACTCAAGGCCAGGCGTCGCAAGGTCGGCGCGCGAGAGCGGGTGTACTACTCGGCGACCGCGAAGGGCCGCAAGAGACTGGCCAAGCTCGAGACGGACTGGGAACGCATACGAGACGCGATATCACTGTCGGGGGAGGCGCGTGTCGATCCCGCCTGAGCAGCGCCAATTGGCGGCAGCGCTGTACCGGCAGGGCATGCCGCGCCGCGCCGCGCGGCGGATGGCCGAGGAGTGGTTCGCGCACCGCGAAGACCTCGCGGCTGACGCGCGATCGGCGGGCTACGGGGATAGCGCGGCCGAAGCGCTTGCGCGCACAAACCTGGGCGCGACCACGCTGTTGCTGCAGGAAGTCGGCCGCTTGCCCGATGCGCCGGTTGTTGTCGCCGAACGCAGGCGAGCGGTGGTCATGCTGCGCTGGGGCAGCGCCAGCGTCGCGGGATTGGCGACCACGCTGTTCCTGTTTGCCGGCCTAACCCGTGTGATTGGAATCTGAACGGGCCCGCAGGCGCCGCACCATGTCCGAAGCCCGGTCCGTTACCGTCCTGCTGCGTGCGCACCGCGAAGGTGATGCGGGTGCGCTCAATGCGCTGGCGCAACTGATTTACCCTGACCTCAAGGCGCTGGCGCGAAGCCGGTCGCGCAACAGTCGGTCGACGGGCGCCACGACACTCGTTCACGAGACTTTCCTCAAGCTGCTATCGGGCGGCGCGCTCACCACGGAAGACCGCGGCCAGTTCTTTGCGCTCGCCGCGACGATCATGCGTCAGATCATCGTCGACGAGGTCCGTTACGCCATGGCAGGCAAGCGCGCTGCGGATGAAGTGACGCTCATGGAAACGGTCGTCGGTGATGACACGCATGAGCAGGCCGAATTCCTGCTGCAGGTCAACGAGTTTCTCGAGACCCTTGCCAGCGAAAACGCACGCCAGGCGCAGGTTTTTGAGTGCCGTTACTTCGCAGGCTTCACGACCGCCGAAACAGCAGAGGCCTTGTCGCTCTCAGTTCGCTCGGTGGAACGCGCCTGGTCCGACGCACGGGCTCGCATCGCCGAACTTATTGAGGCCAGCAACGCGTAAACCTCGTCGACGCTCGTGTCGCCGCCCGTCACGCGGTCAAAGGTCCGCCGCCCGAAACCCGGTTGAAGCCACGCGTGCCGAAGTCGCGGCATGCTGTTCCCTCAACGAAATCGATGGGTGAGCCGCAGCGTCGCCATGTCGCGGTCAACAAACTGACCAAACAGGCCTCTACCGGTTCCCCGGAATGTCGCGGCTTCGAACTGAATGCTCGTACGATCCCCGAGCGCACGCTGAACGCTCAACGTGGCCATGCTGTCGCCGTCCGTGAAGCTGCGGTACCAGCGCACGAGGAACTCCCAGGTGTCGAAGCCCACCGTTTTGCGCACAGCCACTGTCGCCAGTCGATCCGTCTTCGGCCGCACGAGATCCGCGGGTGCGTCGCTCACACGATCATCGAGGTACTGAACGTTGATGAGCGTGTCGAACGGCCCGTTGACGTCGAGCCCAAGCGCCGAGCGCGCCTGGTCGCGCCGCACCCGGTCGAGCCCTGCCACGCCGGATGTGTTGAAGAACCGGTCGGGGTGGCGCGCATGTTCCAGTCGCAGTACGACGGGGCCCAGCCCAATATCAGCGCTGACGCCGATGGTATCGCGGCGCTCTAAATCGCGTTGCACGAGCGGTCCCTGCGCGCCTGCGATCACGCGACCCAGCGGTTCGGGGTCGCGGCCACTGTAGGCAACCAGGCTCAGTGCAGCTGTACCAACCTGCCGTGTGACCCGCGCGCCAAATCCAGTGTCGTCGACGCCCGAGGGCGGACGCACGGTCTCAACGGGCAGCCCCGGGCCGCCGGGCGCCGCACCGAAACGGAATCGCGGGGCACGCAGCTCGAACCAGGCGCCCGCGTCGGGAATCACGTGCCCGGAGCTGTCAGGAACGACAGCAAACTCGGCGCGCCATTCGCCGAGGCTGACATCGGCATAAGCCGACCAAAGCGTCACGCGCGAGGCATCAAAGTCCTCGATGATGAAGTAACGGAAGTCCTGCGGGTTGATCACGTCGAGCACACGCAACCCGTCGAGGTTGCCCCAGACGATTTGCTGCTTGCCGAAGCGAAGCTGGCCCGCACCGACATTCACCGACAGGTAGGCGTCGCGCAGCTCGAGGCTACCGGTGTTGCCCAACGCGAGCGGCTGGCTGGCTGACCAGTAGCTCTCGTAGCCGGGCGCGCCGGGCTCGATGTCATCGTCGGCGTCCAGTCGCAGCCGCGCCGAGGTGACGAGCGTCGTGCCCTTGTCCGACTGCCACGTGTACTCGGGCCGCACCTCGAGCAGGCTGTGCATGCGTGCCGCACCATCGGCGCCATGGCCGTAAGCCAGCGCGGCGTCCAGCGCGAATGTCTGCTTCGCGTCCGCGTGTGCCAACCCGGATGTGGCCAGCAGGGCCACCAGCATCAAGCGCTTCATCACAGTCCCCCCAGGTCCAGGCTGGCCAGTCCGCGCGTCATCACCTGCGCATCGAACAGCTGACCATCGAGCGCCACGTTGGTCCGAATGTCCTCGAACGCGATGGCCGTGGTGTGCCCGGTGCGCAGATGTGTCGCAATGATCTGCGTCGGTGTCCAGATGCCATCGATTTCTGAGACGGCGCGGACCGAGATGGTTTTCAGCGGCTTGCCGCGCGGATCGCGAAACTCGATCTGCATCGGGATCCAGGTTGCGGCGTCGATTTCGGCTTCGAACCCGCCATAGCCGAGCGCACGTGCCACTGAAGTACTCACTGCCGTGCCCGACAATCGGTAGCGCAGCCGTTTACCGTCATCGATTTTCTGGCCCCCTTCGAATGTCCATTCGTCAAGCTCAAACCGGATCTCCGACTGCATGTCGGCATAGGAGAAGTCGGTACCAAAAAAAGCGCGACCGCGTCGCGTCGCCGGAATGCGCCGCGCGCGACCACTGGCCGGCAGGTACATCCAGCGGGTGGCAATGCCGCCCTGCACGGGGTCGTCGCTGAGAAAGGCCATCTCCGCGTACTTGCGCGGCGCCGTGAACGTGACGCGCGTGCGGCGTCTCGCATCATCGGTGCGCTTGTGCAGCACCGCTGTGCGCTCGTCTCGACGGCCCTTCCGGTCGATGAGCGTCATGTGCATGAGCCGTCGGCTCGCGCTGTGGTCGGCGCGATCTGCAACGCGCTCGGCCACTGCCTGCGCGTCGAGTGTCTCGGCCTCTGCCTGCGTCCAGACCAAAGCGCCCAGTGCAACGAGTACCGCAGCGCTAGCAACCCGTGCAGATTCGCGCGCCGGGCGCAGGAACCACTGCTGCCTGAGTGCGAACACGGCGGGTATGAATACGAGCGCCACGAGGTAGCTCGTGATCGCCGCGAGGGCGACCAGACCCCCGAAGCGCGTGAGCGTGGGCAAATCGCTCGTCATGAGCACCGCGAAACCCACGCCAAGTGCGGCCGAGTTGAAGAAGCAGGCGCGCGCCACGGGCGGCAGTGACGCCGTCATGGCGCGACGCAGATCGCCGTCGTGTTCCCGCAGCGACGTGCGCAGACCGTCGACGAGGTGAATCGAAAAGTCGATCCCGACGCCGAGCGCGATGGCCGCGAACATCGAGGTCGCGGGCTCGAGATAAATCCCCAAGAACCCCATGCTGGCGTAGAGCATGGCCACCGTGAACACGACGGGAATCGCCGACACGATCCCACAGGTGATCGAGCGGAAGACGAGCGTCGAGACCAGGACGACCAGCACGAGCGACAGCGCGACGCCTTTGAAATGCGAGACGCGCAGGCTTTCCATCCAGTGGTAGCCGATGTTGACGTCGCCTGTGAGCGTGGCGCGCAGCGCACCGTCGCTGAAGTTTGCATCGATGTAGGCCTGCACCGACTCCACTACCTCCCGGGTCTGGCTGAATCGATCGGCATTGAGGACGCCGCGCACAAGGGCGTGCTGGTAGTCGCGGTCAATCTCTTCCTCGAGGTCGGCGGGATCGGCATTGAGCTCATAGGTGAAGAGTGTTTCTGCCACCAGGGCATCGGCGTCGGGCAGAACGCGCGCCGCGACGTCGCTCTCAGGCAGCTCGTCGAGCGCGGCGTGCAACAGCGCGACGTAGTCCACAATCGATACGGTCTTGCGGACGTGGGGCAGCGACTCGAGGTATTCCTGCAGGTCGCGCATGCGCTGCATGGCGTCCACGGTCAGCAGCCCCATGGGCGCGTCGGCTTCGACGATGATGTCGAGGAACGCGGTGCCGGCAAAGCGCTCATTCAGTGTTTCATCGGCGACGCGAATGGCCTCGCCGGGCGCAAAGTTCTCGACCTGCGAGCGGTCGATCTGCAGGCGCGTAGCGCCCGTGCCGGCAACAACGGCAAGCCCGAGCATCAGCCCGATGACAGCCAGCGGTCGTCCCGTGTCGGCCGTCATGAATCGTGTCAGTTGTCCGCCGCCGGTGCGGGTGCCGCGCGAGAGCCAGCGCGCCATCGCCGGGCTGCGGCCCGGATCGACGAGCAGCAGCACATTGGGCAGGGCGACCATCGAAAACAGCCAGGCAAGCGCAACACCCACAGCCGCGAACACAGCGAACCAGGTGATCGGCGGCATGATCGACATAAGCGCGATGCCCGCGAAACCGGCAATCGTGGTCAGCGTTGTCAGCGTGATGGGTCGCACCATGGCGCACATGGCCAGGATCACGCACTCACGCCGCGCCATCTCGGGCTCTTGTTCGCGCAGCGCAAAGTAGGCGGAAAGGATGTGGATCGAGTCGGCGACCGAGATCGCCACAATGATCACGGGCAGCGCGTTGGTGATCGCGAAGTAGGGCACGCCAAGCCAGGCCATCATGCCGAGCGCACCCGCGGCCGAACCTGCAACCACGGTCAGCGGCCCCAGTAAGGCCCGGCCGCGTCGGAATGCGAAATAGATAAACGCGAGCACGACGACGAACACGAGCGGCTGCAGTTTGCGGGCGTCCTCATCGATGTACTGACTCAGGTAGCCACTGATGGCACCGGGGCCCGCCACGTGCAGCGTCACGCCGGGCCGGCTCAGCGACTCGGCGATGGCCAGAATGGCTGTGTAGGTGTCGGCTGCCAATGTCGTATCCACGAGCTCGGCCATGACAACAGCACCAGTTTCGTCCTCGCTGATCAACGTGGCCCGATGCGGCGGCATCTGTTCCCAGCGCGCCCGAGCATCGGCGACGGCGGCGGCATCCATGGCGTCGGACTCGACGTAGGGGTCGATGAGCACGGCACCGTCATCGCCGCTGACCGAAGTCTCGGTGCCGAGGCTCACGACGCGGTCGTAGCGGATGTTGTCGAGCGATTGGATCGCCTCCGTCAGCGACACAACAAGAGATAGGGTCTCCGCGTCGAATACACTGTTTTCGCCATCGGCAATCACGGCGACCGCGATCGTGTCCGACAGCCCAAACAACGCATCGGCGCGCGCGTCCGCGACCAGCGAGGCGTGATCACCCGGAATGAATGCCTTCACCGACGTGTCCTTGACGAGTCGACTGAGGCCCGCGCCAGCCACGACAAGCGCCAGGAGCATGACGCCCAGCGCCATGGCGGGTCGCGCGGTGACCCACTCGAACAGGCGTCGCGAATTCATAGGTGGCGTGCTCATCAGTGTGTGCTCCTCAAGGCGTCGTCTACGTCGGCGTGGTCAAGAACGCCTGTGCTGTGCAGGCAGATGGCTTCTTCAAGTTCGGTCCAGTCTTTGACGTGGCCCGGCATAGTCGGCGGCGTGGCGCCGGGATAGACGGCTTCGGCGACTTCTGTCGCGGGCACCCACTTGCCGTCGCGACGCAGACCGGCGCGGGTGATGCCGACGGCGACGCTGCGCATGCGTGCGTCGACAAACGTGTGCTCGAGGTAGAACCAGCGCTCGTCCCAGCCGAGCAGCCGGGTGCGGACTTCGTAGCGCTGCATGAAGCGCAGCGAGTGACGGAAGCGCATGGCGCCGCCACCCAGCAACGGCGCCCAACCCTGGCGGCGGATCTCGCCGGCGACGCCCGTCTGCATCATCCACTCAACGCGCGCGACATCCATGATCTGCAAGTAGCGCCCGTTGTTCATGTGGCCAAATGCATCAAGGTCATGCGGCAGCACGCGGAAACGGCTGCGCGCGACGTGCAGGTAATGCTGCGCGTCGCTGCGTCGATTGCGCAGCCAGGTCAGTATGAGTCGCAGGTACAGGTTCATGATCGTCGCTTCCTGGGGTTCTTCTGTCGTTTTCGGGGCGCTTATCTCCTAGAACGAGAAACGGGCGCGAATCCCGCCACGAAGACCGAATTTTTTCTGCGACACCCAGGCGAGATGTGGCAGAGGCCCCACAGAGACCCAAGTTGCGTGCGCTCGCCGCGCTGTGATGGGATGACACTCAGTCGTGCGTTTGGCGGGTTTGCGGCCGGTATTTCGATCTGACTGGAGAGACCAGCCGCACAGGGCCGCGCTGGTGATCAAGAACCCAAGGGGAGGTTTCGCCGATGACCACGGACAACTCTGACGATCCGCTAGCGACAGGGGGCGGTTTCAGCCTGCTTTCGAAAGTTCGCACCGACCAGCCAGATGCGCTCTTGGGTCGCGCACTCGGTGACTATGAGGTCAAGGCTCTCATTGCCGAAGGCGGTATGGGTCGGGTGTACCGCGCCGTGCGCAGCGACGGCAGCTTCGATCGCGAGGTGGCCATCAAGGTGTCGCCGGTCGGCGGTATCGATGATCGCGCCCGGGAGTTGTTCCTGCAGGAGCAACAGGTGCTC
>JBCCBB010000017.1:0-37402 GCA_039814545.1 Pseudomonadota bacterium
GCGAGGTACTGATCACGCTGGCTGCGCGCGCGCTCCAGTTTTTCCATGAACGCGCGTTCAATCTCGGCGTTCCAAGTGGTGTTGCGAAACCAGTCACCGCTCATGCGGTGGAATGTGCCCGACGGCGGCCACCAGTGCTGCGTGCGCTTCGAGGTCGACGGGCTGGTGGCGAACTACGGTGGTGGCCGGGTCTTTGCCCAGGTAGTTGCCGCCTTTGCGGTTCTGTGCCGGGCGGATGGGCCTCGGCATGAAGTTGCCGCCGCAATTGGGGCAGACCGACTGCAGTACCCCGTCCACACAGGTCGCGCAGAACGTACATTCGTAAGTGCAGATGCGCGCCTCAGTCGACTCAGGCGGCAACGCGCAGTTGCAGTTCTGGCAGGTGGGCATCAGCTTGAGCACGGCGACCTCAGCTTCCGCGCAGCTGGCGCAGGTCCTTGGCGGTCAGCACTTCGCGAATCAGGGTGCTGTCATAGAACGAATGCACGCTTGCGATCTGGCCCTCGGTGACCGTGATCCAGTCGCAGGCGGGCACGACGCCTTGCGGTGTGTGGTTGTCGAACCAGACGACGGCCTGGTTACCCTCCGACACGATCTGCTGAATGGTGAGCTTGTGGACGTGGCCGCTTGCGATCGGCGCGACTGTTTCCAGGTAATGGTTGCGGCCCTCGAGCTTGCCGAACGGACTATCGTGAACAAACCCCTCGGTTAACGTCGCGCGCAGCCAGTCGAGATCCATGGAATTCCAGGCCTCGATCCAGGCTCCGGCGAGCGCGCCTGATTCTGTTTCCGTGTGCGCTGTGTCTGTCATCACTCGTCTCCGCTAAGACACCGTGACCCCGCGCCAGAACGCTACGTGGTCCTTGATCTCGGCCGCCGCATCCTTCGGCGCCGCGTAGTACCACGCGGCATCGGGATTCTTCTGGCCGTCGACGACAATGGTGTAGTAGTTCGCGGTGCCTTTCCACGGGCAGCCCGTTGTCTTTGTGCTGGCCTCGAGGTAGTTGTGGTTGACGGCATCCGGCGGAAAATAGTGGTTGCCCTCGACGACCACCGTGTTGTCACTCTCGGCGATCGTGGCGCCGTTCCAGCTTGCTTTCATACGTCCTCCAGAATTCTGAATGCGGTGCGTGCGGCTCTGGTGAGCAGCTCGGCCATGTCCGTGTCTGCCGTGATCCGGCTTGCTGGCATCACCATCGATACAAAGCCTTCGCGGTGCCAGTGCATCGGACCAACCGCTGCTGGCAGCTCGCCGGGCGCTGGCCAGGGCGTGCAGTAATAGTACGGCTCCGCGTAGCTTTCGTCGCCTGGTGACAGGCCCATGCCGACGGAGTGAGCGTGCTCCGGGTCACCCGCATCGAGCGCAAACAACACGCCCAAGTCGAAATGATGCGGCCAGCAGCGCAGGCTTGGTGCGGTGATCGCACGATCGCGGTGCGCCGAAACCACCGCTGTGAGCGCAGACTGTGCGGCCCCGTACCAGGTTCCCAGCGCGCGAGTTTGCGCCTGAATGCCGGTGTCCGCGAACGCCGCATAGTCGACGGCACTAAGCGAATAGGGCATCTCGGCGTGTTCGACGCCACGAAGGCCCGACGCCGTGAGGTGCGCGTTGCACCAATCGGTGAGCGTCGCATCGGTTTGGTGGGCGCAGTCGAGCGCGTCGACTATGGCATCCGACTCCAACCAGATCAGGTGGTGGTCGGAGAATCGAAAACCGAGCTGTGGGCCCCGCGTCTCTGCGAGCGAGTGGCCCAGAAGTGCTGTCAGATCCTGGTGCCACCCCAGGTTCGAATGCCCATCGTCGTCTGCCGCGGGCAGGTTTGCCCGCGCGGCTCGCGATGGCCACTGGATCGCGGCGTGACAAAGCACGCGCGCCGGGGTCAGCGCTTTCGGGTCCACGTCAAACAGCGACGTGTCAGGCATGGCGGCTCATCTCGGCGACCAGGGCCTGCGTGGTGACAAGCGTCGCGAATTCGCCCCCGAGGCTCGCAAGCGCCGTCTCGTGCATGGTCGTCGCGCAGAAGTGCTGGCCTTCGGGCGCCGTGCGTTCGTGCGTCGCCGTCGCGTCGGTCACCACCGTGGTGCCGAAGCCCAGGTTGGCGGCCATGCGCACGGTGGTCGATACACAGTGGTCGGTCGTGAAGCCCGCGCACACGATGGCGGTGATACCGGCCTCGCGCAAATGGCCCTCGAGGTTTGTGCCGATGAAGCCACTGTTTACCGTTTTGGGAAAGACGGGTTCGTCGGGCAATGGCTCGGCTTCGGGTTTGAACGCGTGACCCGGGGCGCCTGGGCGCAACGGTGAGTCGGGTGATACGGAGTCGTGGCGGACGTGCAGAACGGGCAGCCTCAGATCACGCCAGCACTGCAGCAAGGTCGCGATGTGCGCCTCGGCCTGCGGGTTGTTGCGCCGGCCGCACACGGGACTGTCGATGCCCTGCTGGGCGTCGATGATGATGAGCGCCGTGGGTTCGCTGCGTCCGGCCATGCGTTGAGCTTACAATGCCCCCATGACGGATACCCCGGATTTCGACACGCTTGCCGTGTCTGCTGCGCAAGCGATTGGCCACCTCACGCTCAATCAACCCGATCGACTCAACGCGCTCTCGTCGCAGGTGCTTTCCGAGGTGATCGCCGCGGCACGCTGGTTTGATTCCCAGACTGCTGTGAAAGTGGTTGTGGTGACCGGCGCGGGCCGGGCGTTTTCGGCGGGTGCTGATCTCGGCACGTTCCAGGCTGCGGACGGCGCACAGGCCACGCGGGAGGCTGCCGACCTCGGCCGGCAGATGGCGGATGCGCTTGAAGCCATGCGTGCGGTGAGCATTGCGGGCATCCACGGCTGGTGTGTCGGCGGCGGTCTGGTGCTGGCGGCGGCCTGCGATCTGCGGCTGGCCACTGAGAGCGCCCAGTTTTCGATTCCCGAGGTCGATCTGGGGATCCCGTTGGCCTGGGGTGGGATCCCGCGGCTTGTTCGCGAAATCGGGCCGGCTCTGACGCGTGAGCTCGTTATGACCTGCCGGCCCTTCGGTGCCGACGAGGCGAAACGCGCGGGGTTTCTTAACGATGTCGTGGCGGAAGACGTGCTCGAAGCGCGCGTTGCGGCGCTTGCCGAGTCGCTGGCAGCTAAGCCCGGGCACGCGTTATTCTCAACGAAGCGGCACGTGAATGCTGTGACGTCGCAAATGACGGGTACGGCGCGGAGCTGGGCCGATGCGGACGGTCTTCTGACGGGCCTCAACGACCCTGAGTGCGAGGCGGCGCGACAGGACTACCTGCGCAAGCGCAGCAAGTCCTGACAGCCTGTTCAGGCGGTCGCCAGGTCTCCAACGCGCACGCGTTCGATGCGCAGGTTGGCCGCCCGCATCGCGATGGGCGCGATCAGCCGGGTGGGCATGAGCAACGTGTCGTAACGCAGCGGCCCGACGCGGTGTTGGTAGGCCGGGGACGCGAAAAACGTCTCCACGTCATCAACGGGGTCGTGCAGTTCGTAAATCATGCTGTCGGTCGCAACCTGCGAAAACGCGTCGCTGCGTCCGTCCCACTTCCCCGTCGCCGTCGCATGGCAGCCGTAGCCCAGCGCGCGTCCGTCACGACGCAGCCGGTCAATAGCACTGCGACGCAATGCGGGGTCGACGATGTAGCTGTCGAGACGCAGCCACTGCCCTTCGAGGTCGACCTCGGTGAACAAGTGGGAGAGGCGCGCGGGGTTGTCCACGGTGCCGCGCAGGATATCGTTGCCGATCGTGGCGGGGCGATACCGCGCTTTGAAACCGGCCGCGCGAAACAGCGCAATCATGAGTGATGCCTGCGGGTTGCAGTGGCCGATGCCCAGCCGCAGCGTGCGTTCCGGCGTGGCCGCGTCGAAGTAGGGCGTGAACCCGAACAGCACTTCGTCACGGACGTAGTCGTGCAGTGCGATCGCAAGTTCCCGGGATGAGTGGGTAGTACTTCTGCACCGGTCGACGACTGCCTGAACACGTTGCATAGGCGATCTCCCTGTCGCCCCAATGACTTTCGAGTATTCGGGTAGGGACGTGCGTTCGGATGCAGCCTGACTCTTGTCTATGGTGCTAGCGCCATCATCCGAGATCGGTCGTGGCCGCAAGTGCCGAGATTTGTGATTCGAGTGTCGCCGCGAAGTCTGGGTGCCTTTTTCTGTCCAGCAGACGCCAGCAATCGAGAAGTTCGCTCTCGGTCTCGGTTGTCCGCGATTCAATCTCAGCCACCAGCGCGGCATACGTGTCGGGCACCCGATCACGGTCAATGTAGTTGAGCACCTGGTAGAGCTCGCGCAGCGAGCAGCTCGCGTATTCGGGTTGGGCCGTGTCCATCGTGCGGTGTTACAGGGTTTGAATGTTGAGGACCGGCTGCTGCTGCGAAGATCGCTGCCTACTCATCAGCGTCCTTGTCCTTGCCGGACATGGCGACGCCAAGACCCGCTCCGATGGCGATGCCAATTCCCAAGCCAGCGGCGAGATTATCGATGGCGACACCGAGTGCCACGCCAATCGACAGGCCGAGTGCGATTCCCAAAGGCAGTTTGTTGTCGTTCATGCGCGAAGCATACGCGCTGGTGCTGTCTCGGCGTTGACAAGGTGTTATTTATGTACCAGGATAACACCATGAAGAAACAAATCGAACGCGTTCAGACGGGCGTACGCATCGAAAAACGCCTGCTCAAAGTGCTCAAGGCCCTGGCCGAGCAGCTGGATATGACCTTGGGTGATCTACTCGAGGGCATCACGCTGCATGCGCTGGAGGGCAAGGCGCCGTTCTCGGAGCCGACGCTTGCGAAGATCCGGCAGCTCAAGTCCGTGTATGACCTCGATCTGACGGCCGACGACAGCCATCAGCTGGACGAGACGGGCGGGGGACGCTAGCGAATATCTTGCAGCCAGCTCGTGCGAACGGGGCCGCGACCCGTCACCTGGATTTCTGCACCGCGATTGCTGCACGTGCCTTCGTAGTGGACGGCACCTTTGGGATGGATGACGTAGGCGCCGCGCTTCATTTCGAGTGCGTCGCTGCACTTGCCCGAATCACCGGTGCCAAAATACCAGGACCCCGAGAGCACCGTGATGTGCCGGTCCTCGTCGTGAAAGTGAGGCGGGAACATCTGTTTGCCCGGCAGGCGCATTCGGATGACGTAGACGCCTTCCTTGGATGGGTCGCCTGCGAGCACGGCATAGCCCAGACCGGGCTGGTCCTCGACGGCATAGAAACCAATGTTCTCTTCCTGGACGTAGAAGAACCGTGCCTTTTGCGGGTCTTCGGCGCCGGCGAGACCCGCCAGCACGAGGCTGAGTGGTGCCATCCAGAGCAAGGATTTGAATCGCACGGCGCTTCCCCTTCAGTTTGCAGTCCCTGAGGAGGGGTTAGCGGCTAAGACCGCGTGGTCTTGATGTCAGATCCCGAAGTGCGCGAGCGCGCGCTTGGCGATGTTCTCGCCATACTCCTGCACGAAGTGACCGGCTTCGGGGACCTTCATAGGCTCCGGACAGTTGCGGATCAGGCTACGCAGAAACTCCATAGCGTCCTCGCCGAGCACGGCGTCGCGCATGCCGATGGCCATAAAGCTCTCGCCGTCCCACGTGTTGGACCAAAACTCGCGGGCACGCTGGCCGTGTTCGATGCCGCCCATGCCGGGCTCAACGGGCACCAGCTGCGGAAAGCTGCGCACGCCGGCCTTGTAGCGGTTGTCGGGGAAGGGCGCGTCGTAGGCCAGCGCATCCATGAGGTTCACAGCGCCCAGACCGTCGGAAGCCAGCATGCCGCCTACGGGAATCTCTGGCGCATGAGCCGCGAAGCGCTTCCAGCGCTTGAAGCCCTCGGTCATCGCTTCGCCGACGGGAATGGCCGTGTTCATGACCAGCAGCCGTTTGAATCGATCGGGCATGTCCATGGGTAGCGTCAGCCCAAGGATGCCGCCCCAGTCCTGGCACACGAGGGTGATGTTCTTGAGGTCGAGGTGCTCGATAAACCGGATCAGACTGCCGCGGTGGAAGTCGAAGCTGTAGTCCGCGTCATTCACGGGTTTGTCGGACCGGCCGAAACCGAACAGGTCGGGTGCCACGGCGCGATGCCCGGCGTCCGTGAACACGGGGATCATCTTGCGGTAGAGATAGCTCCAGCTCGGTTCGCCGTGCAGGCACAGGAATATTTCATCCGATGAGTCGCCTTCGTCGACGTAGGCCATGCGCAGCGGTGCGTAGCCGGGCAGGGTGTCGACGTAGTGCGGGGTGTAGGGAAACGCCGGCAACATCGCGAAGCGTTCGTCGGGCGTTCTGAGTGCTTCAATCGTCATTCGGTTGATCTCCAACCTCGCTGCGCATCACACCCAGGAACACACCGAACGCCAGCCCGAAGATGAGGCCCAGCGGGATCTTGTCGAGTGCGGCGCCCAATGCAATGCCCATGGCCATGCCCAGGACCATGCTTTGGCCGTACTTTGATTCGCCCTCAGGTTCGCTCATGCGGGTTTCCTTAAGATGCTCTCCATCTTCTTGCCACGCGCGAGTTCGTCGACAAGCTTGTCCAGGTAACGAATCTCGCGCATGACGGGCTCTTCGACCTCTTCGACGCGGACACCGCAGACGACGCCCTTGATGAGCTCCCGGTGCGGATTGGGTTTGGGTGCCGCCGTGAAAAACGTCTCTACGTCGACTTCGTCTTTGAGCGCCTTGTTGAGCGACCTTGCGTCGTAGCCCAGGAGCCACTTGATGATCTTGTTGAGGTCCGCTTTGGTCTTACCCTTCTTCTCAACCTTTTGGAGAAGCATTGGATAGACCTTGGCGAAGTTCATTTGGTAGACGCGGTGCTTTGCCATCGCGACATTCCCCCTTTTTTTGTCAACCCAGCCTACACCGTTCGGGCGGCGGCGCGTTCAGTCGGACTTTGGCACGCGGTGTAGGGCGCAGATCTTGTTGCCATCCGGGTCGCGCAGGTAGGCGATGTAGAGATCGCCGAAGTCGCTCGAGCGAATGCCCGGCGGGTCTTCGCAGGCCGTGCCGCCATTGGCGAGGCCGGCGGCATGGAACGCGTCAGCTTGCTCGGGGCTCTCCGCGCGAAAGCCGATGGTGCCGCCGTTGGCGAAGGTCGGCGGGTTGCCATCAATGGGTTTGGTGATGGCAAAGTTTACGCCGCCGCCGCGGTAGAAGTAACGATCGCCGTCAGGCATGGGGCCTTTGGCGCCCAGCACGCCCAAAACGGCGTCATAGAAGGTCTTAGAAGCTTCGAGGTCGCTGGCGCCGACCATGATGTGCGTGAACATGATGTTGTCTCCTAAAGAATGTGCTTGGGCCTAGCGCCGCGCTGACTCGACAATGCGGGCCAATGTCACAGCGTCGTCGTGTCCCTCGCGCCGCAAGCCCTCCGCAACGCCGTCGCGATCAGTTGCGGGGCGGTTCTGACTGGCCTTCCACTTCGCCTCGAAGCGCGTCAGCGTAATGTCGACGCCGACGACGGCGCGCAGCATACGCTCGGTAAACGTCTCGGGCGCGTCACTGACTTGCCAGGGTGCGGGTGATGCCGCCTCGTGTCGGTTCGTCATCCGTTCCATATGGCTGCGGATCCAGTCTCGGTCCTCGATGGGTCGCAGGGTTCCGTAAGCGTGCGCCACCACGTAGTTCCATGTTGGCACGACTTTGCCGTGGACTTGCTTTGTGGCGTACCAGCCCGGCGACACGTAGTTGTTGGCCCCCTGGAACACGACGAGTATTTCGTCGGCACCGGTCTGCCAGACGGGGTTGGCTCGCGCGACGTGCCCCAGCAGTGTGCCGTACGGGCCTGCGTCTCGATCGAGCTCGAAGGGGATGTGGTTCGCTTCGAGCCCGTCGGCGCCATTGGTGATCAGCGCACCTAGCGGGTGCGATTCGATCAATCCGTGAATCTCGGCCAGGTCGGATTGCTTGAAGATCTTGGGGGTGTGCATACGCCGATTCTATTTCAGCTCGATGACCGGCGTCTCGACGTTTGCCGGGCACACAGGTTCTGGATTCGCGGCCTGATAGCTCGCGAGCAAACGCTTGGATTGCGCGGTTTCGGCCTCCGTCAGTGCCTGGTACTTGCGCTCGAACGGCCAGCCGTAGCCCCAGCGGTACCAGGTGAGGAAATAGGGGCTGCCGCCCACGCGAACACCGTCGTACATGAGCCGGCCAAAGGCGGCGTCCCCGGTCTTTCCGGTAACGCAGTCGCGCAACGCCGCGTCGGCGGCCTCGCGCTCCGCTTTCGTGCCGCCGCGCCAGTAGGCGATGTCGTGCTCGAAGCAGCAGCTGCACCAGTCCGCTTCACTGATGATCGAGCGGTCGGGGAACAGCGAGCAGCCGTCGCTGGTGAACGGCTTGAGCTCGGGCTCGCTGCTGCAGCTCGTGATGAACAGCATCAGTATCAGTCCCGGAACCGGTGCGATTGGGCGGGTCATGTCTCGCTTGCCAGCAGCGACAGCACTTCTTCGGCTCGCGTTTCCAATCGGTCGAAGCGATCCTGGACCGCAAGCTCCATTTCAAGGCGGAACGTGATCAGGTTCCACAGCTCTCGACTCTGAGACAGGGCTGCGAAGTCGGTACCGAAGGGCGCCTCAACAAGCGAACCGCGCCACCAGGCCGCAGCGATTTCGGAGTAGACGGTGTTGGCCACCAGGAAGGGTTCGATTTGCCCGTAGTACTGGACGGAAACCTCATCGAAGATCTCATCGAGCTCGGCGATTTGAGCCGAGTAGCGAAACAGCGCAATACGTAGCGCTTCGTCTTCGATGAGGCGAAGCCGCCCTGAGTTTACGGCTTCGGCGTAGGTGTCGATGACGGGCGACCAGCCGCCGATCACAAACACGCTGCCGATCTCCAGCATCGTCTCGCGCAATTCTTCTGCCGAGGGTTCACCGGCGATCGCTTCGAGGATGGCCGTTGCTCGCGTTGCGATCTCCACGCTGTCCTGGCGCTCCGCCGCTATCACGCGTCGTGTTGCGATGACGTCTTCACGGATGGACTGCAGCAGGGCGCTGCGTTCGCGTGACTCGACCCGGCTGTCCCACCAGGCGTCAATGGCGAACGCAAGCAGGATGCTAGCGACAATGACGACGCCTTCGAGCAGGAGACCCGTGCTTTTCTTCTTTGTACTCACGACGCATCGATTGTCCGACCCGGCCGCCTGTCTGGCAAGGGGCGGGTCGCCGTGTGCTACGCTCAGCGCCTCGATCACCGGCACAGGGGACACGCCATGCATCGGATCACTCACGTTCTTTTGGCGCTCGCCGCTGCGAGCCTGGTTTGGGCTACGCCGGGCGCTGCGCTTGCAGACGGGCACGGTAAGAAATGGGTGTTGGTCACCGGCACCAGTACGGGGATTGGCCGCAATGTCGCCGAGACATTGGCCGCTGACGGCTATTACGTCTACGCAGGCGTCAGAAACGACGAAGACGCGAAAGCACTCAACGCGATTGAGAACGTCACAGCCGTCATGATGGACGTGCGGAAGCAGGATCAGATCGACGCCGTTGCCAGCTTCATCAGCGAACAGGGCACAGGTCTTTACGGGCTCGTTAACAACGCCGGTGTCGGCGGTGGCGGCGCGGTTGCGGACACACCGATCGACGCGCAGAACTTCGTCTACGACGTGAATGTTGAGGGCGTGTACCGCATCACCCAGACGTTCGCGCCGTTCATCATCGAGTCGAAAGGCCGCATCGTGACGACGGGCTCGATTGCGGGCACCTTGTCCTGGCCGGGTGGCAGCGCCTACGCCGGCAGCAAGCACTGGATTGAGGCGTTTACCGACGCGCTTGCCGGCGAGATGGAGCCGCTGGGTGTTTCAGTCAGTGTCGTCGAGCCCGGCAACTACCAATCACACATCCGTCGCAGCAGCGTGAAGCGCATGTTCGAACGTATCGAAGCCGCCGGTGGCGAGATCACGCCCGAATTGCAGGCCATGTACAAAGCCACCGAAGAGCGCGAGCTGTCGTACAAGGAGCCCGACGAAGTGTCGGCTGCATTCATGCATGCGCTGTTCGCCGAACAACCGTTGCGTCGCTACATGGTTGTTCCCAGCGAGGAAGAACAGGCCATGACGATCAACGTGAAGATCGAGCAGTTGCTGCAGCTCAACCAGTGGGGACCTTACAGCTACACGCGCGATGAGCTCGTCTCGATGCTCGACGCGGCGATCGAGGCTTCTGGTGGCGAGCAGGGTTCCGACTGACGTCGCGCCTGAACGGCAGGCTTATGGCTGCAGTTTCACGGCGTCCATGATGCGCGCTTCGGAGTAACCGTGGATCACCACGCCGTCGGCGTGGACCACGGGGACCCCGCGGCCACCGAGCGCGCGGTACGCACGCTGCGCTTCCTTCGACTTTTCGACGTCGTGTTCGACGTAGGGGATATTGTTGCGCGCAAATAGCTTGCGCGTCTTCTCGCAATAGCCGCACCACTCCGTTGCGTAGAGCACAACCGTGGTCTCATCGGTGATGTAGTCGGGCGTGCCCGCGACATACCCCTGGATCGAGTCCCAGTTCTGGTAGATGCCGAGCGCCACACCGAGGATGACGAGTTTCTTGAGGTGTTCCATGACGCGTCGCCTCACGCGCAAGTGGCTTCTGCGTCACTGTCTCACACGGTGTTCGACCCGACATTGACGGCGTTCACAGTGTCGGTGCGCGGCGCTTGGGCGCTTAATAGTCCGCGGGGAACATGACGCTGTTGAGCGTCGTCGGAATCACGAGATACTCGTAAGGGATGTAGATGCCGACGTCGATGGCGCCTACCCGTGCCCATTCGACGGGTCGATCCACGCCGCTGAGCATGACGCGGTAGTCGCCGCCCAGGGCCTCAGTCACTTCCTTCACGTCTTCACCCAGTAGCTTGATGACCGCGGAGCGATAGCTCGACGGGTTGATGATAGTGATTTGCGTGTCGCCTTCGACCTCGACTTCTGTACGGCCGACCATTTTGAGTTCGCGCACGAACTGCTTGAGGTTGGCGACTTGGCTTTCCGCGTCGGTTCCCGTTCGCGGTATGGCGGCTTTCACACTGAAGTTTGCGCGACTGGTATCAGGCCGGCTGCCGTTGGAGAGGTCGATTTGGTAGTTGGCGCTGTTGAGCTGCACGACAAAGCCGCCGTCCGTGATCACGCTGATCTCGATGCCTTTGAGCCGGTCTGCTTTGCGAATGGCGCCCAGCAGCGTCTCGTGGATCTCGGACTCGCGGGCCGAGGCATCTCGAGAGTCGTTGGTAATGCGCACGCTGACCAGGAGATTGTCACCGCGACGCACCAAGCGCTTCGCGGGCGGGTTAGCCGCGGATAGCCTGCTGCCCGTAACCACGACCTCTTCCAATACTTGGGCTGATGTGAGCGCGGGCAGGATCAGGATCAACAGTGCGAGATAGCGCATTACGATTTCCCCCATAAACAGTGATCTACACGTCCTGCTGGCAGTGTACGCCGATTCGCTTTATCGCGCGGTCCCTTGCGTGTTGTATGGTGCGTGTTCAATAAAAAAGATTCGGGGGCCGCAATGACGACGCGAACCTTATGGCAACGAATGGCTGCAGTGTTTTTGTTCGGCCTGCTTCAGTGTGGCCTCGTCCGGGCGCAAGCACCGGAGCCGCAGGACCCCGACGAACTCGCACTAGAGGCCTACGTCGACGGGCTCATCGCCACCTACCGAGCCATCCACGATTCGCCGGGCTACACCGTTTCGGTGGTGCGGCCGGACCGCACGGTGTTTGCCAAAGGCTACGGTTACGCCGACCTGGACGCGGGCACGCTTGTCGACCCTGACGCGACACGCTTCTACATCGCTTCCATTTCGAAGACCTTCGTCTGGACGCTCGCCATGATCTACGTCGAGCGCGGCGTGCTCGATCTCGACCGCGACGTCAACGACTACCTCACGCGCTACACGGTGCCCGACGCCGAGCGGCCGTTGACACTCAACGACCTTATGGCGCACCGCGCCGGCTTCGAGGAATCGCTGGATGTGTTCGTGCCCGAAATCGCAGCACTGCCGTTGCCTGAGGCCATGGCGGCCAGCGAACCCGCGCAGGCGTTTCCGCGTGGCGACCGGGCGGCGTACTCGAACTGGGGCTCCAACTTGGTTGCGCTGGTACTCGAAGACGCGACAGGGAAAAGCTACGAGACGCTACTCTACGGCGATCTCCTGGTGCCATTGGGCATGACGGCGACGACGCTGACCGAGAACAGCCCCAACGCGAACGATCCCGATACCTACATCTCGAAGAACTACACCGTGGGCGGCAGTGGCCCAGAAGAGGTCGAGCAGCTCGACCTCGGCGCCTTTGCGCCGATCGGTGGCATGACGACCACGGCCAGCGATATGGCGCGGTGGATGCGCTTTCACCTGAATCGCGGTGAGCTCGACGGTGCGCGGCTCATGAGTGACACCACCTACGCGCTCATGCTCGAGCGAAAGTTCGATCCTGTTCCGGGCTCGGGCGGACGCGCGCACGGGTTTTCCGACCGGCCTTACCGCAGCACGCGCTTCTACGGCCACACGGGCTCGATCAATGCGTTCTTCTCCCATTTTGCGTTTGCGCCCGAGTTGGGTCTCGGTGTGTTTATCTCGCAGAACACCTCCGACTCATTCGACCCGTTGGCGGGCGTGCCCACACTCGTGTTTGATCGGGAACTGAGGCTGCGCGGCGTTGAGGACTTCGGCAAGCGGGCAGCACCGGCAGCGGCGGACACCGCGTTTGCTGAGCAGATCGCCGGCGACTACATCACGAGCCGCCGGGCGGTAACGGGCTTCGAGAAGATGTTCTCGTTGTTGGACGGTGCCATCAGCATTAGTGCCGATGAGGGCCGGCTCAGCGTGTCCGGCTCGGACGCGCCGTACACTCGAATAGGCGACAACCTCTGGGAAAACCGGCTTGGACTGCGGCTTGCCGTCGTTCGGGGCGACAATGATGAGGTCGTGCGTCTCATCGGTTCGTCGGGCGCCACAGATCTCACCCCTGTGACGTTTCTCACCAATCCCAATACCGCTTTGATGGCCATTGGGGCGACCGCCTTCTTTGCCGTGACCACTTGGCTCGGGTTCTGGCGGCGGGTTGGCCAGCAACGTGAGAAGACGGGCGTTGGCGGCGGTCTCACGGTGCTGGCGCTGTTCGGTATCGCACCGTTGATCTGGATGGGAGTGCTTGCCTCCAGCATGGGGGACGCTTACGCGATGTCGTTTGCCGAGCTTTTCGCCGACTGGCCGCCACCGCTCATCGGTGATTTCACGCTCGCGGCCACGGTAGCCGCGGCGTTGGGTGTCTTGCTGTTCCTCGGGGTCATCCCGGCCTGGACCAGCTCGCGCTGGTCGCTGTGGCGCAAGGGGCACTACTCGCTCTTCGCGTCCTGCTATATGGCCATGGGCATTCTGTTTGTCTTGTGGGGCGTCGCACCGCGCGTGATGTAACGCGCGTCAAAACTGGATCACCGGTCGCACCCGCCCGACGGTGGGTGCTTCGGCCACGCCCAGGAACGTGACGATCTCGTCGCTGACGTCACCCAGTGCTTGCGCTGTGGCATCAAGCTGCGCGCGCATGCGCGTTTCCGAAAAGTTGTTGTCGTCCTTGTCTCTTGTGATCGAGTAAGCGCGAGTGGCCACCGTAGTAAAGGGAACCAGCCCCGTACGGGTGTCGAGTAGCACGGCTTCCACGCCGCAGTAAGCTCGGCTCTCGTCGGCGCGAAACAGGCGGTAGCGATCGAAACTGCGGCAATAGCTTCGGTAGACGAGCAACAGATCGGCCTGGTAGCGCGCGGCGGCCTCGCGCAGGTAAGGCACGGTGTGCTTCTTAGGTACGAGAATTGAGGGGAGGTAGGAGGCATCGTAGACGCGCGGCGAGGCGCGCAGTCCTTCAAGAACCTCCGTTTCCATGTTCGCCGCCGCCACGGCCAGCTCCTCGGACCAACGCGACCAGACTTCGCGCCCGAACGGCATCAATGCGATTCGACTGAGTGCGGGCGGCTCGTAGCGGTAGTTCAAAATATTCTGGATCGAGTCGTCCGACAATGTGCGCGCGTCGCCCGCGAACAACGAGCCCCCCGCGGGACCCGAATCGACGCTTGCGTAGTAGTCATCGGGGCGCGCCATGGTCGACACCGGGCTCGCGCAACCGGCGAGAACCGTCAGGAGGGTGATCAGCAGCAGTGTACGGGTCATGGGGAGACTCCTTGGTGTTGGGGCGCGGCAGGCCATGACAGGCCCAGGCGCAGGCCTGCGATCAGCATCAGATAGCTGGTCGTAAAGCCCAGAAACAAGCCGATAGGGTGATCGGGCACGCCGCGGCTGAAGAGGTAAGCGAAATAGGCGACAGCGATGAGGTTGGCTGCGATCGCTAAGCGCAGCGACCAGCGTTTGCCGAGCCAGAGCACCCAGCACACAGCGACATTGATCATGCCCGACGCCAGTAGAATGACGCCGGGCAACAAGAGTGCGAGGCGCGCGCGCAGCTCGGGTTGTGGCTCGCCGTTGAGCGCAGGCCACGTGGCCGCGAAATGGCCCCAGGCGCCCGCGAGCAGCAGTGCGCCCATGAGCAAGCCGCACACGGCGGCGACCGGGTAGAGCGCGTTGCGCGGCGATTGCTTGATGAGACTAGAAACCGACATCTCTGGCTCCAACTTTGGCGAGCCCACATTCGTAGGCGAAGACAACGGCCTGTGCGCGATCGCGCAGGCCGAGTTTTGAGAGCACGCTCGACACGTGCGTCTTGACGGTCGCCGGACCGATGAACAGCGCGTCTGCGATTTCAACGTTGCTTTTCCCGTCCGCGATGGCTTCGAGTACTTCGCGTTCGCGGACGGTGAGGCGGTCCAGGCGTTCGCCATAGTCCTGTTCCGTCCCGAGCTCGCCCGCGAAGCGCGCGATGAGGCGGCGCGTGATGGTCGGGTCGAGCATGGCGCCGCCGGCGGCAACGGTACGTACGGCGGCAACGAGTGTTTCTGGCGGAATATCCTTGAGCACGAAGCCACTCGCACCGGCGCGAAGTGCGCGGTAGATGTACTCGTCGGGGTCAAACGTCGTCAGGATGATGATGCGGGTCTCGTCGCCGACCTCGGTGAGGATGCGCGCCGTCGACTCGAGCCCGTCGAGTTCGGGCATGCGGATATCCATGAGGATGACGTCCGGCTTGTGTGTGCGCGCCGCGTCGATGGCTTCGATACCGTCACCGGCCTCTGCCACGACCTCGATGTCGGGTTCGTTGCTCAGCACCATGGCGAAGCCGCGCCGCACGAGCGCCTGGTCGTCAACAACAAGTACACGCAGCATCAACTGGCCTCGCTCTGGATGGGGAATTCGGCGCGGACTTTGAAGCCGCCCTCAGTTCGGGCGCCCGCTTGAAGCGTGCCGCCCAGCATCTCGACACGCTCGCGCATGCCGACAATGCCGTGGCCGCCCGAGTGGGCGCCGTCGCTGCCTGTTCCGTTGTCTGCGACGGTGACGATTACGCGGTCTTCGTGACCCTCGATCGTCACGCTCACGGCTGCATCGGGTCCCGCGTGCTTGATCACGTTGGTCAGCGACTCCTGCACGATGCGGTAGGCGCTGAGTTCGAGCCTTGCCGGCAATACGTCGAGTGCACCACGCGTCTCGAGCGTCACCTGCGGTCCCGCGTCTTGCACGTGTTGCACGAGACTCGGCAGGTCGTCGATGCGCGGTTGCGGATCCAGGTCGTCCGTGGCTTCCGCGGGTCGCAGAACACCGAGCAGGTGGCGCATTTCCTCGAGTGCATTGCGACCGGCCGACTCCACAGCGGCCATGGCGTCGCCGGCCGCGTCCGGGTCCGTCTTGCGTACGGTCCGCGCCGCACCGGCTTGCACGGTCATGAGACTCACCTGGTGCGCGACGACGTCGTGCATCTCGCGGGCGATGCGGGTGCGTTCCTCAGCGACGGCGCGTTCCGCCTCGACATGCCGTTCTCGCTCGAGATGGCGCGCGCGCTCTTCAAGCAGGCGCAGGTATTCACCGCGGAAGCGCAGCCGACGCCCGGCGTACCAGATGCCGAGCGCACCCAACGCCGAGAACAGGCTGATCGTGCTGGCTTCGGTGAAGATGCGCATGTCGATCGCGAGCACGAGAAACGCCGCGACGGCGCCCACGAGGCTCGCGCGACTGTTGGGCTCGTAACGCCCCAGGCTGTAGAGCGAGAACACGAGCGCCACAACACCATCGGCGGTGGGGCCCAGATAAATGAGTGTGGTGATACCGAGCACGATGGCGTGCACCGCGAGCGGATGCGTGCGACGCCATAGGAGCGAGAAACTCGCGACGAACGCGAGCAAGTAGGCGCCAATCTCGAGCCACGAGCCCATCAGCTGCTGTTCGGGTTCGACGCGCTGCGCCCACATCGCGAGCGTCAAACCCAGCGATACCAGCACGATGATGAGGTCGGTCGTTTTTGGCCAGGCTTCGAACGGCCCACGAATCGGCCGGCGCACGCCATGCGCGGCGAGATCGACTGCGAGTTGTTCCTGGGGCTGCTCGGGCATGACGGAAAGGCTAAACCAGGCCGCTATGGCCCGCCATGCGTATCGCGACGGATTTGTCGACCGCCGGCCTCCACCTTTTAGGGGAGGCGCGATTCCGCAGCGCGGCCGATGTGGGCACGCGCCCGCGCACGCACGATGGTGGCCCCTTCACGCCCTACCCTGGAGCCCACCATGACCGAACTGGCACTACCGCAACGAACGACCCTCGAATCGATCTCCGAGCACGCGGTGGGTATCGCGACCAAGCTTTGGTTTGGCGTCGCTGCCATCGGGCACTGGATCTTCCTCGTCTACATCGTCGCCGCCTTTTTTCCGGCCGTTGCTGAGCGTGGACTCATGGCGCTTGAGGGGATGCACTTGCCATCAGGCTTCATCGAGGGGGATACGCTGGGCAACATCGCGTCGGTGAGCCACGTCGTGCTCGCCGCCATCATCATTGGCGGCGGCCCACTGCAGTTGATCCCGGCCGTGCGCAGCCGCTTCCCGACGTTTCACCGTTGGCTGGGTCGCAGCTATCTCGTGGCCGCCGCGCTTAGCGCCATCGGCGGTCTCTACATGACCTGGACTCGCTCGCCCATCGGCGATCTCGTTAGCAAGACCGGAATCTCGGTCGACGGCGTGTTGATACTCGTATTTGCCTTCCTGGCCGTTCGAAATGCTATGGCCGGCAACTTGGCCACGCACCGCCGCTTCGCGCTGCGGCTGTTCATGGTGGCCAGCGCCGTGTGGTTCTTCCGTGTCGGACTCATGGCCTGGGTGATGATGACAGGCGGCATCGGCATCGACTGGGAGACGTTTACGGGACCGTTTCTCTATGTGCTGGGCTTCGCCCAGTACCTGCTGCCGCTGGCCATGCTCGAGTGGTACTTCTATTGCCAGAGCAAAGCGTCGCCGCGCGTGCGTGTGGCCTACGCGGGTACGCTGTTCGTGCTCACGATCGTGATGACGCTCGGTATCTTCACGGCAACGATGGGGATGTGGTTGCCGCGGATGTAGGCGTTATTAAGTCTCATTCGCATTTGCAATTGATTATCATTTACATTAATTTCGGCTCGGTTTGTCGAGTTCCTCGACGGGTTCCATCCAATAAAACCTGATCGCGACGACACAGCGCGTGCGAACGGGCGAGACCAATAAACCGGAGTCTGGGTAAATGAGATCACCGAGCCGCAACACTGTGCCCGCGAGAAGCATGCTTGCTACAGCAGTCTGTCTGGCATTGGCGGCTCCTCAAACTGCTGCTGCGCAAGGCGCGGGCGACGACGAAAATTCCGTTGACGAAATCGTTGTCACAGGCACAAAGATTGAGCGCTCACTGCAGGACACCACGACCAGTGTGGCGGTGTTTGACGCTGAGCTCATCGACAAGCAGAACTTCGTCACGCTGGGTGACATCCTCAACCAGACGGCCAACGTGTCGTCTGCGTTCAACGAAGGCGTGATCACGATTCGCGGCTTGCGAAACGACGGTGCCGGTAGCTTTGACGGCACAAGCAACGTGTCTGCGGTTTATGTGGATGGCGTGTTCCTGCCCAGCAGCCTGTTCACCTCGGGGGCATTGAATCTCTGGGACATCGATTCCGCTGAAGTCTTCCGTGGCCCGCAATCCACGGTGCAGGGTCGTAACGCGCTCGCTGGCGCTATCGTCCTAAATACGGTCGACCCTGCCGATACGTTTGAAGGTTCTGCCCAGCTGCAGATTGCCGACTTCGGCGGTGTGCGCGCCTCAGCGGCCGCGTCGATCCCCGTTGGCGAGACCTTAGCGTTCCGCTTGGCGGTCGATGAGAACCAGACCGATGGTTGGATCGACAACCCGACGCTCGGTATCGATGACTCAGATGCCCGAGAGGCCAGTACGATCCGCGCAAAGGCGCTCTGGGCTCCGACCGACGTACTCGACATCACGCTCAACTACACGAACATCGACGCGTTCCGAAGCCAGGCACGCGTCGTGTCGAACGAATTTCCGGCGCAGCGCATCACCCGCGAAAATATTCAGAGCCGGATCGACACCGAAGGCGACATTGCTTCTCTCGATATCGACTTCCAGATCAATGAGACTTGGAGTCTGACCTCCATCACGGCGTACACGGACACCACCCAGCGCTTTTTCACGGATGCCACGCTTGATGAGACGGGTGGGGCAAGCGCCAGCGACTTCGTCAGCAATGACACCGTGACCAGTCAGGAATTTCGGCTGAACTTCGAGACCGAACGCGCGCGTGGCCTTATTGGTACGTTTTTCTTTAATCAGGAAGGCGACACGATGCAGGACAGCTTTTCGATTGTCGGTACCGACTTCGCGCTGCCTGATCCTGTCACCATTGCGCAGATCTTCTTTATGACGCCCACGCCGTCTCCGATCGAGATCGCACAGGCGACGGCGATTCGGCAGGGTGTCGTGGCGGCAGTCCCCGAATTCCCTGTGGAGTTCGATCGCGTCAACGACCAGGAGATCGACAACTGGGCCATCTTCGGCGAAATGGACTACGACCTGGCCGACAAGTGGACGATCACGCTGGGCTTGCGCTATGACAGCGAAGACATCAAGCAAAACATCTTTGATGGCACCACCGTGCCCCCGATTACGACTGGCGATCCGCTTATCGACAACGTGCTGGGTTTGCTGGCCGCGCAGTTCACGAACCAAGTGACCGTCGACAATGTCGATAACGACTACGATGCCTGGTTGCCCAAGGTCGTGGCGAACTACGCCTGGACCGATGACATATCAACCGCGTTTAGCTATCAGCGCGGGTACCGCGCGGGTGGCCTGGCGGTGAACATCTTCCGAGCGGCGCTCTCACCGCCGGGTGCCACCCAGGCGGAGCTCGAAACGCTGGGCGTTGTGAACAGCTTCGATCCTGAGTTCACGAACAACTACGAAATCGCGTTCCGCTCACAGCTGCTGGATAACAAGCTGACGCTGAACGGTAACGTGTTCTTTATCGACTACACGGACCAGCAGATCAACGTGCAGTTGTCGTCAAACCCACTCGACACGCTGACCGAGAATGTCGGTGAGTCGGAACTGTTCGGTTTTGAGATTGACGCCATCTACGCCGTTAATGACAACCTCACGATCGGCGCCAACTTGGGCCACGTCGACACCGAGTTCACGAGTGCCAGGGGTATTCTGGACAACGTGCTGGGCGGTGGTCTTGATCTCACGGGCAACGAGTTTAGTTACGCACCGCAGTGGACCGGTGGTGCGTTCGCGCGTTACGACTGGGACGCGGGTTGGTATGTTAATGGCCGTGTGCGCATCAGCGATGCGAGCTTCACGCTGCCTGACAACGACCCGACGGCGGTTGCCGACAGCTTCACGGTGTTTGACTTCATCGCGGGCTATGAATCAGAACGCTGGCGCGTTGAGGTCTTCGCTCAGAACGCGTTCGACAAAGACTACCTGACGGCCAACTTCGGCCCGGATGACGGTGCGGTGAGCATCGCTGCTGCGCCCCGCACGGTTGGCGGACGCGTCATCTTCAGCTTCTGAAAAAAGTGGACTGGCCGCGCCTAGCGCGCGAGGGTCGGCCGCTTGTCTGCGGCGGGATTCGGGGCCAGCCCGTGGGCTGACCCCGTACCAGATTACCGCGTCATATCGGCGTCGTTGATCTGAATGTCGCCGTTAAGCGTCTTCAGTCGGATCACAGGGCCACCGCCATTGATGTTGGCGATGATCATGTTTTCGACCGCGATCTCGATCGTGCCACTTTCTTCGCTGCGTGAGACTTTTGGTTCACTGGGCTGCACTTCGATTTCGAAGTCCGACGAGATCTCGCCGCGCGCCGTGTCGATGTGGACCTGGGCCTTGGGATTGCCGGGCAGGCCGACGGCAAGGTCGCCGTTCACCGAGGACAACGATGAGGCCGTCACGCTATCCAGGTCAGCGAATGCGATATCAATGTCCTCATTCACCGACTCGGCAATCACGGCCGATGCCGCGCCCTTCACGGTGATGGGGCCGTTGGTGTTTCGAAGCTGCATCTCACCGCGGACGTTCTCGACAACGATGGTGCCGTCGTTGGTGGTCCAGAGATTAACAGCGGCCGATGCGGGGACCCGTGCGGTGATGTCGAGCGTGCTCATGCGCCAGTCGGAGGAGACTTCGACGATGTTGTTCTCTTCGGTTGCCGAGAGCCGGTAGCTCGCGCCGCCAATCTGTTTGCTTCCCGAGGGCGTTACGATGCGTCGCCCGCTGTTGCCGCCGTCCACTTCGAGCTGGATGTCGTTGCGGCGCTCGCCGATGACGACGATGTTTGCTGACAGCATCCCAAGCTTGAGCGTCATGGGCTGGTCGGGCTGCGACAGTTCGATAACGACGGGCGCCGACTGCGCCTTTGCGGCAGGCGCTATGCCGGCCAGGAAAAGACCTGCGATCAATAGGCCGGCGGCACGATCAATAGTGCGGTACATGATTACTGACTCCTTGCGACGAGCACGTCGCCATTCAAGCTCTTAAGGGTGAGCGTCTTGCCACCGCGACCCAGTCGCAGGCCGGCAAGTTGCTCGATGTCGTAGCGTGTGCGCCCGTTCTTCGTGCGGCGTTCGACCGTGGCGGCCATTTCTCGGGGCGCCAGATCGATCTCGCTCAGAATTTTGCCGTTGAACAGCGACACCGCCAGATTGGCGTCTGCGCCCGGGGCCATGTCCAGAGCGATGTCGCCGTTGAGCGTCTCGATCCGGCAGTCCGTCGACGGGCTTTGTGTGAACGTGACGGCCACGTCACCGTTGATGGTCTCGACGTGCTCGCACTGGGTCACACCTTTCGTGGTGATTGATCCATTGACGTTGGCGGCGGTCACGCGGCCTTCGACGCCCCAGATGCGGACGTCGCCATCATTGACGGTCTTTACATCAAGCGCCGTGTTGGCGGGCACCGTGATCTCGAGGTCAACGTGCAGGCGGCAGCCATCGCAACGGTAGTCGTTCCACCATTTTTCCTGGTCGCGACCGACGCGCAGGTACACATCATTGCCATCCTGCGCGATACGCAGTGGGATGAGCTCCAGCGAACGCTCGAAGCTTTCGGCGTCGTCGGCCATTCGGATCGAGCGGATCGCCATTTCAATCTGGTTGCCCGAGCCCGGCTTGATCGAGATGTTGCCCCAGATGTTGTCGATGGTCAGCGACGGGCTGCCACTGACGTCAAAGGTCTCGGTCCAGTCCTTTTCGTCGGTGACGCCGTCAGCAAGCGCGGGTGCGCTGGCGAGTGTGGCCGCAAGGGCCAGGTGCTTAATGCGCTTCATGTCTCCATGCCTCCCATGGTGTCTTCGAGGTAGCTGGACAGCGACGGGTGCAGACCCCCGGCGCGCCAGCGTTGTTCAAGCGAGTCGAGCAGCTCAACGCTGCCGTGACGCAGGATCAGATCAATGATTGCGAGCTGCACGATGGGTGAGTCGTTTTCTTCGAGTACCGCCATGAGCTGCATTGAGATTGCGGTGTCGTTGATTTCCTTGCCCAGCGCACCGATGGCAGCGGAGCGAACCGACGGCACGGTGTCGATGGCTGCTCGCTGCACGAGTGCGGCGGCAATCGCGGGGTCGCGTTGCTCGAGGTTGGCCGCCTGCAATGCCGCCGCCAGCCGTTCGCCGGGCGCGGTCGCCGTCAGGCGGCTCATGAGCAACTGCTGGTTCACGTTGCCAAGCTGCATCTCAAGCTGCGCCATCCGGTTGTCGAGGTCGGGGTCGGACATCGACCCAAACGCGCCGATCGCCAGACCAATGAGCGCCGAGGCCGCGAACCCTGCCCATTGCGGCGGACGCGTCGGCAGCAACGCGGCAAACCAGTTGCGCTTCGTGTTGTGCGCGTGGATGTCGTTTAGCACGCGGTGACGCAGCTTGGCATCGGGCTCGGCCTGCGAGAGCTGCGTGAGCTTCTGCCAGGCGTTGTTGCCGTCTTCGTTGATCAGCGCGGTGTCGTCGTCGATACGGTCAGACATGGCTGGGTACTCCATTGAAGTAGTCGAAGGCACTGTTGAGTGCCTTGATGGCGCGGTGCATGCGCACGCGCGCAGTCGCCGGCGTGCAGCCCAGGGCTGTGGCCAGTGACTGGTAATCGGGAAACTCGAACCGACCGAGCCAGATGATGTCTTGCTGGTCGACCGGCAGGCGGGCCAGTGAGCGGGCGAGCAGCTGCACTTCCTGCTGACCCGCGGCGCTTTGCTCGGCGCTGCGCAGGTCAACGAGCTCCTGCTCGAGGACCGCTTCGGCGTCGGTGTCGGTCTTACGGCTCTGCGCCTGGCGCAGCTGGTCGAAAGCCAGGTTGCGCAGGATGTGGAAGGCCCAGGCCTTGAAGCTGGACTCGCCGCGGAAGCTGGACGCCTTCTTCAGCAGGCGCAGGAACAGCTCCTGGACGAGGTCTTCGCTCTGCGCGCCGTTGCGCGTGAGCTGGAGGGCGTAGTTGTAGAGCCCCTTGTGATGGCGCTCGAACAGGGTCCCAAGGCAGGACGCGTCGCCGTCCGCAACCCATTGAATCAACTGTTCGTCTGAAACTGCCTGCATGCGAATTCTCGCCTCCTGTGGCTAGAGACGAGTGGAGGGCCGAAGTGTTACAGGAAATTCGCGGGGCCGCGCCAGAGAATGCAAAAGCCCGGCGGGTCGCCCCAGGGCTGGTCGTAGCGAAAACCGAGCTGGTCGCGGTAGTAGTTCGCGGCGGCTTCCACGTCGGCGACGAGCAGCACGGGTGCGCCGTCCTTGATGCCTTCTGAGCTCATCTGGACTCCTTCGCGCGCGACGGGTCGCGCTTACCGGTGATCAGTCGTGCGCCGCGGCCGTAGGTCACGTACTGCCGAAACCAGTTGAGCGCGACCAGGATCGGGCTGCGCACACCGATCAGGAAGTAGATGTGTGCGATGCCCCAGATCCACCAGGCGAGCGCGCCCTTTAGCCGCATTGCGGGAAGGTCCACCACGGCTGAGCTACGACCGATCGTGGCCAGATTGCCGGCGTGCTTGTACTTGAACGGGTCGGGTCTGGCGCGACCCGCCATCTCCGAGCGAATGAGTTTGGCGACATAGCGGCCCTGTTGTTTGGCCGCCGGAGCAATGCCCGGAACAGGGTTGCCTTCTGCATCATTAACGGCGGCGGTGTCGCCAATCACAAAGATGTTGGCGTGGTCGGCGACGGACAGGTCTTCCCGCACGACCACGCGGCCGGCGCGATCCGCTTCCGCACCGAGCCAGCGCGAGGCCGGTGACGCCTGGACGCCAGCCGCCCAGAGAATCGTCGCAGCTGGAATTGCTTCGTCGCCGATCTTCACGCCCTGCGCGTCGCAGTGGGTGACCGCGTCGCCGAGTCGCACTTCGACGCCCAACTTGCCCAGCGCACCCACAGCGTAGTCGGACAGCTTGTCGGGCATGGCGGGTAAGACACGCGGGCCCGCTTCAACGAGCAGGACGCGTGCCTTGCGTGAATCAATGCGGCGAAAGTCTGCGGCCAGTGTCCATCGGGCGAGCTCGGCGATCGTGCCGGCCAGCTCCACGCCTGTCGGCCCGGCGCCGATCACCACGAACGTGAGCAGTCGTTCTCGCTCTGCCTCGTCATCGGTCATTTCGGCGCGCTCGAAGGCCAGCAACACGCGTTGCCGAATCTGCGTGGCGTCATCGATGCTCTTGAGCCCGGGCGCGTGCTTCGCCCAATCCTCGTGCCCGAAGTACGCGTGGCCCGCGCCCGTCGCGAGCACCAAGTAGTCGTAGGGCAGGGATCGCGACGCGGTTTGGATCTGTTGTGCTGCTGGGTCGACGTCGCGGACTTCGTCGAGCAGCACCGTCACGTTTTTCTGCTTGCTCAGGATGCCGCGAATAGGCCAGGCGATGTCGGAGGGCGCGAGACCTGCCGTTGCCACCTGGTAGAGCAACGGCTGAAACAGGTGGTAGTTCTGTTTGTCGATGAGTGTGAGGTTGGCGTCGGCCTTGCGCAGTCCGAGCGTTGTGAACAGGCCACCGAATCCCGCGCCCACAATGACGATCTCTGGCCGCCGCGCTGTATTCACGCTGATGCCACTCCCTGTGGCCTTAGATCAAGTCTCGCGATGAGCGGCGCGATGCCGCAAGCACAAAGATTAATGCGATGAGCGCTGGCAGCCCCTGCGTGAACAGGATGCTGGTCTTGGCCGTGAGTCCACCAAAGATTCCGGCCACCACCACGCAGCCTAGGAAGAACACCTTAATATCCACGCGGTCCTTGAGGAGCCCCCAAAACAGGCCGGCCGCCAGGAAGCCGTTGTACAGACCCTGGTTCATGGCTAGCACCTCTGACGACGCGGCAACTTCGGGTGTCATTGCGAAGATGCGTTGCCCTACGGGGTGATTCCAGAAGAACATCTCGAGCACGAGGATGCCGACGTGGGCAATGGCCACCAACAGGGTTAAGGCGTTAGCTAGAAATCTCATTCGCGGTCCCTCCATCGAGCGGCGCGGGCTGGTGCGCCACCCGATGGAGTCTAACTGACCGCCAGGGCTGTGGTGGCCGCTCAGGCTTACAAAATGTCCCCCCCGACGGGCAGCTGACTCGGCACGTAGCTCGGGATCTGGCGCGAGAAGCCCTCGTCCGTGAGCGTTTCGAGGAATCGCTGGATGTCGCCAAAGTCATCGTCCTCGAGCGTCACGCCCAGGTCACCGCGTTCTTCATAGATCGCGATGGCATCCCGCAACGTCACGCGCGAGCCGTCGTGGAAGTAGGGCGCTGTCAGAGCGACATTGCGTAACGACGGTGTGCGCACGGCCGGCACGCCCGTGAGGATGGGCTTTTCGGCGTCGATGAAGTTGTCCGAGAGCATGGGGCCTTCGTGGCAGTCCGTGCAGCCGCCGTTGATGAACTTGTTGAGGCCCGTGATCTCGCCCGGCGTCAGTGCCGTGTCGTTGCCGGCCAGGAAGTCGTCGAACCGAGTGCGCTGTGTGGTGAGCGTGCGTTGGTAGGTGGCGAGCGCTCGCGCTATGGTCGATTCGGTAATGGGGTCTTCGCCCGGGAAGGCGGCCGTGAACCGCGTGACGTACTCGGGGATCATCGACAGGCGCAGGACCACCTCGGGCATGATTTCAGTTTCCAGGAAGTCGGTACTGCGCATCTCGACCTCACTCTTGATGGGCTCGACGGCCTGGTCCTCGAGCGTCGCCGCACGCAGGTCCCAGAAGTAGCTGCCGGCGACGAAGTCGGTTTCGGGTGTGGTTTGTTGGAGTCCCGTGAACGCGACGTTGAGCACCGTCGGTGAATGGCGCGGTGTCACGGCGTTGCCCGTTCTGTTGGGGCCCAGTCCCATCCCGTCCACGCCGATGGAGGTGGCGCGGCCGTCTGCCCAGCCATGGTCGGGGTGGTGGCAGGAGGCGCACGAGACATTCATGCGGCCTGAGAGGATCGGGTCCCAAAACAGGAACTCGCCGAGCTGCGCCTTTTCGGTGCTGAAGGGGTTGTCCGCCGGGAAGACGGGCGCCTCGGGCAGGGGGGTAAAGAAACTGGTATAAGACGCAGCGGGGGTATCGCCGGACGCACCGTCAGCCTCGCAGCCGGACAGGCCGGAAAGCGATAGCAGTGCGACCAGCACGAAAGGCCGGTTCATCAATTTCTCCTCGCATCGGATGAACCGCAATGCTAGGCAGTGGTCAGAGCGACATGCGCAAGTCATTCGCAGATAACGCAAAAACTTCTTGAGTCGTCCTGTTACCCCCGTGAATCGTCACCCAAGATTCGGTCTTAATCAGTCGTCTGCGCGCGATATGCGGTTGGGCGCGCTCGTACTTGCCATAATTGCGATCAACCAAATCGACGACCCGATGGTCGGCGCCACGGTCGGGCAGGAGATTGTCTACTGGCTGGTACGCACGGGCGTCTTTGCCATGGGTCTTTGGTGCGCCGATTGGTTCATCGCGCGGCAGTTCGCCGGTCGGCTGGAGCGGCCGAGGTGGTTGAGGCCGGTCGTGTTGGTGTCTCTGTTCGCGGTGGCGCCACTTGCGCTGGCCGAGATCCTCATCGAGCCACATGTCCCCATGCGGCCCGAGTTCATCGACGATGATCTGTGGGCGATGTCACCTGCGCTCGCGTTTCTGAGTGAGTACGCGACGCTGCTGTCCATCATCCTGCCCGCGCATCTGCTGCTTTGGCTGATAGTTGAGCGCAATAGCGACGTGGAGACGGTGGAGGTCTCGTCGCCGCCACCAGCGTTTTTGGCGCAGACCGCGGCAGGGAGCGCCGGGGACGTGCTGGCACTTCGGGCCGAGGAACACTACGTCCGCGTCTTCACGGCATCTGGGTCGGAGCTCGTGCATCATCGGTTTCGAGATGCGGTTGCCGAAATGCCCGAAGCGCTTGGGCTGCAGGTGCACCGATCCTGGTGGGTTGCCGAGCAGGCGGTGCGTTCCGCGAAGCGGGGTTCGCGGCGTTGGCAGCTCACGCTCGATTCGGATGTGGCCGTGCCGGTTAGTGATAGCTACGTGCAGGCCGTGCGCGAGCGCGGTTGGCTCAAGCGCAAGCCTTAGCCGTCACGTTTAATGCCCGTGGGCTTCTGATCGAGGCTTTCGGTATTGCGCTCTTTCCAGTAGTCCTCGATGCCCGAGCGGCCGCGGTTGTCGGCCCATTTCGTGAGCGTCGGGCGTTCACCCTTGAGCTCGTAGTAGGGCACGGCGTAGCCGCAAGAGGTTTGCACCATGTCAACGTGCACATCAAAGATCTGGCGTGCCCCCGTGAACTTCGGGAAACGGTCAACGTGTTCTTGCCACGCTGCATCAGGCGGGTGAATCACTGTCGCCTTGCCGTAGAGCCGCAGAATTCTTGGGTGCTTGTCGAACGAGCAGAACATGATGGTCATGCGGTTCTGCTCGAGCACATGCGCCGCAGTCTCGTTGCCGCTGCCTGTGAGGTTGAGCCAGGCCACGCGTTTCGCGTCGATGACGCGAAACGTATCCATGCCTTTCGGTGAGACGTTGATCAGACCTTCGGCCGCGGCGGTCCCGACAAAGAACAGGTGTTGATTGCTGATGAATTCGATGTGCTTGTCATCGAGTGCTTTGAATTGCTCGCCCATCTTAAGGGCCGCGCTGCGGTCTTTGTGTCTTGATAGGCGCGACTGCCATAAATACGAGGAAGGCGATCCACGGGACGAAGATGCTCGCGAGCATCCAGAGCTTTCGCTCCGGCGCACTCACATGCGTTTCACGAGAAATGAAGTAGAGCGGCACGCCCCAGGTCAGTGCGATCGCCAAGAAGACGGCGACTGCTTGTGCAAGACTGGTCAGTAACAACATGAGCATCGTGGACCTCGGTCTATTGCGCGACCTCGAAACGGATGATGCCTTCAGTCTCGCCGCCGTTGGTTTCGGCGTCAAATGCGCGCTGGCGCCGTCGCTCTATCGCGTGCAGCCGCGAGACCACGGCCTCGGCGTTTTCGACGAGCTGGTCGCAGTCCCTGGCGCCCGGCAATGCGGACAGTTCCACCAGGATTTGCTCCGAGATTTCGTAAGCGATGTCTTTGTGCTGGCGCTCGTGGTTCAGGATGCGAGGGAACAGGTCTTCCCATGCTTCTTTGATGTCGCCGTCGGTGGTTTTGATCTTTGGCAGGCGGTACGTGACTTCCAGGGTGACCCTCGCGCCCACCACCCGGCATTCGCTCGAGGTGTACGACATGTCAATGGACCAGTCATGGCGGGATAGTGTTTCGGCAATCGCCGCAGGCCCCAGACTGTTCTTGGTGCCGGCGGCCAGCAGCGCAGGCCCCAGATCATTGAGGTCTTCCGGGAAGACGGAGAAGTAGAGGTAGTCTTCGGTGAGGCCGGGGCTGTCGCTGAGCACGGTCGGGGAGGCTGCCATTAGCAGAATGACTATGGCGAGTCGGCTGATTTCTTGGCGCGAGGTCATCTGCACCGCCGTCCAAACAAAGAGCGTCGCCTATCGCGTCGCAGTGATGGCCTTATGCGTGTCATAGAGCTCAAAAATATCGACGATCTTGCCGTCTTGCATTGTGAAGATGTCGACTTTGGGTGTCAGCACGTCTTTCCCCGTCTTCATGTGGCGCCAGTGGCAGTTGCCAATAGCCACGACACGATCGCCCTGCGCGATGAACTCGTCCATCTGGAAATCGACCATGTCCCATTCGCTCGCAAGCTCTTCGAAGTAGCGCAGGACATCGTTCTTGCAGTGGCAGGTTCTGGTGAAGGCCATACCTTCCTGGCCGTCCGCCAAGGAGCGGAAGTGGACGTTGTCGCTGATCAAGTCCATCCAGTTTTCAAACGCGGTTTCTTTGTTTTCGCTCCAGTGGGCGTAGGCGGCCTTTAGGGTGGCGACATTATTTTCTGCTGACATGCGGATCTCCGGATAGGCTGGTTGGCTGCCACTTGCTAGGACACACGATTCGATACGTGCTGGCTTGAGGGAATCAGTGTCCAGCTCGCGATGACGAGGGAGATGGCCATCGCAACATCAAGCGAGCGTTGAAGTAAGCCCCGCCATGGCGAGAAGTCGGGTTGAACCATCGCGACGAATACCACCGGAAATGCGATTCCCGTCAGGAGCATAAAGCTGCGCCGAAGCTTGTATGACGCTAACCCCGGGGCAAGTGACAGAAGGGCTACCCCTGCACCCATGCCAAAGTAAGCCGGGATCGCCAGCGCATTGTGCAGCAGTTGACTCGTCGAACCTTCAACAGGACACCCCGCATCGCAGGGCGCGATGGCGCCGATGAGGTATGAGAAGGGAAGCGACCACAACAGCCAGAACCCCACGCGACTCGCGCCAGAAATCTGGATGATTGGCGCAGCCGCAACTAGAAAACCGGCTAAGAGAACGGTCGTGGCGACAAAGCCTGAGTAGGTGAGCGTCTCAGCCCAGGGCGTCCCTGTTGCGTTGTACTCGCTCACGAAATTGGATAGCTGCGAATAAGCAGGCTTTATTGCGGCGCCTGCGAAGTAGAAGCCGATCACATAAAGGACGCTTACAATCAGCAACAGGCGAGTGAGTTGAACTCTATCCAAGACTTAAAAACTCCGTTTGACGTGACGGGGTAACAGGCTTCGATCCTATGCGCCCAATCAAGATACAAACACTATATGCAATGTGCGGTCTCGCGTTCTCGGGAAAGACTACGCTAGCGGTACGTCTAGCGAACCAGTTGGGAGCGCCGAGAATCAGTCTAGACCAAATCAATGCAAGCCGAGGCCTGCACGGGGGCGAAGGACTGACCGATGCCCAATGGGAGGAGACGAGTCGGTTAGCTGTGTCCCAGCTCACAAAAACCCTTGAGTCCGGCGAGTCCGTGGTGTTGGACGACACGCTGTCGCACCGGTTTCTTCGAGATCGATACCGACGCGTGGCTGAAGAATTGGAATCGAAGTTCGTTCTACTTTTTGTGGATACGGAGCTCTCTGTGATTGAGGCCCGCATCAAGTCCAATGCAGAGCGACCTTCTCGACACCACGTCAAAGCGGAAGTTTTTTCCGTTCACAAGAGCCGGTTCCAGCGTCCCGCACAAGATGAGCGACCGGTTCGACTCGCATCCCACTCAGACATCGAGGACTACCTCGCATCTCTTCGATGAACACAGAGAATTGCCGATCGCTGCTGGACCTGTGATGGGTTGGCAGTGATGAAGCACTCGCTCACGCTCCGGCCGAAGCGCGGGCAAAACAAGCGGATCGACTGCCCCCACTGCAGCGGTGGCTACCTGGCCTCACCAGTCTTCTATCGGGGTTTGGCCCGAAATCCAGCTCCATTCCACATCGGTCATGAACCAGGTGTAGGCCTCGAGGTCACTGACGCCCCAATCACGAAAGTCTCGGACTAACTCGAACAGCTCGGTGGCACGGTCGCCACGAGGTTCATCGAGCAAGGCATCGAAGCATGCCATAAGGCCGACTGGCTTGTCCGACACGGATTTGAGAGTCCGGTGGAACCACTTGTGGTATGGAAAGAGCCTGCGGTTATGGGCGAGGATCAGCCTACCGGCAAAGAGCGCGAGCTGACTCGCTGCGCGAATCTGCGTGTACCGGTTGCCGTGACGTTCCGCCTCGTGGAACAACCAATGCTGAATAAATGCCATGCTGTAAAAGGCCCTAACGCGGTCGTCGTGCCCGGTGTCGGGATAAACCGGGATGCGTTGCAACAGGTCATCGAGATTGGGGATGTGCGAGTACGCGGCGAACGCACCCTCAAACGCGGCGCGCGATGGCTCGTTTCCCTTCTTAGCAAGCGCTTCTAAGAATGGGAAACTGACGATCTTGCCGTCGACGAAACCGCCGTCATAGTCACACACGTCCCGGCGGTTGATGAACAAGTCGTGTGCTCGCCGGTGTTCCTCAAACGCCTCATCCGTTGCGACGATGAGAAAATCGACGTCCGAGTCGTCTCGCGCGTATCCCTTAGCGACGGAACCACCGATGATGAGTGCGCGATAGCGCGGGTCGCCCCGATAGGCGTCGGCCAATCGATCAATGGCTCGCTGGTGATGATCTCGAATTGGCATGCGCCTCAGTATAGCGGTCGCACTTAGGGTCTCAGTGGCTGGTCGTGGACCTTAGGGTTCCCTCTCAGTCACCGGGACGTGCACTTCCTATTGCCAAATTGGCGGTGACTAGGCCGCCTCATCTGGCCCGTTAGCGCCGATTAATGGCGTTACCACGTGCGAACTCCCTTCGGAAAAGCAGCGTAACGCCACGCATCAGCGGCCAGAGAACTCGCGCGGCCCGTTGGATGGTTCGAGTGCGTGCGCTTGTCTTATTCGTGGCGCCTAGGAGAAATCATAAGTCTGGACAAAAACCCCAGCGAGAATAAACAACGCGCGGGTTATGAGTGGCGTGAAGTTGAATAGACTCAGTCCTGGAACGAGTACGCTTTGGTTGTGGTTCTTGGGATTATAGTAAACCTGTATTCGAGAGTTACCTTGGTACTTGTCCTGTAGCTTACGTAACGATCGCATCGTCTTGTTGATGCCATCAGAGAATGTAACTCTCGATCCTTGGTACGTTCTGTCCGCAACGGCGTAACTGTAACTAAAGTTAACAACCCACGCAGAAGCTTGATCTGTGCCCCCATCAACCTGTCTCCCTCTATAGACAGCTTCCCTGAGATCACTCGATTCGAGTTCGCCGATTACAAAGGGCCACCGGTTGCTTCTCGCTGCCTGGGTGATTCGATAACAGAAAAACGCGCCGGTTGAAACGCCAACAAGGATGAAGCAGCTTCCAATTACTAGTAACAGGGTATCTTCCATTTAGGGCTCAATTTTGATCGAGAATTTATCGCCGGGGCTCAGGCGCTCTGTGTCGGCTGCAGCGACTGGTTAGACGGCTTCACCCCGTCCCTAGCTTCGCTCATGACTCGCTCCGCGTGCTGGACTGCAGCCAATGCAGCTGTTCCACAAATTTTTCGAACCTCGCGTTCGCCGATGATGCAGGGACAACTCGACTCCACTGGCGGTCCTTGCGAAAGGTATCAATGTACCGAAACTCTAGCTGACCATCGCGTAGCGAAGAGATCACCAAATGCGGACCGTCACTAGGGTAGTGCAGAGCCTGAGTGATGCGTAGGTCGTACATCGATATCCACGGGAATAGGTATGACCCTATTTCAGATTCGGCAAGGTACTCCACCAGCGGCAGCATCGTCTTGCGAGTCATGGACTCGCCAGGGAGATCGCTGAAATGCTCTTGGACTTCCTCCCAAGTCTGGCGCTGCACCTGCATTGAGCCGTCTAACGCCGGGGCTCAGCTACGATTGAGGCTGACGGCGACGCGGGGATAGCCGAGGCGGCGTCAGGGTCAATCGTCAGCTGCAGTGACGTGTTAGGCACATTCCCACACATCAGTCTCTGACAGCTCGCCGCATTTTGTGCACTCCATCGTAATCCAGAAGGTGTCGAAGAAGTCAGGTATTCGGCTTTCCTCAATTCCGTCGAATTCATCGAGTGACTCGTACTGGTACGAGAAGCTCGGCTCGGCAATAAATGTGTCGTTCTTACACTTGCCACAGGTCCAGCACTTTGGACTACCAGTAGCGGGTATGCCGAAATACTCGTGGCCATGCTCTGAGTCGTATCCGTGGCGTTGCAGATCGAACAGTACGCTCGAGACGCCGCAGGACCTGCAGGAGACTGTTATCGGATCCGCGATCGTCTTTCCGTCTCGCGTGGGACCGGATATCTGCAACGCCGCCTCACCGCATGAACACTCAATTCGAAATCCGCAGACATACTCAGGTGTATCCGGCCAATTCGGCAGGGGCCAACCAAGATACCTCGCAGAAAAATTCGCCAGCAGCCTTGGAGGATGCTTTGCGGCAAGGACTACGAAAGCGGTAGGGAAGCGGCCGGACATCGGTGCCTAACGCCGGGGCTCAGACGCTCGGACGCGACTGGCGCAGGCCTTGCGCATGCAAGGGCTGTGACAGGCGCCCCGTGTCGGCTGCAGTGACTTGTTATAGCGCACGTCGCTCGCCTGAAATCCTCTGGTAGGCGGAACCTCCAGCTGCAAGTCCGACAATTCCCCAGGCTGCGACAATGAGAATTCCAGAAAAACTGTCCTTTAGAAATGAAGCGAAGGTCACCTCGAACCCATGCGTCGTGACGACATAGCCAACGCTAACAACCCCACCCAGAAATGCGGCAAGGACGCATAGACCAGTGCTCCACCAGCGTGAACCGAGCATAAAGCCGCCAATAAAGTATGCGGCAAGAAAAGGGAGCGCACCCACAGCGAAACGAAGCACACCCGAGCGGAGGTTGACTCCCAGGAGCTCCATTCCGTCAGCGACTACAGATAGCAGCAGGCCCACAACGAATATTGCGATCGTAGTCACAGCCAACGTCTCGGTAAATCTACTGTGCATCTTCTAGTGTGCGCTATAACGCCGGGGCTCAGCAGCGCTTGAGGCTGACGGGGTTCTCGCGATAGCGGGGATACCGGCAGGGTCAATCGACCGTTGCAACGTATTGTTATATGCCGTCTGCACTAACTCGCCAGTTTAGCTTTGCCTACAATGGGATCTTTTGCAGAGCGACTTTATACCCCATGTCAATTAGTCGCTGAGAATACTGCTTGAAATTTACTTTGCTGAAAAATGGCATATGTAGATCTCCGGCACGTTTTTGCATGATTCCGAGGACGATAGTCGCCGGTCTTGGTTGAGTTTGACTGTCAAATACGAACGTATGGTCCGTGTCTGGTCTTAAGTGAGAATTCACTTGCTCTACCACCTCAGCGCTTCGAGCCAAACTCTCTGCTGATACGAACGCCTGTGAGAACAAGTGGCTAAGCACACTGGAGGATGAGTACTTCTTGACATGTACAATGTGATTGTCACGAGTGAGCAGGTCACAAAATTCGAAACTACTAGATGCGCCCGACAATCGTACAAACTTTTGATCCATCAGCAAGAAATCGCCACTCTCACTTGCGTGGATAAGGTAAGCAGGTTCGTGTCGCCCTCCATAGGGAGGCAAAGGTAAAGTGGACCGATCGAATTCTTCGAAATAGGCTTCTATATCTGCGACGAAATTGCGATCAATTGCGTACCAAGTACCTTCGTTCAACAGGTACTTACGACCTTCGTGCTCCGCTTCAACATTTAGGCACAAATATATGGACCATGATTCAATCTCTTGATCATTCGCATCAAAGAGCCGAATCTGACTGCTCTTCGATTTCGCGACGGTAAGACTGTCGAGCAGTCCCTTTACCGTCAGGCAGCTCTCAAGATCTAAATCAAGGGAGACAGGTTGAGTATTACCGTCACGCGTGCGGACTTTCCTGTAGCAGAATCCTCCAAAATTCGCGTAAGGAACCATTGCTGGAGGGGCAATCCACGTATCGTCGAATTCGCGGCGATTAACCTTATCAATGGCAACTTGGTCTAAAAGCGCGCGCACTGATTTGTCACGAATCGGAACGATATAGTCAATCCACGGGTATTTGGTCTTGTAAGCGTCATCCGCATAGGCCGCTAGGAGCCTGTCCGCAATTCTCGGTAGCCTGGCAAGTGTGACATCGGTGTATAGCGAAACAGAGTCTGTCCCACTCACGAGTTCGTAGTCGTCAAGGTCATCGGATGCTACGACTCCAGTTAGCGACTTGAGAATCTCCCAATCGGATTTAAATTCAAACTCTGAAATAGAAACGTACTTCGATGATTGAGCGCTCGAACGAAACGGTGTCTTATCGATATTTGTCTTATCAATTGAACGAATGAGTTCGGGATCGCTCATCGATAGCGCTACCTTGAGTCCGAAGTAGCGCTCGATCGCGAGAGGAGCAATCAAGTGTCGAGCGTGTCCGAATGTAAAACACACAACTCAATCTTGCCTTTCGATGACCAGCAGTCCTTGCACTGACTTTCCGGTCATTAAATCACTGCGGACACCCGGCGCGTCTCGAAACAGTTCGACCCATCTTGGAGTTGATGATTGCGCCTTCCAGTAAAAATCGCAGTGTGCGCCATCAATGTCTAATGGCAAATGGTTCTTCCTACCCTTGATAGCGAGAATGTCTCGAGCTGTTCGATCTTCCTTCATGAGAAAGGCTGTGACGCTCAACTTCATCGTTAGTCTTTCGGACGCCCAAGAGGCATATAACGCTGGGACTCAGACGCACGGAAGCAGCCGGCGTGGCTCTTGCTCACGCAAGAGACATGACGGATGCCCCGTGTGGGCTGCAGTGACTGGTTACATCTCATGCTAATGCACCTCTACGCGCCCGAATGCCGCTAGCACTCGTTGGTTCAGTTCAGCTTTGTCCGGCTCTAGCCACAACGTCAGAGTGAATTTCTCGCCCTCTTTCAGCCAAACAAGGAATCGTTTTTCGTCGATTGGGCGAGTCACGTGGTACAGCTGGTATTCATCCGTCTCGTCGATAAGTGTCCGGTCACCGTAGATGGGCTCGATGACCTCCCCCCCGAACGACATGGCCCATCACTGTCACGTAGGGCTCCGGGCCGGGCTCAATCGAGAACAGCATCTCGCCACCCGTCTCGCCACTCTTCCAGCCCTCCTCCGCCAACTCCCAGTCCTCCGGGAGATCTACTGAGAACATCTCGGAGAATGCGGGCGGCTTAGAAACTTCCGCATTGGCGAGAGCGCAGACGATCAGCACGGCGACGATCCGTGCGAGGCTCACGCGATGTAACGCCGGGGCTCAGACGCACGGACGCAGCCGGCGTAGCTCTTGCTGATGCAAGAGACATGACGGATGCCCCGTGTCGGTTGCAGTGACGGGTTATGCTGCGATTGCTCCACTGGAATCTCCGATTCACCCCACCCAAATAAGGCCCAGGCAAACCCACTAGTCAAAGAGGCACCGAAAACAGAAAAGACTCTCAAGAAATACTAGAAACGCGAAAACCGAAAATACCGCGGCAAAGCCGACTTCCAATACCTTGAATCGTCGACGCTCTGAGAGCTGCGACTCTTTCGCGAGGTCCGCTTGACGTCTAGTTACTGCTTGTAGCTCGGTATAGCCCACAAGTATCTCTTGGGCAATCCTCGGAGCAATATCAGCATTAATGTCGTACTGAGTGAGCTCGTTGATAAGAGTCTCGAGCGACACCCAATCTAAATCCGCGGTCCATGGCGCCGGCTTGTTCTTGAGGAATACTGCCTCGGCTGCACCGAAGTAGGCATCTGGGACATTCTCGCCATGCTTCCGTCGTAGCTCGGCACGCACCTTACTAGCGAAATCGCGTTGCAACTGAACGAGAGACTCCGCCCTACTCTTGGATAAGTAGGTCCGTGCTGGAGTCTCTCCGCGATTAGTCCAATCAGCGCTCGCGTACCAAAGAAATGCAGCAAGTAAGTACAACAGGGCGAATGCTAGAAGCCATGAAACCGGGAGCCCTTCCGACCTAAAAGAGAGGCCTCCTACGGGAAGGCTTTCCAAAGTCACGTCGAATAATGTCGCTAGGATGAGTCCTGTGGATACCCCAAGAACAGCTCGCCTAGCGCGGCGCGTCGGTGGCGAAAGAGGATCGTAGTCCACCTTAAAGCACCTGTCGTGCGATAGAGGTTCGACCGAGTGCTTCCAGTAGTAATCGGACTGTGCCCGGGCACGGCGCAGCAGCATAACGCCGGGGCTCAGACGCACCGACGCAGCTGGCGCGAGGCATGCGTATGCATGGCTCGTGACAGTTGCCCGGTGTCGGCTGCAGTGACTGGTTATGCCGCGCTTTGTTCATGCTCAAATTTCATCTCAACGAATGGCAGCTTTCGCCGATACCAGCCGGTAACGTAGGCGCAGTTACTGTTCACTGATCAGCTTTCCGTAAAGGGCAGATGATCGTAGCCAAATTCTTCGAAATCGGCTTCTACTTCCTCGTGAATCTCCCAGATTCTCTCTCGCCACTCGTCATATCTTTCGAGTGCATTTTCTTGGGCAATTGCGGCCGCCAGTGATTCGGCGACGTCCGAAGTTGGATCGATCACAAATACCTGATAAGGGGTCTCAGAGATATCGTAGGCATGGAAATCACCACATCCTTGTGTTGCGAACGCCACGACATTGACCCCTGCCTTTTTCCAACCAGATCTGAGCTCCTCATTGCATCTTACGAAGTCTCTGATTCCCGGATCGTCTGGAAACAAGAACTCGACAGCACTATGAATCGGGCTGGACCGGTCCTCCAGGTCTTTGCGGTGTCTATCCGGAAACTGAAACCCGTAAAGCGATTCAATTTGCTCTAAAGTCATAGGCACAAACTCGCCGATTCAAACGTTCGCTTTGGGTCAATAGCGGACACTGCCCGCACTGTCACCTCGACGGCAAACAGGGCCCGCCGTGCCAGCCAGCGGTGGCTTATCCCGCGCGGCATAACGCCGGGGCTCAGCAGCGTGGACGCAGCCGGCGTGGCTCTTGCGTATGCAAGAGACATGACGGGTGCCCCGCGTCTGCTGCAGTGACTGGTTATGCCGCGCTTTGCCCATACCTCAGATCGTATCCTATCGAAGGGCA
>JBCCBB010000169.1:0-2917 GCA_039814545.1 Pseudomonadota bacterium
ACCCGAGATCACGCTCGACTGGCGTCTGCTGCTCGACATCGACGGGTCGCGCCCTGATGCGAGCAAGGCGATCGACGCGCGACTGGCGACGGAGCTCAACAACCTGCCCTTCCTCGAAGCCGGTGAGCCCAATCCGAATCGGCGCTCGCTGGCGTTTCGCAATCTGCTGCGCGGGCGCAGCCTGGGCCTGCCCTCGGGCCAGGCCGTCGCCGAGGCGCTGGCCGACTGCGGCTACCCGATCGAGCCCGAAGTGCTGTCGTTGCCCGCGCGCCGCTTCCCGGGTGTCGGCAGTCTGTCGGCCAAGGACAAGCATGCGCTGCAGCACGAGACGCCGCTGTTCTTCTACCTGCTGGCCGAGGGTGGCGACAATGACCACCTGGGCCCGACGGGCAGCGCGATCCTCATGGAGGTCTTCGGCGGCATGCTGACCTTCTGCAAGGGCACGTTCCTCAGTGATCTGTCATGGTCGCCTAACAACGACATTGTCTCGTCTGACCACAACCTGACGCTGGGTGACATCGCGCGCTACGTGTCGAGCTGACCTGCACCGGCCCCGGGGGCGCCGCGCCGCACCGGGGCCGGTTTCTTACAAGGCCCCCGCTGCGCTAAAATAGCGGGATGTCCGGAAAGCTCTACATCAGTACCTACGGCTGCCAAATGAACGAGTACGACTCGTCCAAGATGGCCGACGTGCTCGCCGAATCGCACGGCATGACGCTCACGCAAAAGCCCGAAGAGGCCGACGTGCTGCTCGTCAACACCTGCTCGATTCGCGAGAAGGCCGCCGAGAAAGTGTTCTCGGAGCTCGGCCGCTGGAAGCCCTACAAGCTCGCCAAGCCCGGCACGCTGATCGGCGTCGGCGGTTGTGTCGCGAGCCAGGAAGGCGAGGCCATTACCAAGCGTGCGCCGTTCGTCGACATCGTGTTTGGCCCGCAGACGCTGCACCGCCTGCCCGAGCTTGTAGAGTCGGCGCGCGCCGACAAGAAGAGTGTCGTTGACATCTCCTTTCCCGAGATCGAGAAGTTCGATCGGCTGCCCGAGCCGCGCGCCGAGGGACCAGCCGCGTTCGTCTCGGTCATGGAAGGCTGCAGCAAGTACTGCTCCTTTTGTGTTGTGCCTTACACCCGCGGCGAGGAAATCAGCCGGCCCTTTGATGACGTGATCGTCGAGTGCGCGCAGCTGGCGGAGAAGGGTGTTCGCGAGATCAATCTGCTTGGCCAGAACGTCAACGCTTACCGCGGTCCTATGCACGGCGGTGAGCTGTCGGATCTCGCCACGCTGATTCACTACGTGGCACAGATCGACGGCATCGAGCGTATTCGCTTTACGACCTCGCACCCCGTCGAGTTCACGGATAGCCTCATTGAGGCCTTTGCGAACGTGCCCAAGCTGGCGAACTACCTGCACCTGCCTGTGCAATCCGGGTCCGACCGCACGCTGGCACGCATGAAGCGCGGGCACACAGCGCTCGAGTACAAGCAGAAGATTCGCAAGCTGCGCGAAGCGCGGCCCGACATCAGCCTGTCGTCCGACTTCATCGTGGGATTCCCTGGCGAGACGGGCCGCGACTTCGAAGCGACGATGAACCTGATCGCCGACATCGGCTTTGACCAGTCGTTCAGCTTTATCTACTCGGCGCGTCCGGGTACGCCGGCGGCGGCGCTGCCTGACGAAGTGCCAATGGCGGTGAAGAAAGAACGTCTCAAGCTCTTGCAGCAACGCGTTATTCAACAGGCGGCTGCGATCAGCCGCGGAATGGTCGGTCGCGTCGAGCGTGTGCTCGTCGAAAAGCCCTCACGCAAGGACCCCAACCAGCTGTCGGGCCGCACCGAAAACATGCGTTGGGTCAATTTCGACGGGCCGGCCTCACTCATCGGCGACTTCGCCGATGTGGTCATCACCGAGGCCTTGCCCAACTCGCTGCGCGGCAGGCTCATAGCGGACACAGCCGAGGCCGTGTGAGGGCGAGCTTGTACGCCTTGAGTGCGCTGGATTTTGGTGCGATGAACCATTTTGGGGCTTGGCGGCGCGCCATTCGTGGCGTAGTCTCAGACTTCCCTGGCAGGAACCTCAAGGTGCGCGAGACACTTTGACCGACACCACAGTCAGCCGCGATCTGGTACTCGAGCCCGAGGACAATGCCCGGCTCGCCAACTTAAGCGGCCAATTCGACGAACATCTCCGCCAGATCGAGCGCAGGCTCGATATCGAAATCGCTAACCGCGGCAATCACTTCAGAGTCGTCGGCGCAGACAGCGCCGCTCGCAAAGGCGAGCACGTGTTGCGTCAGCTGTTTGAGCTGACCAATCGCGAGCGCCTCGAACCCGAACACATCCACATCTGCCTACAGGAGTCAGGTATGCAGCCAGCCCCCGGTGACAAACCGAATCTTTCCGTCGCGGACGCGCCGGACGAGCTCGTGATACGAACGCGTCGCAAAATGATTCGGCCCCGAGGCGGCAACCAGCATGGCTACCTGGCGCGCATCCGTGCCAACGACTTGTCGTTTGGTATCGGCCCTGCGGGCACGGGCAAGACCTACCTGGCCGTCGCGGCTGCCGTCGAGGCGCTCGAGACTGACCGCGTGCGCCGCATCGTGCTCGTGCGTCCCGCCGTCGAGGCCGGCGAACGTCTGGGCTTCCTGCCGGGCGACTTGACACAAAAGGTCGACCCGTACTTGCGCCCGATGTACGACGCGCTCTACGAAATGATGGGCTACGAAACCGTCGGCAAGCTGCTCGAACGAAATATCATCGAGGTGGCGCCGCTCGCCTTTATGCGTGGCCGGTCGCTCAATGAGTCGTTCATCATTCTCGATGAAGCGCAGAACACAACCGTGGCGCAGATGAAGATGTTCCTGACGCGCATTGGCTTCGGTTCAACGGCCGTGGTCACGGGTGACGTGACCCAGATCGAC
>JBCCBB010000094.1:0-10458 GCA_039814545.1 Pseudomonadota bacterium
ATGCAGTGCTTGGCCATCGACAGGCGCGCCACGAATCGCGTCATCAGCGATGCGATGAGCGTGTAGCCGTCGGCGGTTTCCACCGTGTGCTCGGCGGCCGAGTTGCGATAGGCCTGGTTGGCCGTGTGCGTGGGTGCGTACATGTCGGTCTCTATGACTGGCCCGGCGTCGGCACGTTGGCAAGCTGGGCCGCAAGGAATGAACTGGTCGAGTTAAGGTTGGCCAGCAACGAGTCGAGCCCGTTGAACTGGCGCAACAGGCGCGCCTCGAGCGATATCAGCCGGTTCTGCAAGCGTTCGTTCTGCTCACCGAGCGTCTCGATGCTGCTTTCGATCCCGTCTGTGCGCGCCGTGATGATGCCGTCACTCGAGACGTAGCTGTCGATAACCGAGGTCAGCCTCGCGGCGTAGCCCTCGTCGCCCGTGAACAGGCGTTCGATGGCCTGGAAGTCGTCCTCGAGGACCGTGTTGAGCGCCTCGCTGTCCACTTCGAGCTTGCCGTCACTATCGAGTCGCACGCCGACTTCATTCAGCGTATCGAGCAACGGATTGGCCGTCGTCGTGGCTTCGGACAGAGTCTGGCGTAACCGCGAGGTCGCACCGCGCAACGCTGAGTCGCCCTGCAACGCACCCGCTACATTGGTCTCGGAATCAAACACCGACAGGCGATCGGCTGTATCGATGAAATCGTTGTATGCCTTGACGAAGGCGTCGATCGAGCTCTTGAGCCCTGACGTGTCGTTCTTGACCGTGACATCGAACGCCGTGCCCGACGTTTCCTGCAGGGCGGTGAACGTGACACCGTCGACCACCGAGTCAAACGTGTTGGTCTCACTCGTCACGGTGAAGCCGTTAACCGTGGCGCGCGCATCGGCGGCGGCCACTGACTCGGTCAGGTTGTTGATGCCGTTGCCGGGATCAAACGTCAGTGCCGATAACCCGTTATCGGGTGTCGACTGCGTCACCGTGACGGCATTGGCCGCGCCGGTGCGCGTCCCTGTAAGCACGAGAAAGCTGCCCGACTCGGCGTTGATGATGGTCGCGAGCACGCCCGCGTTGTCATCGGCGTTGTTGATGGTGTCGCGAATGTCGGCCAGCGTGTTGGCTTCGGGGTCGATCGTGACCGAGAAGGACTCGGTCCCGATGCTCAGGTCGAGCGTCCCCGAACCCACGGCAGCGTCGGCACCCGTAAATGAGGCCGAGCTCAACCGTGCCGCTGTTGCCAGCGATTCGATATCGATCGAGTAGGACGCGGGTACCGCGTCCGAGGTTACCGTCAGCGAGATGGCATCCTCGTTACTCGACGAAATCGTTCTGCCGCGAACGGCATCGTTGTTTTGTAGCGCATCAATGGCCGTCTTAAAGCCCTCGAGTGAGGACTTCAGGCTGCCGTAGGCCGACAGGCGCGACTGAAACTGCGTTTCACGCTGAATCAGTCGCTGCGAGGCAGCCTGGCCTTCCGCGGTCACGAGCTGTTGCACGAGACCGTTGACGTCCAGGCCTGAGCCAATCCCTGTCGATGTAATGCCGGTCATGCTTCGGGTTTCCGTTCCCTGCTACTGCCGCGCCTGCATTACGCAGACGCATCGACGAGCGAAGGCAAGGCCTCGCCCGTCTCAGCCGCCTTAACCACCGCTTCCGGCGGTAACTGGCGGATGATCTCCCCGGTTTCCCGGTTCATCACCGTGATGACCACGATGCCACTGTCGGCGTCGGGCTCGAACTTGAGCGCGGGCGACAGGCCCTGGGCCTGTGCGTTCACCTGCTCGAGTGCCTTCTCGAGGCGAGCCTCGCTGACGGGGGCACGTTGCGCTGCGGCCGCTTCCTTGGCCTGCGTAACGGCGTCACCTTCCTGGCGCACCGATTGCGTCGCCACTTCGGCACCGGCGGGCGCAGCGCGTTTCTGCGCTGGGGCCGCGACCTGGCGCGTCGTGACTTCGTTAATCGGGTTCATCGTTCTCTAACCTCTGGGTCGGGCGGCTTCCCTGCCGCCCTTCCGAAGTAATCCGTCCTGGATTACTGGAGCAAGCTCAGCGCCAGCTGGGGCTGGGCGTTTGCCTGAGTCAGTACCGATACACCGGCCTGCTGCAGGATCTGAGCCTTCGTCAGCTGAGCGGTCTCAGCGGCGAAATCAGCGTCCAGAATCCGGCCACGCGATGCGGACAGGTTTTCCGAAACCGTCTGCAGGTTGGAGATCGTGGATTCGAAACGGTTTTGGATAGCACCAAACTCACTACGCAGCGAGTTGATAGTCGTCAAAGCCGCATCAACACGCTGGATGGCGTCTTCCGCGGTGGCGACCGTGCCGACGGTCAGGGTGTCGAGACCCGTCGTGTCTTTGGCGATCTGCGTTGCTGTGAAGCCGAGCAGTGCTTCGTTGCCGCCCGAAATCGTGATGTTGTCCGACGCGCTCAGCGTGATCGAACCACGATTCGTGGCGCCACCGCCCGAGAGGTTACCGGCGACCGCAGCGGTCGTCAGACCACCCGCGGGAGCCGTACCGGCCAGCGTCTGCGAGATGTCGATGTTGCGACCGTCGACGGCCGTGAAGGTCACATCTGTGCCGTCGAACGAGGCGGTGACGCCCGTGTCATTGGCGAACAGGTTGACGCGATCCACGAGGTCCGAACCCGTGATCGGACCACCGCCCGTACCCACGCTCAAGTTCTCGTTGGTGAAGATCGCTTCGCCGTTGATCGTCAGCGAGTAGGTTTCGTCACTGTTGTCAGCGGCGCCTTCGTCGATCGTCGTGAAGGCACTGACCGCCTCAGTCGTCGCCGTAGCCGTCAGGCCCGTGACACCAGAAGCGTTGATCGCAGCAACCTTGTCCTGAGCGCTGTCAGAATCCGAAGACGCGATTTCAACGGCAGCGCCGTTACCGACAGCGATGCTGACCTGACCCGGACCGATAGCCGCGGCAGACACCGCGTTGGCACCCGTGGCGCTGGCGATCTGGCCGATCTGCGAGGTGCGGACACCCGTGGTCAGAGAGACGTTGATCTTCTCACCGACGTTGGCGCCGACCTGGAATGCCGCGTTGCCGAACGTGCCGTCGAGGACCTTGAGGCCGTTGAACGAGGTCTGCGAGGCGATACGCTCGACCTCTGCAAGACGCTGCTGCACTTCTTCGTCGAGTGCCGCGCGGTCAGACGCCGAGTTGGTGGCGTTGGCCGACTGTACGCCGAGCTCGCGAATACGCTGCAAGTTATTGGTGAGCTCACCGAGCGCGCTTTCTGCCGTCTGTGCAAGCGAAATGCCGTCCGACGCGTTTCGAACAGCCTGGTTAAGGCCACGGATCTGCGTCGTGAAGCGTTCCGAAATTGCAAGGCCAGCAGCATCGTCCTTCGCGCTGTTGATGCGAAGACCCGTGGACAAACGCTCCAAAGACGTCGTCAACAGACTCTGGGAACGGTTCAGGTTCCGCTGAGCGTTGAGCGACGCAACGTTCGTGTTGATTGACTGTACCATTTTTTAAAACTCCTAAGTTTCCCGTTCCCGGCACATTAGCTGCCGGCCGAATCGCAACACGTCCTTAGACGTCATGAAATGCGCTTCACCCGGGTTAGCGGAGTGCGGCTGCAAACCTTGAGTGGTTTTTTAAAACTGTGATGGTGTTCAAAGCGTGCGAGAAAAACACCGCATCGGCACTGCGAAATGCTTTAGCGCGCTTTTTGGAAATCGTGACTTGCGTCACGAGAACGCGACCACTTAGAGCAGACGGAACAGAGACAGGTTCTGAATTCGCAGGAACGACTGCTGCGCGGCCTCAAGCGTCGTCGCCTGCTGCGTCAGTGCAGAGATCGCCGCCGCGTAGTCGAGGTCTTCGATGTCCGCAAGCGATTCCTGTAACACCAGTGAGGCGCCTGCGTTGGCGTCCACCTGCGACTCGATCGTCGCAAGCCGGCTGCCCACGCCTGTTCGCACCTCGAGAACGCGTGCCAGGGCCTGGTCGAGCCCCTCGATGCCTCGATTGATCGCCGCGTCCTGCCCGGCCCGCTGTGCCTCGTCGGCCACAGGCGTCTCAAGCGCCGCCGCGAGACGATCAATGATGCTGAACATATCAGTGTTGGGACTCGGCCCGACATCGAATACATCGCCTGTCGCCGGTTCACCCTCGATGCGGACATCGAGTCCGCCGAACGTGATGCTGTCACCCGGTGTGAACGCGCCGCTCGAGACCAGCACGCCGCCGCCGTCGCGGACCTCGAAGGCGTCCGCTGCCGTGAAGGTGACTTGGTAGGCCTCGAAGTTGTAACCCGTGATACCGGCGACATCGTTGTTGAAGATCGTGCCCGTGCCCGTATTGGCTGCCGCAGGCGTCGTGAGCACCTGGCCGTTGCCCTCGCGGATACGACCGAAGACGCGCTCTCCCGAGTCGCTATCCGGAATTTGGCGCGTTCGCGAGATCGACACGAAGCGCTGACCCTGATCACCGTTGTAGCTAAAACCCGCGCTCGTACGTGTGAACGGCTGGGTTTGCGTCTGGTAGCCCGCGAACAGGAAGTCATCGCTGGAGTCGCGGGTGTTGGCGAGTGCCAGCAATTGGTCGATACCCTGGCGCAGCTCGGCGGCTACAAAGTCGCGCGACTCGTTGGTCTGTGTGGCGTTGGCAGCCTGCAAGGCGAGCTCGCGTGCCCGCTGCAGCAGCTCGGTCACGCCGGTCAGCGTCTCTTCCTCGAGTCGCAGCCGACTCTCTGCGAGGCCGGCGTTGCGCTGAAACTGTTCAACACTGTCAATGGACTCGCGCAGGTTGAGCGCTCGCGCACTGCCCACGGGATCATCAGACGGGCGCTGGATCTGGCGCCCGGTCGCGACCTGCTCCTGCAGGTCATTGAGACTGCGCTGCAAGCGCTGCAGCGTCAGTACATTGTTCTGAAAAAAGGCCTGGGTGGATACGCGCATGGTCAGTCCTTAACGTCGCGTGGCGGCCAACAGTGTGTCGAACAGGTCGCCGGCAACACTGATGACCTCGGCCGCGGCCTGGTAGGCCTGCTGATAACGAATGAGCTCTGCGGCTTCCTCATCGAGATTGACGCCCGATTCCTCAAGTCGCCGCGTCTCGGCGCTCTGCAGCACGATGGCCTGGGCGTCCGCCGTGTTCTCGGCAAGCCGCGTACGGCTTCCGACTGTCGCGACCAGCGACGCGTAGGCCTGGCTGACCGACTGCGAACCACCGGCGAGCACGCCGGCGTCGCGCGTTGCCCCCAGCGCCAGCGCGTTGCGGTTATCACCCGCCGCGTTGGTGTTGCGCTCCACGGTGAAGCGATCGCCTGTGGTGGGCGTTCCCGTCAGCGTGTAGGCGGAACCGTTAAGCGTGATCGTGTCGCCGGGCGTAAACGCGAAGCTGCCTGCGCCGTTCACGCTGTAGGTGTTGGGGCCCGTGAACTCAATGACGCTCGTGGCGAAAAAGTTCGGGTCCGACGTGTCGAGCGGTACGCCGTTGTCGATGCTCGCATCACTCAGGTTGTTGAGGTCTGCCGAGCCGCGCGTGGGGCCTGCTGCCGCGAACGCGCCCGGGTCGTTAGCAACCACAGAAAGACCCGCGATGGCATCAAGTACGGGCTCGACTTCGAACGTATCGCCAGCGGCGGGTGTGCCGCTCACGGTAATCGCGAGCCCGTCAGCGCGGAACGGATCCGCGCCCGTACCCGTGCCCGTCAGAGTGAGCTCCGCGCCTGTATCACCCCGGAACAGGCGGTAGTTCGTGCCATCAAACAGAAAGCGGTAGCCCGCTTGCGGCACCTGGCCGATATCCTCAATAGCGACACTGATGTCGCCGGTGCCGGCATTCAGCGCCGACGGTGTACCGCGTGCGGGACCCGTTGCGAAAATGTCGCCGCCCAGGTTGCCATTAGCGTCGAGACCCAGCGCGTTTTGCTCGTTGAAGGTTTGCGCGACGGCCACAGCACTCGCGCCCAGCGCGCGGCGCGTCGGGTCGAGGATCGTGTTCTGGAATTCGAAGAGACCACCGATCTGGCCGCCCTTGAGGATGTCGCGTAGTGGTGTGTCACCCCCAAGCCCGCGGTAAATCACTTCGTTGCGGTTGGGGTCGAACTCGGAAGGCTGCACCTCGAGGTCGAAGGTCTCGCCACCGATCACCAGCGTCTGGCCGTTACCGACGAAGACGTTGATCGAGCCGTTGTTCTCTTCCGTCACAGTCACGTCGACGAGGCGCGTGAGCTCACGCACGAGCTGGTCGCGCTCGTCGAGCAAATCGTTGGGCGGACGCTGCGTCCCGGCCGTCACGATACGTTGGTTCAAGTCTGCGATTGACGTTGATAACTGATTGATTTCGCTGACCGTTTGAGCCACGGCCTGGCTCGTTTCCTCGCTGACGCCGGCAAGTTGATCGTCCAGCGACTGGAAGCGCGCGACCAGGCTCTCCGCCTCGGCAAACAACGCACCGCGCGACGCCGGCGTGGCCGGGTCCAGCGAGAAGTCCTGCACTGCGGAGTAGAACGACGACAGCGCCGGCGCGAGACCCGCGAGCGGATCGGCAAGCAGATCATCGACGCGCCCGCCGAAACCGGCCAACGTCTCAAAGCGAGACGCCGACGAACCCGCGTTGCGGACCTGATTGTCGAGGAAGGCATTGTAATAGCGCTCGACGCTGTTGATTTCGACACCGCGGCCGAAAAACCCAACACCCGAAAACTGCGGTGAACGCGCCGACAGTTGCACACGCTGGCGGTTGTAACCGGGCGTGTTGGCGTTGGCGATGTTCTGCCCGACGGTATCGAGCGAGCGTCGAAACGCCGTGAGCGCGCTAGTGCCTATTCCGAGAATCGATGACATGGATCAGTCCGTTTTGGTAAGCGCGGGCCCTACGGATCACCGCACATGCGTAGATAGCGACAAAAGGTCGGTTTGCTTGAGTGCGCCCAGGACGTCACGCATCGTGTCGCCACCGGCGACACGGCGGATCTTGGCCGCATAATTGGGATCGGTGGCATAACCGGATCGCTGCAAGGCTTCGGCAAAACCGGCCACGTCGTTGGCACGGTTACGCACGGTCGCATAGCGATCATTGCCACCGAGCAAATCACCGTAGTCTGCGAAGCTCTGCGTCAGCGTCGGGTAGGCGCGGAACGCCTCACGGCGCTGGCGCATCGCACCCGCTTCGAATTCCAGCGTGTCTCGATGCACGGCCGTACCGCGCCAATCACGGCCGGCCTTGATGCCAAACAGGTTGAGACTGCTCTGTTCGCCCTCGCCCGGCATGACGTGCTGGCCCCAGCCGGTCTCGAGCGCAGCCTGCGCCAGCACACCGAGGGGGCTCACACCGAGCTTGTCGGCCACCGCGCGCGCGTGAGGCAGGATGTCTTTGATGAAAGCCTGCGGGTCACGCCAGTTCTCGGGCGACGGGGGCAACGCTGGGATGGCCGGTGCGGGAGTCGTCGGCGCCGTGGTCGTGGTCGCGGTCACAGCAGCCGACGTACGCGATGTCTGCACTACGGGCATCGGGGACAGGCTGCCAGCCGGTGGTGCCGGCGCGTGGCGCGACCCTGGGTCGCCGCCCAGCTGGCGCACGAGCAGGTCCTTGAGGCCAACACCGGAACCCGAAGCAATGTCTTCGGCAATCTGCTGGTCGAACAGGTCGCGGTACATGCCGCCACCGCCCGCCTCACCGAAAATCGGGTCGCCGAAGCTCGCGGCCCGCATGCTCTTCAACATTTCCTGCACGAACAACGCCTCAAACTGCCCCGCCACCTTGGTGAGCGCGGCGTCGCGGTCGCGGCCTGCGAGTGCGCGCAGGTCCGTGAACTGGCCGAAGTCCGTGACGCTGGTCATGCCTGCGCTCAGATCACGAGCAGCTCGGCGCGCAGTGCGCCGGCTTGCTTGAGGGCTTCCAGAATCGCCACGAGATCGCCCGGGGCGGCACCCACTTCGTTGACGGCCTGCACGATCTCATTGAGGTTCGTGCCCGGCGCGAACAGGAACATGCGGTCGCTTTCCTCGTCGATGGACACACCAGAGTCCGTCGCCAGCACGGTCTGTCCGTCCGAGAACGGCTCGGGCTGACTCACGAACGGTGTTTCAGAAATTGTAACGACGAGTGAGCCGTGTGCGACGGCCGCCGGCGACACCGTAACGTTGCTGCCGATAACCACAGTGCCTGTGCGCGAGTTGATGATGACTCTTGCCGCGGCCGGTGCCGGCTCGACTTCAATGTTCTCCAGAATGCTCAGAAACGAGGTCCGCGCACCGGGTGTTTTGGGCGCTTGGACACGAACGCTCACCGCATCAATGGCCTCAGCTGAGGCCGGACCCAGCATGTCGTTAATGGCCACGGACAATCGGTTGGCCGTCGTGAAGTCAGGCGTGTTGAGGTTGAGCATAACGAAATCGGTGTCGTTGAAGCCCGCCGCGACGGAACGCTCAACCGTTGCGCCGTTTGGGATGCGCCCGGCACTGGGAATGTTGACGGTGATCCGTGAGCCGTCGAGACCCTCGCCGCCAAATCCGCCGACAACGAGATTGCCTTGTGCCACGGCGTAGACGTTGCCATCGATACCGCGCAATGGGGTCATGAGCAGGCTGCCGCCGCGCAGACTCTTGGAGTTACCGATTGAGGAAATCGTCACATCGATGGTCTGGCCAGGCTTTGAGAATGGTGGCAGTTCGGCATGAACGGAGACCGCGGCCACATTGGTGAGCAGCGGGTTCACACCCTCGGGAATCGTGATCCCGAACTGGTTCAGCATGTTCTGCAGGCTTTGCACCGTAAACGGCGTCTGCGCCGTCTGGTCACCCGTACCATCGAGACCAACCACAAGGCCGTAGCCCACGAGCTGGTTGGTGCGGACACCTGAGACGGAGGCCAGGTCGCGAACGCGTTCGGCTTGTGCCACGTCAGCGCCTGTCAGCGCGACAGCGGCGATCAACGCGGGTGCCAGGCGCAGGACCCAGTCACGAAAATTCCAGTGGTGCATGCGTCGTGCTCCTGTCGCGATTACTGCGGGAACCAGATGGACTGTGCAAAGCGCTGCAGCAGGCCCATCTTGTTGGCCGCGGCCAGTACGCCTTTGCTCGAATAGGTGATGCGCGCGTCGGCCACGCGGCCAGACGGCACGCTGTTGTCGGGGGCGATGTCGTAGGGCCGGATAATTCCCGACAGGCGGATGAATTCGTCACCCTGATTGAGCGTTACCCATTTTTCGCCGCGAATGACCAGGTTGCCGTTGGCGAGCCGCTTGACCACGGTCACGGTGATGTCGCCGTCGAGCCGGTTCGACTGGCTGCTGGCGCCCTCGCCGTCGAACTCATTCGAGGAGTCGATCGTGGCTGAGAAGATATCGTCGCCATTGCGCTGCATGTTGCGGCCGAAAATGCTCGGGTTCGCGATGTTCACGCTGCCTTCCTTACTCGTCGAGGTGCTCGACGACTTGGTGGCCGTGGTGTTCTCGGAGAGCCGGATCGTGAGGATGTCGCCCACGCGGCGCGCGCGCAGGTCCTCGAACAGCCGAACGTCGAGGGCTTCCTGGTAAATGGCGCCGTCTGTGGCCTCGGCGGCCGGCTCGACGATGGGCTCGGGCGGCGTGTAGTCGGGGCCGCTCAGGTTGACGATACAACCCGTCAGGGCCAGAGCGCCTGCGAGCGAAAGCGCGATGCGAAGGATGCGTTTCATCATGTGTCCTAGAGGTTCTGCGTCAGGAACTGCAGCATCTGGTCGTTGGTTGAGATGGCCTTGGAGTTCATCTCGTAGGCGCGCTGCGTTTCGATCATGTTTACGAGCTCTTCAACGACGTTGACATTGGAACCCTCGAGCGCGCCCTGTTGCAGACGGCCCAAGCCGATAAGGCCTGGCGAGCCCGGCTGCGGCGTGCCACTCGACACCGTTTCCGAATAGAGGTTCTCGCCACGCGGCTGCAAACCGACCGGGTTGATGAAGTCGACGATCTGCAGGATCCCGACCTGGGTTGGCGCCGTTTGGCCCGCAAGCTGCACGGACACCGTGCCGTCGACGCCCACCGTGATCGACTGCGCGCCCTCGGGAATCGTGATCGACGGTTGTACGAGATAGCCACCGGCTGTGACGAGCTGGCCCTGCGCATCGCGCTGGAATGAGCCGTCACGCGTGAAGCCCAACGTGCCGTCGGGCAGCAGGATCTGAAAATAGCCGCGGCCCTGAATGGCCACGTCGAGCGGGTTGTCTGTCTGCAGGATGCTGCCTTGTGCGTGCAGCTGCTCTGTCGCGACGACACGAACGCCTGTACCGACGTTGAGGCCCGAGGGCAACACCGTGTCCTGCGAACTCTGACCACCGGCCTGACGCTGATTCTGATAGATCAGGTCCTCGAACACGGCGCGTCCGCGTTTGAAGCCATTGGTGTTGACGTTGGCGAGGTTGTTCGAAACGACCGTCATCTTGGTCTGCTGGGCGTCGAGCCCGGTCTTGGCGACCCACAATGCCTGGTTCATCGTCTACTCCTGGATCTAGCGAAGCGACAACAGCGCG
>JBCCBB010000147.1:0-4113 GCA_039814545.1 Pseudomonadota bacterium
CAGGCTGTGATGATCATGAGCACGCCAAACACGCGCTCCACCGTCACGAAGTGCTGGTCTTTCTCCGCCTTGGGGTCGGCCTTGATCCGTCGAATGACGAAGGCGCCCACCACGGCAATGCCGGCCGCGATCGCCGTGGCCAACAGGTAGCTATTACGAACACTGATCTCGAGACCGACGTGCTTCAGCCCCTTGAGGATCGTAACGAGCGTGATCGTGAATGCGGCCAGGAAAATGTAAACCGGTACGTAGCGGTGCGCCCGCTCGAGCGGATTTTCCTTGCTCAGGATCAACGCGATGACGCTGTTGTAGATCAGAAAAGCGATGACGCCTGCCGTAAGCGGCGATACGATCCAGCTCGCCACGATGCCGCCGACCTTGCCCCACTGCACGGCCTCGATGCCGATGCCCACAGCGGCAAAACCGACAATGGCACCCACGATGGAGTGCGTCGTCGACACGGGCCAGCCCTTGCGGGAGGCGAGGAGCAGCCAGGTGCCCGCCGCCAGCAGCGCGGCCAACATGCCGTAGATGAGCAGCTCGGGACTGTCCGCCAGTAAATCGGTCTGGACAATGCCCTTGCGGATGGTGGAGGTAACGGCGCCACCAGCGAGCACCGCACCCAGAAACTCGAACACCGCGGCCACGAGAATGGCCTGTTTGATGGTCAGCGCTTTCGAACCGACCGAGGTCGCCATGGCGTTGGCGACATCGTTGGCGCCAATGCCCCAGGCCATGTAAAGGCCGAAGGCTGCCGCCAGCACGACATAGATGAGCTGTGCATCCACCGTAGCGTCTCGTTTAGCGTTGTCGTTAGTGCGAGAGCAGCAGTTCGAGTCGTCGACCGACCCGCTCAGCCATGTCCGCGATTTCGCCGATCTTGGTAATGGTCTGGTACAAGAACATCACGTCGACCGGGTTGAACTCATTCTCGATCTTGAACAGCGCGGCCCGGAGGTGCGCTTCCTTGGAGTCCGTTTCCGTCTCTATGCGGTCCAGCTTGTCGATCATGGCCGAAACCAGATCCGCTTCCGCGCCACGAAACCCGGACGTGAATAGCTCGTCCAGTTCCTGCACGCTCTTCCTGGCCTGCTTGGTCGCATCAATGCAGCGACCGACAAAGTCCAGCCAGAGCTCTGACAGCGGGTCGGGCACGTCGAGCCGACGACCGACCACGATGCCCGACACATCCTTGGTTCGATTGGCGATCTTGTCCTGCACGAGTAGCAGCTCGAGTAAGTCCTCGCGCGGCACGGGCATGAACAGGCTCTTGGGCAGTCGCATGCGAATGTCTTTCTTGACTTCGTCCGCTTCGTTTTCGAGCTGCTCGATGACCGAACGAATCTCTAGTGCGGTGTCCCAGTCTTTCTGAACGATCGCCTCAAAAAAGGGCACGAGCTTCTTGGCGCACTTGTGCACCAGCTCGGCGTGGCGCTCGAGCGGCATGACGGGAGACTTCCCGAAGACGCCTGCCAACAAATTCGCCAAGTCTGTTCCCCTGCCTCTGGTCCGATCCGGGCGCCGCGGAGAGCGCCAGTTTGCGGAGACTAGCACAGCCAAGCGACTGAAAATGTTACAAGCGCGGCGGCGGCCCGGGGGCGCCTGATAGACTGTCGGTATGTCGCCCTACGCCATCGACCGGATCGACGACACGGATGCTGTGCGCATCACGGTCCAGGGTGATGTCGACTACGCAACGGCCGCGGCGATCCACGATGCGCTTGCGCCCGAGGGGCGTTTCACGGAGGCCCGAAGGCTCTGGGATCTGCGCGGCTGCGCGATGCGGCTCACCCCGGAGGAACTCAAGGACTTCGCACGCCTGGCGACGGAATACGACCACGAACCTGCGCGTTGCGCCTTGCTCGCTGACGGCGACCTCGAGTTTGGACTTCTGCGCATCCACGGTGTCTACCGCGAGTCTGAGTTTACCGCCCTGCTCGTCACCCGCGATGAGGCGGAAGCCGTCACCTGGGTCTTGGGCGACCTCGAGGCCGACCGCCCTTAACAGAGCGGCAAAAAAAAGCACGGCGCGTGAACGCCGTGCCCAAACGAAAGCGACGGCTACGCCGCTACGGTGACCATTCGGCGGAAAGGTTCACGCCAGAGAAGGTCTGATACGCCCGAATCCCGATGTGCCAGGTACCTGGCTGCGGGTTGGTGATCGTGCAGATTTCATTGTTGCCGTTGAGGTAAGGCCGGCAATCGTAGTTGCGCGTTGAAGGCTGTGAGCCGTAGCGCAGGTAGAGGTCGGCATCACCTGAGCCACCCGATATCTGCACGGTGAACGTCGACATGCCCGGCGGGATGTCCAGCGTATAGCGCAACCAGTTGCGGCGTGACGCCGACAGGTTATTGGCGCTGGCAGAGCCACCCTCGGCGCCACCGCCGCCGCTGGGCTCATCGAAGCTCGCCGTCAATGACACACCCGAGAACGTCGAGTAGGCGCGGACCATCACGTGGTAGGTGCCCTCCTGGACGTTGGAGATGTCGCAGGTCTCGTTGTTGCCGTTGAGCCAGGGCCGGCAGTCGTAGCTCGATGTGGTCGGCGGCGAGCCGAAGCGCACGTAGAGGTCGGCATCACCTGAACCGCCCGAGATCTGGAAGGACAGGTTGCTGGCACCCGCAGGCACTTCAAGCGTGAAGCGCAGCTCAGCGCCCGTGCTGCCGGCAAGACCGGTTTCGGCAACGCCGTTCTCGAGCTCAGTGTCGCCACCTGGCCCGCCACCGCCGCCCGTGATTGACGCCACCGCAGCCGCGGCATCAGCGATACCCGTACCGCACTGGTTGCAGGTGCCCGGGAACGAGCGCGCCGTCGCCTTGATCGTGGACTCAATCTGGTCGGGCGTCAGCGAACCGTCGACCGCCTTGAGCAGTGCCGCAAGACCGGCCACGTGCGGCGCCGCCATGCTCGTACCCTGGTAGTAGGCATAGTTGTCTGCAACCGGTCCCGACGAGCCGCTGTTGAGCGTCGACAGCACGCCGTTCGCACCGCCCGTCGTGACGTCACCACCGGGGGCGGCCACATCGACGACCGAACCGAAGTTCGAGTAGTAGGCGCGTGCCCCGTTGCGGTCCGTAGAGGCGACCGTGATGACACCGTTGCAGTTGGCGGGGTTGGCACTCGAAGCATTCGTGTTCGAGTTACCCGCGGCGACAACGATCGTCGAACCGTTGGCACGTGCTGTGTTGATCGCTGACTGCGTCGTTGTCGAACAGGCGCCGCCGCCACCGAGGCTCATGTTGATGACGTCAGCGGGGTTGGCGTTGGCGGGCGTGCCCGCGACGCTGCCGCCCGACGCCCAGATGATGCTGTCAGCGATGTCTGAGGTGTAGCCACCACAGCGACCCAGCGCACGCAGCGGCACGATCTTGGCGCCGTAGGCGACCCCCGCAACGCCCGTGCCGTTGTTGGTCACCGCAGCGACGGTGCCGGCCACGTGTGTGCCGTGCCAGCTCGAGCTGCGCGCAGGCTGTCCCGGGCCACACTGCCCGGCTGACGAGGCGTCGCCGGGGTCGGTGGCGTCGCTGTCACGACCGTTGCCGTCAACGGACACGAACGTGTCGCTGATCATGTCGTAGCCGGGCAGCAGGTTGGCAACGAGGTCCGGATGCGGGCGGTAGCCCGTATCGATGACGGCGACGATCGTCCCCGCACCCGTCGTCGTGTCCCAGGCGGCAGGCAGGTTCAGACCGCCCGTCGACTCGTAGTAGTGCCACTGCTCGTTGTAGAGCGCGTCGTTGGGTGTGGCCAGCGGCTGCATCAGCAGGTCAGGCTCGGCGTATTCGACGTTTGGGTCGGCCTGGATCTTGGCCAGCATCTGCGCCAGGTCGAGCGCCTTGCGCTTGCGCTGTAGCCGGAAGACGCGCGCGCCATTGGCCATCTGGCGGCGGTGCTGAATGTTTATGCCCATACGCTGCGAGAGCACCTGAGCCTGCTGCGCGACATTGCCGCTGGCGACGCTCATCCCGATTGCGGTCGGGCTTACGGCCAGAGACTTGTATTTGACGATGATCTGATCGGTTGGCGGTGCGTCCGCCAGCATGGCTTGCGGGTCCCCACCCCCAGCCAGTGCCGTTTGCCCCGATGCAAACAGGGCGATTGCGATTGCGGCG
>JBCCBB010000135.1:0-4960 GCA_039814545.1 Pseudomonadota bacterium
GACCTGTGCCGGATCAAGCTCAGACAGCGGCCGCGCGAAATAGAACTGACTCGCGAGACCAAAGCCGTGGATCGCGCGCGCGCCGTCCTGGCCCAGGTAAACCTCGTTCACGTAGGCCGTGAGAATCTCGCGCTTGTCGTAGCGCAGCTCCAGCAGAACGGCCATGACAGCCTCGCGCACCTTACGTCGGAACGTCCGTTCGTTGGTCAGGAAGTAACTCTTGACGAGTTGTTGCGTCAGCGTGCTGCCGCCCTGACGAATGCCGCCCGCCCGCAGGTTGGCCAATGCGGCTCGCGCGATGGCGCGTATGTCGAGGCCGTGGTGCTTCTCGAAGCGGCGGTCCTCGACCAGTCGCAACGTATCGGCCAGCAACGCGGGCACGGTGTCGGGCTCGAGCACGACGCGGTCCTCGCCGTGCGCGGGGAACAGGCTGCCGATCACGAGCGGATCGAATCGCACGACCGCCGCGTCTCGGCCGGAAACGCTGAGCGCTGCAACCCGGTCGTCTGTGATGCCCACACGGAGCCTGCGCGCTGTCTCCGTGCCGTCCCAGAATTCGGCCGCACGTCGGTAGATGTCGAAACGCCCGCCATCGCGTCGGTACGAACCGGGCCCGGTCAAGCTGGCGTCGGCCGAATAACCCAGCTGGTGCAGGTGCAGCACGAGCTGATCGGGCGCAAGGCGCCGACCCGCGTAGAGTTCAAGCGGCTGCGCGTAGACGCGCGCAGGCAGGTCCCAGCGACGCGTCTCGAAACGCGCCGTGATCTGATAGTCGAGCCAGAGCGCCCAGATCCCGAACGCGAGCGTCAAGACGCCCAGCGATGACAGGATCCAGTGACGCCGCCACCAGGGCCGCGCCGGGCGCCGCTTGCGTGTCTTGCGCGCCGTCGAACGCCGCGCAGGCTTGCGCTTGCTCGTCTTCTTTTTGCTCGTCTTTCGTTTCTTGGTCATGTCACTGATCGCCGTTGTCGCGAACCCGGCGCGCCGCGCATTATAGAGCCCTCGTCGATGGAAACCGGGGGGCTTGTGAAGACACGCATGGACAAGGCGCTCATGGCGCGAGCACTGCGCGAGCTGGCCGCGCGCGACAAAGGCCTGGCAAAAGTCATCAAGGCGCATCCCCGTTGTCCCATGGACCGCGGCCGACGCACGGCGTTCGAATGTCTGGGTGGCTCCATCATCGGGCAGCAATTGTCCACGGCCGCGGCGCGCACGATTGGCAAGCGCGTGGCGGCGCTGTCGGGCGGGCGTCTCGAAGCAGCCTCGATCGCGTCGCAGCCCACACCCAAATTGCGCGCGGCCGGGCTCTCGGCCAGCAAGGCACGCTACCTGCAGGGGCTGGCACGGGCCACCGTCGCGGGCGACATCAACTTCCGCGCCCTGGCCCAAATGACCGACGACGCCGTCATCGAAGACCTCACCCAACACGCGGGCGTGGGCCTCTGGACAGCCCAGATGTTCCTCATGTTCGGTCTTGGACGCCCAGATGTGGCAGCACCCGGTGATTTGGGACTACAGCGCGGCCTGCAGCGCCTGCACGACCTCACCGAACGTCCGCAAGACACTGTTTTTATTGACCTCATGGAGCCCTGGCGGCCCTGGCGCAGCGTCGCGAGCTGGTATCTGTGGCGGCTCGCCGAGTGAACTCGTTACCGTAGAAACGGATTAGACGTATACTCGACAGACGGGAAGCGCGTCTTTCGCCCGGCACAGGATGTCGGGCGGTTTCACGATTGGGGGAATCGAGATGAGGACGAGCACACTACTTGGCACGGTTGCAGCCGCACTGTGCCTGGCGCTGTCAGTACCGGCATTCGCACAGGATGCTGGCGACGAGCGCAAACCATTGAGTGATGTATGGCTCATGGTGCCCAAGGCGGGCATGGAAATGCAGTTCGAGGAGAGCCTGAAGACGCACATGGCCATGCGTGCGTCACAAGGCGATCCGCGCGAATGGCGGGTTTACGTGCCGGTGATGGGCAACGATATGGATGTCTATCAGTTCCGATCCTGCTGCCATGAGTTTGCAGACCAGGATCGCTACGTGGCGTTTACGACGGACAAGGGCTTCTCAGACCACTGGAACGAGACCGTGCACCAGTACGTCGCGAGCTACGAGCACTACATGGAGCGCAACGACTGGAAGCACAGCCACATGCCGCAGGACGCCGATCCGGCGAAGTACTACGGCGTGACCGCCTGGAAGCTCAAGGAAGGGGCCGGTATGGCCTCGGAAAACGCACGCAAGAAGATGAGCACCATCGCGCTGGAGAACGGCTGGGGCGAGCAGTCAGACTGGCTGTGGCTCACGCGTATCGGTGGCAAACCCATGCTCATGGTGGTCAGCCCCTACGCTGACTTCGCCGACATGGCGCCGCCCGAGACGAGCTTCTTCGAATTCGTCGCGGAACACGTAGGTTCCGAAGAGAAAGCGGAGAAGATGTTTAAGAAATTTGGCTCCGGCATGGCCGCCTCGACGTTCACGGTGTGGACCGAGCGCAGCGACCTGTCGATGCCGACCACGGCTCAGGGGGACGACTGAGGGACTAGCTGACGCAATCGCGGTGTCGCCCAAATACAACGCGTAACCCGTGGGCGATGCCGCGCTTGCCGACGCTAGCGCATCAGTACTGAGCGCCCAGCGCCTGCTGGGACTCATCGAGCATCTGCACGAGAATCACGTTGCCGCGCGCATCGACGCGGAAGGCACCAAAGCGCGCCGCATCGAACACCTCGGCCATACCTTCTTCAAAAAAGAACGCGTCCGTGAGCATGTTCACGCGACGCCCGTCCCAGCCGTAACGCAGCGCGAAGCTGCCTGGCGCCGGCACAGGCTTCGATGACGCGAGCCGCACAAAGCGCGCCACGCCGTCATCGTCGGTTCGAAGCACGACCCAACCGCGCTGTGCGGGTGCGCTGCGCAGCTGCTGGCGCACCGTGCGTTGCACGGCGAAATTGAGCCGCATGTAGTCGCCTTGCATCAACGAGCGCGGGTCCACGGGCGCGAGCTCGAGCACCATGACCTCGCCGCTCGAGATCACGCCCTCGTTTCGGAACACGCCAAAGCCTGCGAGCCCCAGGCAGACGATGACGCTCGCGATGGGTCCGATGGCGATACCCGGCGACCAGGTACTGGGCGCCGCCTCGCCCGACGCCGTGCGCCACAGTCGCCGCGCAACGCCGTACAACGCAAGCAGCACGACACCGGCCCCGATCAACCAGAGCGACTTGGCGAGCAGGGTGAGTTCGAGCGTGTAGTAGCGGTGTGAGATCAGCACGAGCAGCGCAAGCATCGCGGCCACCGTGAGGAACTCGCGTTGCGCGCGCATGGCCGCGACAAACACGAGCAATGCCGTCGCCGCGTTGGCTACCCCGAGTTCCACGGCCAGCGCCGCGACCATTGCAACGCCCCACGTGGGCCAGCGTCGCGAGCCCTCGAGCCGGGAGTCTTCGAGCACGCCCACCAGCACGTAGCCCAATGCCGCCAGCACCACGATGACGCGAATGACTTGAGCCGCTATAGATTCGGGCAAGCCGTGTGTCCCAAGCCGCAACGCAAACAACGCACCCGCAAGCAGGCCGAATCCCAGACCCAGAGCGACGGGCTCGAGCAATCCACGCCGCGCCCCCCAGCGCGTTTCCGTCGCCCACAGGCCCGCGAACGGCACGGCGAGCACAGGCACAGCCAGGCGCTCCAGGTTGAGGTCGACGGCCGCCACAAACACCGCGCCCGTCAGCACAAGTGTGGCAATGAGCCGATGCGCGAAGTCGTTGAGCAGGAAGATCAGCGCGACGGCCACGCCGCCGGCGATCAATGCGGCGACCAATGTGTCCGAGCCCTGCCCCGCTGCCAGCGAGATGCAGAGCTGCCCCGAAAGACTGAGCGCGATGCTGGCCTGGTAGAGAAAGTCGCCGCCGTCGCTGCGCAACAACGCAAAGGCACCGATCAGCGACAGCACGCCGATGACGGCGAGGCCCGCCTCTTCGACGCCGTTGAACATGAGCAACAGACCCAATACGACAAACAGCGAAGCCACCCAGGCCGCAAAGCCTTGTAGCGCGCGCACATACCAGGGTGTCGTCAACGGCGTCTCGGGCGGCTCGGCCATGAGGCCTGCCTCAACCAGCGACTGCCAGCAGCGTTTGCGACGGCTCATGACTCACACTCGCGTTGCAGGCCCAGCAACCAGCGCCCGGCCACCGTGGCGAGCCCGAGAATAAACAGGGCCATAAGCAAGCCGTGGCCCAGCGAGAAGCCGTCGGACACTTCGGCCACGAGTCGCACCACGACAGCGAATACAACGATGCAGACGGACAGCGCGAAGCCCGCCATGAGCGGCAGGTCGATCTCAACACGTCGGTAGCGGTAATAGAGCAGCGCCAGGAATGCGATCCAGCCCGCGAACGACGCGGCAATGTATTCGTTGTCGCTAAAGACGGCCGCCACGACGATCACGGTCAGGCAGGCGCCGGCCCCAACGAAAGAGAGGCGCGCCAGGACGTCAGCCCAGGAGTCGCGCTCGCAAATCAGCAGGCCCCGCGCTGCGAGCAGACCCGCGACACCGTTGATCGCGGCCAGCAGCCAGTACGGTGCCAGGCTATCAGTCCAGAGAAACGTCAGACCCAATGGCCGCGTGTCCGCCCAGAGCAACGCCGCCATGTTGACGAGGCCTAGCCAGGGCAACCAGCCGAAGAACGAACGCTCCGTGGCGACGAGCGGCAGCGCGATCACGGCCCAGAGTGCGAAAAGCTCCCAGCGATCCGCGCCACTCTGGTAAATCTGCCCCGTGAGCGCGAGCAGGACGCCGATGAGCAATAACTGCACGGGCACGAGCGCCGTCGCCAACACACTGCCGCGCCTTGCACAGAGGCGCGCACCGAGTGCGAGCACCAAACAGCTCGCCACGAGGCCCAGCTTTGCGAATCGATGCAGGTCGGCCCAGTTCCAGGCCACGAAAAA
>JBCCBB010000113.1:0-8172 GCA_039814545.1 Pseudomonadota bacterium
CATCGTGGCCGTGGACATCGCTGCCAGCAACGGCGTCATCCACGTCATCGATTCCGTCATCCTGCCGCCAGAGCCGACCGCTTACATGAGCGGCAGTGACCGTGCGCTGGACATCATCGACACGGCCATCGACACGGGCGTGCCGCTGTTCAACCACGGCAACGCTGCCGCGACGACGGCCGCCTACACGGTCGCCGCGAAGAGCCTCATGCAGTTCGCTGACGAAGCCGGCCTGTCGAACGCGGCACGCGCGCGCTTGGCCTCGAGCCTTGATCGCGCACACAGCCAGTCGAGCGATCGCGCCAGTGCCTGGACGCTGCGTTACGCCCTCGATGACGTCCGCGCCGAGCTCACCCACGGCACTATGCAAATGGCAAGGAATTGATGGGAAATCTAGCCTTGAGCACATTTGCAAACAGTCCTGAAACGCACTACCGTCGCTCCGCGGCGGTAGTGCAGATTTCAGACCGTAAGCAAAGCACTGCCGCACGCAATCCCAACGCTAAAAAGGGTGCGTCTGTGAGCGGTGATTCAGGTCTTTTGCAACGCGTTGCAGCCGGCGAGCAAGCCGCTGTGGCAGCGTGCCTCGACCAGTTCGGTGGCCTCGTGTGGTCGCTCGCACGACGGCTCTCGCCCAATGAGGCGGATGCCGAAGATGCCGTGCAGGAAATCTTCGTCGAAATCTGGCGTTTTGCCGATCGATTCGACCCGTCCAAAGCCAGCGAGACCACGTTTGTGGCCATGCTCGCCCGACGCCGCCTGATCGACCGCCTGCGCAAGCACGGTCGACAGCCGATCGAAGAAGAATACGAAGACCACCTCGAGCACGCGCCCTCGGCCGAAGAGTCGGCCGGCCTCGGCAACGATGTCGCGCGCGTGGCGCAAGCCCTAGAGGGCATGAAACCCGAACAACGAGAAGCCATCCGCATGTCGGCGTGGCTCGGCATGTCGCATAGCGCGATAGCAGAAGAAATGGACCTTCCACTGGGCACAGTGAAGAGTCACATCAGACGCGGACTGATCGCGCTCCGGGAAGACCTCGGGGCCGGCGAAACCGCGCAGTACCGCGGGACAATGTAATGAACACAGATAATCCAACGCTCGATCGCCTGATCGAGCAGGTGACAGAAGATCCGGGTGGCGGGCTTACGGGCCTCGACGCGGCAAGCCTCGACGCGCTGGCGAAAGACGCCGGTGCGGCGTCGGGCGGTGCCTTCGCCGAGGAGCTCGAGCTCGCAGCCGCAGCAGCGATGCTTGCCACGGTGCCCGGGATCAGTAATGAGACCATGCCCGCCGGGTTGCGCGACAAAGTGCTCGCACAGTCGGCAGAGTACGTCCGCCCCTCGGCGAGCGTGACCGACCTGGCCAGCCGTCGCACCGCCGAACCCGCAGCGGCGCCCACACGCAACGGCTGGTTTGGTGGCCTCGGTTGGGCCGCGGCGGCAGCCATGTTCATCGCGCTCATCGTGCAGCCCCGCCCTGAGACGGCCAGCCCCGCGGCGCCCGTTCCGGTGGCCAGCGAGGTGCGCGACGCCCTGACGAATCAGCCGGGAACGGTCACCGTGCCCTGGGCCGCTTCGGAGTTCGACGCCTACTCGGGTGTCACGGGCGACGTGGTCTGGAACAACGAAGAGCAGCGCGGCTACCTGCGCCTCGTCGGCATGCCGGCCAACGACCCGTCAGTACGCCAGTACCAGCTTTGGATCGTCGATCCCGACCGCGACGCAGAGCCCGTCGATGGCGGCGTCTTTGACGTCCTGACAGCCGATGCCGAAGTGTTGATCCCGATCGACGCGAAGCTGCCCGTGCTGTCACCGGCGGCATTCGCCATCACGGCCGAACAGCCTGGCGGTGTGGTCGTCTCTGAAGGCCCGCTGCTGCTCGTCGCAGCCACCTGATGCCTCGGTCAGCGACGCCGAAAGGCGTTGCGGCCGAGGCGCTGCGCCTCCGCATCCAGGGCTGCCGCCCGGCCGTCATAGTCCGCAGCCAGCGCTGTGTCGTTGAGCGCGGTCGCCGCCGTAGCGGCTTTGCGATAGAACAAAGGCTCGCCGGGCTCCAGCGAGATCGCTCGCTGTAGCCGCGCCAGCGCATCCCCAAATTCCGACTCAGCCAGGTGCCGTTCGCCGAGGGCGAACTGGTAGTAGGGATTGTCGCGCTGCGCGCCCGCGATGCGCGCGGCCAGCGCCTCAGCCTCTTCGGTCGCACCGCGTTCGCGAAGTACACGCGCGAGATTGGCCATTGCCGATGTATTTCGGCTGTCAATGGCTACGGCGCGTCGCAGTGCCCACTCCGCCGCATCGGACTGGCCATTGCGTGAGTACACCACGGACAGGTTCGACCAAAGAAAGCTGATGCGTGGCGCCATCTCGATGCCGGCCACGAAGTGGCGGTAGGCGGCAACGATGGATCCGTCGGCGAGATAGTTGGCACCGATATTGTTGTAGTACTGAGCGATCGCCTCGTCATCGGTCAGGCGTTGCCGGCCGACTTCGCGGCGCGCAACGTAGGGCGAGAAGTCCATAACGTAGGTCGTACCCGCCGTGATACGTCCGCCAACATTGACGTGGCGCGTTGCGAAGACAACGTCGCCCGCCAGCGTCCACTCTGGGACCATGTTGACTTCGTAGAAGCGCGCTTCAATACCGGCCTCGCGCGCCAGTGCCACGAACAGCATCGACAGCGACAAGCAGTTGCCGTTGGCCGTCTCGAAGGTTTCGGACGCCGTTCGTGTCATGCGGTCGTGGTAGGCGATGCCCAGCGTGCCCGGATGAAGCACCGCACTCGTCAGTTGTTTGATGCGTCGCTCAACGTCCACATGACGGCTGACGTTTCTGGCCACGAACTGACGCATGTCGTCCGTGACCGCAAGAATGTCTTCAGCCGGCCGAGGCGCCGGGGCTTGTGCGAGATGCTGTTCGTCGATGCCCGCAAGTGGTCGCGGTTGCTCCGGCGCGACGCGCCCCAGACCCGCACAGGCCGTAAGCGCCAGCGCCAATGCGCCCGCCCCAGCTCTCGTCGCCACCTTGATACCCAGCCGTCCCATGTCTAATCAGACTCGCCGCGCCTGCGCGCGGTTCCGCGACCTCAGCGAGGCCGCTCAATGCCCCAGCGCCGAATGCGGTCCGCGAGTGTGCTCGGCCTGACGCCCAGCAACGCCGCGGCACCCCCGTCGCCGCTGACCTTCCAGCCCGTGCGCTCGAGTGCCGCAACCAGATTGTCGCGCTCGAACATGCGCAGCTCTTGTTCGCTGAGTATCTCGTGTTGCGCGGGCTTTGTAACGGGTACCGCAGGCACCACAGCACCGCGCTCGGCTTCAGCTTCTGGCAGCGACAGGTCGAGTCTCAGGTTTGCGCCGGGCGACAGAATCACGGCGCGTTCGATCACGTTTTTGAGCTCCCGGACGTTACCCGGCCAGGGGTAACGCGATAGCGCCTCGGCCTGACGCCGGGTGAGTTGCATCGGCTTGCGGCCGAAGTCGCGCACCGTCTGCTGCAGAAAATGCTGCGCGAGCGCGACCACGTCATCGCCGCGCTCTCGCAGCGGCGGCACGGCAATGGGGAACACGCTGAGCCGGTAGTAGAGATCGCCACGGAAGCGACCTTCCTCGACGGCCTCTACGAGATCCCGGTTGGTGGCCGCAACGACGCGCACGTCGACTTTGCGCGTGACATCTTCGCCCACCCGCTCAAACTCATTCTCCTGCAACACCCGCAGCAGCTTGCCCTGCAGATCAAGCGGAATCTCACCAATTTCATCCAGGAAGATCGTGCCGCCGTCGGCCAGCTGAAACCGGCCAATACGATCGCGCACAGCGCCGGTGAACGCGCCGCGGACGTGACCAAAGAACTCGCTTTCGAAGAGCTCCTCGGGGATCGAGGCACAGTTGACCTTTACAAGCGGACCCGAGGCACGCTCGCTGCGCGCATGCACCTCGCGCGCGACCAGCTCCTTGCCTGTGCCCGACTCACCCGTAATCAGGACGCTGGCGGGCGTCCCGGCGACGGCCTCAAGCTGTGCCAGCATCTCGGTGAGCGCCGGGCTGTCGCCCACGATACGGCCGAAGCGCAGCGAGACTTTAACCTCCTCGCGCAGATAGTCGCGCTCCAGCTCCAGCTCACGACGCAACCGTGCGTTCTCGGCCACGGACTCTCGCAGCGCGCGCTCGGCCTGGTTGCGTTCCGTGACGTCCTTGGACGCCACGAGCATGCGCAGCACATCGCCGCGGGCATTGCGTTCGGCCACTGAAGACATCATGAGTTCGAGCACGCGGCCATCGCGCGTCTTCATTTCGCGGTTCTGGTTTTGCTTACCGCCCGAGGCGATGAGCGACTCGAGCGCGTGCTGACCCCCGATACGCTCGCGGAAGGCATCGGTCATTAACTCGAGGATGGAGCGCCCCAACACTTCTTCGCGTGTGTAACCGAGTTTGGTCAGCCAGTGATCGCTGACGTTGGTGATGTTGCCGTGCTCATCGACGGTGTGAAGCATCGCCGGAGTCGCGCGGTAGATGGCCTCGAACCGTGCCTCGATGTGCGCGATGGCTTCTACGTCTTCGTAAACCGCGATGGTTCGCAGGTACTGACCACTGGCATCGAGCTCATGCAAGGCACTGGTGCGCAGGGCCACGGGCGTGCCATCGCTGGCGATAAACGTCACGGGTACGTCGCTGACCGAGCCCGTTCGTCGGAGCTGCGGGATCATCTCCTGCTCGATGCGGCGCACGGAATCGGCGTCGGCGATGTCACCGGGCCGCAGCGTGACCAGCGTGTCTCGGTCGTAACCCAGCCGGTCGATGAGCCGATCACTCTGGTCGAGGAAGTAACCGCGACCGTCGAGCGCCGCAACCATGATCGGCAGACGCCGAAACAGGGTTTGGTAGCGCTGGTCGGTGTCGATGGCCATCAGAGCAATTTACGGAAATCCGCAATCTCTGTCACGGAAATCCGTAATTTACGGAATACCGCAAACCCGCTCTCTCGTAACTCTCTGATTTTATTAGCACCCAAAATTGGCACGCCCCATGCAATAGACATTAGCGAATGCAGTGCTGCGTCAATGCCGGCGACCTCTCGCCAGCCGCAGTACCGCAAGGCAGGTAGCAACATGAAAACGAACCGAAAGCACCGCGTAGCGACAGTCGTACTGGCCGCGCTGGCGACGATCGGCTCGCTGCATGCGCCGTTACACGCCAGTGAGACGTCGACGGCCATCGACGAAGTACGCGCCGAAATCGTGCGTACGGGTTACGAGGCCGCCCCCGCCCAGGCGCTGGAACGGTCCGCAGCAGCGGCCCTGACACGAGCCGAGGTGGCGATCCAGGCCGAGCTGGCCCTCGACCTCGAGCTCAAGCTCGGCGCGCAGGCAGCCCTTGTGGTCGCCAACGCGGAACCCCAACTCTGAGTCTCTCCCCGCCCGCATGGCACCGTCGCCCCCCAATTTGTTGACGGTTCCCAGCGGGCATGAGGCCCCGTGACGGGTCTCACTCGATCCTGACGGATCGGCGACGCCACTCCCCCCAAAGCGTCGCATTCGTCGGGGCCGGACCCGGTGACCACACCGGTGGCGAAACGCCTGGTCCTCCCCCCCCCCGGACCATCCGGCCCCGACTTCTTTTTTTAAGCCAGCGCATTGCGCCCACCGCTTGAAAATGTAACCAGAAGGCCAACATTGTCAGCCTGGGACACGCACTGGGAGCCCCACATGTTTGAAGCCAACACCGACACCAACTGGGTCTTTGACGTCACGGCACGCGACTTTGATGCCCGCGTGGCCAAGGCAGGTGTGCCCGTCGTCGTGGACTTCTGGGCCGAGTGGTGTGGACCCTGCAAGCAAATCGCCCCCATCCTCGATTCACTGGCAAGCCAGTACGCAGGCCGCCTGCACGTGGCCAAGGTCAACGTCGACGAAGAAACGACGCTGGCCACGGGGTTTGGTGTCCGCAGCATCCCCTACCTGGTCGTCTTTAAGGACGGCAAGGTTGTCGAGGAGCTCGTCGGCGTGCAGCCCGAGGCTGAGCTCAAGCGGATTCTCGACAAACACGTAGAGAAGGCACCCATGGGGTTGCGCGTGTCTGTTCAGGACGCGCTGATGTCCGGCGACTACGACACGGCGCTGGCAGCCCTGGAACAGGCGCGTGCCGCCGAACCCGAAAACCCGGGCATCGTTGCTGACATTGCCCGAACCCTGTTTGCCATGGGCCGCGCAGCCGATGCCGATGCTGCGCTTGCGGATTTGCCCGACGAGCTCGCGGCAGCGCCCGAGATCGAGCAGCTCAAGGCAGAGATCGCGCTGGCGCGCGCTGCCGACGGGCTCCGCGACAAGGACACGCTCCAGTCCCTGCTCGCACAGAGCCCCGGTGATGCCGCGCTAACCCACGAACTGGCCCAGGTCGCTGCCGCGACGCGCGACTACGATACAGCGCTCGAGCAGTTCTTTGGACTGATGCGCGACCACCGCGACTTCGGCGAAGACGCGGGACGCCGAGGCCTGATCGGCCTTTTCGATGTGCTGGGTACCAACGACGGGCGCGTGCGCGACTTCCGCCGCAGGATGGCGAACCTGCTCAACTGAGCGCAGCCGCGTTTAGCGGTGGCCGTCGATATTGCGGCCCCGCAAAGCGCTGCCCGCGTCGCTCATCTTGCGACGCAGGCGCTTGAGCCAGGCCCGCGCCCAGGTGAATTCAACGGCGAGAATGGCGAGGCCTGCAGCCACCGCGGCAATGCCTGGACCCGGAGCGACCAGCATGACAATGCCGAGCACGAGTACCGTGCCGCCGATCACTGCGATAACGATTCGCTTGGCCATCTTGTAGCCACCATTCGCGATGCGTTGAACCATGTGCCCGTGCCCCCAATGAAGTTTCGCGTTAGGGTTGCGCGATGACCCTGCTGACGATTGCCACTGCGCTGCTCGCAACCGCCTCCCCGGCCGTTGTCGAGCTCGAAGCCGAACAACGCGCGCCCACACCGCATTCAGACAGCGAGGGCCCACTCGCGTTCCATCTGGGCGTTCGCGCCCGCTGCGCCGATACCGATGACGCGCTGCGCGTTGCCGCCTCGCTGGGCGACACGCTTTCAGACTGGCTGCGCGCCGAAGACGGCGAACTACCGCCACTCACGCTGAGCGTGCCGAGGCGCCAGCTCGTGCTGAGTGCCCCAACGATCTGTGCCCGACGCGGTGTGGAGACACCGACTGAGTCGGCACTCGACGCGGCATTCACCGCGCAGGTTATGGCGCGTTGCACGAACGGCGATGGCGAAACGTCAGAGCGCAGCACGACCGCGCCCCTGGCCATTCGTTTCAGTTGCAAACCCGAAACCGACGTTGAGGACACGGAGCCGCCCGAGTAATCAGCTCGTGCGCAGATAACGGTCGAGGAACGCCGCAGTGCGCCGCCAGGCCTGCTCCGCGGTCCGATTGTCGTAGCGCGAATCGTCAGGGTTCGCAAACCCGTGATTGGCTTTCGGGTAGATGATCACCTCAACACTCTTGTCGAGCGCCTGCGCCTGCTCGCGGAAGGCGCGTACGGACTCCGCCGGAATGGAACGATCGGCGCCCCCGTAGAGCCCGAGGACGGGCGCCGAGATGGCCGAGACCATGTCGGGATCGGCATCGGGCTGGCCGTAGTACACCACCGCTGCAGCGAACTGGTCGGGCAGGAAGCGCGTCGCCTCTACGGCCCAGTAGCCGCCCAGTGACCAGCCCAGCGTAGCCACTGTCGGTGCGCCCGCAGCCTCAGTCAGAAAGGTGTGCGCAGCGCGCAGGTTTTTCTCGGCAAAGCCGGGCGTCTCGAGCAACTGGCGCGCCAGTGCGCTGGCATCGGCGGTGCTTGAAGCCGTCTCGCCCTGGAACAGATCCACAGCCAGCACCATGTAGCCCTGTTCAGCGATCTTTGTCGCAGCCTTGCGCACCGCGTCATTGAGGCCCCACCACTCGTGCACGACGATCACCGCTGGCAGCGGCTCGACCATGTCCGACGGATAGACGAAGTAGCCGCGCAGCAGCGCGTCTTCGGTCTCACCGTAGGGAATGTCGATCGCATCGACGTCCACAGGGTCACGTAGCGCCGAGTCATCAACAGTTTCAGGCGCAACATCACGCCCGCGCGAAACGGTGGTGTTTGAAGTGCCATCCGTAGTGGATTCCTCACCGTCGCCGCAGCCCGCAAGCAGC
>JBCCBB010000089.1:0-10907 GCA_039814545.1 Pseudomonadota bacterium
GAGCTTCGGCTCGACAAACCGACGCGTGACCCAGAAACCCGTGAGTGCCAGGACGAAGGTCGATGCGACGATGAAGTAGTAGTGCATCGTGACGGGCTTGAGCGCGACACCCGCGGCATTGGCGAACGGCACGCCCTGCGCTTCCGCGAAGATCTGCGCATTCAATCCGATGATGGCGTCGACGGGTCCGGGCACGATGTTGGCGCTGAAACCCGCAGAGACGCCCGCGAACGCCGCCGCCATGCCGATGAGCGGGTTTCTGCCGAGCCCCGCGTAGAGCAAGCCGGCCAGCGGGATGAGAACCAGGTAGCCCGCGTCCGTGGCGATTGAGCTCAAAATCCCGATGAGTACGAGCAGCAACGGCAACAGCTTCTGCGGGATGTGGCTGCCCGCGCGCTTGATGAGCGCACCGAACAAACCAGAGTGCTCGGCAATGCCAACGGACAGCATGACCACGAGAATCACGCCCAGCACCCCATTGCCGAAGGCCAACCAGTTGGCGACCAGCGCATTATCGAAAACCCAGCGCATGTGCTCGGCCTGGTGCATACCGCGGATGCTGTGCTGAATCGCATCACCGCCTGCGCCCACGGTTTCGAAGGTGTAGCCCGACATGAGCACCGTCAGCAGGAATGCTGCCGGGTAGAAGGCCATAAAGATGATGACGGGGTCGGGAATCCGACGGCCGGCACGTTCAACGAACTTTGCAAAGGTCTGGCCGACTGCGGGCATGGCAGGTCACTCTGGAGGAATAGCGGGGGATTGTAGCGGCCTGCGCCGGTGTCCTGAACCCGTGCGGACGGAATCAGCTCCGACCCGTTGCCTGGCAATTCGGCCCAATGACCTGCCGATCAAGCCATTTCGGCTAGCAAGACTGTTCATTTGAGGTGTTGCGTGGCCATCATCGGGGCATTGAAACCGGAATGGCCTCGAACCTTGAGCACCAACGACAAATACTCGCTGTGGATGGGCATGGAAGTCGGCTGCAAGATCCTGGGCATCGAGCCCGAACGTATGCTTGAAGCCGCGGGCCTCGCGCACCTGCCACGGACGCAGGGCGAGGTTTTTGTCTCCGCTCGGCAGTTTTTTGACGCCTGGGACGCGCTGGTCTCGCTCGTCGAGCGTCCCAATTTCATCACCAACCTTGGGGTAACCATCGCGCGCGGACCGGTGATCCCCGTGTTCTTTGCGTTTACCTGCGCCCCGGACCTCGAAACAGGCATTCGACGACTTGCACGCTACAAGTCGCTCCTGGGTCCAACGCAGGCGCGAGCGTACCGCCAAGACGAGCAGCTTTGGATCGAGTATCACTCCGCCGACCCCGACCACGACATCCCGTCCCTGCTCGCCGCGTTGCACCTTGTTTACTCGTGCGAAGCCACACGACTGGCAACCGCGCGTCCCGTTCAACCCGTTGCCGCACGCTTGAACGGTGCTCGCGCAGACCGACATGCCATCGCCGCACATCTCGGCGTGATGCCGGAGTCGGCCGATATCAGCGCGATCGCGTTCTCGCTCGAGGACGCACGGCGCCCGTTTATCTCCGCCAACGCCCGGCTTTGGGAGGACTTTGAAAAAGACCTGGACCGGCAGCTGGAATCGCAGCGCAACAAAGCTTCGATGCGTGCGCGGGTGCGCGCGTCCTTGCTCGAGCTCTTCGCCATCGGTCGATCCAGCGCCGCAGACGTGTGCCGTGATCTTGGTTTGAGCCGAAGCTCCTTGCAGCGCGCGTTGAGCGCCGAGAACACCACGTTTCAGGCCGTGCTCGACGACACGCGCGAAGACCTCGCCAAGCGCTACCTGACGAAGAGCAACCTTCAGGTCGCAGAGATCGCTTCTTTGCTGGCCTACAGAGACCCCAACAGCTTTACCCGCAGTTTTCGACGTTGGACGGGCCTGGCGCCCAATGCGCTTCGCGAAGACGCCGCGCCCGCGGACCACACGTTAAATCCGAATTGAGGCACAAGACATGCGCCTACGACAGTCTCTTTTCTTGATCGCCGCTGTCTTCGCGCTGTTCGGCGCATTGGCGCACGAGCTGGCTGGGTCACCCGCCGTGCTGGACCCGCTGGCTGAAAGCGGGCTGCCGGAGGACGTTATCTGGCTGCACCACTTCTCCTGGCACGTCGGCACAGTCGCCGTTCTCGCTATGGCCAGCCTGTTTTTGATCGCAGTCTGGCACCCCGCGGGAACGCTGTTTGCGTGGGTCGCCACCGGTATGAGCGCGGGATTCGCGCTGCTCGGGCTCGGCCTAGCGGTGTTTGGCAGCCCCGCGCTTTGGCAAACGCCCGCGCCCTATCCCTGGGCTGTCATTGCGGTGCTGGGCATCGCTGGTGCACGCATCAAGTCGGTGGCATAGCTTAGCGCACGACGCCGTTTGACAGACCTTCAAGAATTCCAAACGCACAGGCTCACAGCATGCTCGCAGCGCACTACGCCACGGCACTCGTTGCCAATCAGAAGCTCCACACCAGGGGCACCCTGTTTTACTACCTCGTCGCCAGCCAGCTGCCCGACCTGCTCTGGCACGTGTTCCACTACCTGGGCCTGGAAATCACCAAGCCCGGCAACATGCTCGATGTAACGCTGCAGGGCCTCGACGTGGATATGATGTTCAGTCACGACTTACTACCCAGCGTCGTCTGGACGGTGCTCGTGTTTGCCGTTGGATGGGGCGTGTTCCGCAATCGAAGCATCGGATTGATGGGCGCTGCGTTGTTCGTCGTGCACATCGCCGTGGACTATGTTGGCGGCTATCCCCACCACGTGTTTGGCCCCGAGACACCGCAGGTGGGTGTGCCGCTGTACCCGACCTCGCCCTACATCAGCGTGGCACTGGAAGCCGTCTTTTCGGGCGCCCTGCTCTTGTACTTTTTCAACCAGGAACGGGCGCTGGGCCACGTACGCACCCCATCAAGCCGATGGGCCATCATTAGTTTTTTATCTTCAACATCGCGTTCTTGCTCTGCGTCGCCACCACATCGACATCCGAGTTGCTGGGGCTCAGCGATGACGTGAAGCCCTTCATTCCCACCATGCCCATGCTTGTCGCCACCTACTGGGGCATGCTGTTCTACCTGCTGTATTTCGTGCCGAAGATCACTCGCTACTCTGCTCCAGCACCGCCATCCTGAGGCGACGCTCTGCCAACTCGTGTCTACCCACTATCGCGCTAATCGCTAGTACCGGAATGGCAAAGGCCAGCGCGACCCTCGGTACGTGCGCGATCAACCAAAGCCTGAGCGCGGACGCTGCGCCCACCGCGTCGTACGCGCCCGCGCGGAATCGCAGGTTTTCGGGAAGGTGAACCGTGAGGGTGATTAGGCTCAACACGGTGAAGCACCCCAACGCCGCGATCCACAGGCGACGAAGCCGTGGCTCCGACCAGTCGAGGCGCGCCGACAAGGCCAGCCCCAGCAGCGTCAAGACAAATAGCGGCATGATGGTGAAGAGGAACGTCGTGAATTGCGACCAAAAACCCTCCATGAACACGAGGGGATCCAGGCTGCGCCAGTAAGCGCCCATCGACAAGCCGATGAACACATTACCTCCAGCAAACGCTGCAGCCGCGACGACGGTGACCGCGTTGACACGAAACCGATACTCATGACCCGACACACGCTTTCCTCTACCGGCTGCAGGACTATTCACTCTAGAGTTCTGAAAGTCGGCTGTCTGCCGCCATTGGTATGCAGATGCGTTCACTTCTTTGCTATTGCAGTCAGTCGAATTGTCCCAATCCTGGCCGTGTGGCAAAAGTGACCCTGACGACAGGACGGCCAGAAGCTTGACTCCGGAATCGAACAACACGCTTTTTCATACCGCAACGGTACTTTCCGGGCCCATCTGCGCCATGCTGGGGCTGGACTGGGCTGACGTCCTTGAGTCTTCCGGCCTGGCCGAATCGCGCGGCGACCCCAACAACCCGGTGGTCTCGAGCGAGGAGTTTTGCCAGCTCTGGAACACGATGGTGTCCATGTCCGACGTGCCAGACATCCCCAAGACGCTGGGACTGCGCATGGCCAGTGGGCCTGCGATTCCAATTCTATTCGCCATGACGACGGCGCCAGACCTCGAAACGGGCCTGTCGCGCTTTGCCCGTTACAAACACATTTTCGGACCGGTTCGATTCTCGATATCACGAACGTTGGATGAGTTCACATTGAGGATCGATTCTGATCCCGCACACATCGACCTGCCCCCGAGCCTGAGTAGTGGCCAGATCATCAACATGCACGCCACGGCCAGAATTCTCGCAACGCGTCCGTTCTCTCCCACGCGCATCCGGTTGCCGCTACCGGAGGACGAACGCTTTCGGCTGGCTGATGTTTTCGATCAGATTCCCACAGCGGGCGCGCCGTCGATCAGCTACATGGCGCTCCACGTGAAGACACCGTTTGTCTCCCGAAATGACGCGCTCTGGCAGGCCACTGAGAATGACCTGAAAGCGCAAGCCCTGATCATGGCTGGCGACAGTCCCATGACGCACCGCGTTCGTGCCACCATTCTCGAGGCTCTGGGTACCGCGGAGCCGACGCTGGCCTACGTCGGCACGCGGCTGGGCATGAGCAAGAGCACACTGTTTCGCAGACTGCGAGACGAAGGCGCGTCATTTCAGGATCTCCTGGAAACCACGCGCACGGAGCTCGCGCAGCGCTACCTTCAAAGCAGCGATCTCAGCAACCAACAGATCGCACATTTGCTTGGCTACCGAGACACGACGGCGTTCCAGCGTGCATTCCGACGCTGGACTGGCATGACGCCACGCCAACTTCGCAAGACAAGAACCAAGGAGCACGCATGAACACGTCGACGCGGTGGGCCATCGCGCTCCTCATGGGGGCAACCGTGTTCCGCGCCCAGACCCTGCTGTTTCTGCCGTCGGTCGAGTTTTTGGGTGGACCGGCACCCGACGCCTGGTTTGGGCCCTGGCTCAGCGATGCCATGCTCGGCGTGCTGGTGCCGCTGATGGTGTATGCATTTTGGGTGCGCCGCAGTATTCGCGTATGGGGCGTGCTCGTGGTCTACAACGCGCTAGGTGCGTTCGATTACTCGCACGGTCTCCTCACTCAGGCACTCCACCCAATGCCCGCTGAAATGGCTTCGCCGATGACCGTGTATGCCGGCATCGGCGTGTTTCTGGCGTGCCAGCTGGTCGCACTGGCTTTGCTGTTTCAATGCAACGTCATCGAACATTTCTCCGCCGCACATGACGTGCTTAGGCGTGAGACCGTCTGAGACGCATCAGCAACCAAACGTGCGTCATGACGCCAAACGGCAGCTGAAACAGGCAGATGGTCGACATGGGCGGGAAGCCAACCATCGCAGGCTCAATCTCCGACGGCACGATGCCGAAGAACGACAACTGAACGGCAACGACGGCATTGGTGAATTCCAGTAACCCAAACAAGGCCCACGCCCCGGCGGCGAGCCGGGCGCCGCGCCATCCCCGGGACATCCAAACTGCGATCGGGAGTGCCGTCGCGCCGACAATCATGTCGCCGACGCCGGTGGTGTAAGCGATGTAGGGCGGCAATAGCCCTTCCTGGCCAAGCTGCACAATCACACCACCGCCAAGCCGGTACACGTGAATACCGATCAGGGCATAGGCAGGCACCAGCCACACGACTGCGCGAACCCGCTCGGACACGAGAGCCGCCGCAACGAAGATGCCAGGCAACAACATGATGAGCGTATTCAGCGCCAGGAAGCCTGGAAAATCGCCATCCACGAAAGCCGTTCTCTGGGGGAAGAATGAAATCGTTGACGCGAAGATCGCGACGGCGGACCACACGACAAGACCCAAGCCAAGCCATCGCGCTGTCACCGCCAGCTCGGGGTACCCGGAGGTGACGTGACGCAGTGACTGTGCAGCAATGAGCGCGGTTAACGCAGCGGCTGCAAACACCAAGACATCAGCCGGATGGGAAATTGGCATGGGGCCGGCCTAATTGACGGGCTTGAAGTCGCCTTCATCGAGCCAGTTAATCACGGTGACGCAAACCTCGGGCCCGAGACACACGTCCGCGTGCGGCACGCCACCAGGCTGAAACCAGGAGGCACCGGCGGTCAGGATCGGGCCGCGATCGGGTTCGGAAAGCTCCCAATGCAGCAGGCGCCCGGAAACAACAACCGCCCAATAACCGTTGGTATGGGTATGGGCAACTTCTTCCGCGATCGAAGGGTCGTTACGGACGATCACCGCATGAGGACCTGGCCCTTCGAACGTGCCATACAGCGGGTACACAGAGATCCCTGGGAAGAAGTCCTGAAACGGCGTGTCGTCGGCTTTGGTTCTGACCATTTCGGACGGGTATTTCGGGACGGCCGGGTCACCCGCGGATGACACTGCTGTAAGTAGCGCCAACGAGCTCACAAGTCCGGCTGCAAGGGTTGATTTCGACATCGAAGACTCCGAACGGGTATGGGAGGCGATTCACGCTACGCCATCGGCTCGGGACGGCGAATAGGCCAACGACTTCAAGTGATTGCAGGCGACGTCAGAGATGGCCTTCTCAGCGGCGCTCAGCCGGATTGGACTGGCCGACAGCATGGCGGTCAGGCCGTGCTGCGTGGAGCGCCCGGCCAGCGGATCGAGGCGCTCAAGCTCCCGAAAGTTCGGACGCTACCGAGACACGGGCAGCAGAACGTTCCAGATGAAAAAACCAGCGACTCCAATCGACGAGGCGGCGCGGATCAGCAGTCTGCGCGCGCTGCAGATTCTCGACACCTACCCCGAGGACCGGTTCGACCGTGTCACCAACCTTGCCAAGCAGATTTTCGATGTCGACATCTGCTTGATCAGCCTCGTTGACAGCCACCGGCAGTGGTTCAAGTCGCGCCAGGGGCTCGACGCCAGCGAGACTCGTCGTGATGTCTCCTTCTGCGGCCACGCGATTCTCGATGATGCGGTCTTCGTCGTGGAGAACGCCCGCGAGGACGAACGGTTTCACGACAACCCGCTGGTGACCGGCGAGCCTGACGTCCGCTTCTACGCCGGGCGACCGATCAAGGCGCCCGAAGGGCAACGGATCGGGACGCTGTGCCTTATCGACAGCGAACCGAGAACGCTCAACGAGAAAGAACTCGAAATCCTCGGCGAGCTCGCCCGTATGGTGGAGGAGGAGTTCGTCACGCTGGCACAGTCGTCGGTTGACGAACTGACCCAGCTCATTAATCGGCGCGGCTTCTTTGCGGTCGCAAGCCACGTGTTGCCGCTGTGCGAGCGCCTGGGTACGGTCGCCGAGCTGCTGTACTTCGATCTCAATGACTTCACCCGAATCAACGATCGGTACGGACACCAGGTCGGAGACGGCGTGCTGGCCGAGTTTTCACGGCTGCTCACGCGCTGCTTCCGCTCCGCCGATGTGGTCGCGCGGATCGGCGGCGACGAATTTGTGGTGCTTGTGACCAACACAACGAACAGGGCGGCGCCCGCACTCAAGCGTCTTGTCGAGCTGCGCGGCGAACTGCCCGCAGAAATGCAGGCCCACATCGACTGGGGCGTCGGCGTTGCGGCTTTCGACGCGGAGCGCCACAGGACCGTCGACGCACTCATTGATGATGCCGCGACCGCGATGAATCGCGGGGAGACGGAAGCCGCCCGCGCAGACGGTACCGGCTAAGAGCGCCACTCGTCCGAGGCGACGACCGCCTTACCCCCGACGCGTCACTTCGGGACCACATCAGTCCGCTTCTCCGTAGAATCCGGGGTATGGACGCACCACCGGACTCTGGTAGAACGCAACGCCGCCACGACCTTGATTGGCTGCGCGTCATCGCGTTCGGCATCCTGATCCTCTATCACATCGGCATGCTTTACGTGGCGCGCTGGGGGTTTCACTACAAGAGCGCCTACACCTCAGAGTTTCTCGAGAACATCCTGCTGCTCGCGAATCCCTGGCGTATGGCCCTGCTCTGGATGATCTCGGGCATCGCAACGTCGTATCTGCTGGACAAGCTCCGCTGGTGGGAGTTTCTCGGATCACGGTCGGTGCGATTGCTGCTGCCACTGGCCTTCGGCATTTGGGTGATCGTGCCGCCGCAGCTCTTTGTCGAGATGAGCGGCAAGGGCGACTTCGTCGGTAGCTACCTCGAGTTCTACCGCGCATTTTTCGACTTTCGGTCGCCCGTATTTACGGACTATCAATCCGGGATCTGGCCACACGTGGACGTGAACCACCTCTGGTACCTGCGCGAGCTCTGGACGTTTACGTTGCTCTTGCTCATCGCGCTGCCCGTGCTGAGCTGGGTTCGTGCACGCCCCTGGTTTCAGCGCCTGCTGGTGCCACTCGGTACGGCGTCAGTGTTGTTCGCGGTACCTTCAATTCTAGTCGGCATCGAGCTGGCCGCGTTTCCAGAATTCGGGTCCGACGGTCGCCGAGAAGCGCTGGGCTTAAGCTTTTTTGTGCTGGGCTATCTGGTGACCAAGCAGGTGCCTGTCTGGGAGGCGTTGCGACGAGTCCGCTGGGCCGCTGCGGCGCTTGGACTCGGCGCCTACGGCCTCACGCTGGCTGCCTACCATCTCGTTTGGTTGCCCGCCGTCAGCGGGCCGAGCGGGATGCAGCTCACCGGCCTTATCGTGCTCAACCACGCCATGCGCTGGTGGTGTCTTTGCGCACTTTTTGGCTTTGCGATGCAGCACCTCAATAGGCCGTCAGCCTTGCTGAGCTACCTCTCGCCGGGTGTCTACCCGTTCTACATCGTGCATCAAACGCTGATTTTGCTGCTCGCGCTCTATCTGGCACCCCTGACGCTGGGGCCCGTGATCGAGCCCGTGGTCGTGGTGCTCGGCACGATCGGTGGGTGTTTGCTGGTCTATGAGATTGCGCGACGGATTGGCGTACTGAGGCCCTTCCTCGGCCTGAGGTGGCAGCAGTCATCGGCAGCCGCGCCAGCCTGGCAGCGTTACCTGCTGGCGGGACTGGCCGCCGTAATCGTCGTGCCGCTGGGTCTCGAGATATTGATCTAGCGCGCGGCGACGGTCTTCGTCGCTTATGCTATGCGCTCTCCGAGATCGCAAGCCGGGGCACCGTGGACGAGACGAAAGACATCGCCAGTCGCATTCGCGCTGCGCGCCAGCGCGCGCAGATGAATCCGGCAGACCTACGCGCAGCGCTGCGTGACTACGGCATCAACCTGTCAAAAACCGGTTTGCATCGACTCGAGACCACCGAGCCCAAAAACCCCAACCTCAAGATCATCGAAGCCATCTCAGAGATCACCAATGTCTCGCCAGGCTGGATCCTCTTCGGCAAGGGTCCGAGCATCCCGGGCGACGAAGTCGGCGCCGCGATTCGGCACCGGGTCATCGACACCATCGAGCTCATGGCAGGCGCGCTCGACCTTACGGCGCGCCAGGAATCGACACTCGACAACTGGCTGGCGTCGGTTCGCAAAGCCAAGACGAAGCGCAGCACGAAACCTTAGTGCGCATCGCGTTGTTCACTTTTACAGAACCTTTGTTCACTTTACTGTTGACACGCGGAAGCGGCCCGGTATACTCGCTCTCGCAATGAACACAAGCGTTCGCCAACTCGACACCACCACCGCCGCTCGACAGCGCGTGCATACCGATGCCCATTCGGTCATCGGCACGTATCTGTCCAGTACGACGCCGATGTTGTCGCTTGATGCGATCGACCTTTGTGACCCGCGCCCCATGATTTTTGGAGCGCCGATGGTCTAGCCTTCCAGAACTCATGTTCCGGGAGGCGCGACACGCGAACCTTCCAGGAGTACTCCCCTTAGAGACCCCGGTCGGTTCCAGAAACCACCGGGTTTTTTTTATGCTGATGTAGCTCAAAGTGGCAGAGCAGCTATCTTGTAAACAGAAGGTTGTGAGTTCGAGGCTCACCGTCAGCCCCAACACCGGAGAGGCATTCACTGGCGAGATAGCCTGGCTGTAACCCGGGAACCCACATGGGTCTTGTAGGTTCGACTCCTACCCTCTCCACCAACACGGATCGGTAGCTTAGGTAGCAAAGCAGCTGGTTGAAGCCCAGCGGACGGTGGTGCGATTCCATCCCGATCCACCAGTTTTTGGCATGTAGCTCAACGGTAGAGCATCCGCCTGTTACGCGGAGAGATGTGGGTTCGAATCCTACTGTGCCAGCCAGTTTGCGGCGGCCACGGGCCGCCAAAGCTGCGGTAGCTCAATGGCAGAGCATCGGATTGTCGATCCGAAAGATGTCGGTTCAAGTCCGATCCGCGGCGCCACATTCCGGATGTAGCTCAGCCTGGTCAGAGTCCTCGGTTTGGAGCCGAGATGTCGCTGGTTCGAATCCAGCTGTCCGGACCAAACATCAACGATGTTGAGCTTAGCTTAACGGCAAAGCCCCAGGACGTGACCCTGGCAGATGCCGGTTCGAATCCGGTAGCTCAACCCAAACAACAGCCGTCTGAAGGGAATTTGGCATACCTACCTGTCTCAGAAACAGGTGTTTCTCGGTTCGACTCCGAGGGCGGCTACCAATTCTTGGCGACTGCGCACCACAAGGCGCTAGTCGTGCGATTTCTCAAGCGCGTAGAACGTCACTTGATCGAAATCGTCACCATCACCCGTGTTGTTCTGCGAATAGGCGCCGGCTTTGAAATACATCCATTCCTGTGGCACGTCATAGCCACTGCCCTGCTCGTTCATATCAATGAAGTTGTGGCCGATGATTGGGCCGCTTAGATCGCCGCGTCTCAAGATGACATCGATTCGAGCGCCTCGCTGAATGACCTCATAAGAAAACAGGTCACCCAGCCCGATACCGTTCACAACCTCCGAGTCATCGTTCGGGGCGCTATCCGGGTCCGTGTTTGCGGGGCCAAACACTGGGAAGTAGAGGTCATCGGCGTCACGAATCTCGTGCGCCAGGTAGACGAAGCCGCGGTCGTTCTCCGGGAATTTTCGGTAGTAC
>JBCCBB010000155.1:0-3675 GCA_039814545.1 Pseudomonadota bacterium
CCCGTTCAGGTCATTCCAGCTCTGGCTCTCACCGAGGCCGTCACCGTCGTTATCGGAATAGCCGTTGGGGTAGACCACTACGAAGCCATCCTGATCCGCTAACGTCAGCCAATCGCGTGGTGTCTCACCTTCGGCGATGAATTCGCGCATATTGCCGCTGGACCCATGCAAGAACATGACGAGCGGGGCTGCTGCGGCAACTGTGTCAGGTGTGTAAACGCTGTAGATGCGGCGTACACCGTTGTGTACGGTTTCCACCTCGAGAAGGCTCGCGCCCGCTTCGGGGTCCGCTGTAATGCTCACGCTGGCCACGCTGGAGGCGCCGGATCCGTCGGTCGCCGATACCTCGAACGCGAGCACCGCGCTGCTGTCGAGCAGCGGAATCTGGATGCTCGCGGTTGCGGTGTCGTCACCGTCAATGATCGCCGACGGGCCGGCGGTTTGTGTCCAGTCATAGGACACCGTGCCCTGTGCATTAGACGTTGTTGCGCTCAACGCGAGCTTCTGTGTTTCCGTGCCTGAAGCTGGCGCACTGGCCTGCACTGAAAATTCTGTCGATACAGGTGTTGGTTCGCTGTCGTCTGAGCCACTGCTCGAACAGCCGAAAAGGCCTAACAGCAGCAGGGCGCCAAGTAATCGATACTTCATGAGAAGTACTCCACATCTGTGAAATTCGATACTTAGACGACCGACGCACCGCAGACCTTCCCGGCATGCGAAACCTGCTGACCGGGCCAGCATGCTGTCGGGGCGCCACACAAGGCGCCCAGCACTATTTAGTGTGACTTGGCGTTATTCATCATCGCTGCCGTAGCGATTAATCCGGCTCTTTAGTGATTCCCGATGCGCGGCGATTCGCTGCTTTTGGTCGGGCGTCAGCAGCGGTGCGAGTTCCGTATCGAGGCGCTCCAGGCTCAAGAAGAATTCTGCTCTGTTTGCAGCGATCCGTTTCCCGAAGGTGTCACCGTGCGCGTCGACGATCGCTGTGACCGCGTCCGCCTGCGAGGCGTTCATGGGTTCGATCAGCGACATCATTTGGAGTTTGAAACCCTCGGCGCTGGTGAACTGTTGAATCTCGGTGACACGATGGCGAATGACATTGCCCATGATCGCTGCGCCCATGACCACGCCGATCATCAATGTCACCACCAACACGGCCACGCTGCGCAGAACCGCGCCCTTACGCCCGGTCATGTCAGCGCTCCCAGCACGGCGACGATATTGCGAGCGGGCAAGCCGAACAGGGCGTCCAGGATGGATGCGCCTGCGGGCGCACCGAGATAATTGTTCAGCATAATAAGGACCGTCAGTGCGCTGGCCGGAACAGCCACTCGCGGAAACATGCGCCACAACAGCATCATCGCATCATCGGAAACGAATGCTGCCCGCGCGTTAATCCGCGCCATCACGCGGGCTTCGAAGCCGGGTTGAAACCCAAGCGGTCCGCTACCCTCGACGACACGACCGAGTGCCTCGGCGTCAACGACGCTCGCGTCAAAGGTCGGATCATGGCTTCGCAGCGCTTTAAATGTCTCCAGCTCGGTCGGCGTCAGGCTGCCGTCGAGGTATCGCTCCAGGAGTGCCCTGTGTTTGTTATTCATCATAGATCTCCGATTCCAGCGCGGCCTTCAGGTGCTGGCGTGCACGGGACAGTCTCGAAAAAACGGTCCCTTCAGATAGGTTCAGGATGGCCGCGACTTCCGCTGTGCTGTAGCCCTGCATCAAGCGCAGAACGGCCACGGAACGAAACTCCGGCTTCAGTTGGTTCAGCGCATTGAGAACGAGCTGTCGCTGTTCCAGGTTGCCTGCAACGTTGTCTGATGCAGGAATGTCATCGATAGGGTCCGCCGCGTCGCTGTCGGCGCGCGTGAAAAATCGAGACAGGAACCGCTTGCGTCGGCGCAGTTCGTCGAGCGCGGTGTTCATGGCGATTCGAGTCACGTAGGTCTTGAAGCTCGAATCGGCTCGAAACCGATCAAGCCCGTTGTAGATCTTGATCATCGCGACCTGACCGGCCTCTTCGGCTGCGTCGCCCGCCCCGAGCATGCCGATCACCGTACTTGCGACGACGGCCTCGTAGCGCCTCACGATATCTGCAAAGGCATTGCGGTCGCCACGAGTCACGGCGGCAATGAGCTCGGCATCCGTTTTGTGCTCAGTGCTTACAGAATCGACGATCCGCATCAACACATTATGACCTTTTGACCCGCCCGCAGCCCCGCGCCGCAGCGTTTCGGGGGCACCCGACTCTTAGACGTTATGCGGCATCAATTCCTTCCCGTTGCAATGCCAGCGCATCGTGGATTGAGAGCGGGGTCACCTTTGGGAAGAAAGCTCGGCCCCTGTTCGTCAAATCCACATGACAGCGAGGTAAGCCCTTTCCTTAGGAGATTGTTATGAAACGTGTCGTGTTTTTTGTAGCGTTCGTTGCGCTTTTTAGTTGCGCCCCAATGGCCCACACGCAGGGGGATCGCGCGGCTCAGATCCGTCTGCAGGTACAGCAGACCATCGAAAGACTGGAGCTGACTGACGAACAGATTGAGCGGTTTTTGCCCGTCGTTGAGCGGTCTTTGTTGGCGCAAAGAGAACTGATGGCCAAGTACGGTTTGGACCCGGAGAGCCGCCAGGCTGCCAGGCCCGATCGCAAGACCCTGAAAGCGCTGCGCGCTGAAATGGAGGCGTTGCGAGCAAACACGCTGGCCGAGCTTGAGGGTATCTTGAGCGACACGCAGCTCACAGCGCTCATAGCGATCCAAGAGGAACGCCGAGCGGCGATGCAGGCGCGAATGCGCGACTCGCGTTAGGACGGTGAAACTACTGTCGTTCGTACCATAGGCGGTTACATCTCAGGCCTCGCGGCGATGCCTTGCTCGCAATCCAATGGATCGATTATTTAGAAAATAGAAATACTGATTCTCGGATCGACCGCTTTTTACCGGAGATCCGGCAAGTTAACGTGCGCGCCACACCCCAATGACCCAGGAGTACCACCATGCGCGCAATGGTCCTGAACGAGTACGGCGACAACGCTTCGTTCCAACTCACAGATATTTCACAGCCTGAGGCAGGCCCCGGCCAGGTGTTGGTGCGTGTCGCTGCGAGCAGTGTCAACACCGTGGACACGATGATTCGCCAGCTCGGCCAGGAGAACTTGCCGCTGTCACCGGATCTGCCCGCGGTGCTTGGCATGGACTTCGCGGGCACGGTCGAAGCCACGGGCGAGGGCGTCACAGGGTTTGCGCCCGGTGATGAGGTCTTCGGATGTGCGGGGGGGCTCGCCCACCTGCAGGGCGCGCTCGCGGACTTCATGGTGGCCGACGCGCGCTTGATTGCGCACAAGCCAAAGCGGCTTTCGATGCGTGAGGCCGCCGCGCTGCCGCTCGTCGGTATTACGGCCTACGAAGGGTTGCAGCGTGCACAGGTCAAGGCCGGGCAGAAAGTGCTCGTGCACGGCGGTGTCGGTGGGGTTGGGCACGTCGCCGTACAACTCGCCAAGCAGCTCGGTGCGGACGTCTACACCACTGTCTCGACGGACGATCAGTTCGCGATTGTGGCGGGCTATGGGGCGACCGGTATCAACTATCTGACGGAATCCGTCGCCGACTACGTTGCAAAGCACACCGACGGTGCCGGGTTCGATGTCGTCTTCGACTCCGTAGGCGGCGAGAACATGAC
>JBCCBB010000047.1:0-22227 GCA_039814545.1 Pseudomonadota bacterium
ACGCCCGTGTCGATGGCCGTGTCGATGATGTCCAGCGCACGGTCACTGCCGCTCATGTAAGCGGTCGGCTCTGGCGGCAGGATGACGGAATCGATGACGTGGATGACGCCGTTGCTGGCAGCGATGTCCACGGCCACGATGTTGGCGCCTTCAATGGTGAAGCCGTCGCCCTTGGCAGCGATGCCGGCAGCGGCTTCTGCAAGCGTGTCGACACTGATGCCGTCGGCCAGTGCGGTGCTCTTGACCTTGCCCGACAGCACGTGGAATTTGAGGATGCGCGCGAGCTGGTCCTGGTTCTCAGGCTTCAGCAGCGTCTCGACAGTGCCTTCCGGCAGCTTGGCGAACGCGTCGTCGGTCGGTGCGAAGACCGTGAACGGACCGCCGTTCGCCAGCGTGTCGGCGAGACCGGCAGCTTGGGCTGCGGCGAGCAGCGTGCCGAACTGGCCAGCGGCCTGTGCTGTTTCGACAATGTTCTTGGCGCTCATTTTTTCTTCGTGATGGCCCGCCTGAACCGGTACGTTCAGTGTGGCCATCGCGGCGATTGCAAGAATCGATGCTGCCGTGGCGGCACGGCGGTTCAGTTTTTTTACAGACGTCAACATAGTGTGTCTCCGAGAGTGCGAGTGACCCGGCGCCGGGGGTTATGAGCGCTTTTCGCCGCTGCGGCGACAACGGATGCGGACACAGACGCATTTGATGCGGCAAACTAGCTGCGAATCCGCTGTCCGCTTTCTGACGAAGGCGCAAACATGAACACACAAAGCACACCACAAGCAGCGGGCGGCAAAGGCCGTCTCATCGCCGGCGGACTGTTCCTCACGGGGATGCTCGTCGCAGTATGGACGCTGCCCCTCGAAGCCTGGCTCACGCAGGCCTCCGCCTGGATCGAGACGCACCCCTGGCAGGGTCGGGCCTGGTTCCTGCTCGCCTTTGTCATCGGCGCCTGCATCATGGTGCCGGGCTCACTGCTCTTTATGACGGGCGGGTTCCTGTTCGGGTTCGGCTGGGGCGTTTTGCTCGTCGCCATCGCCACACCCGTGGCGGCGACCGCGGCGTTCCTGCTGGGCGCGACGGTCGCACGCGACCAGGTTGCCGCCGTCGCCGCACGCTACCCGAAATTCGATGCCATCGATCGCGCCCTAGATCAGAAGGGCGCGCTGATCGTGTTGCTCACGCGCGTCTCGATGCTGCTGCCCTACAACGTGCTCAACTACATCTTCGGCGTCACGCGCATTCGTGTGATGCCGTACTTCGTGGCCACGGCCGCCGGCATGCTGCCGCCCGTCGTGCTGTTTGTGTACATCGGGTCCGTGGCACGCAACATCGACGCGCTTATGGAAGGCGGACAGATCAGTGGCCCCTGGCAGACCGCACTTCTGATTGGCGGATTGGTCGCGATCCTGGCGACGGGCGTGATCATCCAGCGCACCGCATCGCGCGTGCTGCGTGAGTCGATCGCGGAGTCCGTCGCCCCCGAGTCGGGCGATTCGCAAGACGAGCCCCTGAACGGGCAGGCCGTCTGAGATCAGTCGAAGCGTCGAGACAGCGCAAACCGGAACACGATGTCCGGCGCGGAATCGACGTTGATGTCCTCATCGAAGGTGATGTCTAGGCGCCAGTCGTCGTTCAGCGTGATGCTGCCACCCGTAGTCAGCATCACACTGGTATCGCTCAGCGGGTCTGGACCATCGGCGACGGGGCCCGTGTGTAATTGAAGGCGGGTACCCAGCACCAGCTTCGGCGACACGGTGTAACCCACCGCAACATGGCCCAGCCACGCGGTGTCTGTTTGGTCGCCGAGCGCCAGGTCCGCGTCACCCAGTGCGGCGACGCCCGCCGAACCCTCAAGCAGCCAGCGCGAGGTCGGTGTCTGTCGGCGCCAGTGCAGCACCGCGCTGACATCGGTGCCACCGCTACCTGTGAGTGTCTCGGCATCACCCGTGGGCAGTTTGACACCAAGGGCCAGCGACAGTCCGTGTCGGGCGAGCGCCTCAGGCGCCCAGCTTGCTGCAAGACGCACATCGCCGAGGTCCCGCGAATTGCGGGTGAGATCGACGACGGGCAGGCCGTCACGCAAATACTCGAACCGGAGATCGTCGCGGGGGATCTCGTCGCGGATGCCGTCCGGCAGACCGAAAAATCGGTGCCAGTCGTCTATCAGCGGATCCAGTGAACCCGTCGCGTGCCACACGTAGGGCACTGTCACGGCAACGCGCCAATCCGCGCCAAGGCTGAACGTGGCGACCAGGTCGAGTACGTTGGTTTCACCATCGATCAGCAGAACGTTGTTGCCTTCGGACTCGCCGATGGCGTGGCTGGCTGTGGACAGCGATACGACGAGGCCGTCCTGCTCTCGCAATACGGGTGGTTCGAGTGCAAACAAGGCAGCAATGGGCGAGAGATTGCGCACACCCGCCGTAAAGTCGAGCGTGGTCTCGCCCTGGGCCTGACTCGGTGTCGCGCAGAGGCCAAGAAGCAGCGCACAGCCAACCCGGTGCCAACGGTTTTGCATATTCGCGGTCCGATTCCGATAATCGTCGGGCGCAGCGGATCGCTGCGTGCGCGCAGCATAACGGAATCACATGACAAATCGGGGTTTCATCCAGGCCGTGGTCGCCCAGCTTGGCCTGGCCACAGCGGCCGTCGTCTGCGCCGTCACACTGGCCGACCGCGCACAGGCGGCCAGCAATGATCTGCCACCCTCGCTGATCCGCACACTGAACCGGTTCGACCTTGGTCGCGATGGCCTGAGCGTGTACGTCGTCGACGTGGAAACCGGTCAGCCCGTCATCGACTTCGCGGCCGATGTCCCGCGGAACCCGGCCTCGACCATGAAGCTTGTGACAACCTACGCGTCACTCGACGCGCTGACGCCGGGTCACACCTGGGAAACCGAGGTGTTTGCGCTTGGCGAGATTGATGCCGACGGCGTGCTGCAGGGCGACCTGGGCTTGCGCGGTGGCGGCGATCCTTACCTCGTTGAGTCGGTGTTGTGGCAGCTGCTCATGGAGCTCCGGCGGCGCGGCGTCAATCACATTGCTGGCGACATCGTCATCGACAACAGCCGCTTCGAACTCGAGCCCGAGGATCCCGGTGCCTTCGACGGCGAGCCGCTGCGTGCCTACAACGTCGGCCCCGATGCCATGCTCGTCAACTTCAAGGTTGTGCAGTTCTGGTTCGAGCCCGTGCCGGGGTCGCGCGCGGTGCGTATTACCTCGTTGCCTGAGTTGCCCAACCTCGAAGTGGTCAACGACATCGAGCTCGTGCGCGGGCGTTGCCGGGGCTATCTGCGCGGCATCGAGATCGACGCCGAAACCGATGGCGACCGCGTACGGTTCCACGGCCGCTTTCCCGACGGTTGTCGGCGCTATTCGCTGGGCCGCTCGCTGCTCACGCACGAAGACTACGCTTATGGATTGATTCGGCAATCCTGGGAGCGGTTGGGCGGCACGATCAGCGGTGGCGTCCGGCGGGCGCCTATCGACACCGAGGCTGAGCCGATGATGAACTGGCCGTCGCGGCCCTACGGTGAAGTCATCCGGCTCATCAACAAGCACTCCAACAACGTCATGACCCGTCAGGTGTTCCTGACGCTGGGGGCGCACTATTTCGGCGAGCCAGCGTCGTCCGAAAAGGCGCGCGACGCCGTGGAGCAGTGGCTGGATGATCGCGGGCTTGATTTTCCTGGCTTCTACATCGACAACGGCTCGGGCCTGTCCCGAGACTCCCGTATCACGGCCCGCAGCCTGGCCTCGCTGCTCGGGCATGCCTGGCGCAGCCCCTTCATGCCCGAGTTTCTGTCGTCGCTGTCGCTGGCTGGCACCGACGGCACCTTTCGGCGCCGACTGCGGCGCGGGCCGCTAACAGGGCGCGCCCACTTGAAGACGGGCAGGCTCGACGACGTGTCGGCCATGGCCGGCTATTTAATGGCTAACGATGGCCGCCGCTATATCGTGGTGACGCTGCACAATGCGCGCGGCGTTCACCGTGGCGGTGGCGAGGCCGTACAGGACGCGCTGTTGCGTTGGCTGTACGCTTACACGCCGCGAGATAAAGGACCTGTGCTGACACAGCTGCCTGAAGACAGCGACGAAATGACCGGGAGCGACTGATGAACTATGGGCTTCGAACACTGATCGCGCTGGCGATGCTGGGGTGCGCCCTGCAGGCCAGCGCGCAGACGCAGACGGCCTACGTCACGGATGTCCTGCGACTGGGCCTGCATCGTGCGGCGGACACTTCGGATGCACCGTTCCGGTCGCTCGAGAGCGGCCAGGAGATGACCGTGCTTGAACGCTCCCGGCTCTACGCGCGCATCCGGTTGCCCGACGGCACTGAAGGCTACGTCAAGGCGGGCTTTCTGGTCGACGATAAACCGGCTCGCCTCGTCGTCACGGAGACCCGAGAGGCGCTCGCGCAGTCCGAGGCCACGCTCGCTTCGGTGCGTGACGAATTCAGTGGGTCCGCCAATCGCATCGCAGGCCTGGAGTCGGACTTACAGGGTGCACGCGACGCGCTGGCCGACCTGCAGACGCAGTATGACGATGCGGCCGAGGCCAACGCGGACTACGAGCGCAAAATGCGGGTGTATGGCCTGGCGTTACCCTGGCCGCTCGCGCTGGGCGCCGTGCTGGTTGCCCTGGTGCTCGGCTTCGTGGGTGGTTTCTGGTGGATCGACAGCCGCAGCCGCAAACGCCACGGTGGCTTCCGGATTTACTGAGCAAAGCGCCCGATGCGCTGATCTGGTGCGAACCCAGGCGGGACGGGGCCCTGAGACCTCGATCACGGAAACCGAAGCCCGCTTTACGTAAGGTCATGGACCTGCCCACGTTGCGCCAGTCGGTGCGACGCCCTGAGGCACAAGTGCATGGCGACACTCAACGAACAACAACTCGAAGACGGCGACACCGGCGAATTGCGCGATGCCATGAAGGCAATGCGCGATGAGCTGGATCTCATCTACCACGTCGATGAGAAGGTCGCGCAGGAACCGCACGGTCAGGCCCGCCTGAGCCGGCTGCTCGGCGAACTCACCCGTTTTCTCAATATGAGTTACACGGTGCTGCTGATCCCGTCGAAGCACATTCGCATCAGCATCACCCACAGCAACTGGAAGCCAGTCGACCGGCGCAAGCTCGACGCCACGATGTTGCGCCAGCTGTTTCCAAAATACTCAACCTACAACAAGCCCGTGCTGCTGCAGATGCAGTCACCGCCCTCGGGTGCGCGCGGCCGCGTCGATCCGTACCAGCTGATCTTGTACCCCGTGATGGATCGCTCGGGCGACGCCGTCGGTGTGCTGGCGACGTTTTGCCAGGTCGACGGCAAGCCGCTGTCTGTTTCCGCAGAGCGACTCGTGCGCTACGTCGGACGCGTCGCTAAGCGCATCATCGATGATAGCTATGACCAGCTCACGGGCCTGATGCGACGCAACGACTTCGTGTCCGTCATGGACAGCTCGATTGGCGAGCTGCAGGACGCGCAGGACACGCACTGCCTCGTCTATTTCGACGTTGACCAGCTCACGGTTTTCAATGACACCTTTGACCAGCGTGCCGGCGACGAAGTGTTAGTGCGCGTAGCCAACGTGCTGCAGTCGGAAATGCCAACCGGTGCGACGCTTGCGCGCATCGGCGGCGACAAGTTTGCGGTGCTGATGCGTTACCGCGATGTCGAGGCCGGCGTCGCCTTTGCAGAACGCGTGCGAGGCCAGTCACAGAAGCTACTCTACGCACGCGGCAAAAAGACGTTCCCGGTCACGCTCTCGGCGGGTGTCGTGGCGCTCAATGATTACGAGTCGTCGGAAGAAAGCCCGCTCATCGTGGCGCGTATGGCCTGCGAGAAAGCCAAGGACCACGGCGGCGACCGCGTCGAGTGCTTCGACTCGGCCGATAAGAGCATCGTGCGCCGCGTCGACAACCTGCAGTTGTTTGCGCAGCTGCAGGAGGCCATCACGAACGAGGCGTTCACGCTCGATGCACAACCCATCGTGCCGCTCGTGAGCGACGTCGGTTCTGTGCACTACGAGATTCTGCTGCGTATGAATGGCCCCAGTGGCGACGTCATGCTGCCTGAGAAGTTCTTTGCTGCGGCCGAGCATTACCAGATGATGCCGCGCATTGATCGCTTCGTGATCCAGTCTTTCTTCGAGTCCGTGGGTCGTCACTCCGGCACCATGGCGCTGCACGAGGCCTCCTTTGCGCTCAACCTGTCGGGTCAGTCATTGGGTGAGCCCGCGTTCCACGAGTTTGTGCGCCAGGCCGTGCTCAACGGTTCGCTGTCGCCGGAGCAGATTTGTTTCGAGATTACGGAAACTGCGGCCATCGCCAACCGCGAGGGCGCTATCGCCTTCATGAACACGATGCGCGAACTGGGCTGCCGATTCGCGCTCGACGATTTCGGCGCGGGCCTCAGCTCGTTTGCGTACCTGCGTGACTTGCCTGTGGACATTCTGAAGATCGACGGCAGCTTCGTGCGCGACATGGATACCAACAAAGTGTCGGAGTCGATGGTCGCGGCGTCAGCCCAGGTGGCCCGCGTCATGGGGCTCAAGACCGTGGCCGAATTTGTCGAGACGGAAGCGGTCCGTGACGGTCTCGTGCAGCTGGGCGTCGACTACGGCCAGGGCTTTCTGCTCGGCAAGCCCAAGCCACTCGATGCGCGCCTCGAGGCGCTGTCGGAGGGCACCAACGAAGGCATGCTCAACCTCACGGGCCTGCTTGAGGCCGAACGCTCGAACACGGGTACGATGGGCTAGCTCGTGCTGCCGGGGCGTGCTCCGGACGCTAGACTCAAGCCATCCGCCCGCTACGGGCGCACCGATCACACGTCGTGCCCAGACTTCTCGTTGTCAGTCACAGCCCTTCCGAGAACACGCGTCGCGTCGCTGCCGCCGTCCGTGAGCGGCTCGTTGACGTGGACGGGCTGCAGCTTCGTTGGCTGCCACCGCTGGCGGCAACGCCGGCGGATATCGCCTGGTGCGACGGTGTTGCCGTGGGCACGACAGAAAATTTCGGCAGCATGGCGGGCCGCAGCAAGGACTGGTTCGAGCGCATTTACTACCCCTGCAGAGAGCTGACACCGGGTTTGCCCGTGGTGGCCTGGGTACGGGCAGGGGAAGACGGTGCCGGGAGCTGTTTGCAGCTTGAGCGCATCGTCAAGGGACTGGCCTGGCGCTGGGCGCAGCCGCCGCTCGTGCTGCGCGGCGCCTGGGACCCGGAATTCCCCGAGCAAGCGGCCACGCTTGCCGAAACGCTGGCTGAGGGCCTCGTCGCCGGCATCTTCTGACCCGCTCGGGTCACTTCAATTTTTTTCTGCATTCGGTGGGATAAACCGCCCGCATGGTGCAGTTCCCCTGTGAGCGCTGGTCAGTACGGCGCACTTGCTGGGGACCTGGAACATGAATTCGATGCGGCGACAACACGCAGGTGGCGATTTCGGTGGCGGCCTGACGGACCGCGAGCTCAGCACTTCGGTGCTTTGTCTGGCCGGCATCTATGCGACGTTCCTGCTCGCCGTGATCGTTATGAATCTGGCTTGGCTCTGACGCGGGTCACCAGGTGCGAGGACCAAGGATCGGTTCGAGAGCAAGATAAAGGGTAAGTACTACCCGCTGTTGTACGTCGTCGGGTGCCGGGAAAACCCCTTCAGCACACGCCTTTTTCGGGGCCCGACGACGTTTTTTTTGGCGCCGATCGCTGCGCTACACTGCCCCGATGTCATTCTCGCTCGAAGCTGCACTGCGCTCGGCGTCGTTCGTATCGCTCATCGATGACCGCGAGTTCAAGCATCTCGCCGACTGGCTGGCGGGCCTGGGTCACCCGGAGCTCGTAAGCCGCCTCGAGGCGGCGTCGACGGACGCAACCGGTCAACAGTGGTGGCGCGCGCTGGCGGCCAGCGACTTCCTGAGGCGCAGCGTTTCGGCAGAGCCCGCTACGGCCCTGGCCGTGATGGATGGGGCGACACCCGACGCCGTATCAAGCCTCGAGGCCGCCCCCCGTGATGATGCCGACGCGCTGGGCCTGGCGCTTCGCACGCACCGTCGCCGCGTGATGTTGGCCATCGCCTGGCGCGACTTCGCCGATCGTGCCGGGCTTGGTGACACGCTCGAAGCGCTCTCCGCGCTGGCTGATCAATGCCTCGAAGCGGCGCTGGTGGCGGCAAGGCTCGCCATGCGTCGACGCCACGGTGAGCTGCGCGACGCGGAAGGCGCAGCTGTTCCGCTATTCGTGATCTGCATGGGCAAGCTTGGCGGGCGCGAGCTCAATTTCTCGTCGGACATTGACATCATCTTTGCCTACCCCGTCGAGGGCGATAGCGACGGCCGCCGGCCGCTCAGTGCGTCGGAGTACTGCCTGCGTGAGGCGCGCATCGTCATAGACCTCATCGACAGCAACACGGCAGCCGGGCGCGTCTTCCGCGTCGACACACGCTTGCGGCCGTTCGGTGAGGCGGGCCCTCTGGCCATCAGCTTCCCGGCACTCGAGAACTACCTGCAGCTGCACGGCCGGGACTGGGAGCGCTACGCCTTCGTCAAAGCACGGTTCGTGGCGGGCGAGGGCACGGCGCTCGCGCCGGCGCTCGCGTTTCACGAGACGGTGGTTCGCCCATTCGTCTATCGGCGTTACCTCGACTTTGGCGTGCTCGCGTCGCTGCGCGACATGAAGGCCATGATCGCGCGCGAGGTGCAGCGCCGCGACCTTGTCGACCACCTCAAACTGGGGCCCGGCGGTATCCGCGAAGTGGAATTCGTGGCCCAGTCGCTGCAACTCATCCGCGGCGGCCAGATAAGCCAGCTCCGCAGCGAGCGGCTGTATGCCGCGCTTGACGCCATCGCTGCCGCCGGCTTGCTCGAGGCGCCAGCCGTCGACAGTCTGCGCGGCGCCTACGATGCACTGCGCGTGTGCGAGAATCGATTGCAGGCACTCGACGACCGCCAGGTTCACGCGTTACCAACGGACGAGACGGGCAGGCGGTTGCTCACGCTCGCCATGGGCTCTGCGGACTGGCAGTCGCTGCGCGACGATCTCGACGCGCATCGGCGCCTGGTGTCCGAGGCGTTCGAGGCCATGCTGTTCCAGGCGGAAGTCGGCGATGACGAGGGTGCCCGTTGGCTCGATGAGTCCACAGAAGTGCTTGAGGCGGCCGTATCGGACTGCGGGATCGCTGATCCCGAGGGCGTGTCCGCGGCGCTGACGCATTTTCGCAAGCAGATCGCGCGAACACCGATCGATACCGTGTCGCGCGAGCGGCTCGAGCGCTTTATCAGCGGCGTGATCGGGGCGCTCGCGGCGCACGCAGAGCCCGCTGTCGCCCTGCAAAGGGTCCTGGGTGTCGCCGCTGCCGTATTGCGGCGCAGTGCGTATCTGGCATTGCTCAACGAGCAGCCTGCAGCGCTCGAGCGGCTTGTATCGCTCGCGGGCATGAGTGCGTTTTTGGCCGACCAGCTGGCATCGCATCCGCCACTGCTCGATGGGCTGCTCGACACGCGCTGGTCGCTGGCGCCGCTGGATCGTGCGGCGCTGGCTGACGATCTTGCGGCCGTTGAGGCAGACCTTGGGCCCGCGGATAGCGAAGCCCGGGTGCAGGCGTTGGCGCGCTTCGCCCGCGCGGCCTGGTTTCGCATTGCCGTGGCTGACGTGGGCGAGACCTTGCCCCTCATGAAGGTGAGCGATCGGCTCACAGACGTAGCCGAGATTGTGCTCGAGCGCGTGCTTGCTATCGCCTGGTCGGACCTGGTGGCACGGCACGGTCGGCCACCCGGTTGCAGCGACGAGCAGACGCGTTTTGCCATCGTGGCCTACGGCAAGCTGGGCGGCTGGGAGCTCGGTTACGGCTCGGACCTCGACATCGTGTTCCTGCACGATGTCGGCGCGGGCGATACCGACGGCGCGCAGCCCATCGATGCGACGATGTTCGTCATGCGCCTCGCGCGGCGCATTGTTCACCTGCTCAGTGTGCAGACGGGCGACGGCCAGCTCTACGAGGTCGACACGCGCCTGCGCCCCAGCGGCCGGTCCGGCTTGCTGGTTTCGAGCCTGAGCGCATTCCGGCGTTACCAGGCCGAGGACGCCTGGACCTGGGAACACCAGGCGTTGACGCGGGCGCGCGCCGTCGCGGGCGACAGCGTCGTCTGTGACCAGTTCGAGACGCTGCGCACTGAAGTGTTATGCGGCGATGTGCGGCGGGACACCCTGGCCGACGACGTCGCTGCCATGCGCAAGAAAATGCGTGACAACCTGTCTGAAGCCAAATCTGGCGAGTTCGATATCAAGCAGGACCGCGGGGGCATGGGGGACCTCGAGTTTCTCGTGCAGTACCTCGTGCTGCGCCACGCCTGCGAGGTGCCCGCGGTAACGGCCTGGAGTGACAACATTCGCCAGCTCGACAGCCTGGCCGCGGCGGGATTACTTGACGCCGACACCGCCGCCGGGTTGCAGCAGGCCTACCGCGCCTTCCGTGCCGTCATTCACCGACGTTCGCTCGACAGGCGTGGTCGCGTTGTCGACGACCACCAGTTGGCCGATGCGCGCGCCTGCGTCCGTGCGGTCTGGGACCATCTTCTGGGTGACGTGAGCCCCGCCAGCTGATTGCCCGCTTGCTATAATGCCGTGCTGTTACGAACCCGGAGTATCCCAAGTGGCCACGGCAATGACCGACTCGCGCAAACTGGAACGCGCCAACGCGCAGGTCGTCTACGAAGTTACCGAGAAGGACCTGCCTGTGTGCTGCCCCGGCCCCCACATGGCGCCCTGGAATTCGCACCCGCGCGTCTACCTGGCCATCGAAGAGTCGGGCGAGGCCCAGTGCCCGTACTGCGGCGCCCTGTACCGGCTGCGGCGTGACGACTGACGCGGCACGGCCATGATCATTGTCACCGGCGGCGCCGGTTTCATCGGCAGCAACCTTGTTGCGGCGCTCAATCGGCACACGGCCGAGCCCATCGTTGTGGTCGATGATCTTGAGGACGGGCACAAGTTCGTCAATCTCGTCGACCTCGCGATCGCCGACTACCTCGATCGCGACGACTTTCTGACGCGCATTGACGCGGGTGACGATTTCGGTGGTGTCGGCGCAGTGTTCCACCAGGGCGCCTGTTCGACCACGACGGAGTGGGACGGGCGCATGATGATGGCGCGCAATTTCGAGTTTTCGAAGCGCCTGCTGGCCTGGTGCGAGACGCGTCGCGTGCCCTTCATCTACGCATCTTCCGCGGCGGTCTACGGCGGCAACACAACCTTTGCCGAGCATCCGGCCAACGAAAAGCCGCTCAACGTGTATGGCTATTCGAAGCTGCTGTTCGACCAGTACTACCGCCGCCACGCGACCTCGCTCAACACGCAGGTGGCCGGCTTGCGCTACTTCAACGTCTACGGCCCGCGCGAGCAGCACAAGGGCAGCATGGCCAGCGTGGCCTTCCACTTTAATAACCAGCTTGTCGCGTCGGACCGGGTGCGCGTCTTCGAAGGCAGCCACGGCTATGACGACGGCGAGCAGCGGCGCGACTTTGTCTATGTCGACGATGTGGTTGCGGTGAACCTCTGGCTGCTCGAGCACCCCTCCGTGAGCGGTGTTTTCAATTGCGGCACGGGACAGGCTGAGCCGTTTAACGCCATGGCCCGCGGTGTCATCGACTGGCACGGACGCGGCGAGATCGACTACATCCCGTTCCCCGAGCACCTCGTGGGCGCGTATCAGAGCTTCACCGAAGCGGATTTGAGCCATCTGCGCGCCGCAGGTTACGACGGCGCATTCCGCGGCGTTGCCGAAGGTGTGCGCGCCTACCTCGACACGCTCGACGCCCAATGAGTTCGCCGGCCGTGCTCGTCGTCGGACCCTCGTGGGTCGGCGACATGGTCATGGCGCAGTCCCTGTTCAAATCGCTCGCGCAGTCGGAGTCGGGTCCTGACATCGACATTGTGGCGCCCACTTGGTCGCTGCCCGTGCTCGATCGGATGCCCGAGGTACGGCGCGGCGTGGCCTTGCCGTTGGGGCACGGCGCGTTGGGGCTTGGCGTGCGCCGTCGCATCGGTCACTCGCTGCGCAACGCGGGCTACACGCAGGCCATCGTGTTGCCGCGTTCGGCCAAGGCGGCGCTCGTACCCTGGTTCGCGAAGATTCCGCGGCGCACGGGGTTTCGCGGCGAGATGCGCTTTGGGCTCATCAACGATATGCGCGCCTTCGATCGAGAACGTCTCGATCAGACCGTGAAGCGCTTCCTGGCGCTGGGTTTGCCGGAGAACGCGGCGTTGCCCGCGCTGCCGCGCCCAGAGCTGCGTGTTGATCACACGGCGCGCGACGCGGCCGTGGCGCGCCTGGGCCTGGACCTGTCGCGTCCCGTGATCGGTATGTTGCCTGGCGCTGAGTACGGGCCGGCCAAGTGCTGGCCCCACGCCCACTTTGCGCGCCTCGCGCGCTTGCTCGTTGAGGCGGGCTATTCGGTTTGGTTGTTCGGCGGGCCCGGTGATCAGGCCGCCGCGGCGACGATCTCGGCCCAGGCCGAAGTGCCTGTCGCCGACCTCACGGGGAAGACCTCGCTCACCGAGGCCATCGATTTGCTCTCACTCTGCGGCACCGTCGTCAGCAATGACTCAGGCCTCATGCACGTGGCGGCTGCTGTGGGCTGCCACACGGTGGCGCTCTACGGCTCCACGAGCCCGGCCTTCACGCCGCCGCTCACGGACAAGCAGACCATCCACGATCTGGAGCTGTCGTGCAGCCCGTGTTTCGCGCGTGAGTGCCCGCTCAAGCACCTGAACTGCCTCTGGCAGATCACACCCGAAGCGGTGCTGACATCGGTCGAAGCGGCGTGCGCTTAAGCGAGAAGACTGTCGATGACGACGGTGACTTCGTCGACGGTTATTAGGGCCATCGCGTCGGGATGGCGCACGCGCTGACCCCAGCGCACCTCGTCGAGGGTCTTGCCCATGAATTGCTCAAGCGCGCGCGGGTACGCATTGATCGTCGTGTCCTGACTCGACACGGGGCCCGTGCGACCCGGGTTCGAGGTGGCATACAGCCCGACGACCGGTGTGCCGACCGCCGTGGCGATGTGGGCGGGACCTGAGTCGGGGCAGAGCACCAGTGCTGCACGTTCGATGATCGCCGCGAGCCCCTTGAGTGAGGTCTTGCCGACGAGGTCGACAACACCGTCGGGGCCGGCATCAGCGATATCGGATGCGTACTCCATTTCGAGCGCTGAGCCACCGCCCGTGATAGCGATACGCGCGCCATATTGATCGGCAAGATGCTGCGCGACGGCTGCGTACCGCGACGCGGGCCAATTTCGGAAGTTGCGCGCCCGGATGCTCGAGCAGGGGCTGATGACCACCAGTGGTTGGCCAGCGTCGGAAAGCGTTGCCGCAAACTCGCGGTGCTCGTCTTCAAGCGGAAGGCGCCAGTCGAGCGCGCGCCCGCGCACGCCGATGCGCTCGGCGAAGCCGAAGAGACCGTCGATGACATGCGGCTGGTGCTGCGGCGCGATGTGCTCATCGGTGAACAGCCACTGCAAGTCGCGCGCGCGGTCGCGGTCGAAGCCGATACGCCGCTGCGCGCGCACCAGCCGACTCACGCGGTTGGCGCGCCAGGACGCGTGCATATTGAGCAGCACATCGAATTCGCGACTGCCCAGGGCGCTTTGCACGTCGCGGATGGCGCGGCGCCCGCCCGCCTTGTCGAACTCGATGAGTTCCACGCCGTCGAGGCCCGACATGAGGCCCGCCTCAGTCTTGCCGATGACCCAGGTCAGTTCGGTTTCGGGCAGGTGTTGCTGCAGCGTCCGAACCACAGCCAGCGTGTGACAGCAGTCGCCGATGGCGGACAGCCTGAGCACGCAGAGATTGTCGATAGCGGTCACGAGAGTCGGGCTCCGGGCGCGCTGCGACCCGCGGCACGACCGGAAACGTGTAGAGCCGGTAGAATGCTCACGGGAGCGGCGATCCCGATAAGTGTGCACCAGCCATGGCTGACGGGGAAACCAGAGGGCCTTCGGGCCTCATGACGACGAGCAGCGTGCGTGTCGACGCGCAGCGCTGGCTTGTGCCGCCCGATTACCTGTTCGACGGCGCGGCCTGGCCGCGTTCGGGCGGCCGCGCGGGCGCGGGACGCGGTGCCGCCTGGTTTGTGGGAGACGGTACGGGCGACTACGTGCTGCGGCATTTCCGCCGCGGTGGCCTCGTGGCGCGGTTCACTCACGCGCATTACGTCGCGACGGGCGCGGCGTCCAGTCGGGGCTTTCGCGAGTTCGAGATTCTGGAGCACCTGCGTGCCCGGGGCCTGCCCGTCCCCGCGCCTGCCGCGGCAGGCTACTGGCGTCACGGCCTGTTCTACCGCGCGGCGATACTGACCGTGTCGATTCCCGACAGCGAGACCCTCGCTGCTCGGCTCGCGCGCGAGCCGCTCGACGAGGCGCACTGGCACGCGCTGGGCGCACTCATCGCGCGCTTGCATGCGGCCGGGGCCTGGCACGCCGACCTCAATGCGCACAACGTGCTGTTCGACGCGGCGGGTGGCTTTCATCTCATCGACTTTGACCGCGCGCGCCTGCGTGCGCCCGGTGACTGGACGCAAGCCAATCTCGCACGCCTGAACCGCTCGCTCGAGAAATTGCGTACGCAAGGTCCTTGTCACACCGATGCCGCCGATTGGGCGGCGTTGACAGAAGGCTACGCGGCGTCTTCGTCGGCCAACGCGTCGTAGGGGTCGCCGTCACCGGTGGGCACGCCCTTGAAGCGGCGGTGTACCCAGAAGTATTGCTCGGGCGCCTTGCGTATCGCGTCCTCGATGAGCCCCATGACTCGTACCGTATCGGCGACCGCGTCCTCTCCCGGGAAATCAGTCAGCGGCGCCGACACCGTGATGTCGTAGGTGCCGTCGGCGCGCCGCACGGGCACAAATAGCACCACGGCCGCCTTCGCCAGTCGCGCCAGCGCGCTTGTGGCCGTGTTGGTTTGGGCGGGCACGCCGAAGAACGGGATGGTCTCCGACTGCTTGCGGCGGTAGGACTGGTCGGGCGCATACCACACGGGTACGTCCGCGCGCAGGCTGCGCACCATGCCGCGAATATTGGACTTTTCAATGGTCTCGCGACCCGCGCGTTCGCGGCCGCGCCGAATAAGCTCGTTGGCCAGTGGATTTCTGTCCTCGCGGTACACGGCGTCGAACACGAGGCCCGTGTCGGCAAGCGCCACGCCGCCCACCTCGAGCGCGCCGAAGTGGGCGGTAAGGATGATAATGCGGCCGTGCCCAACGGCATCCAGGTGTTCGGCGCCGTGCAGGCGGATGCGGCCCCGTAAGCGCTGCGGCCGGTGCCAGGACATCGCCATTTCGGCCACGCTCAGCCCGAGGTTCTCAAAGTGCGCGCGCAGCAGCTGGGCGTGCGCATCGGCGTCGAGCTCCGGGAAGCACAGCCGCAGGTTGCGGCTTGCGATGCGCCGGCGAGAGGTGGCGACCTTGAACGCCAGGCGTCCCAGCGCGCGCCCGACGGCCATTTGCCAGCGGAATGGCGCGAAGCTCAGCGCGCGCAGCAACAGGAAGCCGACCCAGGTGCCCCAATAGCGCGGTCCGAACAGGCCTTTTAGCGACCGTGATTCGCTCATGCTGCGCTCGACCGCTCGCGCTTGAAGCGGCGGTGAATCCAGAAATACTGCTCGGGCGTGGCGCGCGCGTGCTGCTCGACGATGGCATTCAGTCGAGCGGCGTCAGCCGTAGCGTCGTGACCAAAGCCCTCGAGCGGCGGCTCGATGCACACACGAAACCGGCCGTCGGGTGTGCGCACACAGCAGACGGGCAACACGCAAGCACTGTGGCGGCCTGCCAGTCGACTGGCGGTGGTGTTGGTAAGTGCGGGCCGCCCGAAGAACGGGGCTTCGACGGCGCCGCTCGTGGTGTCGGCCTGATCGATGGCGATCCACACCGTACGCCGTTCGCGCATGGACGCGACGATGGCCCGCGGCTGGCGTTTGTCGACGAGGCGAGCCGCGAAGCGCCCGCGGCGCCAGCGTGTCACGGCGTCGGCCGCAGGTTCGCCGAGTGCGCGGTGGACGAGGTCGACGGGCCCGTAGAGCGAAATGGCGCGTGCGCAGAGATCCAGCGTTGTGAAGTGCCCAGACACGAGCAGCGTCGCGGGGGCGTCGGGGCCAGCGGGCAGGTGCTCGAGGCCCTCGATGTCGACGAGTCGCGCCAGCCGTCGGTCGCCGGCCCACCAGGCCATGCCGACCTGGGCGATGCCGATGCCGAGCTCGCGAAAGTGGCGGGCGCGCAGGGCATCGCGCCGCGACTGGCTCCAGTCCGGAAACGCTGCGGCCAGATTGTCATCGACGATGGCGGAACGGCGCGTGGCCACACGGGCGGCCACGTGGCCCACCAGCGCGCCCGCACCGCGCTGCACGGCCCAGGGCAGGCGGGTCATGAGCCACTGCAAGCCCAGCGCCAGAGCGGCCACAGCGCGCTTTGGCGCTGACCGGGCGAACTCGGACGCCGAGGCTTTGTCGAATCTGTTTGGGACGTCGGTCACGAATGACATTGTAACGGTGGCAGTCGGTCGGCTGGTCAGCCATGCTTGTACTGTTGAAATCGAAAGCCGGGCAGCCATATCTGCCCCAGACCACTTATTTCCATGGAGTTGCCAAGGCCATGAAACGTATTGCTTTGTTTCTGATGACCAACATCGCGATTCTCGTCGTGATCAGTGTTGTATTCCAAGCGCTCGGGCTCAGCGGGATTCTCGACGAGAACATGAATCTTGATCTGACCGCGCTGCTGATCATGTCAGCCATCATCGGCTTCATGGGCTCGTTCATCTCGCTGGCCATCTCCAAATGGATGGCGCTGCGCAGCACGGGCGCCCAGGTCATCAAGCAGCCGCGCAACGAAACCGAGGCCTGGCTGGTCTCGACGGTCCAGCGCCAGGCGCAGCAGGCCGGCATCGGTATGCCCGATGTCGCGATTTACGACGCACCTGAGGTCAATGCGTTTGCCACGGGCGCGCGCCGTAACTCGGCACTCGTTGCCGTGAGCACGGGCCTATTGCACTCCATGACACGCGATGAGGCCGAGGCTGTACTGGGCCACGAGGTCGGGCACGTGGCCAACGGTGACATGATCACGTTGACGCTCATTCAAGGTGTCGTGAACACGTTTGTCGTGTTCCTGTCTCGCCTGGTCGGCTACTTCGTCGATCGCGTGCTGCTCAAAAACGAAGAGGGTCTGGGCATTGGCTACTTCGTGTCGTCGATCGTCGCGCAGATCGTGTTGGGTATTCTGGCCAGCACCATCGTCTGTTGGTTCTCGCGCCAGCGTGAATTCCGCGCGGACGAGGCCGGCGCGCAGCTCGCCAGCCGCGAGAAGATGACGGCAGCCTTGCGTCGCCTGCAGGCGCAGCAGGGCGCGGAAAGCCACTTGCCGCAGGAAATGGCGGCGTTCGGTATCTTCGGTGGCCGCGGCCAGGGCTGGCGCGCGTTGTTCATGACGCACCCACCGCTCGAAGCGCGCATCGAAGCGCTTCAGAAGCAGGGCTTCCGTCAGGTCTGATCTACTCGGACTTGTCGCCCGCTTCTTCGTCGGGCATGGGCGGTGCGAGCGCAGGACTGTCTGCGCCGCGCCGCGCGACCCCGAGGTGGAAGGCGGCGAAGCCCGGCATCACCACTTGGTTACGCGCCATCCCGATAATCCGGCCGTCGCTGGGGGCGTAGATGCCCGCGGTTTCATTGGTGATCGGGTCGGTCACACGACCCAGCAGCTCGCCTTCGGTGACTTCGCTGCCGAGATCCACGTTGGAAATGAGGATGCCGCCCGAGTCGGCGCGCACCCACGAGGAGCGGAAGTAGGTCGCTTCCGTGCCTTCCCAGGGTGTCCCGTCGGGCACCATGCGTAGCGTGTGCAGCAAAGTCTCAACCCCGCGCACCCCGTGAATCACCTCCTGCGGCTCCAGGCGTTCGGGCCCCCCGGCCTCCAATGTCACCGTCGGGACGCCGGCCAGCGTGGCCGAGTAGCGCAAGGTGCCGGCTTGCGCCTGGCTGTTGACGATGACCGTGGCACCGAAGCCGGCGGCCAGTGCGGCGACGCCCGGGTTGCTCAGGTCGGCGCGTAGCTGCGGCAGGTTGGCGCGCTCGAACGAGCCCGTGTGCAGATCGACGAGCGCGTCGCAGTTGACGACAATTTCATTAAAGAAGGCGTAGGCGATGCGCGACGCGGCGGAGCCGCCTCGCGAACCCGGGAAGTAGCGATTGAGGTCGCGCCGGTCGGGGAGGTAGCGGCTGCCACGCCGAAAGCCCTGGATGTTGACGATGGGTACGCCGACAATCGTGCCCGCGAGCTTGCTGGGCTGTAGGCCGTGCAGCACGCGCCTAACGATTTCGATGCCGTTAAGTTCGTCGCCGTGGATGGCTGCGGTCAGGCAGACCACGGGGCCGGCGGCGGCGCCGTGCACCACCAGTACGGGCGTATCCACGGGCAAGCCCTCAAAAAGCTCTGTACCCGACCAGGCCAGCTGCCGGTAGCTGCCGGGCGGGATGGACTCGCCGAGCAGCTTGAAGGGCACGGGCTCGAGACCCGCGGGTGCGACAAACAGGTTGCCGGGTACGAGCACGTCCTGCGGCTCGGCCGCGGCCAGCGACTGGTCGTCGCTGACGGCCTCTTCGGCGTGCAGCGACGCCGTGCCGGTCGCCAGGGCCAGCGCAAGGATGAACGGGGCTCGGAGCATGCTGGGCATCATGCAGGTGCTGCGGGTCGGCTAAGTTAACATAGTGAGTCTAGGCACGGTGACCGCTGCGAACCGTGCGCTGACTCTCGAAATTTGCGATGAACCGCCCCCAAAAACAGCATTTTATGCGCCTGCGCGTCGCCCTGATTGGCTTCAGCGTCATTCTGGCGGGCTTCGCCTGGCTGGCTGCAACGGCCAACCCAACGGGTCGCTACGTGGCCAACAACGTGGCGCCGGCCGCGGCGGCCTGGGTGCTGCTCGTCTGGATTCTCATGCGCCAACCCGAGTCACCGCGCTGGTGGTTGGGTTGGGCTGGCTTTCTGGTGCCGGCGCTTGGGCTGTCGGGCTACGTGCACCTGGCCTTCTTGAACGACTGGCGCGGTATGGCCTCTGCCGCCGTGACGCCTGAGCTCCTGTTTTTCTTTCTGCCCATCTACGCGGCAGTCGCGGGTGGCATCGGGTTTGCGATTGGCTGGATCGTCGGACGCGCTGTGTCCGAGCACCGGCGGGTGCGCTGACACCCAATTTGTGCGCTTGGCGCGCGTTGATTAGGATACGCCGAGGTCGCAAGAGGCGACCCCAGTCCAGATATACGGGGAGAGGACGGATGACGAAGTTGAGCGATGTCGAGGGGATCGGCCCGAAATACGCAGCCAAGCTGACCGCAGCAGGTTGCCGCAGCATGGAACACATGCTTGAGGTCGGTGGCAGCAAGGCGGGGCGTAAGAAGATCGCAGCGGATTCGGGCTGCACCGAGAAGCAGGTTCTCGAGTGGGTGAACCGCGCTGATCTGTGTCGCGTGAAGGGTGTGGGCAGTGAGTACGCTGACCTGCTCGAGAACGCGGGCGTGGACTCGGTACCTGAGTTGGCTTCGCGCAACGCCGAGAATCTGGCGGCCAAGATGAAAGAAGTAAACGACAAGAAGAAGCTGGTTCGCGTTGTGCCTTCGGCCAAGTCCGTGACCAAGTGGGTCGCGCAGGCCAAAAAACTGCCGCGGGCAGTGCACCACTGACGGAGCGCATGCGCAGCGCGCACGCCAATCCGAATACGACACGGCCGGGCGCAACGCGTCCGGCCGTGTTGTTTGTTGTGGCGTTCGCGGCGTTGCTGAGCCTTGCTGTCGGCGCGCAGGCGGCCAACGAACTGCCCGTCGCAGACCGTGTGCTCGTCGACAAGTCCGAGCGCTGGATCAGGCTCTACGACGGCGACGACGTGTTACGAGAGTTCAAGATCTCGTTGGGCCAGGAGCCCGAGGGCGACAAGCGCCAGGAAGGTGACAACAAGACGCCTGAAGGTCGTTACACGCTCGATGTACGCAATCCCGACAGCGACTTCTTCCTGTCGATTCGAATTTCGTACCCGTCACCGGCGGATACAGCAGCGGCACGCGCCGTCGGTGCCGACCCGGGTGGGCAGATCATGATCCACGGCCAGCCCAACGAGCCGCGCTACTCGCGAGGGTTCTACGCGAGCACGGATTGGACCAACGGCTGCATCGCCGTGTCCAACCTGGACATGATCGATATCTGGCTGATGACACGCCCCGGCACTCCCATAGAAATCAGGCCCTGAGGGCTACCCGACATGGATATTGAAGTCGCTCCCGAGGGGTCCCTCGAGGTCCTCTCTCAGCTCGAAGTCAACGCGCTGCGTAACCAGGGCGAGGGTGGTCTGTACCCGTTACTGCGGCGGTGTGCGTTGGCCGTACTCACGAGCGGTTCGCTGACCGACGACGCGGGCGAACTGCTGCGCGCCTACGAAGACTTCGATATCACGATCCTGGAGACAGACCGCGGTGTTCGGCTGGCACTCCGCGGCGCACCGGAAATGGCCTTCGTCGACGGCCAGATGATTCGCGGAACGCGCGAGCTCCTGTTCGCCGTGTTGCGCGACATCGTGTTCTTCCACACGGAATTTGCGGGTACAGAGCGCTTTGACTTCAGTAAGTCGGAGCACCTCACCAACGTGGTGTTCCACGTGCTGCGCCACGCGGACGTGGTGCAGGCGCGCCGCAACGTCGACGTGGTCGTGTGTTGGGGCGGTCATGCCATCAGCCGCAACGAGTACGACTACACCAAGCAGGTCGGCTACGAGCTCGGACTACGGCATCTGCAGATCTGCACGGGCTGCGGGCCCGGCGCCATGAAAGGACCCATGAAGGGCGCGACCATTGGTCACTCCAAGCAACGCGTGCGCGACGGGCGCTACATCGGGCTCACGGAGCCCGGCATCATCGCCGCCGAATCGCCCAACCCCATCGTTAACGAGCTCGTGATCCTGCCGGATATGGAAAAGCGGCTCGAGGCGTTTGTCCGCGTGGGGCACGCCATCGTCGTGTTCCCGGGTGGCGTGGGCACGGCGGAGGAGATCCTCTACCTGTTGGGTATCCTGCTGCACCCCGAAAACGCCGGAAATCCCGTGCCGCTCGTTCTGACGGGGCCTGCGGGCAGCGCCGACTATTTCGCCAAGATCGACCGGTTCATCAAGGCCACGCTGGGAGAAGCTGCGGCCTCGCTCTACGAGATAGTCGTGGATGACCCCGTGCGGGTCGCGCAGATCGTCCAGGACGGACTTGACCGCGTCGAGATGCGCCGCCGCCGTGACGGCGATGCGTTTTATTTCAACTGGCGACTGCACATCGAGGCCGAGTTTCAGCGCCCCTTCGTGGCCACCCACGAATCCATGGCGAGCCTCAATCTCTCCGAAGACTTGCCGCCCCATCTTCTGGCGGCGAACTTGCGACGTGCGTTCTCGGGCATCGTCTCGGGCAACATCCGGGAAGAGACGGTTGCGATGGTCGAAGCGCACGGGCCGTTCGAGTTGCGTGGCTCCCCGCGTGTGGCCGAGTTGCTCGACGAACTGCTCCGCGACTTCGTCGCACAGCGACGCATGAAGATCTCGAGCGACTACCGGCCGTGTTTCCGGGTGATCACCCAAACACTGTGAACTGCGCCCGGTCATTACGTAAAAACGTAGTGTAAGTTACTGACCCAAAAGGATTTGCCGTTATCCGGGGTTGTGAAGCAGTTCCTCGTCAGACGGCCATTCGGCGCGTAGCCTCTGCATCAAATCCAAGCCATGCGCGAGGACGGAAAGGTGCAGGACGAGAAACATTTCAACTGGCCCGGCGAAACTGCGTCGGACAACGAGTCGGAGACATCCCAGGAGCTTCCGAGTGGTGCTGATGTCTTCCGCAGCTGGCTGAATCGCGCCCCGGCACGCCGTCGTGCGTCATTCGATCCCACGCTGTACACCTGGAAGGGGTACCGGCAGTGGAAAGAAGGCGTGTCGCGCAACATGAACGACCAGGACGACTAAGCGCGGGAAACCGCAGGACTGAGATAACGGCAAGAGCAATGGCAGCTACACGTAACGCAGTGAAAAGCAGCGATCCCGAAGAGACTGTGAGCCAGACCTTTAACAACCCCGAGACCCGCGAGCGCTGGGAGTGGGTACAGCAGGCGATTGGTTTCGCCGAGCTGGACTCGCACCGTGAGTTCGAGTGCCGGTTCACGGAGTCCGCCGAT
>JBCCBB010000045.1:0-22674 GCA_039814545.1 Pseudomonadota bacterium
AAAGGCGAGGATGAGCAACAGCGCGCGACGCTTGGGTCGTTGAAACGCGCACTGCACGCAGGCGTAAACGTGGAACACGCCGTGAATGCCCGCGAAGGGCGACATGGCCCAGGCAAGGCCTTCCATGACCGCCGCATTCAGTACAAAACGCGGTGTGCTGCCTTCGTAAGCGTGGAAGTAGACGGGCAGGAACACGGCGATCGCGATGGCCGCCGCGATGATGTCGTCGCGCCCTGGCGTCTGCCAAATCCAGCCCGTGAAAAAAATCGCGAGATAGATGAGGTTGAACGCGAGCCAGCCCTTGCGGCCGCTGCTCGAGCGCTGCTCGTGTTCGATCTCGACGTCGCTGCTCATCGGCTCAGCGTATCAGGGTGACGTTGTCGAGTTCGAATGTGTACTCGCCCGTCTGCATTGGCGTGACGAAGGCCATGCCACCGAAGCGATCGGGCTCAAAGCCTGCCACGTCGGCAATCGCAATCTCAACGCGCTGCCAGGCCTCGGTGACCTCGAACATCGCTGTGGGTGGTGCGCCCATGCCGCCCGCGACGAACAGCATCAGTCGGTAAGTCGCCGGCGTGCCGCGCACCTCAAAGGCCACCGCGCGCGTGTCGCCGAGATCACCCACAGCATCTTGGCTGGTGGTGCCGAGGAAGGCACCCGCCCAGGGAAATGCGAAGCCCGAGCCGACGGTGGTCGTCACGGCCAGTGCGCCGCCGTCACCGCGTTCGATGCGCGCAACGCTGGCCAATGAGTCGCCACCCATCATGCGGTCGCTGGTCTCGGCCCAGACAAGCCCCTCAGGCGCGCTAGTGCCCACCTCGAAGTCGCCCAGGACACCGGCAATCGTGAGTGTGCCGCCCTCGGTCGGCTCGGCATCGTCGCCGACGGCGGCACCGTTGCGGTAGACCGTATCGATGCGGCGCGTCGCTGTGATGTCGGCACCGGGGTCGCCGGATACCAGGACGAGGTCGGCGCGTGCACCGGGCGCGATGCGGCCGCGGTCCGCGGCGCCGAAAAACTCGGCGGGCAATGCGGTTGCGGCGGCCAGGGCTTCCTCGGTGCTCAGCCCCGCGCGCACGAGCAGCGCCATCTCGGCGTGCACCGAGGCGCCATGCGCGGTGCCCGGGTTGGGTGCGTCGGAGCCTGCGAGGATCGGTACACCGGCTTCGTGCAGGAGCTTCACCGTCTCGAGTGCCTTGTCGAGATCAAAATAGGGCGAGCTCGAACCGAAGTCCTGGCGCAGATTGGTGGCTGCGGCCGGTGTCAGTCGCGGTCCCAGATCGGGGTCGTCGATGAGTTCGGGCCCCGTCGACTTGCCATTGACCATGGCGATGACCGCCAGCGTGGGGATCACAAACACATCGCGTTCAACGGCGGCTTCAATGAAGGCTGCGTCGGCCACCTTGTCGGCGAAGATGTGCACGAAGCCGTCGACGCCCGCGTCCAGCAGTTCGCGCGCACCTTCGAGTGACGACACGTGAGCGACGGCTTGCACGCCCTGGTCGTGCGCCGCCTCGATCACCGCCGTGGCCGTCTCAAGGTCAAGGCTTGGGATGTAGGTCGCGTAGGGCATGTAGACGAGCTTGATGAAGTCCGAGCCTTCCTCGATGCGGGCCGCCACCCAGGCAGGTGCGTCTTCGGGGCTTGCAAGCGTTTCGACGTTGATGCCGTACTGCGTCCCGTGTCCGCGTTCGACCGTGGCCAGCATGCCGGCGCTGAACAGCGCGGCGCTGTTGCTGGGCGCAAAGCTGTCGCGCGCGTCGCGTGCGCCCGCGAGCAAAGCGGGTGCCGTAAACATATCGATGAGCGCGGTGACGCCGAAGGTGACGGCGTCGCGCTGGGCGGTCGCGAAGGTGTGTACGTGCGCGTCGAAGAGTCCGGGCAACAGGGTCTTGCCCGTTGCGTCGAGTCGACTCGCGCCTTGGGCCTCGGCGCCCGGGTCGCCGATCGAGACGATCTTGCCGTCCGCGACGGTGACCGCCGCCGGCCCCTGCATGGCCTCGCCATCGAAGTAGCGCACGTTATCGATTACGAGTGCGCCATCGAGGTCGGGCGCGGGCGCCGGTGTCGGCAGTACGACCATAAGGCTGACGAACGCAGCGGCAACAGCCGCAACGCTGATGGCAGTAGTTTTCTTGAGCATCGTGTCGGCTCTCGCTCAGCGCTGTCGCGACCAGGTCCAGCCCGCCAGTGCGGCGCAGGCCAGCGTCATGCCTGCGACGACCGCCGCGTGGAAGCTTGCGACGCGGTCACCGGGGGCGTCGACGATCGTCAAGGCGATCTCGGCCAGGTGAAAGCTTGGCAGCGCGTTGCTGATGGCGACCATCCAGCCCGGGAAGAACGTGGCCGGGAACCAGAGGCCGCCGATCACCGCGAAACTCAGAAACACGATGTTGGCGATGGCCACGGCGCCATTGGTGCCAAATGTGAAGCCGATGGACAGGCCAATGAGCATGAACGGGAACACGGCCGAGAGGTGCACGAAGAACAGCGTGAGCCAAACGGCTTTGGGCAGCGCCACACCACCCAGGAACGCCGCAGCCGCGTAGACGGGCATGAGCGCCAGGGCCGAGAATGTGATGGTGGCGAGTAGCTTGGCGCCGATGAAGGTGCTGGCAGGCGCGGGTGCGGCGCGCTTGAGCTCGAGCCAGCCGCGTTCACGCTCGCCCGCGACGCCCACGCCAAAACCGAACAGCGAAGGACCCATGACGGCAAAGATGCCGTAAGTGGCGAGCAGGTAGGTCGCCGCCGCGCCGCCGCGCGACATGAGCACGCCGAACAGCATGTAGAACGCGACGGGCAGTGCGAGCGTGGGCAACAGGAATTCGGGTGCGCGAAACGACTGTGTGAGTTCTGCGCCAGTCTCGGCGGCGAGGATGCCGGCATAGGTGCGACTCATGACGCGTCCTCCGTAGTGGCCGCCGACAGTGCCGTGAAGGCCTGTTCGAGCGTGGGTTTGGTGACCTCGAGATCGTCGACGTCGGGGTCGGCGCTGAGCAGTGTGCGCAGCGTGGTGGGCGCGTGCTCGCAGGACAGCGTCAGCAAGCGGCCGTGCATGTCCGCGGCGCGCACGCCAGGCAGCGCCTGCGCCTGTTCGGGCGTCATCGACGTGCGGCAGCGAATGATCGCGCCGCCCGTCCGGGTGCGAATTGCGGCTGCAGTGTCGTCGGCAATGACGCGCCCCTGCGCCAGCACCACGATGCGGTCGGCCAGGGCATCGGCCTCTTCGAGATAGTGCGTGGTGAGGATGATGCTCGTACCGCGCGCGGCCAACCGCCGCACGTTGTCCCAGACGGCGCGCCGGGCGTCCGTATCGAGCCCTGTCGTCGGTTCATCGAGGAACAGCAATCGCGGTTTTCCAATGAGCGCGACGGCAAACTGCACGCGGCGCTTCTGCCCGCCCGAGAGTTTCTTGTAGCGCGTGTCGGCGAAGCTGCCGATGTCGGCTTCTTCGATCACGGCGTCAACGTCGGCGGGCGAGCTGTAGTAGCTCGAGAACAGTGCCAGTTGCTCGCGCGCCGTGAGCGCTTCACTCAAGTCTGTGTCCTGCAACATCACGCCGGTGCCGAGGCGCGCCGCCATGCTGCCCGCGGGTTCGCCGAGCACCGTCACGCTGCCGGCAGTCGGTGGCAGCAGGCCCAACGCGCAGCGGATGAAGGTGGTCTTGCCGGCGCCATTGCGCCCGAGCAGTGTGCAGATTTGGCCGGCGGGGACGTGCAGGTCGACCTTGTCGAGCGCGACCGTATCGCCGAAGTGGCGGCTCAAGCCTTGCGCCTCGATGACGGCGGGCAACTGTCTGGGGTCGGCTTGTGTATCCATGGCAGACATCATCACGCCGGGTGGCTTCTTGGCACCATTGTCAAAGCGCACCGTACCGCCATGACATTTGTCATGCGGCCGGCGCTTCACCCACGAAACCCGTCTCGAAGGCCTCTGCCGCGTTCCGCACGTGCTCAGACAGGTAGTCGAATACGGCTCGGATGCGGGCGCTGTGGCGCAGCTCTTCGTGCGTCACGATCCAAAGATCGGCGCTGCCCACGTTGCGGCCCGGGAAGACATTGATGAGTTCGGGGTACATCGTGGCCCAACGGTGCGATGCCACGCCGACGCCGTAGCCGGCGCGGATAGCGGACATGCGTGCGGCCATGCTATTGGACGTCACAGAGAAGTGCAGGGCCGAGTCCGGTGGCGCTTCAACGAGAGGCAGGATGCCGGGCGGCTGGCTTTCGCTCGCGAAGCCCACGATGTCCTTGCGCATGACGTCCTGCTCGCTCTTGATCGGGCCATTGCGCGCGAGCCAGTCGCGGCTTGCGTACCAGCCAAAGCCGATTTTCACGAGCTTGCGCGCGATCAGGTCGGGCTGCGTGGGTTCACCGATGCGCAGGGCAATGTCGGCCTCGCGCCGCACCAGGTCAACGGCGCGGGCTTCGATGAGCAGGTTGAGCACGATGTCCGGGTACTGGTCGTGAAAGGCGCGCAGCTCTGGCGCGAGCCACTCGGTGCCCGTGCCTTCCGTGGCCGATATGGTCACGGTGCCCGAGAGCCCAGACGACGCGACGTCAAGGGCGCGGCCGATCGCGTGCATCTCGGACTGCATGCGGCGGGCGTTCTCGACGATGGCGTGGCCGGCATCGGTGAGCGCAAGCCTGCGCCCATCGCGCGTGAATAGCGTCGTGCCCATGCGCTTCTGCAGCGCGGTCAGGCGGCGCCCCAGCGTGGGCTGAGAGAAGCCCAGGTGCTCGGCGGCTGCGACGAGCGTGCCGTGGTCGACCAGTGCCAGGAAGAGGCGCATATCGGCCCAGTCTCGAAGCTCATCCGATTCATTCATAACTGAATACCTCGAATACTTTAGCGTAATTGTTGTTCATATTCTTCACCAATAAGGTGGTCCCCGTAAACCCCTCAACCCCCCCTACGAGGATTTCGCCATGAACCTGAAAACTGTGATTGTTGCCGCCGCAGCGGCCTTCGTTTTTGTCTCTGCACCGGCCCAGGCCGATTCGCTGACGGCAAACGCCAACCACCAGAGCGCGCGGGCCAGCGCCGAGCGCGCGCTCGAGCGCGGCGACGCTGAGACGGCCCTGTTCGTGCTTGATGACGCGCGGCGTGGATTGCGCCACGACGGCGACATTGCCCGCGTCGAGTCAATGCGTTGTGTCGCCTTGCACGCGCTGACGCGCTTTGAGGATGCCGAGGCGGCCTGCTCGATCGCGATCGACACGCGCACGGCGCACTGGAGCGACTACAACAACCGTGGTGCGGCGCGCATCAAGCTCGGTGACTACGACGGTGCCATTGACGATCTGCACCAGGCCAACCTGTTGCGTCGCGGTGCCTCAGCCGTGCGTCGCAACCTCGCGCGCGCCACGGCGCTGCGCGACAGCCAGGCGGTCGCGAGCAACTAAACGCAGGCATCTTCGCAGACTGTGAGCCGGCGGTGGGCCGCCACCCCAGGATTTCAACGCGTGTCCCCCGACGCGCGCGGGTCCGCCGCCGGCTTACGGGTTAGCGCGAGAGCTGATACCGCCCGACGTGGTCATCGGCAATCGTGCCGAGAAACAGCTCGCCGTCGTATTCGTTGACGCTCGTAATCGAGTGCAACGTGCCCTCCGTCCACTGCAGGTTGTGCACAGGCTCGCCCTCGAGCGACAGGCCAATCACAAAGGCATGACGGTCGGGTGGCACGAGCCAGGCCTGGGGCAGGGCGCCCAGCAGCCGCCGCAGCCAGGGTTTCTCACCAAGCTGCTCCAGCGGCCCGCCGCGTACCACCGGCATCGCGACCCAGAACGTGTCGCGACCATTGAATGACAGGTTGTCGGGATGGCCAGGTAACTCGGATGCGAACACATCGCGTTCGCCTTCCCGCTCGCCGCGCAGCCAGAAGCGGTGAATCACACCGGTCCCCGTTTCATTGACGAGCAGAAAACTGTCGTCAGGCCCGAGCGCGATGCCGTTGGCGAAAAACAAGCCATCGGCAATTCGCCGCGTCTCACCCGTCGCCGGGTCGAATCGAATCACCTCGCCCGTGCGGCTCGCCTCAAGGAAGTCGTACATGTAGCGGTGCACACCGAAGCGCTGGCTCGCATTCGTAAACCAGATGATGCCGTCGCGGTCGATGACGAGATCGTCGGTGAAGCGCAAGGTGTCGTCGTCGTTGGCGTCGACAAGCACGTTAATGGTGCCGTCGGGCGCAATCGCGAGCAGCCCGCGGTCGGCGTCGGCAACGATGAGCTGGCCGTCAGTATCAAACGCCATTCCCAGCGGCCGGCCGCCCGTATCGACGAACTCGCGAATGTCCTCGGTCGAGGTGAAGCTCAGAATCCGCCCGTCGAGCAGGCCTGTGTAGAAGCGCCCGTCAGGGCCACGCGCAACGTCCTCGGGACCCAGACCCAGATTGATGATCGCGGCGCGCGCGAGTTTCTGATTCTTGGCGTAGGGACCCTCGAGCGGCGTCACCGGGTCCGGCGCCCAGTCCGCAGGGCGCACTGGTGAGAGAAACCAGGCGGCAGTGGTCAGGATGGCGGCCAGTAAGACGGTGGCCGCGACGGCCTGAAAGAGCTTTTTCAAAGGAATGCGTCCCGATGTGGGCCGGACAGGCTCACTGAGCGCTGCAGGGCTGTCAAGCGCGCGTCAAATTGACGCAGATCAATGTTGGCCGCGGGTGCTGCGGCGGACACTGAAGCGAATAGCCAAGCTTTCTGGGGGGAAACGGCCTGTGATTTCTAGCTACCTCGTTCTCAAGTGGCTCCACATCATCGCCATGGCCTACTGGCTGGGCGGCGAGTGGGGTGTGTTCAACGCGTCTCGACATGTGACCAATCCCGCGCTGACGCTCGACGAACGCAAGCGGCACATGGAAACGGCCTACCGCATCGACATCCTGCCGCGCACGGGCATTATCCTGCTGCTGCCGTTGGGCCTGCACATGGGCAATCGCATGGGCGTGCAGCCGCTGGGTGGTACCTGGATTACGGGCATGTGGGTGTTTATTGCGGCCTGGGTAGGGCTAACGTGGACGGCCTTTGCCAAGCGGGGCACGGACACGGGCGTCACGCTGACGAAGATCGACGAGGCGATCCGCTACATCGTGATCCCGCTTCTGCTCGGGTTTTCGCTCTGGTCGCTGCTCGTGAGGGGCCGCTCAAAGCCAACTGGTACTCGGCCAAGGTCTTCATCTACGGGCTCATGCTCGTGATCGGCCATTATCTGCGCTACATCATGCGCGACTGGGTGGGTGCGTTCCGACAGCTGGCCGCCGATGGGCCCAACGAGACGATCTCGGCGGGGATGGAGCGTTCGCTGGCCAAGGGGCGTGCCATCGCCTACGTCTACTGGATCGGGATCGCGAGCGTCGCGTTCCTCGGCACGGTCAAGCCGAACTTCTAAACGCTAGAGGTCGAAGCGCTCGCGCAGGAAGCGTGCGATGCCGTCCTCATCGTGGTGGCCGATAATTTCGGTCGCCCGGTCTTTAACGTGGGACTTGGCATTGGCCGGCGCGTAGCTCTCGTCGGCAAGCTCAAACATGCTGACGTCGTTGTCGCTGTCGCCAAAGCAAACGACACGATCGGCGCCCAGCATTTCCTTGAGCGTGATGACGGCGCCGCCTTTGCTGGCGTCGGAGTGATGCACGTCGAGCCAGGCCAGGTCTTTGGCTTCAATGGCCACGCCCGAATAGGCGACAAGGTGCGGCTCATCGCGCACCACGTCGATGACGGCTTCAACCCGCACGCGGCTGCCGATGGCGCTGACGTTGCTGATCTCCGCGTCATCGGGTAATGCCTCAAGCGTCTCGGCTCGGATCCCCCGCGTAATCGTGTACTCGTTGACCACAAACTGCTCGGCCTTGCTGCGCAGTGGCGCGTGGTAGACGACATGCTCGCTGTCGCCTTCAATCGTGAACACGAAGGGGGCCAACCCGTTGGCCAGACAGCCGGCGACCACGCGCGCGAGCTCAGACGTCGTCAACACCTGCCGGTGCGAAAATGAGTCGGCCTCGGGATGCCAGATGACCACGCCGTTCTTGAAGACGTGCGGCAGCGTGAAGCCGTGCCCGCGCAGGATGTCGCGCGAGGCGTGCAGCGTGCGGCCCGTGGCGACGGTATAGGCGATGTCACGCTGAGTCAGCAGCTGCAGCGTGTCACGCGTGAAGTCACTGATGGCCGACTCCCGGTTGAGCAGCGTGCCATCGAGGTCGAATACGACGAGTTCCATTCGCGCATTGTACTGACTTCGTCACTTCGACAAGGACGACATTCGTCATGTCGACAAAACCTAGCAGCGGGTCAGTCTGAGTGGCGCGGCTTTCCGGTTCGGGATTTGCGAACTTGGGCTGCAGAACTTCGAGACGCGCGCGTCGTCTTAAGCGACATCGCGCTCAGCAAGCGCAAAAACAACAAAGGACTGTCATGCGCAAGTCAACCTCGCTTCTAATCGCGGTAAGCCTTGGGGCTGCGGTTTTCGATACTGCGGTAGCCCAGGAGCCTTTTCAGTGGGAAGTTGGTGTAGGCGTTTCTCAACTGCAAGATGAGTTTCGAATAGACAGTAGCGGTGGGTTCGGTACTTTCTTCATAACTGATTCCAGTACGGATACAGATCGACTTGCGTTGAATGCTACGTGGTTTTTCGAGCCCGTCACTGCCCCCAATGGGCCACTTGAACGTGCAGCGTTTCTGGGGCGGGCGTCATCGGTTTCGGTAGCTGCGGTGCGGTCCGACATGGACCTCTCTTTCACACGATTCTCCAGCACAGAGCCGCTCTTCTCACTGCAGGACGACTTTGCCTCGAATGCTCTGGGGGTCAGCGCGCGTTACGTATTGCCGAATTCTGACTGGTTTATCGAGGGTCGAGTCGCGCGCGAAGACTTCGAGTCGTTGTCAGGTAACAGTACCGACCAGTACTCGGCAGCCGTTGGCAGGTATCTAGGTGACAACACCGCGGTGTCTCTGCGGATTGAGCGAAGCGAGTTTGGAACAGATTCGATTCTGCCCGGCACTTCTCGTGGGCTGGACAACTACGCAGTGGCGGTCACGCACATTGATGCCGCATGGGGCGATTGGCAGTACGCCGTGGACGGTAGTCTCACAGAGAGTGATCAGGATTCCGTGGATCTACGTTTCGACGTCGCGGCGACGTTGTATCCAACAAGTCACTTGGGCGTCGGTCTCAGTGCCAGTGTCTCCGCCGAGGATTTCTCCGAACAGTCAAAGCGCTACGGCGTGTTCGGCCGGTGGTTCGTAACCGATGCCTGGTCCGTATCGACGCGCTATGAGTGGACTGATTTCGACGACTCTCCTGCGAGCGTCGATCGCGATGACAATGCGTTCGAGTTGCGCGTGGATTACCGGTTCTAGGGCGCCTTGGGTCCGACGCAGCGCTGCCATGCACCGGTGCGCTGCTGTCCGAGCGCCTCAAAGCAGGTACCATCCCGGCGATGGCTGTTCTCGTCGTTAGGGCGCGCGCTCGCAAGCCCAAAGCAAATAATAGCGCTCACGAAGCGCTTGGGCTCAGTGTTGGTCGCCAATGAGTGAGCCTCAAAAAGCGCCTGGTCGACAACATCTCGTCATTCGATTCGCCGGCGAGGCGCTGCTTATCGTCGCCTCTGTATTCGTTGCCATCCTGCTCGAGAGCATGTGGCAGGACCGCTCCGCGGTTCGGGATGCCAGGGAGTCGCTCGCGCAGGTGCGCCTGAGCCTGGCAGAGGACGTGCAGTTTTTCGATCGCGTGGAGCAGGAACAACAGCAGGCTGCGGAGAAGACGCGGCGCCTGCTCGAGTGGTTCGAGGACCCTGAGGCCCTGCCCAACGACGCGGTGCATGAGGTGTTCGTCGACTACAACATGCCGATGTCGATCTGGCCTCGCCGTGCGGCCTGGAACACGATGGTCAACTCAGGCCAGTTCCGCCTGCTCGAAGCGCCGGACCTCGTGACGCGGATCGGTGACTACTACGAGCACCACCTGCGGCGCATGGAGTACAACGGCCAGCAGTACGACACCGCCTTCACCGTGGTGTCCCGCGGGGAATTGAGCGAAATCTGGGATTTTGACACGCGCATGTTGCTGACCAGTGATGCCTCCCGGCTCACGCAGTTTCGCAACAGGCTGAGACGGGTCGACGACTGGACGACCTACTACCTGGACAGGGTGGAACGAAACCGGGCGCTTGCCGAGTCTCTGGTCGAGGACATCGACGTCTATCTCGACTAGAGCGGTACCTCCGGCGAGTCTGGGTTCTGGCGCGAGCATCTCCAGCGATCTGACATAACGCGCGCTCACTGCGCGTCCCGCTGTCAACCAAACCGCCACCCGTGCGTTGTGAGGGGTGTCTGACCACACAACCCACGGGAGGCCCCCAATGGCCCGCACAATTCTCGAACGGCTGCGCACCCCCGGCGCAGCGCGCGCACGTGATGCGCTGATTTACGCGGCGATGGTCATCGCTATGATCACCCTGTCCGCCTGCGGCGGGGGTGGTGGTGATGTCGCCAACGAAGACCCCATCGCGGGTAACGACACGGGCCTGCTCTACGTCGGGCTCACGGACGCCGAGGGCGACTTTGTCACCTACGCCGTCGACGTCGATTCGATCCTGCTCGAGCGCGCCAACGGCACGACGGTTGAGACGCTGCCGCTGTCGACGCGCGTCGACTTCGCCGAGCTCACGGAAGTTACGGAGTTTCTGAACATCGCGACCATGCCCGCGGGCAACTACGTCGCGGCGAGCATCCGGCTCGACTTCGCCGAGGCGCAGGTCGTCGTGCAGAACGAGACGGGCGTCATCACCGAGGCTGAAGTCGTTGACGAGGACGGCAACCCGCTTGGCGAATACGAGGTGCGCCTGCAGCTCGCCAACACGGACATCATCCGGATTGCGCCGGGTATCCCTGCGGCCTTCAGCCTCGACTTCGACCTCGACGCGTCCAACGAGATTGATCGCAGCATGTCGCCGCCCATCGTGACGGTGTCGCCGCTGCTGCTGGCGCAGGCTGAGCTTGAGGAAGATCGCGAGCACCGCGTGCGTGGCGTGCTGGCCGAGACCAGCATCGATGAGAGTTCGATCACCCTCAAAGTGCGCCCCTTCAAACGCCGCACGGGTGACTTTGGTCGCTTTACGCTCAATGTGGATGAAGAGACGCAGTACGAAGTCGACGGTGTGGGCTACACGGGCGCCGCCGGTCTTGAGGCTGTTGCCGCACTTGAGGAGAACACGCCCGTTGTGGCCAATGGCAGCATCTCCAACCGCAGCATGATGGCCGACATCGTGATCGCCGGTAGCAGCGTGCCCTGGGCCGACGACACGGTCGTCAAGGGTGTCGTTACAGCGCGTAGCGGCGATACGCTCACCATCGGTGGTGCGCGCGTCGAGTTTGGTGACGGTCGCGTCGACTTCGGGGGCAGCTTTGAAGTGCTGCTGGGTGACGCCACGACGGTGACGGCGCCTGGCGTCGACAACGCCGACCTCAACACCGACAGCATCTCGGTCGGCCAGCGCATTGTCGCGTTTGGTGAGCCCTCGGCCACGGACCTCGTGTTTGATGCCACCGCTGGTCGTATCGTCATGCAGTTCAGCCAATTCACGGCTGTGGTTGCCCAGGAAACGCCGCTCGCGGCAGAGCTGGGTCTCTACAACGGCCGTCGCCCGGGCGCCTACGACTTCGCGGGCACGGGCAGCGCGCCCGAGCTGGATGCGGATCCCGATTTCTACGAGATCGACACAGGCGCGCTTCTGCTCAACACCGTTGAGCTCGGTGACCTGATCCGCGTTCGCGGCCTGGTGACGCCCTTTGGCTCGGCACCGGAAGACTTCACGGCACGCACGGTGATCGACATCGAGACCTCGCGCCGCGCCGGTGAGCTCAAGGTGGTCTGGCCAGGTGACGCACCGTCCACGACGCCATTCATCGCCACCTCGCCGACGACCATCGACGTCGACATCAGTGAGTCCGAGGAATGGCTTCGCGTCCGCGGCATACCGCGCTTCATCACCAACCCGCTCGAGATGCTGACGATTGCAGCGACCGATAGCGGCCAGGGTGTGTACGCGGTGCATGTACGCGGCAGTGGCGTCGTCACGGCTTATCGCAACTTCGCGGACCTCGTTGATGCGCTTAACGCGGAGCTCGAAGCGGGCAACGCGTTGCAGAGGATCAACGCGCGGGTCGGCTATACTGGCGCGACCGACGTGCTGGTCAGCCCGCGAGCCAGCTTTGTATTCGTCGTACCGGGCGATGCCGAGTAACACCGAGACACTGCATGAGCCCCGCCACCGAAATGAATCGGTTCCTTATGGATGTGGAAAACCGGGCCTTTCGGATGGCGGAGCTTGCGGTCGGTAATCGGGATGACGCCATGGATATCGTCCAGGACTCGATGCTCACGCTCGCCCGGAAGTATGCCAAGCGGCCGACCACGGAGTGGCGGCCGCTATTCTTCCGGATCCTGCAGAACCGCATCACAGACTGCTACCGCCGTCGCGCGTCAAGCAACCGCCTGTTTTCCTTTTTCTCGTCGTTCCGCAACGATGAGGGCGAGGTGGTCGATGTCGCGGCCCTGCAGCCCGGCCCGGCCGCAGACGAACCTGAGCAACGCACTGTGATCGACGGTGCTTCTGATGAAGTCGATCGCGCGTTGGCTGCGTTGCCACCGCGTCAACGACAGGCTTTCCTGCTCCGAAGCTGGGAGGGCTTAAGCGTTGCCGAAACTGCTGAGGCCATGAAATGCAGTGAAGGCAGCGTCAAGACACACTACTCACGCGCCGTCGGCAGACTGCGCGAAGCGCTGGGAGCGCACTGGCCATGAACGACAAGACGCAACACGACACTGACGACGCGCTCGCGAAAGCTGTAGTCGATCGACTGTCCACGGACGTCGATCCCGAGGTGGCGGCGCGACTGCGCGCGGCACGCCAGGAAGCCGTTTATCTCGTCGATGCCGCGAACCGCAAGCGCGCGCCCTGGCTCGCGCCCGCAGGTGGCCTCGTTGCCGCATCCGTCGTTGCCGTCGTGCTGCTGCGCGACCAGGGCATGCAACCGATGCCGGCGCTCGATGAGACCGAGATGGCGGCAGCCGCAGAGCTTGAGCTGCTCGAAGAGCTCGAGATGCTGGCCTGGCTCGACGAGGAGATGCTCGATGCGGGCTAGGCGCCTTTGGCCCTGGATGCTGGCTGTGGCGCCGTTGTGCGCGCTTGCGGCAGAGCCCATTGCGAGTGACGACGATTACGGCTTCTTCGATTTTCTCGGCGAGATGGTCGAAGACGGAGAAGGTGAGTGGCTGGATCCGCTCACCATGGAAGAACTGGCGGAGGACGCCACGGAATTGAGTGAAGACGACGGGTTGCCCATGTCGGCGCCCGGGGATGAAGACGATGAGTAACCTGATCAAAATCGCCTGTGCGCTTGTGCTGCTTGTTAGCGCGACGCCGACCTGGGCGCAGGAATGGACGGCGCTCACCGATGCGCAGCGCGAGGCGCTGGCACGATACGAGCAGTCCTGGAGTGAGTTCGACGCCGAACGCCGTGAGCGTCTCGTGCGCGGCGCGGACCGGTGGCTGGCCATGGACGACGGGCAGCGCGACGCTGTGCGGCGGCGTTTCGATCGGTGGGAGGGGCTGTCGGCGGAACGCAAGACGGAGCTGCTGGACCGCATGCGCCGTTTCCGTGAGCTCACGCCCGATCAGCGCGACGTGCTGCGTAACCGGCTGCGCCGACTCAACCGGCTGACGCCCGAGCAACGCGACCAGCTGCGCCGCCGCTTCCGCGAGCTGTCGCCCGATCAGCGCCGCGAAGCGCTCGACCGCATGCGTGAACGCGCACGCGACCGCCGCCCCACGCGCGACTAGTCGAAGAGGCCGTAGAACAGGTAGAGCACGCTGACGTAGATCGTCGTGTCGTCTTCGACGATGCCGTCGCTGCTGCTCACCCCGAACCCGATGTCGAGATCGCCACGATTGCCTGCAGGCATGAGCAGGTTCGCGCCGAAGCTGTCGACATCACCGAGATTGCCTGCGAGCTCGTCGCGCGCATAGCTCAGACCGAACGAGCGGCTGCCGCGCATCGGGAACTCGACATCGACGGTAGTTGTTGAGTCGGTGAGCGCGCTTGCCAGCGTCAAGGTCGTGGGGGAGAGCCGTTGCACGATGAACGCACCGCTTAACGGTGACAGGTCCCGGTTGTAGTCGTACCGACGCAGTGACGCACCCAGCGAGACACGGTTGTCGGTGCGATAACGCGCGGCGACACGCCAGCCCTCGGCTTCCAATGGCACCTCGACGGCAATGACATCATTACGCAGGAACGGCCGTACGGAGAGATCAATGTCGCGTTCGAGATAGCGCGCCGACAGCGACCAGCTTTCGCTGGTGTGAAATACACCGAGCGTCAGGTCCGTGCTGTCCAGGTCATCCGGGTCGCCCGACTGGCCGCCTGACGCCTCAATCCCGATGGGGCCGAAGTCGTAGCGGCCGCCCACGTTCCAGTCACGGGTTTCGATGTCTTCGGGAATCGCATCGGCGTTGGTGGCCGCGTAGCTTGCAAACACGGAAGCCTGGTCATTGAACGAAACATCGACAAGACCAACCACGCCGATGCCGTCGCCGTTATCCGCGGATACACCAAAGCCCAGCGCGTAGCCCGCATCGTCCGCGACGGCGGGCGCCGTGAGCAGCGCTGTGACGATCAAGGTGCAAAGACGGTGTGTCATAAGCGGCAGACTAGCCCAACGGCACCAGCCCCGCCATGACGGGGTGCTCGCGAAAAGGATCGAGCTTGCTATTATCAGGGGCCCATCTGAATGGAAGCTGAAAGTGCCCGTAGCCCGCGTTAACGATATCCGCATCGCCTATGAACGCCACGGCCCTGAGGACGCGACGCCGCTGATCCTTGTGCAGGGCCTGAGCATGCCTCTGAATGCCTGGCCGCCCGTACTCATTGAGCGCCTCGTTTCTGCCGGCTTCCATCTCGTGACGCTCGACAATCGCGATATCGGTGAGTCGGAGCTGTTCAAAGACTTTGGCGTGCCAAACGTACCCTGGCAGATACTCAAGATGAGACTCGGTATGTCGGTGCGCAGTGCCTACCGTCTCAACGATATGGCTGATGACGTTGTTGGCCTCATGGATGAATTGGATATCGACACGGCGCACGTTGCCGGTGTGTCGATGGGTGGCATGATCAGCCAGGAGCTCGCGCTGGGTCACGCAAACCGGTTGCGCAGTCTGACCTCCATCATGTCGACAACGGGCAACCCGCGTCTGCCGCAGGCTGACAGCGAGATCGTGCGGCTCATGATCACGCGACCGAAGACTGAGAACACGGACCGTCGTATCGAGCACGCGATGAAGCTCTGGCGTCTCATCTCGAGCCCGGGCTTCGACGTGGATTTCGACTACGTCGAGCAGCGCCTGCGCAATATGTACGCACGCGGGGTGACGCGGGGTGGGGTCGTACGGCAAATGCTGGCCATTGCGGCATCGGGCAATCGCGCGCCCAAACTTAAGGCCGTCGAGACGCCCTCGCTCATCATCCACGGTCGCGACGACCGCCTTGTTCCTCTGGAATGCGGCATCGACACCGCCAAGTCCATTCCCGGTGCACAGCTTGAGATCATCGACGGCATGGGCCACGACCTGCCGCTGGGCGTGCTCGAGCGGCTGTCGGGCCTGATCACGGACCACGCCCAGGCTGCGGAGCGCGAACGCAAAGCCGCTTGACCCGGCCCCGCGTTCAGCGGGCCTTTTTCGAGACCGTGACCAGGGGGGACGATGTCACTCGATTTCGATAGCGCGCGATTACCCAATCGCAGCCTGACCGAAGAGCACCACGCCTGGCGCACACAGCTGCGCCGCTTCATCGACGATGAAGTGATGCCGCACGCCGGCGAATGGGACGAGGCCGGTGACATACCGGGCTGGCTCTGGACGCGCGCTGCAGAACTCGGTTTGCTCGGTCTCGGCTATCCGGAACAGTACGGTGGCGTCAGCGACGGCATCGATATCTGGTTTCACAACATCGTTAACGAGGAGCTGGCGCGGCTCGGCGTCGGCGGTGTGGCCGCGACGCTCATGGTGCACAACATCGGCTTGCCGCCCGTTGTGAATTTCGCGTCAGAGGCCGTGCGCGAGCGCGTGGCCCCACCCGTGCTCGCGGGTGAGGCGCACATCTCGCTGGCGATCACGGAGCCCGGTGGCGGCTCCGATGTGGCGAGCCTTGCAACGACAGCCGTACAGGACGGCGATCACTTCGTCGTCAACGGCAGCAAGACCTACATCACGGGCGGCATGCGCGCCAACTGGTTCTCGACGGCCGTGCGCTCGGGCGGTGAAGGCGCCAGTGGTGTGTCGATGTTACTGATCGATGCCGACGCGCCCGGCGTGTCGCGTACGGAGCTCGATCGCAAGCAGGGTTGGTGGGCCAGCGACACGGCGACGATCTACTTTGAAGATGTCCGCGTACCTGTCACGCAGCTCATCGGTGAACGCGAGCAGGGCTTCAAGGTCATCATGAACAACTTCAACAGCGAGCGGCTGGCGATGGCCGTAGGCATGGAGGCCATGGCGCGTGTATGCCTCGAAGAGGCCGTGGAGTGGGCGCGGGAGCGTAAGACCTTTGGCAAGCGGCTCGCCGACCACCAGGTCATCCGCCACAAGGTCGCGCAGATGAAGCAACGCCTTAATGCGACCCAAGGTTACCTGCAACTCGTCTCGCAGCAGTACGAGGACGGCAACGTCGACGCGGGCGACATGGCGCTGCTCAAAGTGCAGGCGAGCGAGACTGTGGAATTCTGCGCGCGTGAAGCCATGCAGATACTGGGCGGCGCTGGCTACTTCCGTGGCTCCCGCGTCGAGCGCATCTACCGCGAGGTGCGCGTGAACGCCATTGGTGGTGGCAGCGAAGAGATCATGCGCGACCTCGCGGCGCGCCAGTACCGGTTTTGAGAGGCCCGGCATGCGACTGACCGACGAGCACAAACAAATCCAGGACACCGTGACGCAATTCGTCGCGCGCGAGATGGACCCTTACGCCGATGACTGGGAGGCTGAGGGCAAATTCCCGGCGCACGAGTTATTCAAAAAGATGGGTGATCTCGGATTACTCGGCATTGCCAAGCCCGAGGCTTACGGCGGAATGGGCCTTGATTACAGCTACCAGATCATTTTTTCGGAGGCGATCGGCGCGACGCGCGCGGCAGGGGCTTCCATGGCTATCGGCGTGCAGACGGACATGGCGACACCCGCGCTCGCCAAGTTCGGCAACGACGCGCTACGCGAGCAATTCCTGGCACCCGCCATTGCGGGCGACATGGTGTGCTCGATTGCCGTGAGCGAACCGCACGCCGGTTCCGATGTGGCCGCGATTCGGACCACGGCGCGCACCGACGGCGACGACTACGTGATCAACGGCAGCAAGATGTGGATTACGACGTCCACGCAGGCCGACTACCTCTGCCTGCTCGCCAACACGTCCGACGGCCCGGCCCACACGAATAAGTCACTCATCGTTGTGCCCACAGACACGAAGGGCTTTTCGACCTCCAAGCCGCTCGACAAACTCGGCATGCGCGACTCAGACACCGCGCAGGTGTTTCTCGAGGACGTTCGTGTGCCGCGCCGGTTCACGATTGGCGAGCCTGGCGCTGGCTTCGCCTACCAGATGATGCAGTTCCAAGAGGAGCGGCTCTTTGCTGCCGCGGGCAACCTGCGCGCCATGGAGCGCTGCATCGAGCTGACGGCTGAGTACGCGCGCGAGCGTAAGACTTTTGGCAAGTCGATTCTCGACAACCAGGTGGTGCAGTTCCGGCTTGCGGAGTTGCAGACGGAGATCGAGTCGCTGCGTGCGTTGACGTATTCCGCGGTGGAAGACTACGTGGCCGGCGACGATGTCACGACCAAGGCGTCGATGTGCAAGCTCAAGGGTGGCCGGCTGCTGCGCGAGGTCACGGACAGCTGCCTGCAGTACTGGGGCGGTATGGGCTTCATGTGGGACAACCCCGTCGCGCGCGCGTATCGCGACGGGCGGCTGTCCTCGATTGGTGGCGGCGCCGACGAGATCATGCTGGGCATCATCGTCAAGCGCATGGGGCTTGGCGGCGGGCGTTAGGCCGTCGCCTGCGGCTCCTGCGCAGGCGGTCGCTGCGGCACGTACCAACCGACGACCTTCTTGATGCCGCGATTGATGTCGTCGGCGATCATGATGTTCACGGGTACGAGCAGCAACGTGATGAACGTCGCGAACAGGATGCCGTAGGCCAGCGAAATCCCCATCGGGATCAGGAACTGCGCTGTGGTCGCCTTGACGCTCAGCATAGGCAGCAACCCGAAGTAGGTCGTCACCGATGTCAGCATCACAGGGCGGAAGCGGGCCACGCCGGCGGTGCGTACGGCTTGCGCCAGCGGCACGCCCGAGCGGTGCTGCCGGTTGATGTAGTCGACGAGGACCAGACTGTCGTTGACGACGACGCCTGTCAGGGCGAGCAGTCCGAATACCGACAGGATGGACATGGTGTAGCCCAGCATCCAATGACCGAGGATCGCGCCTATGACCCCGAATGGGATCACGGACATCACGAGCAGCGGTTGCAGATAACTCTTGAGCGGCATGGCCAGCAGGCAGAAGATCACGAACAGCACAACGGCCAGCCCCAACTTCAGGCTGCCCAGTGCTTCACGTTGCTCGCGCGCTTCGCCTTCAAGCTTGTAGTCGATGCCGGGGTAGCGCTGCAGCAGCTCATCCACGAACGCCACGATGCCGCCCTGGATCAACGTCATGTTGGCGGCGTCCTTGTTAATCTCAGCTGTGACGTTGAGCGTGCGGTAGCCGTCGATGCGCGTGATTTGAGACGGCCCCTTGCCGGGTGTCAGCGTGGCGATGTTGGCCAGTGGCACCGCACCGCCGTTCGGCGTGTTGACGAGGATTTCTCCGAGCGTTGCGATGGTCTCGCGTTCATTGCGCGACAGGCGCACGAGCACACGGATGTCGTCGCGGCCACGCTGAATACGCTGCGCCTCGAACCCACGGAACGCCTCTGACACCTGGCCGATGACATCGGCGCGCGTCATGCCCAGTAGCAGGCCTTCAGAGGTTAACTCGATCTTGAGCTCCTCCTTGCCGTCCGAAAGGCTGTCGGCAACCTCGTAGACATTCTCATAGCCTGCGAGATGCGCCTTCATTTCAGTGCCAACGGCGCTCAACTGTTCGAGCGACTGGCCTGAAAACTGGATGTCGATTGGCGCACTCGGGCCGCGCCACGTCGAGCGGAAATTCAACGTCTCGGCGCCCGGCACAGGGCCGACAGCCTTGCGCCACTCCGCCGTAAAGTCGTTACTTGAGACTTTGCCCACGCGGTCCTCGGCAGGCGACATCTCCACCTGGACGCGGCCGACGTGCGAGCCATTGTTGCGACCGGCGGTCCCCGTCGAGGCGAGGATGTTGAGCACGACGGGTTCGTCGTACATCGCGTTGTACTTGTCGCGCAGTGCCTCGGCTACATCGAGCATGCGCTGGATATTCCGGTCCGTGACCGAGAACGGGGTGCCGACGGGCATCGCGACTTCGGCGCGAATGGTCTCCGAGGGAATGCGGGGGAAGAACACAAAGCGCTGGTAGCCGCTCAGAATCAGCGTCGTGACGATGGCGAGCACCCCCAGGAAGCCGGCTAGCGTCGTGTAGCGATAGGTCAGTGCCTTATCGAGAATGGGTTTGTAGAACTTGACGACGGCGTTCTCAAAGCCGTCGGCGAAGCGCTTCTGCCAACGCTGGAACCAGTTGCCGTGCTTGCTCACGCCGCGGATGGTCACGTGCTTGAGGTGTGCCGGGAGGATCAGCTTCGACTCGACGAGCGAGAAGACAAAGACCGGAATGACAACCATCGAAATGGCCGAGAAGAAATCACCGCGGCGACCTTCCACGAACATTAGGGGCACAAACGCCGCCATGGTGGTCAGGATGCCGAAGGTGACGGGGCCCGCGACTTCGCGCGTGCCGACGATCGCGGCGGACAGCCCGTCTTCACCACGCTTCAAATGGGTATAGACGTTCTCCCCGGTCACGATGGCGTCGTCGACCACGAGTCCCAGCACGAGGATGAAGCCAAACAGGCTCATGATGTTCATGCTGATGCCGAGCGCGCCCATGATGATGAACGCGCCAAAGAAGCTGATGGGGATTCCGATGAACACCCACAGTGCAATGGCCGGGCGCAGGAACAGCGTGAGCATCAGGATCACGAGAATGCCACCCTGAGCTGCACTGCTGATCAGAATGCCCAGGCGATTCTTGAGCACCACCGAGTCATCGTCCCAGGTCGAGATCGTCATGCCGACGGGCAGCGAGGCCTGCTTTTCTTCGACGTAGTCGCGCACGAGTGCCGCGATGTCGAGCGCGCTTTGTTGCCCGACGCGGGATACGTCGAGAAAGGCGGCCGCGGTGCCGTTGAACCGGACCTTGACGGCGTCTTCCTCAAAACCGTCGTCGACGCGCGCGATATCGGCGACGCGAATGATCGAGCCGTCGGGATTGGTGCGCACGACGATGTCTTCGAACTGCGTCTGACGGTAGGCCTGACCCTTGGAGCGGATCAGCACATCGCCGCCCGCCGTGCGGACGTTGCCCGCAGACAAGTCCAGCGAGCTGTCGCGAATGGCCTGTGCGACTTCGGCCAGTGTCAGCCCGGCGTCGCGCAGCCGGTCCTGCGAGGCCTCGATGGCGATCTCGTAGCGCCGTACGGAATCGAGCGCCACCTGCGTGATGCCGTCGACGCGCAGTAGGTCTTCGCGTACCTGCTCGGCCACGGCACGCAGCTCGTCTTCGTCGATGTCTGCCGCGATGACGACGTTGATGACGGCGAACGACCGCGTCTGCAGCGCGATGATGGGGCGCTCGGCCTCGGCCGGCAGCCCGTTGATCGCGTCCACGCGACTTTTGATATCGCTCAGAAGCTCGCGCGGGTCGTAGCCATTCTCAACCTCAATGGCGACGGCCGTAGAGCCTTCCACGGAACGCGACGTAATGCGGTCGATGCCTTCGAGGTCGGACAATGACTCTTCCACGCGAACCGCGATGCCGAGCTCGACGTCCTCGGGTGTCGCACCGCGCAGCGGCACCTGGACGGTAACGATTTCAGGATCGGAAGGCGGGTAGACCTCGAACGTCACGAAATTCCTGATCGAGAGAATCCCGCCCACGAGGATCGTGAGCATGAGCAGATTGGCGGCAACCGAGTTGCGGGCAAACCAGGCGATCATCGGTCGAGCGCGCCCGTTGCAGCGGCGCCACCACCGCCGATCCCGCTCGCGCCCATGCGGTCGCGCTCAGCGGCACCCGTGACGGTGACGCGGGTGCCCGACGTGACCTGGCCAAGCTGGGTCGTCACGACGTCCTCGCCAGGCTGCAAGCCCGCACTGATGATGCTCTCTTTTTCGTTCTGCCAGGCAACAGCGATACGACGGCGGTCCAGCACGCCGTCTTCGACGACGTAGACGAACGCGCCCTGGTAGATAATTTGATTAGGTACGACGATGGCATCGACGAGCGTACGGCCTTCGATGCGCGCCGTAACGTACTGCCCGATCTTGATGGGCAGCCCGGTTTCGCGAATGCCGTAGGGGTCTTCCACGCGTGCGGTCACATGCAGCTGGCGCGCGACGGCGTCGATGGCACCTTCTGTGCGAACCAGGACACCTTGCCAGGTCGTGCTGCCGTCTAGCTCGGAGGCAAACAACACCGGCGCGCCGGCACCCGTCGTCGCGTCGAGCTCGGGCAGCTCGATGTAGCCGAGGTCGCGGTTGCGCAGCGGCAGTCGTACCTCGACGCTGTCGGTGGCGTAGATCGAGCCGAGCGCGGAATTGGGTGCGACGACCTGGCCGACATCGACGTCCTGGCTCAGGACGCGACCATCGTAAGGCGCCACAACGCGCGTACGCTCCAGTGCGAGCTGCGCCTTGGTCAGGCCCGCCTCTGCGGAAGCCAGTCGTGCGGCGGCTGCCTGACGTTGCGGTTCCCGAGCAACCAGAGGTGGCGGTTCGCCCTCATTGCCCAACCTTGCCCAGTCGGCGCGAGCCTGCTCTGCGCGGGCTTCGGCATCCGCCAGGGCCTGGCGCGCGTCCAGTAGCGTCGCATCGGCGATTTGGACATCTGCGATGTAGTCACGTGGGTCAATGGCAACCAGCACGTCGCTCTGGGCGAAAAAGCCGCCGTCGCGAAACGCGGGATTGACCTCAAGAATCTGCCCGCCCACCTGCGCCACGAGCTGGCTGCGCGTGCGTGGCTGCACGGTGCCGTAGCTCTCGAGCACGACCTGGTAGTCGCTGGCGGCGACCGACAGGGTTTCGACGAGCAGCAGTGGGGCTCCGCCGTCGCCGCGTTCGCCGGGCTTTTGCTTGGTGACGTAAATCAGAAGTGCGATGCCGCACAACACCATAATGGTCACGATGGGCAGCGTCGCGAGTACGACCAGGCTGGGTCTCGATTCGCCCGTCGGGTAATCGTTGTGCAGTTCGTGCTCGTTCATCGGCGGGCTTCCATGATGTCGGCTGGCCCAAAGGGGCCGCCGAGTGCCTGATACAGATCTATCCGGTTTCGCAGTCGGGCCTCAGCCAGACGCACTTCGGCGGCTCGGGCGTCGAAGGCGCGTTGCTGGGTCTCTAGGACGGTCGCGAAGTTGATGATGCCGCGCGCGTACTGGTCG
>JBCCBB010000063.1:0-17194 GCA_039814545.1 Pseudomonadota bacterium
GGTTTCGCCGTAGAACACGATGTCCGCTTCGCCCAGTTCGGGGCGGTAGAAGACCTCGACGTCGCGCTTCTGGCCGCTCAAGGTGTCCTCACGCGAGAGGTACTCCGTGAGGATCTCGCCGTCAGCAACGCGGAAGATGGTCCGCTCGTAAACGCGGCCGCGTTTGAAGATGCCGACGAGCCCCGTGGCTTCGGTCAAAGAGACGAGCTCGTAACGGTTTGGCTCGAGCTCGATCAGCTCCAGCGACGAACGCGCGTTGGCGATGCCCACTTTGACTTTGTAGTTCGCCGAAAACGGCTCAAACGCGAAGGCTTCTGCGGTGTCCTGAGCGTGGGCCGCGCTGGCCGTCAGCAACACTGCCAACGTGCTTGCGAGCCGTCCTGCGATGTTCTTTCGTGTCAGCATGTCCGCTGCTCCTGTCTGAGTGTTGTTTGGAAATTCGGCGGCGCGTTCGCAATGGATGCGCGGCCGTCATTAATGCGGTGACGTGGGGTATGCTTGAGCGATGCAAACCGTGCTGCACCACAACCCGAATCGACACGCGCAGCGCGGGTGCCAACGCGGCAGGTGCTGCGCATGAGCCGGCGTTACCGGGCGAGGCAGCGGCTCGGCAAATACCGCATCGTCCGACGCCTAAACCTGGGGCCGCTTGCCGACGTCTACGCGGCTCAGGACACGGTGCAACAAATGCCCGTCGCGCTGAAGGTACCGCACCTGGCGACGGGCCGGCTCGACGACGTTGCCGACTTTGTCAGCGAGGCGCGCATCGCGAGCAAGCTGCAACACCCGAATGTGCTCCCCGTCTACAACGCGGCCTTCATCGGCGACCAGTTCGTCATCGCGATGCCACTCGGCTTGAGCTCGTTGGCCGAACGCCTCGAGCGTCGCATGGCCAATGCGCTGGCCATGGACTTCGCCTTGCAGGCGCTGCACGCGCTCGCCTATGCGCACGAGCACAAGGTGATTCACTGCGATATCAAGCCCGAGAACTTCATCCTGTTTCCCGATAAACAAATCCGGCTCGCAGACTTCGGCTTCGCGAAAGTCAGCGCGCGCACGATCAAGGGCTCAGGGTCTGGAACCATCGACTACATTGCGCCCGAGCAGGCGCTCGGCAAACCCCGCCTGGCGTCCGATGTTTTCTCGCTGGGCCTCGTGTTGTACCGCCTGTTCGCTGGCGTGTTGCCCGAGTATCCGTTCGACTGGCCGCCACCGGCTTACGATCGACTCGTCACCCGCACCAACCCCGAGTTCGCCAAGGTCGTACGCAAGGCGCTAGCCGTCAGCCCCAAGAAACGGTTCCCGAATGCGGGCGCCATGCTCGCGGCGGCCCAGCAAGCCATCAATCCACCCCGGCGAGCGCCCACAAAGCGGCGCAAGACCAAGCGGAGCACCCGGCGCTGACGCCGTTCGCCGCGCACCCACCGCTATGCGCAAATCAGAGCTATCTCACGCCGCCACACGCCGACTTGAGGTAGTGTCCGGGATGTCGCAGCCACGAATGGGGCTGCGACCGCGAAGAAAGGGAGCCAGGTGAGTCTCGAAGAACAATCCGGACCGCCATTAACAGGCGGGCGCCTGCTACCCGAAGCCGACGGGCCTGAACGTATCGGTATCGCCGTGGGCGGCGGTCACGCCGAGCTCTACTGCGCCATCTCGCCCGACAAGCCTGAAGACAATCAGGACAGCACGATGTTGCTCGAGCTCGATGCGCAGACTGCCGTACTGGCCGTGGCCGACGGTGCTGGCGGCATTCAGGGTGGCCGACGTGCCTCACGACTCGCCTTGGCCACCGTGCGCGAGGCGCTTCTCACTGCAGACCGCGAGAATCAGCAGCTGCGGACCATCGTGCTCAACGCCATGGAGCAGGCCAACGAGGCCGTCATCCGCAACACGCGCGGTGCCGCCACCACCCTGACGATTGTCACGGTTGAGGGCCGCGAGGCCCGGGCATTCCACGTCGGCGATTCGCTGGCGTTGATCACAGGCCAGCGCAGCACCGTCAAGCTGCAGACGGTGGCTCACTCACCCGTCGGTTTTGCGATTGCGGCCGGGTTCCTGACCGAGGAACAGGCGATCTACCATCCCGAGCGCCACATCGTTTCGAACTTTGTGGGCACCATGGACATGATCATCGAGGTGGGCCCGACCGTGAAGCTCGCAAAATTCGACACGATCCTCGTCGCCTCCGACGGTCTCAGCGATAATTTGCACCTGGCCGAGATCATTGAACGCATGCGCCGGGGCCCGCTTGACCGGTCACTCGAGCAGCTGACCGAGCTTGCCACGCAGCGCATGTTGCGGCCAAAGCCCATGGAACCTGGCAAGGCGGACGACATCGCGGTCATCCTGTACCGCAAGACGGCCGCCTCGTGATGGAAGCGTTATCTGGTTCTGGTACGCTAGATCAATCGGTTAGCGTCGCTTAGGTCGCTCTAAACGGGTGCCGTGGCGGAAACTCCTCGCGCTGGTAATGCTCTAACAGCTTTGCCGGTCATAGATGCTGGACGGTCGGTTACGGCCGTCGCAAAGGACACCTCCGATGCCAGACAACGTTTTCACAACACGCTTTTCCGCTGCGCTGCGTCCCGCAAGGCTCGCAGTACTCGTCGCCAGCCTCGTCATTGCCGCGGGTTGCGCCTCCACGTCGTCAGGTCAACAAGGGTCCCAGCAGGGCTCTTCGGGTGGCTCGAGCGGCAGCTCGGGCAGCTCCGGATCCTCCGGTGGCAGCTCGGGCAGTCAGAGCGGTGGTTCGGGCTCGTCCGGCGGCCAAAGTGGTAGTCAAGGCGGCAGTTCGGGCAGCCAGAGCGGCGGCGGCAGCCAAAGTGGTGGCGGCAGCTCGGGCAGCCAGGGCGGGCAAAGTGGCAGCCAAGGCGGCAGTCAGGGCGGCCAGAGTGGCAGTCAGGGCGGTGCCTCTGGCAGCCAGGGCGGCGCGTCGGGTAGCCAGGGCGGCGCATCCGGCGGCCAAAGCGGCACGCTGGAGCTTCCTGGCGGCCTCGGCATGCCGGAAGGCGCGGGCATGCCTGGCGGCATGGAACAAGGCGGCAGCGGCGGCGACGGCGCTGACGGTGAAGGCGGCGCTGATGGCGACGGCGAAGGCCAGGGCGGTGCCGGCGAAGGCGCTGGTGGCCAGGACGGCTCGGGTTCACAGTCGGGCGCGGGCGGTAGTCAAGGTAATGGCGGCGCCGGCACACAAGGTGGCGGTGACGGCCAGGGTGGCGCAGGTTCCACGGGCGGTGGTGGCGGCAGCGGCACACAGGCCGGTGGCGGTGGCGCTCCCGGCTCAGGCTCAGGCGGCTTTCCGGGCCAGGGTCCCGGTGGCGCCGGCGGCTCGGGTGGCGACGGACAAGGTCCGGGCGGCCAGGGCCGAGGTGGAACCGGTAACGGCACCGGTGCTGGCACCGGCACGGGAACCGGAACGGGCGCGGGTGGCATCCCGGGCGGCACCGGTACAGGCACGGGCACAGGTACAGGCGGTCAGGGCGGTGACGGCACCGAAGGCCCGGGCGGCTATGGTGGCGGTACGGGCGACGGCACGGGCGGCGACGGCACCGAAGGCCCGGGGGGTTACGGCGGCGGCGACGGCCAGGGCGGACAGCCGGGCGAGGGCCCCGGCGGTTCGGGCACCCTGGAAGACGAATTTGAACGCTCCCTGGGCGACTTCGACGGCATGATCGCCGGCGAACAGGAAGATGTGACCCAGGTGCAGCGCGACACCGGCGGCTTCGGTGGCGAAGACGACGGTCGCGTTGTCGGCCTCGGCAAACAGGGCCAGGGCACGCGCACGCGCGGCGGCATCGTCGTCGCCAACGACGGTGGCGGTGGCGGCGGTGGTGACGGTGCGGGTGAAGTGTCGTCCGTTGAGGCCATCCCCGACGAGGTGCTGGCCGAGCGCACACCCGAAGACATTCCGGATCCGGTCTACGACGACATCGTGTCGCGCCAGCTCAGAGAAGCGGCGCTGGCCGAGGAAGACCCGGTCATCCGTGAGAAACTCTGGGACGAATACCGCAAGTACACGGGAATCGATTAATCGAGCATGGTTACACGGATACGCAGTAAAAGCGCCGTTCTGGCACGGACCGCACTGCTTGCAGCCCTTGCGCTGCTCGGTGCCTGCACGACGCGCGAATACGTCGCGCCTGACATCGATCTCGCCTCGGCACCCGAAGAAGTGCCCGAAGTGCGTCTGCTCGACATCGGCATCATCGAGTTCGAATCAGGATTACCTGAGAGCGAGGACGATATTCCCGACGAGGTCTACCCCGACATCCGGCGTGCCGAGGCGCGGTACTTCCCCTACCACTTGCGCACAACGCTTCAGTCAACGGGCCATTTCGGCGCCGTACGCGTGATCCCCAACGTTAGTGTCGTCACCGACCTCTACGTGGGCGGCGAAGTCCGCCATTCCGACGGCAACAAAGTGCAGCTTGAAATGTGGGCGTCGGACGCTTCGGGCAAACGCTGGTTCTCAAGCAAGTACAACGCGCGCACGGACCGCAACGATTACTCGCGTTCTCGTGATCGTTCGCTGGACCCATATCAGAACGTCTTTAACGAATTCGCGAACGACTTGTTCGAGGCGATGCAGGAATTCTCGGACGCAGAGATTACCGAGATGCGCACGGTTTCGCGCATGCGTTTCTACGCCGAGATGGCGCCCAGCGTGTTTGGTGATTACATCGAGACGACGCGACGCGGTAACGTTGAAGTGGTTCGCCTGCCCAATGATACGGACCCGATGGTCGACCGGCTCGACCGCATTCGCGAACGTGACGCGTTGTTCCTCGACACGCTCAACGAGCACTACGCGAACTTCTACTACGGCATTGCGCTGCCTTACGCCGACTGGCGTGAGGCCTCGCGTGAGGCCGAGCTCGAGTACCAGCGGCTGCGGCGCAGTGCGATCCTGCGTGGCCTCGCGGGTGTCGCCATGGTGGCGGCGGCCACGGAAATGAGTCGCGGTGATTCGGGCGACAGCGGTACGGAGCGCCGTACCCGTTCGACGCTGAAAAACTACGCCATCATGGGTGGCCTTGAAGTTTTTGCCTCAGGCTTTGGGCGCCTTGCCGAGGCGCGCCTGCAGCGTCAGTCGATTGCCGAGCTGTCCGAGTCGTTCGGTCAGGAAGCGGCACCCATGATCGTGGACGTGCAAGGTCAGACGCGACGTCTGACAGGCACGGCAGCGGCGCAGTACGACCAGTGGCGCGAGCTGCTGCGTGAGATCAACGAGCGCGAGACGGGTTTCCCGACCGCGCCTGACATCTCGATCAACGGCCGCACCTCGGAACAGGCTGCTGATGGCGGCTGATGCAACCATCCGAGGTTTCTACCACAACGCGATTCGCTGATCGCTATACGCTTGTAGACCGGCTCCACCTGGGCGCCGCCAGCGAAGTCTGGCTCGCCGAAGACGCGCGCGCCGGAATCGCTGTCGCGCTGAAGATCCTCGCGCGTGGCGCAGGCGAGCGTGACCCCATGCGCGATGCGTTCGAGCGCGAGTTTCAGCTCGCGCGCGGTCTCAACCACCCGCACACGGTCCGCGTGCTCAGCTGGCACGACGGCGAACGGCCCGCCTACGCGATGCAGTACATCGACGGGACCGACTTTGCCGATCTCGTCAATCGACCCTTTGAGATCTGGGCGCCCGTCCTGCTCGTGATCACGGACACGCTGGTCTACTGGCACCGCAAGGGCGTCGTGCACGGCGACGTGAAACCAAGCAACCTCTTGCTGGACCGTCGCGGTGTTGCCTACCTCGCCGACTTCGGGTCAGCGGCAACGTTTCACGGCGACAGCGATGCGGGTCGCGGCGGCAGCGCCGCCTACGCAAGCCCCGAGCAGCAGGCCGGGCAGCCGCCGGAACCGGCAGATGATGTGTTCGCCATGGCGCGCGTCATCGCCGAGCTGGCGACGGGCGATCCTGCCACGGCGCTTTTCGAAAACCTGCCGATGCCCGTCCTGCGTTGGGTCGGGAACGCGCGTGGGTCACGTGATGAACGACCCTCAATGGCAGACTTGTGCGAGGCGCTCAAGGCCTCGGGTGTCACGCGCGGCCAGGTGGATCTCAAAGCGCTGGATGTCACGCTGCGCCGACCTGCCGCGTCCGTCGCAGGCAGCGTTGGTGCAGAAGCCGCTGAGGCCGGCGGTGCGCTGCCACACGGTGCCTTCGAACGTCCCGCATCGGTGCAGGAACCTGCGAGCGGTATCCGTCCGCGTACGGTAGCCATCGGGCTTGCCGCGATCGTATTGTTCGGCGTGCTGTTCACACAAGGCTTGCGGTGGCTGGGTCCTGGCACGCCGACTGACGAGACGAACACGGAGACCGTAGCGGACACCGAAGACGCGGCGGCGCCTGGCGAGGCAGACGGCGAAGCACCGGCGGCGGACGGCGACAGCAGTACCGATGCCGAGGCCGCCGAAGCGCAAGCGCCGGTCGACGAAGAAGATCGCGTGGCCCAGCGCAGGCAGGCGGATGAGTCCGTGTCGCGACTGCTGTCGCTCGTCGATGTACTTGAGCGCCGCGGCGTCGAGATCTGGGGCGGTGCCGAATACGTGCGGGGTCGTGAACGTTACGCGGAAGGTGACCGCGCCTACCTGGCCGGCGACTACACGCTGGCCAATGAGCGTTACGACGAAGCCATTGCGGCACTCGAACCGCTGACCGAGCGTATCGAGGTTGAATTCGAAGCTGCGATGCGCGCGGGTGACGCGGCGCTGCTGGCTGAAGACAGCGCGGCAGCGCGACGCGCGTTCGAACGTGCGCTGGCCATCACGCCAGGTAACTCGCTTGCGGAACGCGGCCTGGAACGCGCCAACAACTTGGACGCCGTTCTGGCAGAAGTAGTGGCGGGGCGTGTGGCCGAACGCGCCGGTGACCCGCGCGCGGCGCTGGCACGTTACGAGGCCGCGCTAGACCTCGATGCAGACTGGGAGCCGGCTCAGGACGGGCGCGCGCGCATGCAGGCTGCCATCAGCGCTTCAAATTTCCAGCAACAGATGTCACAGGGGTTTGCGGCCCTCGATGAGGCCCGTTTCTCGGAGGCGCGTGCGGCATTCAACGCCGCGGCGCGTATCGACCGCAGTGACCCGGCGCCGCGCGACGCGCTGCTGCAAGTACAGCTCGCGGAGCGGCTCGAGAGAATCGACGGGCTGACGCGCACGGCACAGCAGCAGGAAGGTGATGAGGACTGGGCGACGGCACTCGACACCTGGAACGATGTGCTCGAAATCGATGAGAGCCTTGATGTCGCCCGGCAAGGTGTGGCGCGCGTGCGCAATCGGATGTCGCTCAATCGTGCGGCCGATGCGGTCATCGACGATCCCGACCGGCTCTCGGAGTTACCCGCGCTGCGCAGCGCGTCCAATCTTCTGGGCCGGTTGCAAACGCTCGAGCCCCGCGGACCGGAACTCAACGAGCGCATCGACACGCTACAGAACATCCTGCGCGAAGCGGCCGTGCCTGTCGCGGTGACTCTGCGGTCTGACGGGGCCACAACGGTGACGCTCTTGCGCGTGGCGCAGCTCGGCGAGTTCGAACAGACCGAGGTCCGACTGCGACCCGGCAAGTATGTGCTGGTGGGTTCGCGGCGGGGTTACGTCGACGCGCGACGCGAGTTCCGCGTTGCCGCTGGTGAGCCGCCGCCGTCGGTCTACATCGCCTGCGAGCAACAGATATGAGTACCTCCATCACAGCCATCGTGTGGCGTCACGGGGACACGCAGGCGGCGTTTGGGCTTGATGCGTTGCCGCTTGTCGTCGGCACCGTCAGCGCGGCAAACATACGCATCGCGGGTCCGGGCGGCCAGACACTCGCGCAAATCGATGTCATTGATGGCAAGCCCTTTGTGCAGCCGATCATGCGACCGTCGCCGCTGGCGCTCGACGGTACGGCGCTTGATGGCTCTCGCACACTCTCCGACGGGCAGACGCTGTCGGCGCATGGCGTCGACATCGACGTGCGCATTGAGGACGCATCACTCCAGCTGATTCAGCACAGCCGGGCCAGCCTGTTCGAGACGCAACCGCCTGTTGTCGAACGCGAGGACGACGACAGCCCGATTGTCGCCGAGGAATGGCGTCCCAGTGCGGGCGCGCAACCCGTGAAACGCGGTCGGCGTTGGGTGGTACCGGTCATTGGCAGCGTGCTCGCGGTGATGGCCTTCGTCGTGTTCTGGCTGACGACGTCGGTTGCGCTGCGCCTGGAAACCACGCCGGTAACGCCTGGCGCGGTTTTCATCGAAGGCGGTGGGCCCGCGCTGCGCATCGGCGACCGCTGGCTGTTGCGTCGCGGCGTGCACCGCTTCGTGCTGCAAAGCCCGGGTTACGTGGATCTCGACCAGCGCATCGATATCGACGGCACCACCACGACACTCGTGCTTGAACAGCAACCGTTGCCCGGGCAGCTCGAAGTGCGCACTGATGCCACGCGCGAGGGCACGGGCACGGTCACGCTTGTCGACGGTGAGGGCAACCAGTATGTAACTGAGGTGCCCGCACGCTTTGAAGGCTTGCTGCCGGGCACCTATGAAGTCACGGTCGCACAGCCGGGCTATCTCGAGTGGACCGATCTTATTGCCGTAACCGGGCTCACCGAGACGCACCAGCTCGACATCGACCTGGTGCCTGACTACGCGCGCGTGGCCATCGAGACGATTCCCGCCGGTGCGAGCGTGTCCTCGCTCGACACCAATACCACGCTGGCCGAAGCCACACCCGCAAGCGTTGAGCTGCCCGACGGGCGCCAGAAGGTGCTGATTGCGCTCGATGGTTACAAACCCGTGGAACGCACCTACCGCGTGTTCGCCAACAGCGCCGTTGAGGCCGAGCCCATTACGCTCGAGCCCGCCGACGCGCAGCTGACCGTCACCAGTCAGCCCGCGGGCGCGAGCGTGACATTGGACGGCAACTATCAGGGCCGCACGCCCATCACGCTGGCACTGGAACCGGATCAACAGTACGACCTGCGGCTTACGCGCCAGGGTTTCGCGCCCCAGGGGCGGCGCGTGGCGCTGCCGTCTGCGACACAGCGACGGATGAGTTTCGAGCTCAATGCGCGCAATGGAGATGTCACCGTGCGTGCGGTTCCGGCAGATGCCCAGATCCTCGTGAACGGTCGTGTCGTCGGCGCCGGCACGGCGCAGGTGTCGCTGCCCGCGATTCCGCAACGCATCACCGTACGCAAGCCCGGCTACATCGAGCAGGAGCGCACGGTTACGCCCCGTCCGGGATTCACGCAAACCGTGGACGTCCGCCTGCAGACGGCTGAGGCCGCGCGGCTCGCGAGCATTCCGCAGCGCATCGAGGTCGCCAACGATCACGCCTTACGCTACTTTCGCGGCGGCACGTTCCAGCGTGGGACGTCGCGACGCGAACCCGACCGCCGCGCCAACGAGACCCTCGTCGATATTCGTATCACGAAGCCGTTCTATATGGGCGTCACGGAAGTCACCAACGCCCAGTTCGCGGCCTTCCGCTCGGCGCATGATCGTCGCGGCGACATTTATGCCGCCATGGCCGGTGACAACAACCCTGTTGTGAATGTGAGTTGGCAGGATGCCGCCGCCTACTGCAACTGGCTCAGCGCGCAGGATGGTCTCGACGATGCTTACATCGGTGAGTTCGGTTCGCTGGTTCCTGTGGTCCCGGCCACCAACGGTTACCGGCTTCCGACCGAGGCGGAGTGGGTCTGGGCCGCGCGCTACGCGGGTCGACCTGGTAACCCGCGACGCTTTGGCTGGGGCGCAAACATGCCGCCCGCGAACAAAAGCGCGAACCTCGCCGACGAAACAGCGTCTGATCTATTGAAGAACGTGCTCATCGACTACCGCGACGGCTTCCCGGCGACGGCTCCCGTGGGCAGCTTTGCCCCCAACGCGGCAGGCGTCCACGACATGGACGGTAATGTCGCGGAGTGGATTCAAGACTACTATGCATCGAGCCCAGACACCGACGGTCCGCAAATCGATCCTTTGGGGCCGGAGAAAGGCACGGACCACGTGATTCGCGGTGCGGGCTGGCGTGATGCCAATGTGCAGCGCGTCCGACTGGCGTACCGAGGCTTTGGCAAGGATCCTGAGGTCGACATCGGATTTCGTATTGTGCGGTTTGCCGACCGCTGAGGAGAACACGCATGACCCTGCAACGAGGCATGTTACTGGCGCTGTTTCTAGGCGTCTCACTGGCCGCCGCGGGCATCGCCCAGCAGTCCGACGAGTCGGATGCGCCTGAGACCACCACGGAGGGCGAGCCGTCCACGGAAGGCAGCGAAGCACCGACGGAGAAAGACGTGCTCGACGCTGAGAGCGCTGCCGTCGACGAAATCCTCGACGACGCCGAACTGATCTACAAGGAAGATGAAGACTCCGAAGACTTCATCCCGTCGCAGCAAGTCTCGGCTGACCAGTCGCTCGACTATCCCATCGATATCTGACGCCCCTAAGGCTCCGCATGAAAAAGAAAAACCTCCCCATCGAATTCGTCTACCAGCTGTTTGCGCTGGCCATTGCGATCGTGATCGTTGAAGGCTTTTACGTGTCGGTCGTCCGGCCAACGGCCGCCGAGGTGATTGCCGAGCAGAACCTGGAAGCGAAGAACAATCCTGATTACGTCCGTGAGCGCTCGCCCTGGGTGCTCATCAAGGACTACGAGCAGGAGGCCTGTTTTATTCTCATGCTCTGGGCGCTCGCGATCATGGGATTCAAAGCCCGTTCCCTGATCCAGGAGCGCGCGCTGCTGGAGGAGGAGCTGGTTTCCGTTCCAGATGGCATGCGCGTCCTACCTGAGGACACGCGGGAATTCTCGCGTCAGATTCAGGCGCTGGATGTCGGCAAGCGGCGGATGCTGCTGCCAAGAGCGCTGCTCAACGCGCTGCAGCGCTTCGCCTCGACGCGCAACGTTCAGGACGTCTCGTCGTCAACACACACGATCATGGAATCGGAAGCTGATCGACTCGAGGCCGAGCTCTCCATGATCCGCTACATCTCCTGGGCTATTCCGAGTGTGGGCTTTATCGGCACGGTTCGCGGTATCGGTGAGGCGCTCGCTCAGGCCGACCGAGCGGTGCAAGGCGACATCGCGGGCGTGACGCAGAGCCTGGGTGTTGCATTCAACTCGACGTTCATCGCACTCATGATCTCAATCTTTCTCATGTTCCTGGTGCACCAGCTCACGTTGATGCAGGAACGTCTCGTGTTTGACACCGAGGCCTACTGCGACGATCGGCTCGTGCGCCACATGTATGCGGAGCAACACTGAGTAGCGCGCCGTGAGCAGCCTTGTCCTCGACATCAACGACACGGCACTGCGCGTCATCGACGGCGCCAGCAGTGTCGCTGTCGAACCCGGGTTTGCACTCGCGGAGTCAGGCAGCGTCACGCTGTCAGGCACGGCTGCGGCTGAGCTCTCGCGGCGTCGGCCGCGCTCGGTCACCAATGACTTTTGGTACCGCCTCGACGCAACGCCGCTCGATGCGCACGCGGGACTGAGCCGCGCCGATATCGCCAGCGCGCAGGTCGCGGCGCTCTTGCCGTCCGCGTCCTTTGCCAACCGCGAGGTGGTTGTGGTGCTGCCCAGCGATATGCGGCGCGAATCGTTGGGTCTGCTGCTTGGCGTATTGCAGGCCAATCAACTCAAGCCGGTTGCGCTTGTCGACGCGGCGGTCGCGGCTACGCGTACGCACTACGTCGATCGCGTTGCGCTCAATGTTGAGCTGAGTTTGCACGCCGCGGCTGTGTCCCGGCTCTACCAGACGGCGGGTACGGCGGCGCTCGAAGACGTTCGCGCCATCGAAGGCAGTGGCCTGCTCGCGCTGCGCGATGCCTGGGCCAAGTACTTTGCGGCCGAGTTTGTGCGTCAGCGCCGTTTCGACCCCTTGCACAGCGCCGAGAGTGAGCAACATCTGTACGACCAGCTTGCGGGCTGGCTCGCGCGCATCGATAGCGCGGGCACCGCCACACTGGCGCTTGAGTCGGCGGGGCGCAGCCACGAGATCGAGGTCGAGCGCGTTGATGTCATCAACGTGGTCGCCGATCACTACCAGCGTCTGGCGGACACCGCCCGCTCGCTATTGTCGGCGGGTGAGACGCCAGCCATGCAGATGCGGTTGGCCGTCAGCGGTTTGCCGGGCCTTGCAGACCTGCTCGTGGCCCGCGTTGGCGGCGCCTGGCACGCCGTGGCTGATGACGCGGCGGCTACCGGTGCGCGCGACAGGATTCGGGGCAAGACGGGCGACACCGGTCGTGTACTCCGCGAGCTGCCGACCGAGGACGAGCTTGCGCCCGAGGCGGCTGCAGAGGCCAATGACGCGGAGCTGCCGACGCATGTATTGCTGGGCGCGCGCGCCGTTGCGTTGACCGATGCGCCCCTGATGATGGGTGCCGGCAGCGCACAGGCACCGCAACGCTACCTGTTACTGGAAGGCTCGCCCGCGGGCGTCTCGGGCCTGCATTGCGAGCTCGCGCTCGCCAATGGACAGTGCCTGCTCACCGATCATTCGCGCTACGGCACCTTTCTCAACGGCAACCGCATCAAGGCCAGCGCGGCGCTACGCGCCGGTGACACGATTCGTGTCGGCACGCCGGGCCTCGAGCTGCAGCTCATTCGTGCGGAGGTGATCTGATGGCCCGTCGTCGGCGTCGCACCGAAGTCTTCAGCATGTCGTTCCACGACTGCATGAGCTGCGGCTTTGGCGCCGTGATCCTGTTCTTCATGATCATCAATGCGACAGTCAAAGAACAGTCAGACATCGAAAACCAGGAAGAGCTTTCCGAGGTGCGCCGCATCGAGCGCGAGGTGCTCGAGGGTCGCAAGAACCTCGTCCAGCTGCGCAACACGCTCGAGGAAACCAACGACGAAATCGTCCGCGCCGAGGGTGATACAGAGCGCCTTATCGAGCGCATCCGCGAGCTTGAGGAACGCCTCGCCGAGTATGACGACACGACGGTGGCACGTGAGGAGAGCGTCGAGCAGCTTCGCGCCGACATCGAGCAACTCGAAGAGGCGCGGCGACGGCTTGCGGCCGAAGTCGAGTCTTCCGGGCCGGCGGGCGAGGCCGTGCGTGCTTTCGTGGGTGACGGATCGCGCCAATACCTGAGCGGCCTGCGCGTGAGCGGCGAGCGCACGCTAATCCTCGTCGACAGCTCATCGAGCATGCTCGACGAAAGTGTCGTCAACATCATCCGTCGGCGCATCCAACCGCCCGAGCAGCAGCTGCGCTCGGCCAAGTGGCGACAGGCTGTTGCATCGGTCGACTGGATTACGACGCAGTTGCCGCGCGAGGGCAAGTTCCAGGTCTACCGGTTCAACGAGAAGGCCGAGCCGGCCATCGCCGGCAGCGCCGGGCTTTGGCTCGACGTAGGCGACGGCGACCAGCTCGAGCGCGCTGTGCAGGTGCTTCGCACGACGCCGCCGTCGGGCGGCACCAATCTGTGGGCGGCATTCCGGGTGGCCTCCGAGATGTCACCGCGGCCCGACAATATTCTGTTGCTCATCGACAGCCTGCCCACGCTGGGCGAACGACCGCCGGCGAAGAACACGGTCAGTCCTGGCGACCGGCTCCGGCTATTCGGCCAGGCCGTACGTGAGTTGCCCAGCGGTATTCCGGTGAACATTCTCATGTACCCGATGGAAGGCGACTACATGGCGCCAGTCGAGTACTGGAAGCTCGCATACCGCAGCCGGGGCAGCTTTATGAGCATCAGCGACGACTGGCCGTAGGAACACACGATGGCAAGACGGCAACGCCGCGAGGCGGACAACTTCAGTCTCTCGTTTCTCGACTGCATCTGTTGCGGTTTCGGGGCCATCATCCTGTTGCTGGTGCTCTCGCGAATCTATGAGCCGCAGACCATTGAGGCGTCTCGCGTGAATCTCGAGGGCATCATCAAAGAGCTCGAACAGACGCTGTTCGATATTCGCGGTGAGAGTGCCATCCTGCGTCGCGACATCGAAAACTCGAGCACAGAACTCACGGACAAGCAGGAGCTTGTGTCTGAGCTTCAGGGTGATTTCTCGAAGCTGCAGGGACAGTTCGACGCCAGCACTCAGGAGGCGACTGTTTCGAGCGAGGATGTCGGCTCGCTGCGCGCCGCGCGTCAGCGCCTGACGGCTGAGATGCGGCGCCTGCAAGAAAAGGCTCAGGCCCAACCCGATGCGCCCGTGGGCGGGATTCCCGTCGACAGCGAGTACGTTATTTTCATCATCGACACCTCGGGGAGTATGCAGCGCTACAGCTGGAACCTCGTGCGTCGCAAGATCGATGAAACCCTGAATCTCTACCCTGAGGTGAAGGGGATCCAGATCATGAACGACAACGGGGCCTACATGTTCGGCACCTTTGCGCGGAAGTGGATTCCCGACTCGCCGACTCTGCGCAGCTCGATCCGCACGCGACTCGCCACCTGGCGCGCGTTCAGTGACTCGAATCCCGTGCAGGGCATCAACGCGGCAATCCGCACATTTTGGGCGCCCGACAAGCGCATCAGCATTTACGTGTTTGGCGACGAATTCACTGGACAGTCTGTGGAATCAGTCGCCGACGCTGTGGACCGCATCAACCGGCCCGATGAATTCGGTCGCCCGCGCGTTCGCATCCACGCTATCGGCTTCCCGCTGCTGTTTGGCCAGCCTGGCCAGATCCAGCGCTCGACCGAGCAGTTCGCCGCACTCATGCGCGAGTTGTGCCGCCGCAATGGCGGCACCTTCGTCGCCCTGACCGACCGCTAGCGCAGCCACATTTCGCCACGATTGGTCCGCAGGCTGCCACGCCGCGGGCACGGCGCCGCCATGCGTGCGCGTTGCAATGGAATCGTCCCGGGGCATTCCCGGATTCATTGCAGGAGTTCACGACATGAAACGTTTTTTGCTCACTGGTGTTGCGTTGGGTCTGGTTGCGGTTTCCGCGCCGCAGGCCGAGGCGGCCGACAGTTCGAAGAAGGAGATGGCCGGTGCCGGTGCTGGTGCGGTGATCGGCGGTGCGGTCGGTGGTCCACCGGGCGCCATCATCGGCGCCGCCGTCGGCGCACTGTTCGGTGATCGCTCGCACAAAAAGGACCTCGAGATGGTCCGCCTGGACGAGACGGTAACGGCCCGCGACACCACGATCGATGGCCTCGAGACCGATCTGGCGCGCCAGCGTGTGGAAACGACCACGCTGCGCGGCGAGCTCACGGCCATCGACGAGAGTGGTGCCCGCGAGTTGCACGAGCTGCTCGTGCGCGGTCTCGAAATCGAGCTGCCTTACCGCACTGACGAGACGGAGCTTCCCGTCGACATGCAGGCGCGGGTGACCGCTATTGCAAGCCTGCTGGCAACGACGCCCGGACTTTCCGTACAGGTTGATGGTTACGCAGACCCGCGCGGCAGTGTCGATTACAACCAGGCCTTATCGCTGGCCCGTGCCGAGCGCGTGCGTGAGCTCATCTCGGCAGTGGGCATCGACACGGGCCGCATCACGACGTTTGGCCACGGCGAGTCGATGACGGTTGGCGACAGCACCACGATTCACCCTGACCAGCTGGCCCTGCAGCGCCGCGTTACCGTGACGTTCTACCGCGAGCCCACGGCCGCTGGCGTCGCAGCACTGGGTGGCGGCGACTAACACGGACAAGGAGGTTCCCTAACGGCGCGCCGGCGATCCCCCGACGCCGGCGCGCCGTACCCGTTGCGCGCTCCGGGCGCTACACTAGGCGGCGTCCAGTCGATTCCGGAGCGCCCTTGTTCCCTGTCCTGCGTCCTTGCGGCGATTGCTCAACCTGCCTCCGCCGAGGCGCGTCATGAGTGCCGACCCGCGCCCCGGTGCGGCCGCGCTCCGCGAAAAGCGCTGCGAGCCCTGCGAGGGCGGTGTCGAGCCGCTCGACAACGCGCAGGCGCAAGAACTGCTTCCCTCATTGCACGAAGACTGGCAACTGTCCGAAGACGGCAAAGAGATCGCGCGGACATTTTCATTCGCCGGCTGGCGGCGCACGATGGCCTTCGCCAACGCCGTGAGCTGGGTGGCCGACACGGAAGGGCACCACCCGATACTCGAAGTGGGTTATGGCGGGTGCCGTGTGGTCTGGACCACGAACGCGATTGAGGGACTCTCGGTCAACGATTTCATCTGCGCAGCCAAGGTTGATGCGCTTGTCGAGGAGGCCGACTGAGCCGTGTTCTTCCGCAAGATCTCAAAGCAGCTCAAGGACCAGGACTGGACGGCGGTTTGGATCGATTTTGTGATCGTTGTTGTGGGCGTTTACCTGGGCATCCAGGTCGATAATTGGAACGACGCGCGCGCCGACCGCGACCGCGCGCAGGTGTTTGCAGACCGGCTGCAAAGCGATTTGCAAACCGATATTGATCGTGCCGGCGTTCGTATCGCATTCAACCAGGACGTGCTCCGCTACGGCCGCAAGGCACTCGCCTGGCTTGAGGCCGAGCCCCGTGAAGCGGGTGGCTGGTCTGTGCTGCTGGCGCTGTTTCAGTCCAGCCAGGTCGCGCCCTATCGTCAGGTCAATGCCACCTTTGAAGAGATGCGCAGCGCCGGCGAGTTGTCATTGATCCGTGATCCCGATCTGCGGGGCAGCCTGTCTGAGTACTACCTCGTGGCCACGGGTTCACAGAGTGATTACATCCTGAGACTCATCCCCGAGTACCGCCAGACAATCCGCAGTCTGTTCCCTTCGGAGATCACGCGTTACATCTGGGACGCCTGCCACGATGAGTTCAACTATGACGACCAGGAGTTGATCGACTGCGATGCGCCGGTCAGCGACTCCGAGATCGAGGTCATTCTGGCTCGGATTGGTACGGCGCCGGAGCTACTGCCCGAGCTGCGGTTCTGGATGTCGAACCTCAAGACTGCCAATGAGATGCTGGAACTCAACACTGAGGCGGCGCAAGGCCTGATCGACGAACTTGTGGCCAAAGGGCCGCGCTAGATCGAGGCGCTGCTGCATCGCAATGCGCGTTTTTGCGCATTTGGTCCACATAAATCACTGTCAGGCATGAAATTTCGGCCTCGGACTGGTCTCCGGTGCGTGTCGTAAGGCCCAGATATGGCAGGAATTTGCGCCTAAGCCTATTTTTTGTCCAACCCGGTCGAATTTGACCACACTTGAATCGTCTAACTTTCGTGACATAGCGTCGGCCCCGACATTCACCGGAGCCAAAGCGGGCGGCAAGACCGGCACGTCTCCTCATCATGCGAGGGAGCACA
>JBCCBB010000055.1:0-20641 GCA_039814545.1 Pseudomonadota bacterium
ACCAGCGCCGACGAGATCGCCGTGGTCTACCACGACGAGCGCGTCACGCTGATTATGGCCCAGGCGACGCGCCACCTCTTCCCCAAGGGTGTGCGCAGCATCCGCGTCGAGCGCTACGCGGTCCGCGAGGACCTCGACGTCAACGCTCGCCTGGCCAAGCGCCTGCTGGCCGGCACCGACCCGACGCTCAAGGCGATTGCTGACAAGGCGATCTACGCCCGCGTCGTGCCGGATGGCCACATCGGTCTGCTGTACGTCGATGGTGAGCTCGCGCGCTCGCTGTCGCCGGGCTTCCACGCGTTTTTCGCGGTGGAGCGCACGGTGACGGTGTCGCTCTTCGACACCCGCGTGCAGACGCTGGAAGTCTCGGGTCAGGAAATCCTGACCAAGGACAAGGTTGCTGTTCGCATCAACCTGACCGCGACCTACCAGTTCGCCGATGCCGAAGCCGCTGTGCGTGAAACCAAGGACCCGCTCGACCACCTGTACAAGGAAGTGCAGTTCGGTCTGCGCGGTGCCGTAGGTACGCGCACACTCGACGCGCTGCTCGAGGACAAGACGGTCATCGACACGTCGGTGGCCAAGCACCTCGCGAAGCACTTCGAGGCCATTGGCATCACCGTGAAGTCGGTGGGCGTCAAGGACATCATCCTGCCTGGTGACATGAAGATGCTGCTGGGCCAGGTGGTGGAGGCCGAAAAGGCCGCACAGGCCAACGTGATCCGCCGCCGTGAAGAAACGAACGCCACGCGTTCGCTGCTCAACACGGCCAAGGTCATGGAGACCAACGCTGTCGCCCTGCGTCTCAAGGAACTGGAGACGCTGGAGAAGATCACTGACAAGATCGGCAACATCTCGGTCTACGGTGGCCTCGATGGCGTGCTGAACGACCTCGTTCGCATGAACAAGTAAGTTCGGTAAACCCGCGGCGGGCCGCGCATGCAACGTGCGCGCCCCGCCGCACTTTACGGCCGTAGCTCAACGGACAGAGTCCAACCTTGCGAAGGTTGAGGGTGCAGGTTCAAATCCTGCCGGCCGTTCCATTTTTCTCGCGATGCGCTCAGTGTGTGGCGCGTCGCAATGGCCGAATCGTCCGGCATTTCGGATTGTCGACGTCGGGCGCATCGCTCAAACGTGCCGGGAATTTCATGACATAGCGGAAATCAAGGTCCGTGCGACCGTCCGGCAGGGGCGTAAGCTCCGCCAGTGAGCGCACGTTGCCCTCGCCAAAGATGTCGCTCTCGATGTCGCAGGCGATGTTGATAAAGACCGCGCCGTTGGAAAACTCAAAGCTGCCGCCTACCGGGCCGGCGGTCACGGGAATACTGGACTTGTAACGCAGCGTATCGAGCAGCCGCCCGCGATGATCGAACATTCTGTACTCGCCAAACACGAACTGCGTCCCGGCGGGTAACACGATGCCGTCCTCACCGCCGTAGGAACCGCGCACCACGTAGTCGCTGTCCAAAGTGACAAAATAGCCATCGTCGAACAACGCGATACGCGTCATGGGCATCTTGTGACGCCACTGCGGCACGTTTTGCGCATCAATACCGTAAACCTGGTGCGTGGAGCCCTCGCCCGTCTTGAGCGGGAATACGTTGGCGTCACCATCGGGACCTGAAAGGAACTGCAGGTCCGGGTTGCCCGGATCAAAGTCGAGCCCAAAGCGCTCGCGGAAGAAATGATAGGCGGACTCGCGGTACGCAAAGGTGTTGCGATCCGAGTCGATCGGCAAAAAGACAGGTCCTTCCACGATCTCGTCGATCAGGTAAACGATCAAGGTTTCATAAACGCCGTGCTCCGCGTAGGGCGTCTCGCATTGCCGCGAAGGGCCGGAAGCCGTGTTGGTATCCCCGGCTAGTGCGGGCAGCGCGAGTAGCGCGGCGAGTGCTCCCATGAGTCTTCGTGACAAAAAACGACAGGCGGTTGAGGTGCGCATAGTATTTCTCCTGTGACTGCGGCCAATGACCAAGCCACTTCGATACTGTCGCTACGCGCGGCCGAGTCTCATCGCTAGACGGCTGCGCCCAAAAACCACCCGTCATTGCGAGGCCACGAAGTGGACGCGGCAATCTCCCAACGGCAGCGATGCATCACGAGATTGCCGCGCCGGCTTTGCCGGCTCGCAATGACAACAAGACTCACACAATCCGCATTATTGAGGCTCACCCAATGGAGAGCGAGACGATGAACACCAAGATCCTCAAGCTGGATATCGGTGGCCGCCCCATCGCGTGGATCACGCGTGAGGCGGGCGCCCTGCACTACTGCCGCGACCAGGTTGCCTGGGAAGCCGGTATCGATTTCGTGCGCCTGCGTGGGGGCATTGCGCGCCGCACAGGCCGCCGCTCGGTGCTGCAGGTGTCGACGATCATCGCCACACACGGTGTGAACCGCCAGGTGAATCTGCTCCACGACGTACCGGCACTGACCAATCGGCGCCTGTTTCGTCGCGATGACTACACCTGTCTGTACTGCGGCGAACAGTTCTGGGAGTTCGACCTGACCCGCGACCACGTGATCCCCGTGTCTCGTGGCGGTGCGGATTCCTGGGACAACGTGGTGACGGCATGCCGGGGCTGCAACCAGCGCAAGGCTGATCGGTCGCTCAATGACTGCGAAGCGATCGGCATCCGGCTTCTGGCCGTGCCCTTTGTGCCCAATCGCTCTGAGGGCCTGATCCTGGCCAACCGCGAAATCCTCGCGGACCAGATGGACTTTCTGCGCAGCTTTGCGGGTGAGTTATCTGATCCCCTTGAGGACGATGACTGATGCCGAAAGGCCACAACCCCGGGCGGCGGCGCCATTGCGCGCCGTCGTCCGGACCTTTACACGCAAAAACTGATACCCACCATGAAGCTTGAAGACGCCAACGAGATCATCAACTGCCTGCCCAAAGGTGAGACGCCGTTTTGGTACTTCCGTGACCGCTACGCGCTACTGTTGTTGTCGATGCTGGGCACGACGGTGACCAAGCGCGAACTCAAGAACTCACCGTTCGCCCAGCTGCTCGACAAAGCCGTGGTCAAAGCTGTACTCGCCGAGCACCGCGGTCGCGCCGTGCCGCGCGAGGCGCTCGAGTATGCCGTTGCAGCATCGCCTGAAACCTATTCGCTGACGCTCACCACCTGGGGTGGTGAGCGCTACCACTGGGTGCAGACGACGCGTCGTGGCTACAGCCTGGTGCTGCAGCTCAACTTTCCGCCCGAGCACGACATAGCCTACCGCCATCTTATTGATCCGGGCGGGCGGATGCCGCTCGTCTATTACGACCACCCCGTCGTCGAGAACCGGCGCGCGACGCTGGCTTGGGCGCGCCTGGACATCGACTTCGAACACAACGAAGCGCTGATCGAGGAAATCCAGACGGACTGGATGCGCAAGGCACGCGCGATGCGCGCCTACGCCAAGCGCGCTCGTGGCAAGGCCGTGTACTTCCGCGGGCTGCGCGCCGACAAGACGAATGTCCTGCGTTACTGCGACGAGGAGCTCAGTAAGCACCAGCACTGGGACGAGGCCATGCTGGCCGCGGCGCTGTGGTTCCTGCGTTGCGAACTCGGTGTGCGCACGGTCTTCTACCACACGCACGACTCCGGAGCAGCGCTCAAGCGCACGGGTGACCGCAAGCCACCACGGTCGCTTTACACGCGGCTGCCAAAGCGGTTCTGCTTTCGCGAAACAGCGCGCAGACCTGCATTCATGCGCAGCGGCATGAAGACGCACTGCACGAAGCGCGCGGTTGCCAACGCGCGGTTCCAGGTGTTGGAGCTCTAGGGCGTCGGCCTTTAGGGCGGTAGCGGCCGCGATATGACAAACGCGGCGGAGGCGCTCAATACGACGGCCTGAATCACAAGCGCGTGCGTGGGCACCTTGAGTGCCAGGGATATCCCAAAGACAGCGATCATCGACGCCAGACTGACCCACTTCGCCCGGCGGCTAATGGCACCGTGCGCCTGCCAGTTGGCGATCAGGGGACCGAACGTCCGGTGATGCACGAGCCAGTCATGGAGACGCGTTGATGAGCGCGCGAAGGCGAAGGCCGCAAGCAAAATGAACGGCGTCGTGGGCAACAGCGGCAACGGGATGCCGATGACACCCAGAACGAGTGCCGTGATCCCCACGATGAGCCAGGCTACACGTGATAGGGCCTTCAAGACGTGACCACTCGTCGAATCAGCACGCGGTTAGCCTGAGTAATGCGAGGCCCACAGTATGAACGGAACGGCGAAAAAGCGCGCGCCTGCGTGCCTAACGCAGCAGCAACAACGGCACTGCGCTGCGCGTGATCATTCGCTCCGTGTTGCTGCCCACGAAGAAGCCCCGGACCCGTGAGTGACCGAATGCCCCCATGACCATGAGTCCGACGCCTGCGCTCCGGCAAAACATCAGCAGTGCATCAACAACGTCACCCCGGAGCAGGTGATAGGTCACAACATGTCCCGCCGTACGTAAATCAGCCGCCGCCGCTTCCAGCTGGGCTCGATTGACGTTGGTGTCTTCGCCAACCATCACAACATGTCCCGGCAGACCCTTGAGGATCGGGCTGCGCGCGACCCGCGTCACGGCGGTAGCGGCGACCACGCTGCCGTCGAAAGCCAGCATCCAGCGCCGAGGCGGCTCGAAGACACCGACCGTTGTCAGAATCGGCCGGGTGATTGTGCGTGCCACAGCCTCGACCTGAGAGCCCAGTACCGGGTCGCCGCCGGCGTTGTCGACACCGCGGCGCCCGATGACAAACAAGCGCGTCTCCGGCTCACAGGTTTGGAGGGTCTCGACAAGTCTGCCGTGGCGCTGCTGCACAGCAACGCCGAGTGCACCCTGCGCGACCGCGCGATCCCGTGTGTCTTCAAGCAGTCGCTCGCCGGCGCCGGAGGTCGACTTGCTGTCCGGCTCGACGACATGCAGGAAGCGGATCGGCGCATCGATGGACCGACCTGCCCAAGCCGCCGCATCGCAGACCGCTGCCGTGTTGGCAGAGCCATCAATACAGGCAGTGATGACCTTTGTGTCTGGCGGCGTGCTTGCCATCGCCAGTGTCCTTCCAGGGCGATGCCCCGTTGCTGGAACTGGCTACTACCTTAGCAGGTGGCCTTTAGTCATCGTCGAGCTCAGGCTCCAGCGCACCGAGACTGAAGAGTGCGCGCGAGCTGCGGCCTTCGTCCGACCAGAGGAAGCCGTTGGCCCAAAGCCCTTCGTCTGACCAAAGGAAGCCGTTCGCCCAGAGACCTTCGTCGGACCAGAGGAAACCATTGGCCTGCAGACTCTCGTCTGCCCCAGAGTACCGCGGTGTTCTCGATGAGGATGCCGTTGCTCTGTGTCGAACGCGCCATGCGCGGTGAAAGCGCTTGCGTCGTCATGACACCTGTTTCCGCCAGCGCAGCCTCGATATCAAGGACACCCGCGCCTGCCGCGGTGGGGTCTTCATCGATCTTGCGGGCCGAGCGCATCAAGCGTGCCTTAACTGTGGACGGTGAGAGATGGCTGTCCGTGGACAACATCAGTGCGGCAGTGCCTGAGGTCATGGCCACCGCCATCGAAGTGCCCGACAGCTCGAGGCTGTTCTTGCCCTTCATGTTCTTGTGCAGGTCCTTGGCCATCTTCGACTTGCCGCTCGTCTTCGAGATGATCTTGTTGCCCGGGGCAACGAGGTCCGGCTTCAGGAAGTTGTCGAGTGATGTCGGACCCCGCGAGGAGAACGTCGAGACGTAGTCGTCAGAGAAGCTGTTCGTGCTGTTGTCCGTCAGCGAACCGACGGTGATGAGCTTGGGCGAGTTACCCGGGCTCGTGATCGTGAAGTTGCCGTCGCGGCCGAAGTTACCCGCCGAAACGATGACCACAATGCCGGCGTCCCAAACCGCTTCGGCCGCAGCCACAAGCGGATCGGTCTCCGCACTCTCCGTGACGGCTTTGCCCAGTGAGAGATTGACGACGCGGATCTTCTCCTGCGCCGCGTTGGCGATGATCCAATCGAGGCCCGCCATCACGTCCGATGTGACACCACGACCCTCGCCGTCGAGCACGCGAATCGACACGATACCCGTGTTCGGCGCAACACCGCTGTCGCCTGCGATGACATCCGACTCGATGCCACCGATGATGCCGGCTACGTGCGTGCCATGACCAAATTGGTCATAGGCGTCGACTTCGGCACCACTGACCTGAATCTCGAAGTTGTCGATGCCCGTCTTGCCCCAGCTGTTCGACTGAGCGACGCGGAAGCGCACACGCAGGTCGTCGGTCAGCCACGGCGTGATGTCGAAGCTGGCCGAGCGATTCTCGCGGTCCGTATCCATGACATGGGTTGCGAGCGTTGACCAGTGCTTGCCGGCATCTGAGGACACCTCGAAGGCAACAGTGCCGCCGTCCGTGTGGCCGTACACGTAGTTCACCTGCGCTGCGTGGGCACCCCCAAGGTTGGCGGCGCGAACCAGCGCGTCTCCAACCGTTACCGTCTCAATCTGAATGCAACGGCCATTCGCGCAAAGGTCGTCGTCATTATCAACTTCCAAGTCGCCTGTGCCAGGACCGTTGCTCTCACCGACTTCGTGCCAGTCAGAGGCAAAACTGATGCTGCCGTTGTTGTTGGCGAAGGACTCGTAGTCAAAGGTATCCAGGAGGTTGCCCGCGACGACAGCCTGTTGCGGCGCAGCGACCACGCAGCTTTCTTCGGGGATCGACGCATCCACGCGCAGGTTGTCGATACCCAACACGCCTCGATCATCGTCGTCTTCCGCGTGCGTCACGCGCATCCGCAACGTCGTGTTGGCGCTGGCGAACGGCGTGATATCAATGGTTTCCGTAAGGTTCGATCGCGAGCTACCCAGCGCGTAGGTGGCCAGCGTGTGCCAGTGCGAGCCATCGGCGGAGACTTCGACGACAGCTGCGCCGCCGTCGCCATCATTGACGGCTGCCACGTAGGTGAGCGTGGCCTCTGAGGCGCCTTGCAGGTCCAAGGTACGCGTGTAGGAGACGTTGGACCTGTAGCCCTCGACTTCCATGCAATAGCCGCTCAGGCACACGTTGTAGGCCTTGCCGATCTCGAGCGCGCCGCTGGTAACACCGTCCGACTCACCGTTCTCGATCCAGTTCGAGCTGAAGTGGTCGCTGCCGTTGTTACCGTTGACCACGCGGTCGTTGAAGTCATCGCGGAAATTACGCGTGCTTCCTGTCCAACCGGCCGTGCAGTCCATGCGCGTCGTGACGTTGACGCCCGAGTTTGCCGAGACACCAGAGTCCAGCACGGCGACGCGAATGTCGCTGGCCACAGAGACGTCCCAGTGACTGTTTTGGGCAGGTTTGCCCGCAGCGTATTTTGATGACGACGACGCCGACATCAGCGGCTCGTCGAGCGTAATCAGCGACACACCGTCCTGGACGGCAAACGCATCGAGCGACGATGCAGGGACATTGAGCTGCGCCATGTTGAGGCGCGGGAAGTTGCGCAGCACACGCGCATCGAGTGCACCGAGTTCTGCGGCTGCGGGCAGTGCGTCGTAAGCGACGATGATGACGTGGCGGCTGTCACCCCCCGTCAGGGCCAGCGCCGCAACAGCCGAACTCATCTCAGCGCGGTCGCGCTTAAGGGTCGCGTTGACCAACGGAACGACCGCGGCGTGGTAAGGGGCAGGCTGCGCCTGGTGGCTCTCGAGACCTGTCAACACCGCAGGCGAGGTCGGCTCGGACGCGTCGCTCAGTGCGTTCGCGAAGCGGACCGCGCTGTCGTCCACCGTGGCGACTGGCGTCACCCGTTCCACGTCGGTGCCCTGCGTCCGATCAATCGAGACGGCCGGCGCCTGCGCGTCATGCGTCAGATCGGTCAGTGAGATTGCAGCAATCGAAGCAACGAAACCCAGAGCCAATCGTGAGCGGAGTTTCATAGTCGTCTGTCCCTAGAGGATCAAATGAGCGGGTCATTCCGTGACCGACCGGCTCCTCCGATCGGGAAACCGATTCTCAGGGACTTGGGATTCTGGCGCTGTGTCGACGGGCGTCGGGTACAGCAGCTACGTGTGACGGACGTCACATAAGGCGTTGGTTAAATGGGATAAACCCAGTATTTACGGTGTTCCCAGCCTTGCACAGCGATCGGCGGTGAAAGATGGGAGTTGAGCGTATTGATATGTTATAACATTGTTATTCTGCTGATGACGGTGTCCCCCCCCTGACGCCGCCAGCAGTACGGATTCACGGCGGCCTACTCCTTCTAAGCGCTCTGGCTCGACGTGACACTAGTTGGCGCCCCTGGATGGGGCGCCAGCTTTTTTTTGTCTTCGACCTGCTTCCGACTTCCGCCCGACCCTCAGGCAGCAGGGCCACTTCGTCTAACAAGACTCGGGCCAATAAGACCGGGCCGCGATTCAAATTTGGAGTTGAGTGGGCCCGCAACGATCGGTTCGCGCTCGATCCTGGCTATCAACGCGATGACACGCGTGTGATTGATCTTGAAACCGTTTTGGCGAAGGTCGTTGTGGCGCTGTAGCGTCTTTCAGGCGCAGCCGCAGCAAGCCCCAACGTGTCAGCGGTTCGTCGCCGAAAGCAACCACACCCAGCTCGCTGCGTACACGGCAAGCACTGCGATGGTGCCAAGAACGAATCTCGTAACGGGATGACGCCAGGCGGCCCTCTTTGCGCTCATACTGGTACGACCCGCGAGCGCGGTAGCGTATTGTCCGCGACCAGCGACAAACCATGTCGGCCATTCATGCTCAGACCATGTTGTCCGGCAACGTGCGTGAACGCGCGCATGATGCGAAGGAAGGTGGTCGCGAGACTGCCGGGAAACAGGTCACCGCACAGCTCGTACGCAGACTCTGGATCGTCAAATTCCACAGCGCGGGCGATATTGACGATACGAAGCTCATCCCCACCAACGTCGCAGAACGGTTCCGACCAGATTTGCAGTACTTCCGTTGCGACCGAGGCCACATAGCACATGATTTCGTTGGCGATCGGTGCAGCCGCCTCGAAGCCGTGCATCTGGTAGAGCTCGCGTACGGCGCAACCGCCACATTCGCCGTCGTGAAGCGCGCGCGTCCATTCGCGCATGCCGAGCGTCAGCAACCTGGCGCCTTCGGACAGGTGTTTGATCTGAAGGTCGCACTGCGCGTGATCTGTGGGCATCCCCGCCTCCTCTGATTGGGCACAGGCAGCTGCCAGTCCCGAATTATTCTTATTGAAAATGATAATCGTTCTCATTTTTATCGTCAATGAGAATCATTCGCATTAAGAAATACGGTGCAAACACGGAGGCTGTGTGACACGGGCATCAGCCTTCTATGCACCCGGCAGAGCCAGGAGCGCACTGGCGCGCTGACCGCCCCTTGCCCTGCTAATCGAGACTCAACAGGCTCGCATTTCCGCCTACGGCCGCCGTGTTGTTGCTCACGGCGTACTCGGTCCCAAAGCGCACCAGATAGTTCGGCCCGCCTGCCTTGGGCCCGGTTCCCGATAAACCACGCCCACCAAACGGTTGCACGCCGACGACAGCACCAACCATGTTCCGGTTGATGTAGACATTGCCCGCACGCACGAGTCTTGCCAGCTGCCCTGCCCGTCCGTCGATACGCGTGTGCACACCAAACGTCAGCCCGTAGCCCGTCGCATTGATCGTCTCAATCAGCGCCTCAAGTTCACGTCCGTCGTAGCGGTACACGTGGACGACCGGCCCAAACACTTCACGTTCCATCGCATCGATCGAGTCGATTTCGATGAGCGTCGGCGGGAAGAACACGCCCTGCTCGGCTTCCTTGGGCAACACGCATTGATGGATCACCGTTTGCTCGGCCTGCATCTTCTCAACGTGCTTCGCGAGCACGTCGCGCGCCTCAGTATCGATCACGGGACCGACGTCAGTTGCAAGCTCCGCGGGGTCGCCGATGTTGAGCTCGAGCATCGCGCCCTTGAGCAGCTCGATGACACGCGGGGCGACATCCTTCTGCACACAAAGAATGCGCAACGCGGAGCAACGCTGACCGGCTGAATTGAAACCACTCTGAACGACATCGGCGACAACCTGCTCGGGCAACGCGCTCGAGTCGACGATCATGGCGTTCTGGCCGCCCGTCTCGGCGATAAGCGTACCGATCTGCCCATCTCGACTCGCAAGTGTGCGGTTGATGATCAGTGCTGTTTCCGTGCTGCCCGTGAATGCCACGCCCGAGACGCGCGAGTCAGCGATGGCCGGCGCCGCAGTCGTTGCGCCACCACCGGGCAGGAAATGCAACGCACTGGCCGGCACACCCGCTTGCCACAGCAGCTCGCAGGCGCGGTGCGCAACGAGACTCGTCTGCTCCGCGGGCTTGGCGATCACGCTGTTGCCTGCAGCGAGTGCGGCGACGACCTGCCCGGTGAAAATCGCCAGCGGGAAATTCCAGGGGCTTACGCATACGAACACGCCCTTGCCGCGAAGACCGTAGACGTTCTTCTCGCCGGTTGGCCCCGGCAATTCTGTCGGCTCCGCGAACTTCTCACGGGCTTCGGCCGCGTAGTACCGCAGGAAGTCGACAGCCTCGCGCACTTCGGCGATCGAGTCCGGCAGCGTCTTGCCTGCCTCACGAATGCACAGCGCATAGAAGTCCGTCGTGTGTTCTTCGAACAGGTCCGCGGCCGCGTCGAGCGCCGCAGCGCGTGTCTCGGCCGGCGTGCGGTCCCATGCTGGGAAGCCTTCAACGGCGGCATCGACAGCGGCCTTGGCCGTTTCGGCGCCGGCGAAATCGACATGGCCGATGACTTCGCCCGTATCAAACGGGTTCACACTCTCGGTGGCGGTTCCCTTGAGTCGCTTGCCATCAACAACAGGCGCTGCCGCATACTGCTGCCCCGCAAACGCCTGCATCTGCGCATACACGTCACCACCGATGCCGCGGTCGGGCAAGTTCAAACCCTCAGAGTTCTTCCGACGCGCACCGTAGAGGTCGACGGGCATGACGATGCCGGGGTGCGGAATGACATCGAGTGCACGCACGGCCGTGATCGGGTCCGAGATAATCGCTTCAATCGGTTCGTTGGGATCGACGATCTGATTTACGAAGCTCGTATTGGCGCCGTTCTCAAGCAGGCGGCGAACGAGGTAGGGCAACAAGTCTTCGTGGCTGCCCACCGGTGCGTACACGCGGCAGCGTTTGTCATAGCGCTGCGGATCAATGACCGCTGAGTAGAGCTCCTCGCCCATGCCATGCAGGCGTTGGAACTCGTAGTCGGTGCGGCTGCCCGCATGATGCAGGATGTAGCTCAGCGTGTGTGCGTTGTGCGTCGCGAACTGTGGATAGATAAGCGCGCCCGCATCGAGCATGAGTCGCGCACAAGCCAGGTAGCTGACATCGGTGTTCAGCTTGCGCGTGAACACGGGGTAGCCGGGCAAGCCCAACTCCTGTGCGTGCTTGACCTCTGTGTCCCAGTAGGCACCCTTCACGAGCCGAACGGGGATGCGACGACCGACACGTTTCGACAGTGCGGTCAGCCAACGCACGACATCGGCGCCACGCTTCTGGTAGGCCTGTACCGCGAGCCCCAGCCCCTGGTAGCCGTCGAGCTCCGTGCTCGTGTAGACCTGCTCAAAGATCTCGAGCGAGAGCTGCAGACGATCGGCCTCTTCTGCATCCATCGTTAGGCCAATGCCCACGGCATAGGCACGCTTCGCGAGTTCGAGCAGCATGGGCGCGAGCTCGTCGAGCGCTTGTTGGCGACGCGCGAATTCGTAGCGCGGGTGCAGCGCACTAAGTTTCACGCTGATCGAATGCACGGCGAAGATGTCGTCATTATCGGCGCTCTTGCCGATGGCATCGATGGCGCCCATGTAGGCCTCGAAGTAGCGCTGCGCGTCCTGCCGCGTCATCGCGGCCTCACCCAACATGTCGAAGCTGTAGCGGTAGTGTTTGTTCTCGCCCTTCTTCGCGCGCTTCAGCGCGTTTTCGATGTTGCGCCCCATGACAAACTGGTGGCCCATGACCTTCATCGCCTGACGCATGGCCTTGCGAACGACAGGCTCACCCAATCGGCCCGCGACGCGTTTGAACAGTTCCTTAGGATTACGCTGGTGCGCCTCGTCGAGTGTCAGCATCTTGCCCGTGAGCATGAGACCCCAGGTGCTCGCATTGACGAACAAAGAATCGCTGGAGCCCAGGTGCTCTTCCCAGTTGGCCGCAGTGATTTTGTCGGCGATAAGCGCATCGGCGGTGTCAGCGTCGGGAATACGCAGCAACGCCTCGGCCACACACATGAGCATGATGCCTTCCTGGCTCGAGAGGTCGTACTTCTGCAGAAACGCCTCGACACCCGAGCGGTCTTCGTTGAGCTTGCGCACGTGCTCGACGAGCTCGCGGGCCGTCGTCTGGACGTTGTCTCGCTCGAAGTCGCCTTCGTTGGCAATCTTAAGCAGCTCGGTGACGAGCCAAGCTTCGTCGGCGAGGTAGGCCCCGCCGAGATCAACGGTGCCCGTGGCGCGGGCAAAGTCGGCCGAGAATGGCTGTCGCGGGTTGGGTGTGTTCTTGGTGGATTCTGGGCGTGCGGCCATCGAGGGCTCCTGCGAACGGGTGGGCGCGGCCGCGGGTGCGCGGGCGCCGGGTATCGCCCAATTATAGACCTCTGGCGCCAGAGGAACCGCCATTGCGAGGCGCCCGCCCCAACCGTCATTGCGAGGTGCCGAAGGCGCCGCGGCAATCTAGTCGGCATTGTGGTGGCGTTGAGAGATTGCCGCGCCCGCGTTGCGGGCTCGCAATGACCGGCTGTTAGCCCCGCTTGTCCTTCCAGTCCCGGAGCTGGCGTCGCGTGTGCTTGTCAGGCCGACCGTCCGTCAGCGGCTGGGTCATTCGGGCCGCCTTGATCGAGGCCGACAGCGCCGCCCGCGCGGCAATGCTCTCCTCAGTCTCGGCGTAGCAGGCCCGGGCCTCAGGTGCGGGGCCGCGGCGCGTCGGTGTCGCAAGGACGTCGACCTCAAAGGTGTAGCGGTCCTTGGTGATCACGAGCTTGTCGCCGGGCACCACGGGCGTCGCGGGCTTGGCCCGCTCACCGTTTCGCGCCACGTGCCCGCCCGTGACGGCCGAGGTCGCTTGCCCGCGCGTCTTGAAGAAGCGCGTGAAGAAGAGCCATTTGTCGATGCGGAGGGTGTCGGGCATGTCAGTGTGGGTGCGAGACGTGGGTCGGATCCAGGCGGTTAAGCGCGGATGTCGTCGGGCCCCCGCTTGAGCACCCGTGTCGTGAGCCAGTGTTCGACAGCCGCGGCGACCTTTTTGTCAGTGTACGCGTTACTGTGACGTAGCCAGCCCGAATTGGCGGGATCGATCTCAACAAACTCGACATTGCTGAAGCCCACGGGTACCGCCGAGATCCGCATGCGAACGAAGAAGCTGATGATCAGTGACCGGTATCCGAGCCCCGTGCCAAAGGCGACGGCGCCCAACAGGTAGTTGCCGAGCAGCCCTGCAACAGCGAGCACGCTCCAGAACTGAATAAAGCGACCGACGACAGAGACTATAGACAGCCAGGTCACCAACAAGCCGCCCCCTTGTTCCCATATGCCCCGAGACAGTTGGCTCACCATCGCGGCATCTATGTCGTCGCTAAGTGGTGGTCGAATCCAGAACGACGCACCGGCCTGCAGCCAGGACACGTCTCCCGCCTCCATGAGCCTGCCGATATGTACAAACTCAGCGAGCGCGTAGCGCGTGAAGTCCCACTCGAAGACATAGTGCGCGGCACTCATCGCGATCAAAACCAGCGGCAGCGCGAATCGGTGCAGCAGCAAAAACGGGAGGTTGAGCATGACTTCCGTGACCTGCAGCCAACCGAGCGCTTCATCGTCGGCCGTGGCAATGCACAGCACACGCGTCTCTCGATCCGTTTCCGGGCGTGCGATCAGACGCTCAAGCCAGGGGGTTTCCGCAGGCCGACGCCGCAACAAGGCGTACGCCCCGGGCACGCCCCAAAGTGCCGAAGCGGCGATCACCCCAACAACCAAGAGCGCGATGATCGGCGAGAACGCTTGCGCCACCAGACCCAGATGCTGATCAATGCCGCTGTTCACCCAGGTTGAAACGGCGATGACGAGCAGCACCACAAAGATCAGCGAAACCTCCGAGCTGCGCCGGACGGGCACGATGAAGGGCGTGTTCAGGGTGATTAGCGCGCGATCACCAGAATCATCTTTGCTGTACTGCGACTGGTGCATTGCCGCGGCGCCGATGTTGCCGCCGTGGCTGTGCCCGATAACCGCCTTTAGACCCGCGTCCGAGGATCTAAGGCGTTCACGGAGTGCTTCAGTTGCCGCCCAGCGGTCCTTCTCCCAATTCTTCCCGCTCCAGGGCAAGGCGCTCGTGCGGATCGTCGCCTCACTACTTTCGCTCAACGCACGCCCCAGTAGCCCATCGGATTGGGTCCAGGCAGCGTTTCTGGCCCAGGTGCCGTGGACCAGGACCACATCGATATCGGCACCCTGTCGGTCGGAGTCAGTCATGATGGCCACTACCCCCCGGCCGGCGCCGCTGATGCCACGTCTTGTGGCGGGCCAAGCCCGCTGCGCAGGCTCGCAATGACATATAATTTCACCAGTTACTTTCCGGAGACTAGCACGTGGTCCAGAGCTTCCTGAACACGCTTGCCGAGCAGACCGAGGCGCTGCACGGCCAGGGCCTTTTCAAGACCGAGCGGCGCATCACGACGCCGCAGGACGGCGAAGTGGACGTGGCGGGCCGTGACGGCCACGTCATCAACCTTTGCGCCAATAACTACCTGGGCCTGGCCAACCACCCCGACGTGGTCAAGGCTGCTCACAAGGCGCTCGACGACTACGGCTTCGGCATGGCCAGCGTGCGCTTCATCTGCGGCACGCAGACCGTGCACACCGACCTCGAAAAACGCATCAGCGAATTCCTGGGCACCGAGGACACCATCCTCTACCCAAGCTGCTTCGACGCCAATGGCGGGCTGTTCGAGACGATCCTCACGCCCGACGACGCGGTGATCTCGGACGCGCTCAACCACGCATCAATCATCGACGGCATTCGGCTCTGCAAGGCGCAACGCTTCCGCTACACCCACAATGACATGGCGGACCTGCAAGCGAAGCTGCAAGAAGCCCAAAGTGCGCGCGTCCGACTCATCGCCACCGACGGTGTGTTCTCGATGGACGGCACCATCGCCAACCTGCCCGCCATCGTGGACCTCGCGCAGCGCTATGACGCGCTCACGTTCATGGACGACTGCCACGCCACCGGCTTCCTGGGCGACAACGGCAAGGGCACGCACGAACACCACGGCCTGCTCGGCCAGATCGACATCATCACGGGCACGCTGGGCAAAGCGCTCGGCGGTGCCTCAGGTGGCTACACCAGTGGTCGCAAGGAGATCATCGGCTGGTTGCGGCAGCGTTCGCGGCCTTACCTGTTCAGCAACACGTTGGCACCGACGATTGCTGCCACATCGATTGCGGTGCTGGACCTGCTTGAACGCGACCCGTCGCTGCACAAGCAGCTCTGGGACAACACAGCCTACTTCCGCGAGCAGATGACGCAGCTCGGCTTCGACCTGAAGCCCGGCGAGCACCCGATCATCCCTGTCATGCTCGGCGACGCGAAGCTTGCCACCGACATGGCCGCCGCCATGCTCGACGAGGGCGTCTACGTGGTCGGCTTCGCCTACCCCGTCGTACCCCAGGGCGAAGCGCGAATTCGTACCCAGATGTCGGCTGCGCACACGCGCGACGATCTTGATCGCGCGATTGCCGCATTCGAGCGTGTGGGGAAAAAATTCGGCGTCATTCAATGATCTCAAACCGAAGCGCGACAACAAACGTCATCGCGAGGCGCGCAGCGACGCGGCGATCTCGTGACGGCTTCGCGCTGTTTGAAGGCACAACAGACTGGCAGAGATTGCTGCGCCCGCTTTGCGGGCTCGCAATGACGAGACTTGAACCTGATGGAGACTGCCGCGCCCGCGTTACGGGCTCGCGATGACGACTAAGATGAAAGCGCTCACCAAAAAGCACGCCGAAAGAGGCATCTGGCTCGATGACATCGCCGAGCCCGAATACGGTCCCAACGACGTACTCATCCGCGTCAAAAAGACAGCGATCTGCGGGACGGACATTCACATCTACCGCTGGGATGAGTGGGCGCAGAAGACCATCCTCGTGCCCATGGCCGTGGGCCACGAATTTTCAGGCGAGATTGTCGCCATGGGCAGTGAGGTGCGCGGCTACGAGGTGGGCGACCGCGTCTCTGCCGAAGGGCACATCACCTGCGGCGTGTGCCGCAACTGCCGTGCCGGGCGCCGTCACCTCTGCATGAACACCGTTGGCGTGGGCGTCAACCGACCGGGCGCCTTCGCCGAATACATTGCCGTGCCCGCGTTCAACGTGTTCAAGCTGCCAGACTCGATCACCGATGAGATCGCCGCCATGCTCGACCCGTTCGGCAATGCGACACACACAGCGCTGTCCTTTGACCTTGTCGGTGAGGACGTGCTCATCACCGGCGCGGGTCCCATCGGCATCATGGCGTGTGCCGTCGCCAAACACGTTGGCGCACGACACATCGTCATCACCGACCTCAACGAATACCGTCTCAAGCTCGCCGAGCAAATGGGCGCGACGCTGACACTCAATATCACCGAGTCTTCGGTGCGCGAAGCCATGGACGGTCTCGGCATGACGGAAGGCTTCGACGTGGGTCTGGAGATGAGCGGCAACGGCGAAGCCATGCGTCAGTTGCTCCGCAGCATGCACCACGGCGGCAAGGTCGCACTGCTGGGTATCCCGCCGGCCGACACGGCCATCGACTGGAACGAGATCATATTCAAAGGGCTCGAGCTCAAAGGCATCTACGGCCGCGAGATGTTCGAGACCTGGTACAAGATGGCCGCCATGCTGCAAAGCGGTCTCGATCTGTCGCCCATGATCACGCACCGCTTTGCGGTGGAAGACTACCGCGAAGCCTTCGAAATCATGGACAGCGGCGAAAGCGGCAAAGTCATTCTCGACTGGGCGGCGTAGGGTTGTTGCAAGCTGCGCCAATGCCGTTTGTGTATTTCAGGATGTCATCACACCCCTAGCAAGGTAGTCTTGGTCTAGGGATTACGTCTTTTGAGACCCTATCCCGTTGCCGGCGGCCCAGCCGCTCCGCAAAAAGGACTTTGATGGCAAAGCCCGAGGACACCAGCAGGGATCGCGTTGCCGAGCGCAGATCGCCCGCCCCGGAACACTTCCTCGATGACGTGAGCGCCGACGACTCTGAATGGCGCGAAGCCCTTACTCGACCGCTTGGCTTTCTGACCGCCATTCTCATTGGCGTCGTAGGCGCTGTGCTCTCCGCGACCTTTCCCATACCCGCCATGCAAAACCTGGGTTTGGGCATGGTTGCCGCCGCGGTGCTGCTTTTCACGACACTATTCAGTAGCCGCATCCCTGCCAGTTTCAAAGCCTGGGTAATCGTCGCCACAATGTGCGGGGCAGGCGTGGTTGCGTACCTTTCCGCCTCCTTCTTGCCCGGCAGCGCGCTGGCGGTCACCGTGGCACTTGTCTATGCAGCGCTGCTGCTTGGCCAACGTGCGTTCGTTGTCGTATTTCTATCGGCGGTCTTGTTTCTTGGCGCGCTGACCACCGGCGTTGCAACGGGTTTCTGGATGGCGCCTGGTATTGAAGGGCTGGATCCGGGCAGCGCGCGCAACTGGGCGCGCACGAGCGCCATTTCCATCATCACCTGGACGGCGATCGGCTTCTCCATCAACTTCGTCATCAACACCATCGAGCGCAACTCGGCACGGCGCCGACAGGCAGTTCGCAGCCTGCGTGCCGAAATCGCCGAACGCCAGGCGGCCGAAGCCGCGCGGCGCGAAGCCGAATTCATGGCCACCAACGCACAAAAGATGGAAGCCGTGGCGCAGCTCGCTGCCTCCATCGCACATGACTTCAACAACGCGTTGCTCGTGATTCGCGGCTGGAATGAGCTGCGCGGACTCAGCGACGAAGACGACCGCCAGCGTGAGGCGACGCGCGCCATCGAGCAGGCTACGGAACACAGTGCGCAGCTTGGTCGTCAGTTGCTGACCTTCGCGCGTAAAGACGTGCGCGCACCCAAGTACCTGTCGCTGGGCAAGCTCGTCGACGACATGCGCGTTTCTCTGCAGAACCTGGTCGGGCCCAAGATCACGGTAACGATCGAGACCGAACACGACACGATGGTATTTGCTGACGAGTCGCAGCTGCAGCAGCTCATCTACAACCTCGTGATTAACGCCCGGGATGCTATCGACGAGACCGGTCAGGTACGCGTCATGATTGATGCCGCCGGGCGCGAAGACGCCGACCGCTGGGCGCTGCTTTCTGTAGAAGACGACGGCCCTGGCATTCCAGCAGAACTCATGAAGAAGGTCTTCGAACCGTTCTTCACTACCAAGGACGTTGGAAAGGGCACAGGCCTCGGGCTGGCCACTGTCGCCAGCATCGCGCGCCAGAGTGGTGGCGACATCGATGTCGTCAGCCAGCCTGGAAAAACCGTGTTTACGCTGCGCTTGCCGGCAGCGGCCAGCGTCGAGGAATTCCCGGTTGAGACGCGCACGCATCGCCTGCCGCGGGAACTCGGGCTGCGCATCCTTGTCCTTGAAGATGACCCGCAGGCAAGAAAGATCATTGCCGCGGCGCTCATCCGCAACGGCAACGAGGTGGTGGAAAGCGATCGTGGCGATACGACCCTGGCATTGCTCGCGAAGGACCGGAAGCCGTTTGACCTTCTGTGTTCGGACGCCGTGTTCCCGGGCGACCCGCTTGCCGATGTACTGGCCGCATTCGAGCGCCACTCCCCCCAGGGTAAGATCCTCATCTGTTCGGGTTACGTGCCGGAGGAGCTGGCGCTCAGCAAGCTCGAGTCCGGCGAGTACGCGTTCCTGCCCAAGCCGTTCGACGGTAGCCGCTTGCTGTCGACCATCCGCGAGATGCTTGGCGGCACCCAAAGCTAGGCGACAGCCCTGATGCGGCGCGTGTTCGCCGGCATCCTACTCACCGCTGCCGTGGCGACCGCGGCGCTAACGACCATGATGACCGTCGTGGGTCCGACAGCCGAGCCGCTCACCTCCAGCACAGCTGCAACCGGTTCAATGCCAGACCAAATCGCCGTAACACCCGCGCCGTCACCATCAATACAGGTGTCTCAAGACGCCGTTATCGAGCACAGCCGCGACGACGCCCGCCGACGCTTGGCGCTCGCACCGACGACAGACCCCGTCCCGAAGTCTACGGCCAGACCAGAGCAGCCCTACGCCAACCTCACACTTAACGAAGCCCGGGACAGGATTCGCCAGCAGCGGCGTGATGATGTTTGGGCGCCGCGCGCCGAAAAGCGACTCGAACAAGCCGTTGTAAGCATCCTGGGGACCGCGGGCGACCGGACGGCGCGCATCCGCTGCTACGACACTGACTGTGTCATGGATATCTACACCGCGACCGGCTACGTCGAGAATGCCGATCTCGTGTTCGAAGTCAGCGTCATGCTTAACAACATGGACGCCGACTTCAGCCTTTTCTCCGAAGGTCCGTCGGACCAGCGACTCATGGTGATCGTGGAGTTTCCCGAGCACTACCTGCGCGACGGGTTCACGCAGTTCTTCCCGCCGCTGCGCTAGCGACATACACGGTGGTTCAAGCCGCCGCGGCAAGTCCCGCCATGTAGCGCCAAACGCTCGCATTCTCCTCAAGATGCTGCACCGATGTCGTCCCTGGGATTGCGATGATGTTGGGCGAGCGCTCGAGCAACCAGGCCAGCGCCTCGAGCGGATCCAGTTTTGCGCCTCGCCTCATGGGGTTTGCGCCCAATGGGCCGTAAGGGATGAACGCGATGCCCCGCGCAGCCGTGTAGTTAACAAGCGCATCGTCCTCGGGCTCATCACGATTGAAGCGGTTTTGCACACTCGCGATGGGCGCAACGCTTAGGGCACGGTCGAGCTGCTCTCGCGTCACGTTGGACAGACCAATGTGGTGAATGCGTCCGTCGGCTTGCGCTTCAACAAGTGCTTCCACAGACGCCTCAATGGGCGTCTGCGGGTCGACACGGTGCAGCTGGAACAAGTCGATGCGATCTCGCCGCAGGTTGGCCAGCGCGCCGTCAATTTGTCGGTGCAGCGCATCCCGCGACCCATCAACAACAATGCGCCGGGGTTCCGGCTTGTCGACGCCGCCCTTGGTCGCCAGCACGACGGGCTTGTCACCCAGCGCGTCGCCCACGATCAGATCGGCACTCTGTGGCCCGTAGGCCCAGGCGCTGTCGTAGAAATTGATGCCCAGCTCGGCGGCGCGCTGCAACAGCGCGACACCGTCGCCCCAGTTTTCGTAGGGGCCGAAATTGCCAGGCTGGCCCGTCAGACGCATCGCGCCGAATCCGAGCCGATGAACGATGGTGTCCCCGCCAAGACGGTAGGTGTGTTGGATGTGACGCATGTCGGTCTCCGGTTCCAGTGAATGATGGGCAGAGTGTGCGCCGGCGACTGGATATATGGTAGACGCATCTCATCAATCTTTGATATACGTATTGCGTATGAGTAAGCCCCTGGACCGACTGACCCTGCTCGAGACTTTCGTGCGCATTGCAGAGGCGGGCAGCATCAGTGCAGCCGCCCGGGACCTCGGGCTCTCGCAGCCCTCGGCAAGTCGCCAGCT
>JBCCBB010000180.1:0-2388 GCA_039814545.1 Pseudomonadota bacterium
CGCCGCAATCGCAATCGCCCTGTTTGCATCGGGGCAAACGGCACTGGCTGGGGGTGGGGACCCGCAAGCCATGCTGGCGGACGCACCGCCAACCGATCAGATCATCGTCAAATACAAGTCTCTGGCCGTAAGCCCGACCGCCATCGGGATGAGCGTCGCCAGCGGCAATGTCGCGCAACAGGCTCAGGTGCTCTCGCAGCGCATGGGCATGAACGTCCAGCACGCCCGCCAGATGGCCAATGGCGCCCGCGTCTTCCGGCTTAAGCAAAAACGCAAGGCGCTCGACCTCGCGCAGATGCTGGCCAAAATCCAGGCCGACCCGAACGTTGAGTACGCCGAGCCTGACCTGCTGATGCAGCCGCTGGCCACGCCCAACGACGCGCTCTACAACGAGCAGTGGCACTACTACGAGTCGACAGGCGGTCTGAACCTGCCCGCGGCCTGGGACACGACGACGGGTGCGGGGACCATTGTCGCCGTGATTGATACGGGTTACCGCCCGCATCCGGACCTCGTCGCCAACCTGCTGCCCGGCTACGACATGATCAGCGATACCTTTGTGTCTGTTGACGGCAACGGTCGCGACAGCGACGCCACCGACCCCGGTGACGCCTCTTCCGCCGGGCAGTGTGGCCCGGGACAGCCTGCGCGCAGCTCGAGCTGGCACGGCACGCACGTGGCCGGCACCGTGGCTGCTGTGACCAACAACGGCACGGGCGTTGCGGGTGTCGCGTACGGCGCCAAGATCGTGCCGCTGCGTGCGCTGGGTCGCTGTGGTGGTTACACCTCCGACATCGCTGACAGCATCATCTGGGCGTCGGGCGGCAGCGTCGCGGGCACGCCTGCCAACGCCAATCCGGCAGACGTCATCAACATGAGTCTTGGTGGCGGCGGTGCCTGTTCCACCACGACGCAGTCGGCGATCAACACGGCGCGTGCCAACGGTTCGACGATCGTTGTCGCTGCGGGTAACTCGAACACGAATGCTTCGAGCGCCAACCCCGCCAACTGCGCCGGTGTCATCACAGTCGCCTCTACGGATCGCAACGGCGCGCGTGCTTACTACTCGAACTTTGGTTCCGTGGTAGACGTGGCCGCCCCAGGTGGTGACGTCACCACGGGCAGTGCGAACGGTGTGTTGTCGACGCTCAACAGTGGCTCGTCAGGGCCGGTTGCCGACAACTACGCCTACTACCAGGGCACGAGCATGGCGGCGCCACACGTGGCCGGTCTTGCAGCGCTACTGAAGGCTGTCGACGGTTCGCTGACGCCTGACCAGATCGAGTCCACGATCAAGGCGACGGCGCGCTCGTTCCCGGGCACCTGCAACCAGTGCGGCACGGGTATCGCTGATGCTGCGGCTGCGGTTGCGTCCATCACGGGCGGTGGTGGCGGGCCAGGTGGCGACACCGAACTTGAAAATGGCGTTGCTGAGACGGGTCTTGCGGGCAGCACAGGTGTTGAGCTGCGCTTCACACTCGAAGTGCCTGCGGGCGCCAGCAACCTGTCGTTCCAGATCTCGGGTGGTTCGGGTGATGCCGACCTCTACGTGCGCTTCGGTTCACCGCCGACCACGTCGAGCTACGACTGCCGGCCCTGGCTCAATGGCAACAACGAGACCTGCGACATCGCCAACGTCCAGGCGGGCACCTATCACGTGATGGTACGCGCTTACTCGACGTTCTCGGGTGTGTCACTGACGGCGAGCTTCGATGAGCCGGGTGGAGGCGGTGCCCAAGGTGGCTCTGCCAGCGCCAACAACCTGTCGGCGTCGCGCCGCAACTGGTTGCGCTACACGATCGACATTCCGCCGGGTATGTCGACGCTGACTGTGCAGATCTCGGGTGGCTCAGGTGACGCCGACCTCTATCTGCGCTACGGCTCCCAGCCTTCAACGCGCAACTACGATTGCCGGCCTTACCTCAACGGCAACAATGAAACCTGCACGATTACCAACCCGCAGCCAGGCACCTGGCACATCGGGATTCGGGCGTATCAGACCTTCTCTGGCGTGAATCTGTCCGCCGAATGGTCACCGTAGCGGCGTAGCAGTCGCATTCTTGGGGCACGGCGCCGCGGCGCCGTGCCCTTTTTTTGTGCCCCGGAGGCATCGTCAGGCCGCCGTTGGGCGGCATCGCCAATATTTGCGCCGCGCTTGTAACATTTTCAGTCGCTTGGCTGTGCTAGGCTCCGCAAAATGGCGCTGTCCACAGCGCCCGGATCGGACCAGAGTCAGGGGAGCAGAGTTGGCGAATTTGTTGGCAGGCGTCTTCGGGAAGTCTCCCGTGTTGCCGCTCGAGCGCCACGCCGAGCTGGTGCACAAGTGCGCCAAGAAGCTCGTGCCCTTTTTTGAGGCGATCGTTCAGAAAGACTGGGACACCGCACTAG
>JBCCBB010000163.1:0-3185 GCA_039814545.1 Pseudomonadota bacterium
TGATCTGGAGCGGGCGATTGCGGGCCTGCCCGAGCGTGCACGACAGGTGTTCGTGCTCGCGGGGGTCTACGGCTACACCCACGAACAAGTTGCCGAGGCACTCGATGTTGCCGTCGGCACCTGCAAGGCCCATCTGCACCGTGCGCGTCAGATGCTGGCCGAACAATTGGAAGCAACGACATGAACGATCAAAACGACGCACTGGACCAGGCACTCGCCAAGCTCGATGACCGCATCGAGCCCCAGCGCGACCTGTGGCCCGGAATCGAGGCGAAGATCAACGAGCGCAAGGGCGGTTTCTGGCAGTGGCGTGTCGCTGCCAGCGTCTTCGCGGCATCGGTCCTCGTCGGCCTGCTCATCATCCCCCCCGATGACGCCACAACGACGGTCGCCTCTGCGGTGCCCGCAGCCGACGAGGAGCTGTTTCGCTACAGCGGCCTCGATGCTGAATTCGTCCGCGTGCACCAGCGTTCGCTGGATGAGCTTGCGGACCACCTGGCCGATCTGCAGCCCGCAACCCGCGAGGTGGTGATCGCCAACCTGAAGATCATTCGTGCCTCGATTGCGGAGATCAATGAGGCTATCGAGCGCGAACCGAACAACGTGGAGCTGCGACAGCTGTTGCGCATGGCCTACGAGCAGGAGCTCGCCATCGTCAACGGTTTCCGCCGCAGTGCCCCGACGCTTGAGAGGACGACGACGTGAAGACCAAAAATAAAGCCCTTGTGACCTTGGCCGCGCTGCTGGCGGCACTGCCGGCCGCGGCTGGCGAAGAGGTTCGCCGCAGCCTGCCGACGGGCGACGCGCCGGACGTGCGCATCATCAGCCCCACGGGTGACATCGTCGTCATGGGCGAGTCGACCACCAACGTTGAGATCGTCGCGGAACTGGCGAACAGCAAGCAGCGGCTCGAAGTCTCAGAGCGCGGCAACGAAGTGCTCATCGAGATCAGCAAGTCGGGTGGCTGGCAGAAAGACCATGGCACGGATCTCGTCGTGACGGTGCCCCGGGGCGCGTCGGTGGTCGTCGAGGCGGCATCCGCTGATATCAACGTTGAAGGTGTACGCGGCACGCTGCGCGTTGCGACGGCCAGCGGCGATGTGGATGTCGAGACTTTCGGCGGCAAGCTTAAGGCCCGGAGCACGAGCGGCGACGTGGTGGTGGTCGGTCACATGCAGGAAGGCGAAGCCTGGGTCGGTTCCACCAGCGGCGACGTCGACGTCTCCGAACTCGCAGGACGTCTCAGCGCGTCATCGGTGAGCGGCGATGTGGCCATCTCCGACGGCCAGCTCGACCGCGTGCGCGCCACGGCCACTTCGGGTGACATCTACATCCAGGGCCTGCGCGGCAAGAACGCAGACATCGAGGCTGACGCTGTCTCGGGTGACATCGACATCACGCTGGGCTCGGCCTTCGGCGGGCGCATCGAGGTATCGACGCTCAACGGGCGCATTGACAACTGCTTCGGTCCCAAGCCCCAGCGCACGAGCCGCTATGGGCCCGGTCGCATCCTCAAGTTCGACCACGGCTCAGGCAGTGGCCGCCTGGAGCTGGAAACCGTCAACGGCGGCATCGAAATCTGCATGGAATAGGTGGCTGCCCCCACCTGACTGGCCTGGTGCGCTTGCCGTGTCGGGCCTTTTTTTTTGGCCTGTTACGTGAACCATCGGCCCGCTTTGCTACCCTAAGCTGCATGGCCCGAATCATTAAATGGGCGCTCGGCATTGCCGGTGCGCTGATCCTGCTCATTGTCGTTGCGGTGACCGTGGCGGTGCTCGTGTTTGACCCCGAGGACTACCGCGAGGACATCGAGCTTGCGCTCACCACAGCCACGGGCCGCGAGGTCACCGTGGGCGGTGAGCTGACCATGAATCTCTTTCCCTGGCTTTCGATCCGAACGGGCGATATCGAGGTGGCCGCTGCGGCCGCGTTTGGGCCCGAGCCCATGCTGCGCATCGATGCCGTCTCCGCGGGCGTCCGGCTGCCGCCGCTCTTAACAGGCCGCGTCGAGATCGGCACGGTCGCCATCGATGGCTTCACGCTCAACATGGCCACCCGCGGCGACGGGATGACGAGCTGGCAGGACCTGCTCGAGCGCGGCGCGGCGAGTGAAGCCGCTGATGCAAGCGCGCTGCCGCAGCAGGACACGCCCGAGCTCACCGTGGCGGCCGTTGAAATTACCAACGCGGCCGTGACCTACCGCGACGGCATGTCGGGTGCAGAGTACGTGATCGACGGCTTCGACCTGGTGCTGCAGAACTTCTCGCTCGATACGTCGACGCCTATTGATGCGCGCTTCAATTTTCGAGCAGCGCCCGACGAGATCTCGGGTACGTTGCGCCTGACGGCCGTAATTGAGCCCGGCGGGCTCGAGACCCCGGCCGTGCGTAACCTCAACGTGTTGGGCAAGATCAACGCGCCGTTTCTGGCCCGTGAGACCGAACTGTCGCTGCGTACCGCGCGCCTGGTTCTCGACAGCTCCAACAATGCGCTGGCGATTGACGACGGGCGACTCGCGCTGGGCCCCGTGGCGGGCACGTTTTCGCTGTCGGGCAGTGGGCCCGAAGCGCCGCTCGCGCTCACCGGCAAAGTCGCGCTCGAGACGTTTTCGCCGCGCGAGGCTGCGGCCATGTTCGACGTGCCGTTCGAGTCGGCCGATCCCGCCGTGTTTGAGTCGCTGGCGTTTTCTGCAGGCCTTGAAGTCAGCTACGAAGCGGTGGCGCTCACGGGGATCGATGCGCGCCTCGACAGCACCGTGCTCGCGGGCGACGTGGCCTACGACATGGTCGGGCGCCCTCGGATTCGTTTCCAGCTCGCGGGTGGCGAGATCAATCTCGACCAGTACCTGCCACCCGCGGAAGACGCGGCGGATGCAAACGACGCGGGCGACGCCGTCGTCGCCACGGCCTTGCCCGTCGACATGATTCGCGGGCTGACCGCGCAGGGTTCGCTCAGGTTTGAACGCCTCACGCTCGGCGACCTGCCCTTCGAGACGCTTGAGCTCGGGCTCGACATCGGTGGCGACCAGGCGCGGCTCTACCCTTTGAGCGCCACGGTGCTCGACGGCAAGTACCGGGGCGACGTTCGCATCGATGCCCGTCAGGCGACGCCTGTGCTCGCACTCGACGAGCGCATCGAGAACCTCAATCTGGGCACGCTGGCGCGCCTGCTCTACGAGCGGGACA
>JBCCBB010000003.1:0-130830 GCA_039814545.1 Pseudomonadota bacterium
CGAGGCTGGCATTGACGCCTCTCTCGGCCGTGATCTCTTTGTGGCACTCGGTGATCCGCTCGGTGATAACGCCTGGTCGGTACGTATTCAGTACAAGCCCATGATCCGGTTGATCTGGCTCGGCTGCATCATCATGGCGCTGGGCGGTCTGGTCGCCATGTCAGACCGTCGCTATCGCGTGCGCGAATCGGCGACGGCCAACGCGGGCGCTCGCGACGCGGCAGCTGCTGCGACGGCGCCGGCGCAGGAAGCAGGCTGACATGCGTTTCGCATTACCGCTGGCCGTGTTCATCGCGCTGGGCGCGCTGTTCGCGTTTAGTCTCACGCGCGACCCGACGCTGATCCCGTCGCCATTGCTCGATCAACCGCTGCCAAGCTTCTCGCTGCCGGATCTGGCTGACCCTGAAATAAACGTGACCGAGGCCGCACTCGCCGGAAATCCCGCGTTGCTCAACATTTGGGGCAGCTGGTGCGCACAGTGTGGTACGGAACACGCATTTCTCATGGAGCTGGCCCGCAACGGTGTGCCGATCGTCGGTCTGAACTGGAATGACGAACAAGACTCGGCCCGTGCCTGGCTTGAGCGTCTGGGTGACCCTTACGTCGTCACCGCTGTCGACGTGGAAGGCCGCGTGGCGATCGACCTGGGCGTGTACGGCGCACCCGAGACGTTTCTGGTCGATGGTGGCGGCACGATCATCTACAAGTACATCGGGCCGCTGACGCCCCAGGTATGGCGTGATGAGTTCATGCCGCGACTGGCCCAGCTCGACTCGGGAGGCGCCGGTGATTAGTGCGTTGCTTCGCACAGGGCTCGTCGCGTTGTGTGTCCTGTTGTCGACATCGGCAGTCGCCATCGACACAGCGCGTGCTTTTGAGGACGACGCCATGCAGGCGCGCTACCAGCGACTCATCGCCGAGGTTCGCTGCCTGACCTGCCAGAACCAGTCCATCAAAGATTCCAACGCGCCGTTGGCGCGCGACCTGCGTGCTGTCGTGCGTGAGCAGATGGAAGCCGGCGCCACTGACGCCGAGATTTATGCGTTCCTGCAGGCTCGCTACGGCGACTTTGCGTTGTACAAGCCCCCGTTCTCGGCGAGGACCGCGCTGCTCTGGTTGTCACCCGTGGTGCTCTTGGCCCTGGGTGGCTTTGCCATCGTCCGAGTCGTGCGTCGCCGCGCGAGTATGGACATCGGAGTGGATGGGGCCTAAATGGGCGCGAGCTTCTACGTCCTTGCCGCGGTCATGCTGCTCGCGGGGTTTCTGCTGGCTGGCTGGCCGTTGTTGCGTGAACGCCGTTTGGGCATCGCAGCGTTGGTGGCCTTGGCCCTTGTCGGCGGTGGTGCCGCGTTGTACCCGATTGCGAGTAACTACCAGCCCCTGAGTGCGAACTATCTGGCGTTGCTCGACGCACAGGATGAAGCCGGCGTGCGCCGTGCTGCGGCGGCGTTGTCACAGGAGCTGATGTCCCGTCCCGACGACTTCCAGGGCTGGCGCCTGCTGGGACGTGCAAGGCTCGAGATTAACGAGTATGCAGAGGCCGAGTCCGCACTGCGACAGGCATTGCGTGTGGCGCCCGGGCCCGATCCCGAGCTGCTGCTGTTGCTCGGGCAGGCGATCAGTTTTGGCGGTACCAACCGCATTTCACCCGAGGCGGCGAGCTTGTTTATCCAGGCCTACCAGATGGCGCCCAATGTCCCGGGTGCCATGTGGTATGCCGGGCTCGCCCATGCCTCGAGGGGCGAAAATCTCGCCGCTGCTGCGGCCTGGGAGGCGCTGCTTGCGCAATCACCGCCGCCCGAAGTGGCGTCGATCCTGCGCGAACAGATCGCGGTGCTGCGGGCGACGGCGCAGCCCGCCTCGGCCGATGCTTCGGCCCTCACTCTGGCCGTGCGTCTCGGCGATACGCCGCAAGCCGCCTGGCCCGCGGCGGCGCGCCTGTTCGTGTCGGTGCGTGATGCGGACCGTCCAGGACCACCACTCGCTGCCGCGCAGTACGCCCCCGATGTCTTGCCCGTGACGGTCGCGCTTGGCGACGCGGATGCCATGATCGCAGGTCGCAACATCAGCTCCGCGACGCGCTACGAGATCGTCGCGCGCGTGTCGATGAACGGTGATCCCATCGGTGGCTCGGGTGACTGGGTGGGGCGCCTGAGTATCGATCGCGCCGAGGTCGACGGCCCCATCGAGCTTGTCATTGATACAGTGGCGCCATGACCACGTCGTTCGATATCGACGCCAACAACTGCTTCGCCTGCAGTTCAACCAATCCCATCGGGCTCAATATCCGTTTCAGCATGGAAGGCGCGCTGTGTGTCGCGAAGTTCACGCCCGGGCCCAATCACGTGGGCTACAACGATGTCGTGCATGGCGGCATCCTGTTTACGGCGCTCGATGACGTCATGGCGAACTGGCTGTTCCTGCAGGGCCGGCGCGCCTACACGGGCAAAGCCAGCATTCGCTACCGGCGCGAGGGTCGTGTGGGCGAGACCCTCAGGCTCGAGGGGGCCTGCGTGCGTGAGCGTCGGCGGCTTGTAGAGCTCACGGGGCGCGCGCTGGTTGCGGAGACAGGCGAAGTCGTTTGCGAGGCCGAAGGCACATTCATGTTGACCGGCTAATGCGCCGGTGCGATGTTGGCGTTCGTCATTCGTGGTGCTTGGCATTACTCCAGTTTTTACTTTAAATAAATGGCGTAAACCATAGATATGATTAGTATAAATCGATCTGTTGTGGTGCTCGGATTGGCCCTGCTTGTCGGTTGCGGAGGCGACGATGACGCCGACACATCGAGCGAGGCTTTTGCCAGCACTTACGTTCCAGCGGCCGCTGATCCGGTGCTCATCGAAAACGCGACCGTTTTCACAGGCACGGGTGAGCGGCTGGACGATGCCGATGTGCTTCTCGTCGACGGTCGCATTGAGCAGGTGGGGCAAGACTTACGCGCCCCCCGCGACGCGACGGTCATCGACGCCACAGGGCGCTTTGTCACGCCGGGCATCATCGACGTGCACTCGCACCTGGGCGTGTACGCTTCGCCCGGGGTGCAGGCGCACTCCGATGGCAACGAGGCCACGGGACCGAACACCGCGGAAGTCTGGGCTGAGCACAGCGTCTGGCCGCAGGACCCCGGTTTCTCTGCGGCGCTGGCGGGTGGCGTCACGACAATGATGATTTTGCCTGGGTCGGCCAACCTATTCGGTGGCCGTGCAGTCACCGTCAAGAACGTGTTCGGACGCACCGTCATGGACATGAAATTTCCGGGCGCGCCCTACGGCCTCAAGATTGCCTGCGGTGAAAACCCCAAGCGGGTCTACGGCAGCCGCGGCCAGGCGCCATCAACCCGGATGGGCAACATCGCCGGATTCCGCAAGGCCTGGATTGAAGCCAGCGCGTACCGCGACAAGCTCGACGCAGCGGAGCGGGGCGAGGGCGAGGCACCAACGCGCGACCTTCGGCTCGAGACGCTCGCGGGTGCGCTCAATGGCGACATCCTCGTGCACAATCACTGCTACCGTGCCGATGAGATGGCCGTCATGCTCGACCTGGGTCGCGAGTTCGGCTTCAAGATCACGGCCTTCCACCATGCAGTCGAGTCCTACAAGATTGCCGACCTGCTGGCCAAAGCCGACGCCTGCTCGGCGATGTGGGCCGACTGGTGGGGCTTCAAGATGGAGGCCTACGACGGCATCCGTGAAAACGTCGCCTTCGTTGACGCCGCGGGCGCCTGCGCTATCGTGCATTCCGACTCCGAAATCGGCATCCAGCGGCTTAACCAGGAAACCGCCAAAGCCGTGGCTGCTGGCCGGCGCGCGGGCCTTGAGATCAGCGACGGGCACGCGATGCGCTGGCTGACGATCAACGCGGCCAAGGCACTCGGCATCGAAGACGAGACGGGTTCACTCGAGCCCGGCAAGATGGCCGACGTGGTGCTCTGGGACCGCAATCCGCTCAGCGTGTACGCGCGCGCCGAGCAGGTCTGGATTGACGGCGTGCTCATGTATGACCGTAACGACCCGGGCAAGCAACCGGTCACCGACTTTGCGCTGGGGACTGTGAGCGCGGCGGGAGGTGTGCGGTGAGCCGCCGGATCGCCATGGCGCTGGCGGCTGCCGCAACGCTTCTGATTGCACCGGTCCAGGCCGACGTCATTGCCATTTCGGGTGGCACCGTGCACACGCTGTCCGACACCGGCACGATCGAAGACGCCGTGATTCTTATCGAGGACGGCCAGATCACGCGCGTCGGACGGGGGCTTCGCATTCCGGACGCCGCGACTGTCATTGATGCGACCGGCAAGGTGGTGACACCCGGTCTGTTCGCCGCACACACGCAGTTGGGTCTCGTGGAGGTCAATGCCGTCAGCGATACCGTCGACGGTCAGCAGCGCGGCACCGAGTTCGGCGCGGCCTTCGAAGTGGCCGACGCTTACAACCCGGCTTCAACGCTGGTCGCCGTGTCTCGTGTTGAGGGCGTTACGCGCGCGGCCATCGTGCCGTCGCCGGGCTTCGCCTGGAACGGCACGCCCGGTGGTGTGGTGTCGGGTCAGGCGGCCGTCGTGCACCTGGGCGAGGGCGATGACTTTCTGGTTTTAAGAAAGGCCGCCGTCGTGGCCCACCTGGGCGCCAACGGGGGCGCGCTGGCGGGTGGCTCCCGCGCGGGTGCGCTATTGGCGCTGACCACCGCGTTCGAGGACGCCATCGACTACGCCCGGTTCCGGGATGCCTACGACGCGGGTGCACGGCGTGCGTACAGCGTGAGCCGAGCCGATCTCGAGGCGCTGCAGTCGGTCCTGACGGGGGACACGCCCGTGTATCTGAGCGTGGATCGGGCCAGCGATATTCGCGTGGCCATCGACATGGCCGATCGCTTCGGGCTGAAACTCGTCATCGTGGGTGGCGCCGAGGCCTGGAAAGTTGCTGACCGCCTGGCCGCGAGCAATACGGCTGTGATCGTCTCACCGCTCAACAACCTGCCGGGCAGTTTCGACAGCCTTTCGTCGACGCTCGAGAATGCGCGCGCGCTGCAGGAGGCCGGTGTGCGTCTCGCGTTTGGCGATGGTGACACGCACAACGCGCGCAATCTGACCCAACTGGCCGGCAACGCCGTCGCCCACGGCTTGCCGTGGATCGACGGCCTGCGCGCGATTACGGCTACACCGGCCGACGTTTTGGGACTGGGCGACAAATTCGGGCGCCTGGCGCCCGGCATGGTGGCGGACGTGGTCGTTTGGGACGGCGACCCGCTGGAGTTGACGAGCTACCCGGTCGAGGTACTGATCGATGGCGCCGTCGTCGAAGGCGACAGCAGGCAAACGTTGCTCCGCGATCGTTACCGCGATCTCACGGACGCGCGACCGCCCGCTTACCGCAACCGCTAGCACCTTCAATTACGGCATACGCCTCGCTGCGACACTGTTCCTGTCGCTGGCGGGCATCACCGCGCGCGCGGATGGGCTGGTGATCGAAGGCGTCGAGGGTGCACTGGCCGATAACGTTCGGGCCTACGTCGCTCTGGACAGCCAGCCTTGCGATGCACCGGAGTGGCAAATGCGGCGTCGATTCTCCGACGCGAATGCGCTCGCGCGAGACGCGCTGGCGGCCTTTGGCCACTACGCACCCGAGATCGATTCCAGCATCCGCTTCGGTGATGCGTGCTGGGGCGCCACGCTGAGCATTACACCCGGGCCGCAAGTTCGTTACGAGCGGTTCGAGGTGAGGGTCGCGGGCGCTGCCGCGGATGATGCCCAGGTGAATGCGGTGGTGAAGGCGCGGCCCGAGGCGGGTGACACGCTGCACCACGGTCGCTATGAGGCTTACAAGAACCGGCTAGGCCAGGTGCTCGCGGCGCGTGGCTACGCCGAGTGGCGATTTGATGCTGCGGGGGTTGATGTTGATGTCGCGCGCGGACGGGCGGTGGGCGAGATTGCGATCGCGAGCGGCCCGCGGTATCGCTATGGCGAGATTCGCATTGAACAGGAGGCGTTCGAGCCGGGGCTTATCGAACGCTTTATCGACATTGAGCCCGGGCAACCGTTTTCACGGTCCGAACTCATTCGGCTTCAGGGTGACCTCACCTCGAGCGCCTTGTTTGACCAGGTGACCGTTGCGCCCGATTACGACGCCATGGCCGCGCAGGAGATTCCCGTCACGATTCGCCTCGTGCCTGGCGAGCGCATTGGCTACTTCGTCGGGGTTGGTGTATCGACGGACCGCGGCCCGCGGTTGTCGGGCGGCTACCGCAACCGTCGCGTCAATTCACGCGGGCACCAGTTCACGGCTGAGGCCGAGGCGTCGCCCGTACTGTCGCGGCTCGAGGCGCGTTACCGGCAGCCGCTCAAAGATCCCCGGGTCGAGTGGCAGAGTTATCAGTTGCGCCTTGCCGACGAAGAAACGGATACCTCCGAAAGCACGACGGCCGAGCTTGGCGTCGAGCGTATTCGCAGCCTGCCCAATCGTTGGGTGTTGACTTACGGGCTGCAGCTCAGTCGCTCGGACTTCATTGTCGGCACCGTCGAAGACACGACAACACTTGTGATGCCTGTGGCAGGTCTGACGCGTCGCGTTGCCGACAGCGATACGAACCCGCGCTGGGGCACGAGCCTTGAAATGCGTTTGCGCGGCGCGGGCACGTCGGTCGGTTCGTCAACGGACTTTCTTCAGGTGTATGCGCGCTACCGGCAACTGATTCCGATTGGCGAGCGCGGCAGGCTCGCCTTCCGCGGTGAACTGGGCACGACCTGGCGCAACGACTTCGAAGAGCTGCCGCCGCAAGTGCGGTTCTTTGCGGGTGGCGATACCAGCGTGCGCGGCTACGCGTATGAATCGCTGGGCCCAGTTGACGTTGAGGGTAATGTCATTGGTGGCGCGAGCCTGGTGACTGCCAGCCTTGAGTACGAGTACGCGTTGCGCGGGCGCTGGGGCGTCGCTGTGTTTGCCGACACGGGCAATGCGTTCAACGACCGCGACGTCGATGAACGTACGGGTGTCGGTTTTGGCGTCGTTTGGCGGTCACCCGTAGGCCCCTTGCGTGCCTATCTCGCGCACACGCTCGATGACGATCAGACGGTGCGACTGCACGTGACTTTTGGTGCCGACCTGTGAGCGTGCGGCGTTTTCGCTGGCTGCGCCGATCCGCGCTTGCTGTCCTTGTCTTGTTAGTGACACTGGTTGCGATGGCGTCCTGGCTCGCAGGGACAACCTCCGGTGCACGCTTTGTTGTGAATCGCGCGGTCGGCTACGTACCTGGCGCGTTGTCGATTGCCGAAGTCGACGGCACGCTGATCGGTGGCCTGACGCTGCGGGGCGTGGCTTACGCCGACCGGGTGCTGCAGGCGCGTGTCGATGCGCTCACCGTCCGCGTAGCGCCTTCTGTAGTGATCAACTGGCGCCGCGTGACCGTTCGCGAACTGACCCTTTCGGGCGTGGTTCTGACGCTTCCCGAATCGGGCAATGCCGAGCCCGCGCCCGAGGCGGGATCACTGCGTGTTCCCGCCATAGCGCTGGATCCGTTGCCTGTCGCACTGGACGTGGTGCGATTGTCGATCAATGACCTTCGGGTCGTGCGCGGCGCGGCACCCGAAATCGAGGTCACGCGCGTGAGCTTTTCCGGGGAATTCGACGGGCAGGATCTCGAATTACGCGAGCTCGCGGTCGATGCCCCGATGGGCCGCGCCGCGCTAGCAGGCCGCGTGCAACTGTCCCCGGATCTGCGCGCGCGCCTCACGCTTGACTGGCTGCTGAGCGGCAATGCTGAAGCGAAGGGCGCGCTCGTCGTGTCAGGAGACCGTCAGCGCTACGAGGTTCGCCACGAACTCGCGGCACCGTTTGTGGTGACGACAGCAGGAACCGTGGCCATGCCCATCGATGCGTCGCCGCGCGTTGATCTTGAGAGCACCGCGACGCGCATTGCCTACGCTACCGCATCGCAGGAGGTTGTCGCGACGGATCTTGTTGTGGGTGTTACCGGTCGGACCGAAGACTGGCGCATGACGGCTACGGCTGATCTTGATGGCGATGGCTTGTCGGGCCTTGCGGCGAGCCTCGAAGCCCGCGGTGATCTGCGTGCGGTCGTGCTGGACGCCCTGGAACTCAGCGAGGCCGGAGAAACGCGGCTCCGTGCGACGGGGTCGGCACGTTTCGTTAATACGCCCGACTGGGACGCGACGCTCGAGCTGCGACAGCTGCCCACGGCGCGTGTGTTGCCTGACATTGATGCCGTGTTGACAGGCGCGCTTTCGGTGCAGGGCGCTTTGGGTGACGCGCCCACGGTTCGCGTGACGACCGACGGTATCGAGGGTCTGTGGCGCGACTACGCCGTTACGCTTGTGGGCGCAGCGCGGGTTGAGCCTGATGCCGTGACCTTGGACGCCGTGCGCGCTTCGTTGGGTGACAACCTGCTGTCGCTGGCCGGTACGCTGGGCTGCGAGGCTGGTGCAGAACTGGACGTGGCATTGCGTGCGCCGGAGTTGTCTGCGCTCTGGCCCGATCTTGCGGGCGCGGCCTATGTGGAAGGGCGGGTTTCGGGCACGGTGTCAGCGCCCACGATTGCGTTGGCGCTCGACGTCCCTGAGCTTTCCTACGGTGAGCTGGCGTTGACCGCGTTGTCGGGACGCGTGGATGCAGACTCCGGCGTCTCAGGCGCCTTCGATGTCGACCTTGCGGCCGCAGCGGTTCGCTCAGGCGACACCCGCGCAGAGGACTTGCGCGTTGCGATCACAGGCCCGGTCGATGACCACATGATTGTGCTTGAGGGCGCATCGGCACCGTTGTCGCGTGCGCAGATTCGCGCGACGGGTGGATACGCGTCGCAGCAATGGACAGGGCGTGTGACGGTCGCTGAACTCAGCCTCGCCGCACCCGACGCAGCAGTCGAAGACTGGTCGCTGGAGTCGCCCGTCGCGCTTTCCGCGTCCGCGCAGACCGTGCGGTTTGAGCAAGGTTGCCTGGCGAGCGCGTCGTCAGCACGTCTTTGTCTAGAGGCCCTGGTCACCCCCGATGAGATCGAAGCGCAGGCTTCGCTTGAGCGCCTCGACCTGTCGACCTGGTTGCCGCCAATTGCCGAAGGTCTGGAGATCGCAGGACGGGCCAACGCGAGCCTGCAGCTCGCAGGCCCGCGCGAGCGACTCAGTGGTGCTGCGTCGTTCGGCATCGACGGTCTCGAGATGGCACAAGGCGAGGGTGACGCGCGCAATCGCGTCGCGTTTGATGATGCACAGGCAGCGCTGATACTCGAAGCCGGTTCTCTCAGCGCGACGCTGGGCCTGCGGGCCGACACTGGCGGCTTGCTGGACGTGGAGATTGACGTCGGCGACGCCTACGCTTCCGACGACGCACTAAGCGGCACCGTCAACCTGTCAGTCCCGGATGTAACAGCGCTGAATGTGCTCAGCGATGCGCTGGCATTCTCGGAGGGCACACTCGAAGGCGAGGTGCTGATCACGGGCACGCGGCAGCAGCCCCGGATCGAGACCGACTTTGATGCCACGGCGATTCGTGCGCGTCTGTTGCCGTTGGGCATCGAGCTGCGGGAGCTGCGCTTCAATGCGGCATCGACGGACAGCGGCAGGGTTCGTATGGAGGCAGCCGGGCAATCGGGTGAAGGCAGCTTCAGGCTTGAGGGGAATGCCCAGCTGCGGGGTGATGGTGCGCCCAATGCGCGAGCGTCTGTCAAAGCAACGCGACTGACCTTTCTCGACTTGCCCGATGCCACCGGCGTCGCGAGCCTCGATCTCAGCCTTGAGGCAAGCCCTGAACGGCAGTCGCTGTCCGGCTCGCTGGCCGTGGACAGTGCATCAGTGATCGTTCGCGGCTTGCCAGAGAGCGCGGTCCGCGTGAGCGACGACATCGTCGTTGTCAACGAGGCCAAGGATGCGCCGAGCGGTGCACCGCCCGGTCCGCTGCGCACAGTAGACGTCAATGTGACGCTTTCCGAGGACGTCAGGCTTGAGGGTTTTGGCCTCAAGACGCGACTCGATGGGGACCTCAAGCTTACGAAGCGGCCGCGTTCGGATCTTGCAGGTACGGGCAGCCTGCAACTCAAAGATGCGACCTACGAAGCCTACGGCCAGGCGCTCGAGGTCAGTCGTGGGCAACTGGTGTTCAACGGGCCGCTTGATGCGCCCGTGCTCGACATTCGCGCGGAGCGAGTCGTTGACGAGACGCGCGTCGGTATCGACATCGCGGGCACGCCGGATGCCCTGTCGTCGACGCTGTTCTCGGAGCCTGCGCTGCCGGATGCCGAGGCGTTCAGTCTGTTGCTCACCGGGCGACCACTCGAGTCGGCAGGCGAGTCCGGCGACACGGCGCTGGCCGACGCGGCCCTGACACTCGGTCTCAAGCGCGCCTTCGGGGTCAGCAGCGCGATCCGCGATGCTGTCGGCCTCGACACGCTGACCGTGGCCGGCAGTGGTCGTGACGGGCGTGTGCTGGCAGGCAAGCAGCTCTCGAAAGACCTCTACCTCGAGTACGCCTACGGCGTGTTTGACCAGGTGAGCACGGTGCTCGTCCGTCTACAGCTCAACAAGCGCCTGGCGCTTGAGTCGCAGTCGGGTGATACGCAGTCCGTCGACCTCGTCTATTCCGTGGGCTCTCGCTGAGCGGTACCCGCCACGACTGCCAGTCCGTATACTTCGGCGCTGGTTTCCCAAGCGGTAGTTGTGATGTCTTTACCCCCCGTTCTGCAGAATAGCCTGCGTCTGCCCGTCGTCGGCGCGCCCATGTTTATCGTTTCGGGGCCCAAGCTCGTTATCGAGCAGTGCCGGGCCGGCATCGTTGGCAGTTTTCCTGCGCTGAATGCGCGCCCGCAGCCCCTGCTCGACGACTGGCTTGCTGAGATTACAGAAACGCTGGAATCAGAGCGGGCGGCGAATCCGGATAAGCCCATCGCGCCCTTTGCCGTGAACCAGATCTGTCACGCGAGCAACGACCGCCTCGAGGCGGATCTCGAGTCGTGCGTGAAGTTCAAGGTGCCTATCATCATTACGAGCCTGCGTCCGCCGCAGATTGTTGTGGACGCCGTGCACAGCTACGGCGGTGTTGTGTTCCATGACGTCATCAACATGCGTCACGCACGCAAGGCCATCGAGCAAGGCGTCGACGGCATCATCGCCGTGTGCGCCGGCGCGGGTGGTCACGCGGGCATGCTGAGCCCGTTTGCGCTCATCAAAGAGCTGCGCGCCGAGTTCGACGGCACAATTTTGCTGTCGGGCGCCATGACCTCGGGTCAGGACGTCATTGCTGCTCAGGCGATTGGCGCCGACCTGGCCTACATCGGGTCGCGGTTCATCGCCACGGAAGAGGCAAACGCCGACTCGGGCTACAAGCAGATGCTCGTCGAGACGGCGGCCGTCGATATCGTCTACAGCTCGTTGTTCACGGGGGTACTGGGCAACTACCTGAAGCCCAGCATCACCAACGCGGGACTCGACCCCGACAACCTGCCCGCGGCTGACAAGTCGACGATGAACTTCGGCAGCGGTGGCAATCAGAAGTCCAAGGCCTGGCGCGATATCTGGGGTGCAGGTCAGGGTGTGGGCAGCATCCATGATGTGCTGCCCGTCGCCGAACTCGTCGAGCGTATGGCCGACGAATACGCCGACACCATGGCCCGGCTCCGGGGCGCCGCCTGAGGCGCGCCGTGCCCGTCGCGAAGCAGCTGATCCTGGTCGCGCTGGGTGGCGCGGCGGGCGCAGCCTGCCGCCACCTTGTAAACCTGGGGTTTGCGCGCAGCGACTATCCCTGGTCGACGATGATCGTCAATGTCGCGGGTTCGCTGTTGTTGGGTGCGCTTGTGTACTGGTTCGCCCTTCGGGGTGGTGCCTGGGAGACGAGCGGTCGCTTGTTGCTGGCAACGGGGTTTTGCGGTGCGTTCACAACCATGTCGGCGCTGGCACTCGAAACGCGAGAGCTCGCGGAGGTCAGCTCGTCCTGGTCCGCGTCCTTATTCGCACTGGGCACCCTCGGTTTGTCGATTGCCGGCCTGATTATCGGTGCCGGTCTGGCGCGCGCGGTGCTCGACTAAGCGGCGTCGCGCGCGACCACGGCATCGCGTGAGGCTGTTAGCCGTGCCGTGATGTCGTCGATCCAGTCCCGATGCTCTGCCTTCATGAGGCAGCTGCGCAGGCATGTCAGCGTATCTCGATCAGCTGTCATGGCCGACAGACCCGCCGGCAGACGCTCGGGTTCCACGTCGATCAGCGCCAGGTGCAAATCGCGCTGGGCGGCCTCGTCGAAAATTGCCTGAGCCAATCGCGAGGATTCGCTGAACGAGCTCGAATTGACGCCCCAAACGATGATATCGAGCTCGGGTGCCTGCAGCAGCGTGAAGCCCTCGTCGGCCTCGACACGAGCGGCAAGGTCGCGCGCGGCCGCGATGCACTGCTCGAGCATGCCCGCAAACGTCCTGCCACGTTCCAGCGGCAAGAGTCTTTGCGTGGTCCACAACGCGACGGCTGCGGCTCCGGCCCGAGAGCACTCAAGGCTGATCTCGCCCAGGTGCAACTCGTCCGAGCTGAAGTAGGTGTAGGGCGAATCGTGTTGGTAGTGCCGTCCGACGGCCGGGTCGGGAAACAGGATGCAGCCGCAACCATAAGGCTGTAGTCCGTGCTTGTGCGGATCGATGGCGACGCTGTCCGCGTGCGCGATCGCATCGTAGGCGCGACGCGCGTCGTCACCCAGCGTTGAGGCCAGCGTGAAATAACCCCCGTAGGCGGCGTCGACGTGAACGCGGATATCGCGCGGACGGCAAAGCGCCAGTATCGCATCGACACGGTCGACCGAGCCCGCACTCGTCGTGCCTGCCGTGGCCACGACCGTACCGATGTCGTCGGTGCTGTCGAGCAGGGCTTCAAGCGCGTCGAGCGACATCCGGCCCGTGTGGTCAGTTGGGCAGGCCGTGAACGCTACGCCAAGCACTGCCGACAGGCGGCTGTGCGTGTAGTGAGACTCCGCCGAGGCGACAACACGGCGCCCGCCGGTTTCTTCCCGCGCCATCCAAAGTGCTTCGAGGTTGGCCACCGTGCCGCCTGAGGTCAGGTGGCCCAGGTGTGTCTCGAATCCGAACATGGCAGCGATCTCGGCAACGGCTTCTTTTTCCATCGCGGAGCTCGCGCGTCCGCCGTCGAGTGCGTGGTTGTTGGGATTCACATACTGCGCGAGCTGGTAGGCGAGCCGCGCGACGGGGTGCGGCGGCTTGAGCATCTGACCCGCGTAGAGCGGGTGGGCGTAAGGGTAGTTGTCTTGCAGCCGTTCCGCGGCCGCAAGCAGTGCATCGCGTGCGGCGTCGTCGATTGCGGGGCGCGTGGACGCGGGTAGTGACAGACTGTCGCCGAGGCGATCAACGGCGGCGTCGAGCGCGGCGATGGCGCCTGGTTCCTGCAGTTCGAAGCGGTTGTCGGTTGTCATGTGTTGCGTTTACTCGGGGAGGGGAATGAACTCGTCGTCGCCAGGCACTCGATCGAAGCGCATGTTGGCCCAGTCCTGCTTTGCGGTCTCGATGCGATCGAGTCGACTGGAGACGAAGTTCCACCAGATGTGGCGCTTCTCGGGCATCGGATCGCCGCCGAGCAGCATAACGCGTGAGCCTGCTGCGACCGACATGGTCACGGGAGCGCCCCCGCGGAAGATGACCATCTCGCCGTCACCGAATTGCTGACCGTCGACATGGATGCTGCCCGTCACGACGTACGCGGCGCGGTCATCGAACTGATCCTCCAACGTCACGCTGCCTGCGCCCTCGGCATGACAGTCGGCGTAGAACATGGGCCAAAGGGTGTCGACGGGTGCGGTGTGACCCGCCATCTCGCCTGCGATGAGGCGAAAGGACAGTGCGCCGTCCTGCCAGGCCGGCAGGGTGTCGGCAGCGTGATGTACGAAGGAGGGTTCGATTTCCTCCTGTTCGACAGGCAGCGCGAGCCATGACTGGATCCCGTGGATGCGTGATTCGGCGTTGCGCGACGCATCGTCGCTGCGCTCGCTGTGGGTGATGCCACGGCCCGCGGTCATCCAGTTCACGGCACCCGGCTCGATATTCTGGTTGGCGCCGACACTGTCGCGGTGAAAGAGGCTGCCCTCAAACAGGTAGGTGACCGTCGCCAGATTGATGTGGGGGTGGGGGCGTACATCGATGCCCTTGCCCGGGGGAAACACGGCGGGGCCCATGTGGTCGAAAAAGATGAACGGGCCCACGGTCGGGTGCGCTCCGTGGGGCAGCACGCGGCGCACGGTGAAGTCGCCTAAGTTGCGTTCACGTGGGCGGATAACGGTCTCGATGCTATGATTTTCCATGGGGCTGCCGCTACATCCAGGAGTCTCATTGTTTCACACGCGTGGCGCCCCGTGCACACAGACGGGGGCTTGTTTCGCGCAAGCTTCAGGGTCCGACCGAACGACAATTCCCCCATGATCGATTTGCTGAGTCTTGCTGTTCCGTTCTTCCTCGCCGCCATCGCGGTGGAGTGGGTGCTTGATCGGCGTGGCAACGTGGGCTGGATGCCTTGGCAGGATGCCCTGGGCAGCCTGAGTGCCGGTGCGCTGAGTACCACAACGGGTTTATTCACAAAGTTGATCGGCATCGCCGTCTACGCCTGGGTGCTTGAGCACTTCGCGCTATGGCGGATGCCTGCTGAGTGGTTCGACCTGTCCGCGTCGGGCGTGCTGGCCTGGCTCGGTGTGCTGCTGACCTGGGACTTCTTCTACTACTGGAAACACCGTCTCGGGCACGAGGTGGCGCTGCTCTGGGCGGCGCACAGCGTTCATCACCAGAGTGAGGAGTACAACCTCACCACGGCACTGCGTCAGACCAGCACGGACTTCATCATCGGCTGGATCGTGTACGTGCCCATGTTCCTGCTCGGCGTGCCGTTGCATGTGTTCGCAACGGTCGCCGCGCTCGATCTCATTTACCAGTTCTGGGTGCACACCCGGCACATCGACAAACTGGGCTGGGCCGACCGCGTATTCGTCACGCCGTCCAATCATCGTGTCCACCACGCCCAGAACACGCCGTACCTCGACAAAAACTACGGCGGCATCCTTATCATCTGGGACCGGCTGTTCGGGACCTTTGCCGAGGAGCGCGATGACGAGCCCGTTGTATTCGGCGTGCGTCGCCCGTTGTCGAGCTTCAACGTGTTTGAGGCCAACTGGAGTGTCTATCGCGATCTCATTGCTGACAGCCGGCACGCTTCGAACTGGCGTGACCGGTTCGCCCTTTGGCTGCGGCACCCGGGATGGCGCCCCGACGATGTGGCTGCGCGCTATCCGCGGCCCTATGCGCCGCTCGAGGCATTCCAGAAGCACAGCGCGCTGGTGTCTGAACCCAGCCGTCGTTATCTGCTGACGCAATTCACGGTGGCAATCCTGATGACACTCGTTATCGGCGTCGTAGCACCGGGTGCAAGCTGGCAGGGGTTGCTCGCCGCCTGCGTGGTGCTGTGGCTGCTACTCGCAAGCGTAGGTATCGCGAGCGATGCACGGCCGGGTGCGGTTGCCTTTGAGCTCATCCGCCTTGCCGCGACTGTGCCACTTGCCGCGTACGCGGCCGCCGAGATTGCGCCCGTGTCCCGTGGTGGCGTTGTCGTTGCGGCAATCGTGTACGCGCTGTCCAGCGCGGCGTGGGTGGTGCGGGGCGACGCGCTCGCGTCGGTTCCCGAAGCATCGGGTCAGGCCACGTCGTCGGAACTCTCCGACGCATCGGGCAGCCAGCGCGAGAGCATGTCACGCAGCTGAGACAGCGTGAAGGGCTTACTCAGGTAGTCGTCCATGCCGGCCTCGGCGCAGCGTTCCCGGTCGCCGTCGAGCGCATTGGCCGTGAGTGCAATGACGGGCACAGTGGTCTGACCTGACGTTGCCTCTCGCTCACGTAGTTGACGCGTTGCCACGAAGCCATCCATCACGGGCATCTGGCAATCCATGAGTACCAGCGCAAAGTGGCTGCGCTCGAGCGCCGCGAGCGCCTCCTCGCCATTGGTGGCGATCTCCCAGGTGCAGTGTGCCCGGTCCAGCATGGCCGTCGTGACACGCTGATTGACGGGGTTGTCCTCAACCACGAGGACATGACCTGCCGGGCCGTTTGCTACAACCGGCGCTTTCTCGATGGGCGCAACGCCTTCGTTACGGGATACCGCCTGGCTCACGGCGGCGAACAAGGCGTCGCGCGTTACGGGGCGGGTGAGGACGGTATCGATGCGCTGAGCGCCCGTCGTTTGCTCGCGCAGACGTTCTGCTGTACTCGTAACCACCAAGGCGGGTGCGGGTGCGTCCGAGTCGGCAAAGTGCTGCGTCATTGTGCTGATCAGATGGGTCGCGTTGGGGGCCGGTCCGAGCGTGAGCGTGGCATCGACGATGACGACGTCGATGTCTTTGGCGGTGTCCCCCAGCAAGGCCATTGCCGACACGCCATCCGCGGCGGTTTCGGTTTGCATGGACCAGGCGTTGAGCTGGCGCTCGAGAACACCCAAGCTGTCGCGATTGCCGTCCGCAATCAGTACGCGCACGTGGTCGAGCTCGGGGCGCGCTATATCCTGGTCAGGCGCCACAGGCAGATCGATCTCGAAGTGGAAGCACGAACCTGAACCCAGCTCGCTGTCCACGCGCAGGTCGCCGCCCATAAGCGCAACCAGTTGACGGCAGATGGCAAGTCCTAGTCCCGAGCCGCCAAACCGGCGCGTCGTCGACCCGTCTTCCTGGGCAAAAGACTCGAAGATCTGCTCGCGCTTGTCCTCGGCGATACCGATACCCGTGTCCTCGACTTCAAAGCGCATGCAGGCGACGTCGTCGGTGGACGCGTCGGCAATGCGCCGCATACGGAGCGCCACCTGGCCTTGCTCGGTGAACTTGATCGCGTTGCCGACGAGGTTGACAAACACCTGGCGCAGCCGCGCGCTGTCACCGAGGTGCTGGCCTTCAATGCCTGGGTCGACATCGAGAACGAGCTCGAGTCCCCGTTTTCGAGCAGCGCCGACCAGCATCGTCGTGACTTCTTCGGCGAGGCGCCAGACCGCCATCGGCGCCTGCTCGAGTTCCATTCGGCCCGCCTCAATCTTCGAGAAATCGAGAATGTCGTTGATGAGTTCGAGCAGGGCGTTGCCCGAGTCACGAATGGTCTCCGCGTAGCGACGCTCGGTCTTCTCGAGTGCTCCCGTGAGCAGCAATTCGGTCATGCCCAGAACACCATTCATGGGCGTACGGATCTCGTGACTCATCCGGGCGAGAAACTCGCTCTTAGTCTGGCTGGCCGCTTCGGCGCGTTCTTTTTCGCGTTGCAGCGCATCGGTACGCACGGCGACGCGCTGCTCGAGAATCTCACGCGCGCGCACCGTCTCACTGCGGTAATGGCGCAGGCCATCGATCATCTGGTTGAAGCCCGTGATCAGGGCACCGAGCTCGCTCGAGTCCGCGCTCGGCAGCTTGTGCGAGAAGTTGCCCTCGGAGACGTCGCGCAATCCGGCGAGGACATCACGAACCGGGCGCAGGATGCGGCCCGAGATGGACCAGGCCACCACACACGCAAGCAGTCCGATGAGCACGCTGCAGCCGACAATGTAGAGCGCGCTGAGTTGGAAGCGGCGCTGCACGGACGACAGGTCGACCAGCGTATCGACGGTGCCCAGCAATCGACTCGATTGCGGTCGCGCGCCCGTGCTGGGCAAGTCGCCGGATGCGTAGACGGGAATCGAAATCCGGTAAACACGCACGGTTCCGAGCGGGGATAGCTGAACGGATTCCCCATTGCTTGCAGCGGCCTCGAGGCGTTCGGGCGAGATCTTCTGGAACAACTCACGATAGATTGGCCGGTTGTTCACGTTGTAGACCTCGACGCCCGCCACGATGGTGACGTCGTCGACGATGGAGGCTGCCTTGGCCAACTCTGACGGGTTTTGGGTGTAGAGGCCGAAGTCGGACGCCTTCGCAAACGCCTCAGCAAGAACCGACGCGTTCCGCTCCGCGCTTTCCTGCGCATTGCGCAGGTTGGCAGACACTGTCACATAGCCCGTCACCAGCGTTGTGAACGCGATGAGCACGACGGCCATGGCCGTCAGCTGGGCTCGCAGGCCCCGCCGCATTGTGGTCGCCGAATGGGCAGCATGGGCCGTTTCGGCCGCGGGTCCTGACATGCGCGTTCCAGATCGGTCCCCGGGGCACGCAAGCGTCCTGCCTGCGTTGAGCCTCAGGGACGGTTCGTCCATGATGTGGCCGGCATGAGATGTGCCCGCCATCGCCGTGCTAGCGGCGGGCTATCGGGTGACTTGAGTAGAAATCCGCCCGCCGGAGGAGACGACATGCGGCTTGTGCAGCTCTTCGTGCACCCCATAAAAAGCATGCGCGGCAACGCCGTTGCCCAATGGTCCGTCGAGGCGCAGGGCATGACCGATGATCGTCGTTGGATGGTCGTCGATGAACGCAAGCGATTCGTTACGGGCCGGCTGGTTCCGGCAATCTCGCGATGTCGGGCACTCGTGACCACTGACGGCCTGCGACTTGAGTACGAGGATCAGGTGTTTGATACCGACACGCCTGAGACCGGTGACCCTGTGGATGTGGTCGTCTGGAGCGACACCGTCCAGGCGTTTGATGCCGGTGATGGCGTCGCCGACTGGCTCAGCACGCAATTCGATCGGTCGCTGAGGCTGGTCTGGCAGGGGAACCCGCGCTCGCGGCCCCTGGCCGAATCGCGCCGTGTGACACCCGACGATGTCGTGAGCTTCGCCGATGGCTACCCGTTGCTCGCGATGACCACGGCGTCGCTGGCCGAACTCAACGGGCGACTCGAAGCGCCCGTGACGGCGCGCAACTTCCGGCCGAACCTCGTGATCGACACCGAGACGCCGTTCGAAGAGGACAGCTGGCACACGATTGATGTCGGGGGCGTCCCGTTTCGCGCCATTTCGCCGTGCTCGCGCTGCATCTTCACGACCGTCGACCCGACCACGGGACAAAAACGCGAAGATCGTGAGCCGCTGGCAACGTTGTCTGGTTACCGGCGGGATGCGGACACCGGGAAGATCCTGTTTGGCGTTAACCTGATTCCGCTTGAGACTGGCCGCATCGGTGTGGGCGATGCGGTTCGCCTCAAGTAGCGTCGCTCGACGCGAGTTGCTGCTCGAGAAACTCGACGAGCGTGTCGGTCGGTTGCGAGCGATCGCGCGTAAAGCCGTAGGCGTGCGTCTTGCGCGCCTTGCGATCGAACCAGATGCTCGCGCTGTCGTCTTCGGGGCGCTGCCGTGCGAGCCAGACGATCGTGTCGGCACCTTGCTCGGCATTTCGCAGAACGGGTGAGAGCAGGCGCCGGAACGTGGGCAAGGACTGTTTCACACCTGCGGTGTCGACCCAGCCTGGGTGCATCACGTAGAAACTGCGGCCGGGGTGGGCCGCCTGCCAGTGTTCGTTGAGCGCGACCTGGGCGCGCTTTTGTACGGCATAGGCCGTTTGACCATCGTGTGTCCCGGCATCTTCCGTGGCCAGTGCCGCAATGATGAGCGGGGCCATGTACATGCCGCCGGATGCGACCGTGATGATGATGGCGTCCTCGGCCAGCACGCCCCTCGCAATCGCGCGCTCCGTGAGCCGGAACTGGTTGAGCAGATTCACGGCGAACTGCGTGTCGAGGCCTGCGCTGTTGCGCGCGTGCTCGTGCAGCATGACGCCCACGTTGTTGACGAGGACGTCGATGGTGTCACCCTCGGCTTCCAGTCGGTCGAGCAGGGCATCGATATCGGCGGGCTCGGCGAGGTCGACCACTTCGCTTTCCACGGGTGCAGGCAGTGATGCATTGAGGCCCGCAAGCTTCTCGGCGTCGCGCGCGACCGCCGTGACGCTGGCGCCGGCTGCCTGGCAGCCCGCGACAGTGGCAGCGCCGATGCCGCCGCTCGCGCCCGTGATCAGTACGCGCTTGCCGTCGAGGCGGTCACCGTCCGTGCGCCAGAACAGGCGTCGGACAAAGTAGCCAATGGCCGTGAAGCTCAGGCCAAAGCGGCCGTAGAACAAAATGATGCCGAGCAGCAGTCGCATGTCAGGGTCCTGTTAGTGGTGTTGGGCATTGCCGCGCATGAGTTCGTCGCCGGCCGCGTTCGGATTCATGTGCTGCCGGATGAGGCGTCGTAGGCCGTTGGGTGCGCGCCCGAATGTCTAAAGTCGCGAATGGCGCGTTCCGCGCGTTCGTAGCCGATGTCGATCATCTCGGCGGCGCGATCAAACTCCCAGAACTGGCACACGTCACGGGGTATCGAGATCACCATGTCGGGTCGGTACGCTGCGAGCTTCAGTCGCGCAATGGCGTTTTGCATGATCTCGATGGTCTGCGTGCTCATCTGCAGAAACCCGGGCGCATCGTCCTTGCTCGCCGCCACATCCCGGTTGGGTCTGAGCTTCTCGACGAACTCGGCGATGGCATTGGCGTATCGGCCTTTGCCGCCAGCATCAGGTTCGGGCTCGGGCTCAGGTATGCGCTCAACGTCGCGGGCCAGGCCTTCGCGCGGGCCGTTGAGGTCCACGGCCACGGTCAATGCACCGCCATGGTTGAGCGTCGGCGCTATGGGCAGCGGGTTGACGAGCCCGCCGTCGGCGAGCAGCCGACCATTGATCCGCAGCGGTGATATCAGGGTCGGAATGGCTGTCGAGGCCCGGATCGCGTTGAACAGCGAACCGCGAGACAACCAGACTTCGCTTTGATCGAGCATATCGGTGGCCACTGCCGTGAAGCCGACAGCCAGTTGTTCGATATTGGCGTCGCCCACAAGCTCGCAGATTGCGTCGATGACTTTGTCGCCCTTGATAATCGCACCGCGGCGAAATGAAAAGTCGAGCAGCCTGAGCATGTCGCGGCGAGTGAGTTCACGCGCCCAGGACTCGTAAATGTCGAGTCGACCGGCGGCGTAGATGCCACCCACAAGAGCGCCGACGGAGGTGCCCGCGATGTAACCCACGTCATAGTCGTGCGCTTCAAGACAGCGAATCACGCCAATGTGGGCGAGGCCCCGGGCGCCACCGCTGCCGAGCGCGAGCGAGATACGCGGTTTGCCGATGTGGTTGTCGCTGTGCGTCATGGGGCGCGCAGTGTACCCCGCGGCCGGTGGAGTGTCCGCAAAAGTGTCCGCCCGCGCACTAGCCGGACGGTCGGTTGTCGGCCGGACACATTCGTTACCTGAGAAACATGAGCGCGGTTAATCACTTAGGTGTTTTTCCAGAGTTGGCACGGGCGTTGCAAAGTGTCTATCAGGCAAGCGGAGTACCGATATGTACAGCAAGCAACAGATCAGACTCTTCACATGGATCGCAGGCATCGTTTTTGTCAGCTTCGACCTCGCTGTTGTTGCCTGGAGCATGGACCGCGCCGAGTCTACGGCTTGCACAGCAACGCCGCCCGTATCGAGTGTTCAGTTGCAGGCACCGGCGGCCGCACTGTTTGCGCCGGCGCTGCTGGTCATGACTGATAACACCGAGCGCGGCTGAAATGGCATTGCAGCCCGTGAATGACAACACGCCAGCGGCCGCCGGCATTCGAGGCACCGAAGCGCAGGATCGGGTGGTGGCTCAACCGCGTCGACGCTGGCCGATCTGGGCGGCGCTGGCCGTCGCACTGATCGCCGTTGCCGTGGTGCTGATCAACATGGCCAGCACCTGGGCCCGCGCCGACGTCACCGTGGCACGCGAGCGCCTGCGCATCGCTGAGGTCACCGAGGGCCGGTTCGTTCGCGATGTCGCGATTCAGGGCGAGATTGTCGCAGCCGTAAAACCGACATTGTTCGCGCCGTCGGCGGGGAAGGTCGCTGTGCGCGTGGCGCCAGGCGATGTGGTCGCTGCGGGCGATGTGATCGCGGAGATAGACAGCCCCACGCTTAAGAACTCACTCGACCAGGCGCGCGCGCTGCTGCAGTCGCAACAGATCGCACTCGAGCGCGAGGTCATTACGGGGCGGCAGACCGATTTGCAGAATCAGCAGGCCGTCGACCTGGCCGAGGTTGCCATCAAGGCGGCCGAGCGTGAGCTCCGTCGCGCCGAACAAAGCTGGGAGTACCAGGTCATCTCTCGTCAGGACTACGAAAAGGCTGTCGACGACCTGGCACGTGCGCAACTCGAATACACACACAAGCAAGCTGACGCGCAGCTGTTTCGCGAACGCCAGGATTTCGAGGAGCGCGCCCAGGCGCTTGAGATGCAGCAGCAAGAGTTGCGCGTGGCCGAACTCGAACGCCAGGTCGGCGCGCTCAGCGTGCGGTCACCTGTCGCGGGTGTTGTCGGCAGCCTGCTGGTCGAAGACCGCAGCGCCGTTGCCGCCGATCTGCCGCTCGTGAGCGTCGTCGATCTCACACGTCTCGAACTCGAGGTTCCGCTCGTGCAGGGCTACGCCGATGACATCGCCGTGGGCATGCCGGCAACGATCAACTACCAGGGCACCACGTTCACGGCACGTGTGTCTTCGATTTCACCCGAGGTCATGAACAACACCGTGGCCACGCGAATTGCGTTTGTCGATGGCCAGCCCGAGGGTCTGCGCCAGAACCAGCGGCTCACGGGGCGGATCGAAATCGAAACCGTGGAAGACGCGTTCATGATTCCGCGCGGCCCCTATTTCAACAGCGACGGCGGCCGCGCGGTGTACCGCGTCGACGGCGACTTCGCCGTCCGCACGCCGGTCACTGTTGGCGCCACGAGCACCTCGGTCATCCAGGTGTTGTCGGGCGTCAGCGTCGGCGACCGCATTGTCGTATCCAACACCCAGGCGTTCGACGGGGCGCCTGAAGTCCTCATCACAGACTGATTCAAGAACCAAGAACGCCACGCGCGAGGAGTAGCACGCCATGCTCGACATGCAGGACATCACGAAAGTTTACGCAGCCGGTCTCATCGAGACGCACGCACTGCGCAGCCTGAACCTCGAGGTTAAGTCCGGTGAATTTGTCGCCGTCACGGGACCCTCTGGCTCAGGCAAGACCACGTTCCTGAACATTGCCGGCTTGCTAGAGTCGCCCTCGGGTGGTCGCTACTTGCTCGACGGTGAGGATGTGTCCGGCTTTGGCGACAACGCCCGCTCCAAGATCCGCAACGAGAAGATCGGTTTCATCTTCCAGGCGTTCAACCTGATCCCGGACCTCAACATCGCCGACAACGTGGATGTGCCGCTGCGCTACCGCGGCTTCTCGGGAAGTGAGCGCAAGCGCCGCATCGACGAAGCGCTTGAGCTCGTAGGATTGAGCTCGCGTCGCAATCATCTGCCGGCACAGCTCTCGGGTGGGCAACAGCAGCGCGTCGCGATTGCGCGCGCGCTAGCGGGTGACCCGGCGCTGCTGCTGGCGGACGAGCCGACGGGCAACCTTGACTCGCTCATGGCGCGACAAGTCATGGATCTACTCGAGGAGATCAACGCACGCGGTACGACCATCATCATGGTGACGCATGACCCGGAACTCGCGCGTCGCGCCGGTCGCAACGTGCACCTGCTCGACGGGCAGGTGTCCGACTTCCAGCCGCTCGAGCCGCCGCCGGCAGAAGCCGACGATGACGACGGCGTGCGCTCCGTCGCCTGATCGGGGAATCACTATGACGGCTTACTACCTAAAACTCGCTTGGCTCAGCATTCGCAAGAATCCGCTGCTGACCTCGCTCATGATTGGCGCGATTGCGCTCGGCATTGGCGTGTCGATGACGACGCTGACGCTCTACCACGTCATGTCGTCGGACCCGCTGCCGCAGAAGAGCGACCAGGTGTTTGCGGTGATGATGGACACCTGGAATCCCGACGACCCGTATACCGAGCTCAATGATGGCAGTGCGCCGCCACCACAGACCACGTTCCGCGATTCGATGGCGCTCATGGAGAGTGATATTCCGACGCACCAGGCTGTCATGCTGCACAAGGGTTTCGCGGCGCGTCTTGATGAGGACGGTGCGCGACCCGAGCGTCTGTCGACACGGGCGACCTACGGAGATTTTTTCCCGATGTTCGAGGTACCGTTCCTCTACGGCAGTGGTTGGGATCGCAACGCTGACGATCGCGCCGAGCGCGTCGTGGTGCTCTCCAAACGCATCAACGACAAGTTTTTTGGAGGCGAAGACTCCGTCGGCGAGCGCCTCATGCTCGACGGCACACCCTTCACGGTGGTCGGTGTCATTGACGAATGGCGCCCCGTCCCACACTTCTACGACCTGAACACGGGCCTCTTTGGCGACAGCGAAGAGCTGTTCGTACCCTTCCAGGTTCCAATTTCGCTCGAGTACTACGCCGATGGCAGTACAAACTGTTGGAAGCCCGAACGTATCGAGTCCTATCAGGATTTCCTCCAGAGTGAGTGTGTCTGGTTGCAACACTGGGCGCAGCTCGATACCGATGCACAGCGCGAAGCGTTTCAGGGATTCATAGACGCGTACGCGCTCGAGCAGCGCAAGCTCGGCCGCTTCGGTCGTCCGCTCGACAACCGGCTGAACGACGTTATGACCTGGCTTGAGTTCCGCGAGGTGGTCAGTGACGACAATCGCCTGCTCATGGTCCTTGCTTTCATGTTTCTAGCCATCTGCCTGCTCAACACGATCGGGCTCATGTTGGCCAAATTCATTAATCGAGCGCCGCTCGTCGGCGTCCGTCGGGCGCTGGGCGCGAGTCGATTCGAAATCATTCGACAGCATGGCGTTGAGGTCCTGATCATCGGCATCCTGGGCGGCCTCGCGGGGCTAGTGCTGTCATGGGGGGGATTGATCGCCGTGCGGTCTTGGTACAGGGGCTACGAGTACCTCGCCCATCTCGACCCGGCCATGGTCGCATGGGCGATTGGTCTAGCCGTGCTTTCGGCAGCACTTGCCGGTCTCTATCCGACGTGGCGCATCAGCCGTATCCAGCCCGCCGTCCACCTAAAAGCGCAGTAGCGCGCGGAGAATCAAGACATGGAAATTCGACCCATCCTCTCGACGCTCATGCGCAACAAGACCGGTGCGATACTCATTGCGCTACAGATTGCGCTCACGATGGCCGTCGTTATCAACGCGGCATTCGTGATTGTCGACCGCAGAAACACGATGGCCGAACCGACGGGTGTTGACGACAGTAACCTGATCTTGGTGCGGGCTGTGAAGTCGGATCGTGACGTTGATGTCCGCAGTATCGTCGAACGTGATACTGCTGCGCTCATGGCCATCGACGGCGTCCAGCAGGTCTCAAAGATCTCGAGCGTGCCGCTGTCCAATTCTGGCTCGAGCCAGAGCTTCTCGACGTCTGAAGAATTAGAGGATGGAAGCTGGTTCAATCTGGCGTACTACCGAACCGACGCTGTTGCTACGGAGACCCTAGGGCTTGAAGTGACGCGCGGTCGCTGGTTCCGCGATGACGAAATCGTCTACGGCCCCGCCGATGGCGAGGTGCCTCGTGTGACGATCCTGTCTGACGCCAAGGCGGACGAGGTTTTCGATGGCGAGAACCCCGTCGGCAAGTTGATCTACACGAGCCGCGGTGACGCCATCGAGATTATTGGCACGGTCGCTTCCGTTGGCCGGCCCTGGTACGGCTGGGGCGAGCTCTACTCGACGTCTTTTACACCGTTCGTCGAGGTCAATTTTTTGTTCGCCATCCGAACGGCACCTGAGGACCGGGATCGGCTGATTCCCATTATCGAAGAAACGCTGGTGGCGCTCGATACGGATCGACTCGTGGGCGAGCCGCGTACGCACAGTGAGATCATTGCACAGACGTATTCGCGCGACGTCGCCATGAACCGCATGCTGACCATCGTGATGGGCCTTGTTGTTTCGATCACGGCGCTCGGTATCGTCGGTCTTGCCAGCTTCAGCGTGGCGCAGCGGCGCCGGCAGATCGGTACGCGTCGCGCCGTGGGCGCTCGACGTCACCACATTCTGAGCTACTTTCTCGTAGAGAACTGGCTGATTACAACGGGTGGCATCGTGCTCGGTCTCGTATTGTCGTTTGCACTCAATTACTGGTTAGTGACCAAGTACACTTTGCCCAAGCTCGATCCAGTGGCACTGCCGCTAGTCGTACTGGGATTGTGGGCGGTTGGCCTGATGGCCGCAGCGGGCCCGGCCCGCAAGGCGACTGGGATTGACCCAGCCATCGCCACGCGCACCGTCTAGAACCAAATTACGGAGACTCATGGCCACCGCGCTCATCATCGACGACAACGACGGCGTCCGCGAAGCCCTGGGCGTTCTGCTTGAGGTGCACGGCATCGATGCGGTGACTGCGGCAACGCCGCGTGAAGGTCTGGCGTCATTGGCCGAGTACGACATCGACCTGGTCATCCAGGACATGAACTTCGCCGAGGAAAAGACCTCGGGCGCGGAGGGCGTGGCGCTGTTCAACGAGATCCGCGAGGCGTATCCCGGATTGCCCGTCATCCTGCTCACGGCCTGGACGGATCTCGAGACGGCGGTGGGCCTCGTGAAGGCGGGCGCTGCCGATTACCTGGGCAAGCCCTGGGACGATGATCGGCTGATGACCACGGCGCGCAACCTGCTCGAGCTGCGCGCCGCCCAGAAGCGCTCGCGGCGACTCGAGGCGGAACGCGCCGCGACGCGTGAGGCACTGCGAGAGCGGTACCAGCTCTGTGGCACCGTTTACGACAGTGATGCGATGCATGATGTGGTGAGCCTGGCCTGCCGCGTGGCCCACTCTGATATTGCGGCCTTGATCACTGGGCCCAATGGGTCAGGTAAGGAGAAGCTGGCCGAGATCGTGCAGGCCAATTCTGCGCGTGCCGATGGGCCGTTCGTGCGCGTCAACGCGGGCGCATTGCCCGGCGAGTTGCTCGAGGCCGAATTGTTCGGCGCCGAGCCCGGTGCGTACACCGGCCTCTCCAAAACGCGTATCGGTCGATTCGAAGCCGCTGATGGCGGCACCTTGTTCCTCGACGAGATCGGCAACCTCTCGGCCGAGGGTCAGAATCGCTTGTTACGGGTCCTGCAGAGCGGTGAGTTTGAGCGCCTGGGTAGCTCTGAAACGCGCCGCGTTGACGTACGCATCATCAGTGCGACTAATGCCGATCTCAAAGCGGCCATCTCGGCCGGCACGTTCCGTGAGGACCTGTTCTACCGCCTCAACGTCATCGAACTGCACGTCCCCGCGCTAGCCGAGCGCGCCGGCGACGTGCCGGCGCTTGCGGCTGCGTTCCTGCCGGAGGGCAAACGGCTGACAGCGGCGGCCGAACGCTTACTGTCCACGCAGGCCTGGCCAGGCAACGTGCGCGAGCTTGAGAACCTCATGAAGCGCGCTGCGGTGCTGGCGACGGACGATGTCATAGACCTGGATGACCTGGGGCTCGGTGCTGCGCCCGAGCGTGAGTTACCCGAACCCTCAGAGGCAGATGTCCAGCGTGCGTTGGCACTCCATGACAACGTCGTGGCCCGGGCGGCACGCGAACTCGGCCTGAGTCGCCAGGCGCTCTACCGTCGGATGGTAAAGTTCGGCTTGCATGAACAGGGCAGCGGCAACTGACGAGACGAAGCGTGTGAACCCCGCAACGAGTATGCAGGGGCGCCTGCTCGCTATCGCCATGCTGTGTTTCGTGGTGGCACTTGCGATTGCCATCCTCCTCTATGAACACACCGGCAGCGCCGTGCTTGCCGTGTCGTCGGGGCTGCTGGTCGCGATCCCCCTGTTTGGCTGGGCCGTGCGCCGGGCTCTGGAACCGACTCGTGCGCGGATCCGAGCACTCGTCGACAGTGCTGACAGCCTGCGTGATGCCGACTTCAGCTTTACGATTGCGGATCACCGCGACGACGAGGTCGGGCGGCTCGTGCGTGCCTACAACCGGATGGTCGGCACCTTGCGCGACGAGCGCCAGAATCTGCACCAACGCGAGCTCATGCTCGACACGGTGTTGCAGGCCTCACCGCTCGCGCTTGTCCTGACCAATGACAATGGCCACATCATCTATGCCAACGCGACCGCGCGGGCGCTGTTCACCACTGGCCGACGCATGGCCGGGATGCACTTCCTCGATGACGTCATCAGTGGCCATTCGGACTCATTGAAGACAGCGCTCGTGCAGGGCGTTGACGCCATGGTCACCATCGAGACCGACAAGGAGGACGAGCGTTATCACTTATCCTGCAACGAGTTCACGCTCAACGCGCGCGGTCATCGCCTCTACCTGCTCAAGCACCTGACGCAGGAGCTCAATCGGCAGGAGGTCGCCACTTGGAAGAAAGTCATCCGCCTGATTGGCCACGAGCTCAACAATTCGCTGGCCCCGATATCGTCGCTGGCCCATTCAGCGCAGCTGCTTATGGCGCGCGACGAAACAGAGCGCGTCGTCGAATTGCTGGGCACCATCGAGTCGCGCAGTGCACACCTGAAGCGCTTCATTGAGGGCTACTCGCGGTTTGCGAAGTTGCCGGACCCACAGCGCCGCGACATCGAGTGGGACCCGTTCTTCGTGCGCCTGTCCGCATTGCACCCGTTCGATTACCGGCCGGACGCGCGAGGCGGCTCTGGCTATGCCGACCCCGACCAGCTCGAACAGGTCATCATCAATCTGTCCAAGAATGCCGTCGAGTCGGGTTCGGACCCCAAACAGATCACCGTCAGCGTGGTGGGATCGAACACGGGCAGCTTGATCACCGTCGCAGATCGCGGGCCGGGCATGAACGATGAGGCGTTGACCAACGCCTTGCTGCCGTTTTACAGCACCAAGCGCACCGGTTCGGGGCTCGGCCTGTCGCTGTGCCGCGAAATCGTTGACGCGCACGGCGGGCGCATCACGCTGCGCAACCGGCGCGAGGGCGGGCTCGCCGTATCGCTTTGGCTGCCCGCGGCGGGCGCCGCGGCGCAGCTTGTGTCGCCAGGGAGCGCTGTGGCATGACGGTCGGTCTTATTGGTGCGCCTCACGACGCGAACTCGAGCTTTGTGCGCGGCCCGGCGCTGGCGCCCGACATCATCCGGCGCGTCATGCACAACGGCGCCGCCAACCTGACCAGCGAGTCAGGGCTCGACTTGTCGGCCCCTGGGGTGCTCGAGGACCTCGGCAACATGAGCCTTACGGATAACCATGAGGGGGTCATGGGGGTCACGGAGGCGCTCAGCAAGGTCATGGGCCGCGGTCTCAGCCCGCTGACCCTGGGCGGCGATCATGCGATCAGCTGGCCCGCTGTAAAGGCCGTGTGCGCGATCCATGGCCCGGTCGATATTCTGCACTTCGACGCCCATGCCGACATCTACCCCGATTTCGACAACAACCGCTACTCACACGCGAGTCCATTTGCCCGCATCGTGGAGGAGGGGCTTGCCAGTCGGCTCGTGCAGGTCGGAATTCGCACGCTGACCGATGTGCAGCGCGAAATGATCGCGCGCCACGGCGTCGAAACGCACCCCTGGCGGGGCGCGGCACCGCTGCCCACAGGGCTGCAATTCGAGCGTCCTGTCTACGTATCAATCGATATTGATGCACTGGACCCGGCGTTCGCGCCGGGGGTCTCGCACCACGAACCCGGTGGGATGAGCGTGGGCGATGTGCTCGCCGTATTGCAGTCGCTGGAGGGCAATGTGGTGGGCGCAGACGTCGTGGAATACAACCCCCGGCGCGACTGGCAGGACATGACTGCGATGGTTTGTGTCAAATTCGTCAAAGAACTCGCAGCCCTTTTGTCTCGATAAACGCCTCTCTTGTCTAAGTTCGGTGGCCGCTGTATGCTCTGTCGCGGCACGCAACTTAGACGCGCGTGTAACGTTGAACCTGCACTAAAGCCGTCACCGAGGGGGTAGCGGTCCCTACGTGCAGGTCCCGCTATCAACACTGAGGGGGTTCTCAGGAATGTCTACGTCATCACCGGTGCGCTCACGGCGCACCGCCGCCAGCCGCTTGTCGCTAGCCGTCGCGCTCGCGCTTTCTGTTCCTGGCGCGGCTTTCGCCCAGCAGGCACTCGAAGAGGTCGTCGTCACCGCGCGCAAGCGCTCGGAGAGCCTTCAGGACGTCCCGATCTCCGTTTCAGCCTTCACGGAATCGCAGATCGAGCAGGCGGGCATCGAACGGCCCGCGGATTTCATTGGGTTGATCCCCAACGTCACGATTGTCGATACCGCCAACGTGGGTGACACCCAGGTCAGCATTCGCGGCATCGTTTCGACGCGAGATGCCGAGTCGACGTTTGCCTACGTCGTGGACGGGGTGCTCATCACGAACCCGAACGCGTTCAACGAAGAATTGTTCGACGTGCAGCAAATTGAGGTCCTTAAGGGACCGCAGGGCGCGTTGTACGGCCGTAACGCCGTGTCGGGCGCGATCCTCGTCACCACGAAGGCGCCCGGCGATGAATTCGAAGGCCGGGTTACGGCCGGTGTCGGCAACGTCGGCACGCGCCGGCTCAACGCCGTGGCGTCGGGACCGATCTCGGACAACGTGCGCGGCCGCATTGGCGCGAGCTACCGCACGACGGACGGCTTCTACGAGAACATTTTTACGGGCCAGGACGATGCCGTTGACTACCTCGAGGACACCTCGATCAAGGGCCGCCTCGACTGGGACGTCAACGAAAACCTGACGCTCGATTTTCGCGCGGGCGTGAGCCAGGTCGATGGCGGTGCGATTAACTTCAACGCGGTGTTCGCGATCCCGGCGTTTGCGGCCGTGTTCAACCAGCCCGCCTTCGATGCCAACGTCAACGATCAGGACTTCACTTTCGCGTTTAACGTCCCCGGCGAAAACGAGCAGGACACGACGGAGTTTTCGGTCAAGGCCGACTACCAGTTCGCGCGTTCCACGCTCACGGCGACGTTTGCCTACAACGACCTCGAGGAGTACCTCCTTTCGGATGGCACGAGTGCGTCGTTCTACGGCTACGAAGTCACGCCGTCCTGCCTCAATGATCGGCTGACGCTCAACAATGCCCCGGGCGCAATTGGCGGCGCAGACCGCGTCGACCTGTTTGGGCCATTCTTCGGTCCGTTTGGCGTGTTGCCACCCACGGACATTAACGATCCGTTCAACGACCCCAACAACTTCCAGGGCGTCTACGGGCCTTACACACCGACGTCGTGTGATGGTTACCAGTACCAGGAGCGCAACCAGTCAGATACCAGCCTCGAGCTGCGTCTGACCTCAGACGACAGCTACGCGGCGCGCTGGATCGCAGGCTTGTACTTCGCCGACATCGAGCGCGATGTTGTTGTGGCTTACGGCGCCGACACAGGGCAGGGCTTCCTGCGCCAGCCTTATGTGGCGCCCACGGGGCCCAACCCGACCGATCTTTTGTTCGATGACACCTTTGACACGCAGGTCATTTCGGCCTTCGGTCAGATCGAGTTCGATCTGTCTGACACCGTCGAGCTCGCCATTGCGGCGCGTTACGACGAGGAAGACCGCGACGTCAGCAACAATGTGCCCAACGTCGCGGCCTCCGGTCTTAACGGCAACACGCTCGTGGGTGGCGTACCGGGTCCCATCAACCCGGCGTTTGGCGTCAACCCGGGCGGCATCCCTGATCGCAGTGCGAGCTTCAGTCAGTTCCAGCCCAAGGTCAGCCTGAACTGGGCCGCAACAGACAACCTGAGCGTGTTCGGCACCTACGGTGTCGGCTTCCGCAGTGGTGGCTTCAACTCCATCGGCAGCCAGGCGACGATCGACTTTTGGCTCAACAACAACGGCGACGGCACCAACCCGGGCGCCGTCGTTGACGCACAGCTGCTGGTTCGAGATGAGTACGCCAAGGAAGTCACCACGAGCTTTGAGCTTGGCGCCAAAGGCTACTTCCTCGACCGCCGTCTGCGCGTGAATGCCGCCGTGTTCCGCAACGACGTCGAAGACAACCAGTTCTTCGAGTTCTTCGCGGGACCCTGGGGTCTGCTGCGCGTCGTGACAACCATCGACGAGCTCGAGATTTCGGGTTTCGAGGCGGACTTCGATGCACTCATCACTGAGCAGTTCTCGATTTTCGGTGGCATCGGTATCCTCGACAGCGAGATCACCGAGAACCGAAACCGCCCGCTGTCTGTCGGTAACGACGCCCCGCAGGCGCCTGAGCTGACCTACAACCTGGGTGCCAACTTCACGGCACCGATTGGCGGTCTCGAATTCAACGCACGTATCGACTATCAGTTCGTCGACGAGATGTGGTTTCACACCTTACAGGGCGAGGCCACGCCAACGGTCTGGCAGATCTTCTTCGGCCCGGGTGTCACGCAGGACCTCTCGCAGGCCAAGCGTGACGACTACGGTCTGCTCAACCTGCGTTTCAGCCTGTCGGGCGAGCGCTGGACGGCGACGCTGTACGGTCGCAACGTGACGGATGAAGAGTACCTGCAGGAAGTCATTCCGGCGCCTGAATTCGGCGGCTCGTTCGTGCACCCCAGTGCCCGCGACGCCTACGGGGCTGAGTTTACCTACCGCTTCTGATCGCAACACGCGTCCCGGCTTTCGGCCGGGGCGCGCTGCGTTGCGCGCAGCCCCGATTGCGGCATAATGTTATATCTTTAGAACAATTCGGCCGGTAGCCGGCCCGGGGGATCACCACAGATGGCCTACCGACTCGGAGTGGACGTGGGTGGCACGTTCACAGACCTGTTGCTGTTCAATGACGAAAGCGGGCGTACTTTTCGCTCCAAGGTGCCCAGCACACCGCACGATCCTTCTGAAGCCGTGATTACGGGTACTCGCGGCATCTGTGAATCCGCCGGTATCGCCCCCAGCGATATTGAAGACTTCCTGCACGGCACCACCGTGGCCACGAATGCCGTGCTTGAGGGCAAGGGCGCACGCGTCGGCCTAGTGGTGACCGAAGGCTACCGCCAGGTCCTGCAGATCGCTCGGTCGCTCGTACCCGGTGGCCTAGCGGCCTGGATTATCTGGCCTAAGCCCGAACCGCTCGCGCGTCTCGAAGACACCGTCGAAGTGCCGGGGCGCTTGCTTGCCACCGGCGAGGAATACCGGCCTGTCGACGAGGCTGCCACGCGTGCGGCGCTTGTGCAGCTCAAGGCCAACGGTGTCGAGGCCATCACGGTCTGCCTCATGAACGCCTATGTCAGCGACCAGCACGAACGACGCGTTGCTGAGATCGCGGCCGAGGTTTTTGACGGACAGGACATCACGATCTCGTTGAGCCACGACATCCTGCCTGAGATGTATGAATACGAGCGGGCACTCACGACCGTGGCGAATGCGGCTGTGCGTCCCGTGGTCGGTCGCTACGTGCGCAACCTCGAAAGCGAATTGCGCGGCTTCGGCATGAGCGGTCGCATCAACCTGCTGCGCTCCGATGGCGGTCTCATGACGGCCAAGAAGGCGCAGGATGCCCCTGTCAATCTGCTCATGTCCGGACCGGCCGGCGGCGTCACGGGTGCATTGTGGGTGGCAAGCCAGGCCGGGCTGCACAATATTCTGACGCTGGATGTGGGCGGCACCTCGACCGACGTGGCGCTCATTGAAGACCTTGAGCCGCGACTGGTCCGAAACACGGACGTGGGCCACCTGAGTGTTCGTGCCTCGTCGCTCGACGTGAAAACGGTGGGCGCCGGTGGCGGCTCCATCGCACACGTACCGGAACTGACGCGCGCACTGCGTGTGGGCCCGGAAAGCGCGGGCGCTGTGCCCGGCCCGGCGTGCTATGGCAAGGGCGGAGAACAGGCGACCGTGACAGACGCCAACGTCGTGCTGGGTTATTTGCCTGAGTCGCTGCTTGGCGGCAGCTTCACACTGGATCGCGACGCCTCGGTCGCCGCGGTACAAAAAGTCGCGGACGCGATGGACATCGGGCTGCACGAAGCGGCCCAGGGCATCATCGATATCGTCAACGAGAATATGTTCGGCGCGCTGCGCATGATCTCCGTGCAACAGGGTTACGATCCGCGTGACTTTGCGCTTATGGGTTTTGGTGGCGCGGGGTCTTTGCACTCCAACGCCGTGGCCAAGCTCATGGGTTCCTGGCCTGTGGTTGTACCCAACTCGCCAGGCGTGCTGTGCGCATTGGGCGACGCGACGACGCGCATGCGCGCCGAAGCAGCCCGCAGTTTCTCCAAGGTCATTTCGCAGACCAACGCCTCCGAGGTGGCCGATGCACTGGCTGAGCTTCGTGCGCAGGTGCTGTCCGAGCTGGCCGAGGAGGGCATCGGCGCCGACGACGCCGAGCTCAGGTACGAGATCGATCTGCGCTACCACGGCCAGGGCTTCGAGATTCCCATGCCGTTCATGGGCAAGCACGGCGACGACAGCGCGCTTCAGGCGCTTTGTGATGCCTTCGACGAGGAACACCGACGCATGTTCACGTTCAACATGGACGCCGAACACGAGCTCGTGAACCTGCGCGTCATCGCGTTGGGTCAGGCCTTGGCCTTGCCGGCACTCGAGATTGACAAAGGCGACGGCGATCCGTCAGCCGCCAAGGTGTCGGATCACCGCCTGTGGGTGGACGGCGAAGAACGTGACGCTGTGATTTACGACCGCGCGAAGCTGCGCGCGGGCGATAGCATCCCGGGGCCGGCCATCATCGTGGAGATGGACTCAACGGCACTCGTGTTGCCCGACCACGTTGCCAACGTAGACGACTACGGCAACATCCTCATCAACCCCTCGGCAGGACACTGACATGGTCGCCAAGCTCATCGAAACCAACACCGCAGGCTTCGAAAAGGTCGAGGTCGATCCGGTCACGCTCGATATCATCGAAAACGCACTGCGCAACGCGCGCATCGAGATGGATGCGACGCTGTTCAGAACGGCGCTGTCACCGGGGATTCGCGAACAGGGTGACGCCTTCCCACTCATTGCGGAACGCAACGGCAAGATGATTGTCGGCCAATTCGGCTCGTTCATCGACGGCTTCCTCAACGGCTTCGACGGTGACCTCGAAGACGGCGACGTGATCTTGCTCAACGACCCCTACAGCTGCGAGGGTGCGATCAGTCACAACAACGACCAGCTCGTGATCATGCCGATCTTTCGGAACGGCCGCGTGATCAGCTGGGCGGCGATGTTTGGCCACATGACCGACATCGGCGGCAAGGTACCGGGCTCGTTGCCCACGGATGCCACCTCGATCTTCGAGGAAGGCCTGCGCATGCCACCCGTCAAGCTCTACCGCAAAGGCGAGCTGCAGGAAGACATCCTCAAGATCGCCACGCACCAGAGCCGCATGCCCGAGTGGTATCGCGCTGACCTGCACGCGATTGTCGCGTCGTGTCGTGTTGCCGCACTGCGTGTCAACGAGATCTGCGAGCGCTTCGGCGAAGACGTCTACGTCTCGGCAACCGAGGAGCTGCTCGCGCGCAACCACCGCGCCATGAAGATTCTCATCGGACAGGCCATCGGCGAAGACCGGGTGAGCTTCGAGGACTACATCTGCGACGACGGCAAGGGCAATGGGCCGTTCAAGATCAAGTGCACGATGTGGCGCGAAGGCGAGCGCGTGATCCTCGATTTCGAGGGCACGGACCCGCAGTCGGATTCGTCGATCAATTTCTACCTCAACGAAAACATGTTCAAGATGTTCTTCGGCATCTACATGATCATGGTCTTCGACCCGCAGATCCTGTTTAACGACGGCTTCTACGATCTCGTTGAGGTGCGCATCCCTGAAGGCTCGCTGCTGAAGCCGAAATTCCCGGCGGCACTGTCGTGTCGCACGCACGCGCTGGGTCGGATTTTTGACGTCCTTGGTGCGTTGCTGGGCCAGAAGACGCCCGACTTTCTGTGCGCGGCTGGGTTCTCATCGAGTCCGCACCTCATGTTCTCGGGATTCGACAAGACGGGCGAGTGGTACCAGTTGTTCCAGATCGGCTTCGGCGGTATCCCCGGGCGCCCCATGGGCGACGGCCCCGATGGCCACTCGCTCTGGCCGGGCTTCACCAACGTGCCCAACGAGTTTCTGGAGCACTACTTCCCGATGCTCATTGAGCGCTACGAGTCGGCGGCCGATTCGGGGGGCGCGGGCCTGCATCGTGGCGGCAATGGCATCCACATGACGTACCGCTTCCTGCACGACGGACGCATCTCGATTCACGACGATCGCTGGTTCGTGCCGCCCTGGGGTGTGAACGGCGGCCTGCCCGCAGCGCGTTCCTGGAAGCGTATTGATCGTGCTGACGGTTCGAGCGAACACCTGGGTTCCAAAGTCGACAATATCGATGTGCACGAAGGTGACCTGCTGCACTACGTGACCTGGGGCGGTGGCGGCTGGGGCGACCCGCTAGCGCGCGATCCGGGCCTTATCGGACAGGAGGTGGCGCAGGGGCTTGTCAGCGTTGACGGCGCGCGTCGCTACGGCGTGGTTGTGGGCGCCGACGGCAACGTCGATGCGTCGGCGACCGAGGCACTGCGCGACGAGATGCGCGGCGGACGCGGCGAGCTCGGCGTCTTCGACTTTGGCCCCGATCTCGACACGCTGCGCGCCAACTGCGAGGCGGACACGGGCCTGCCCGCGCCGCGCCAGCCGGTGTGGCGTGACCGCGGGGCTGCATGAGCCAGGCGGGCGTCACAGGCCCCGACGCGCCGCGCACGGGTCCGCTCACTGATCTTCGGCTCATCGAGCTGGGCCAGCTTATTGCGGGCCCGTTCTGTGGTCAGCTCATGGCCGACATGGGTGCTGACGTCATCAAGGTCGAGCCACCCGGCAAGGGTGATCCGATGCGCGAGTGGGGCCGTGGTGACTACCCGCTGTGGTGGACGGTGTGTGCACGAAACAAGCGTTGCGTGACCGCGAATCTGCGCGTAGAGGCCGGCCAGGCACTGGTCAAAGAGCTCGTTAAGGATGCGGACTTTCTGCTGGAGAACTTCCGGCCCGGCACCATGGAGCGCTGGGGCCTGGATTACGAGACGCTCAAAGCGATCAACCCGCGCCTCATCATGATCCGCGTCTCGGGTTACGGGCAGACGGGCCCGTACGCCAAGCGCGCCGGCTACGCGGCCGTGGGTGAGGCCATGGGCGGCATGCGCTACCTCGCCGGTTGGCCTGACCGGCCGCCAACACGGGCGGGCATCTCCATTGGCGACAGCCTGGCGGCGACCTACGCCTGCCTGGGCGCGCTGGGCGCATTGCACCATCGCGAAAAGACGGGCGAAGGGCAGGTGATCGATGCCTCGATTTTCGAGTCTGTACTCAATGTCATGGAATCGACGATCCCCGAGTTCACGGTTTCGGACTACATCCGCGAGCGCTCGGGCTCCGCGCTACCGAATATTGCCCCGTCGAACCTCTACGAGTGCCAGGATGGCGCCTATTTGATCGCCGCCAACCAGGACACCGTGTTTGCGCGGCTCTGTGCGGCCATGCAACGGCCTGATCTCGTGAACGACGAGCGTTACGCCACCCATACGGCCCGTGGCGCCCATCAAGAAGCTCTGGACGAGATTATCGAGGCCTGGACCCGGACCCTGACCACGGACGAGGTCGATGCGCTCATGCAGAAGCATGGGGTGCCGGCAGGCAAGATCTACCGCGCGCCGGAGATGATCGAGGACCCGCACTATGCGGCGCGTGAGGCCATCGTCGATGTGCCCCATCCGCGATTCGATGACCTCAAGATGCAGGGTATTTTCCCTCGCATGTCGGCAACCCAGGGCACCATTCGCTGGGCCGGCCCCACGGAGCTGGGGCAGCACAATGCTGAGGTTTATGGCGACATCCTCGGCAAGTCTGAAGATGAGCTCGCTACCCTGCGTGAGGCCGGCGCGATCTGAAGCTTGCGCCACGGCGCGGTTATGCGTAGCTGTGGCAAAAATCAGACACGTGCGCACTCCGCGCAAACCCGGCCAATTATCAAGTGTCTACAGCGTTTCTGCCTTGTGACATCTCGCTGTTTGGTGTATCACTACGCTGTCGAGTGTGTGCCGAAAGCAACTGTAATGGCTGCACCGATGTGAACTGCGTCTAATTTTCGGGCGCACGGTGCCGTTTTGCGGCCCGTAGTAATCGTCCTTTGGGGGAATCGAAACACCATGCAGAAGAAACCTTTCGGGCGCACGTTGCTGGCAACAGCCGTCGCCAGTGCGCTGGGTACGCTGAGCTATTCAGCACCCGTGCTTGCCCAGGACAGCGAGGCCATCGAAGAGGTGGTTGTCGTCGGTAGTCGGTCGCGCCCGCGCTCGGTCACCGAATCGGCAGTACCTGTCGACGTCATCTCGGCTGACGATTTTGTCAACCAGGGTGACACAGACCTCTCCAACCTGATCCGTAACATCGTGCCGTCTTATAACGTGAACACGCAGCCCATCTCCGATGCGGCCACGATTGTTCGTCCGGCCAACCTGCGTGGCCTTGCACCTGACCACACGCTGGTACTCGTCAACGGCAAGCGCCGTCACCGCGCTGCAGTCATTTATTGGCTCGGCAATGGTGTCTCTGACGGTGCGCAGGGTCCTGATCTTTCGGCAATTCCTTCGATTGCTCTGAAGCAGGTCGAAGTCCTCCGTGACGGCGCCTCGGCGCAGTACGGCTCGGACGCCATCGCCGGTGTCATGAACTTCGTGCTTAAGGACGACGCCGAAGGCGGCTCGGTTGAGCTGCGCTACGGCACGTTCTACGAGGGCGACGGCGACCAGGTCACGCTGTCTGGCAACCTGGGTCTGCCACTCGGTGCTGACGGGTTCGTCAACCTGAGCCTTGAGTACGGCGAGACGGACGCAACCGACCGCGCCATTCAGCGTGACGATGCCGCAGGCCTGATCGCAGCCGGCAACACAGCGGTCGCCAATCCGGCGCAGATCTGGGGTTCGCCCGAGGTCACCGACGACATCAAGCTCTGGGCCAACTTCGGCGCCGACATCAGCGACTCTGCTGAGTTCTACGGCCACGCCAACTACGCTGGCAAGACGGTCGACGGTGGCTTCTATTTCCGTAACCCGAACACGCGCGGCAGCGTGTACTCGAGTGACGGCGGTGCGACGCTGCTCATCGGCGACTTGACGCCGAACGACGGCGTGGGCTGCCCGACGGTCACGATTACGGACAACGTTCCGGACCCGACGGCGCTGGGCCAGGTCTTCAACGACCCGAACTGCTTCTCGTTCCAGGAAATCTTCCCGGGTGGCTTCACGCCGCGCTTCGGGGGTGACGTGGTCGACTACTCGATCGTTGGCGGTCTCCGCGGCGAACTCGACAACGGCCTGCGCTGGGACGCGAGCTTCGGCTACGGCTTCAACGAAGTCGACTTCTTCATCAACAACACCGTCAACGCGTCGTTGGGGCCGGCCACGCCGACCGCATTTGACCCAGGTCTCTACGCGCAGACTGACCTCAACTTCAACTTTGATGTCAGCTACGCCGTTAGCGACCAGGTCAACGTCGCTGCCGGTGTTGAGTACCGCGATGAGGAATTCGAAATCGGCATCGGCCAGCCTGAGTCGTTCGCCATCGGTCCGCTGGCCGACCAGGGCTTCAGTGCGGCGTCCAACGGCTTCCCGGGCTTTGGTGACATTGCGGCCGGTAGCTGGTCGCGTGACAACGTCGCCGCCTATATCGACGTCGAGATCTACCCCGTCGACAACTGGCTGCTCACGGGTGCATTGCGCTTCGAGGACTTCAGTGACTTTGGTTCAACGACCAACTTCAAGGTGTCTACGAATTACCGGATCAACGACAACTTCGCAGTTCGAGGTTCGTTGAGCTCGGGCTTCCGTGCACCGACGCCGGGTCAGTCGAACGCGTTCAACGTCTCGACCGAGTTCGATACGACACTCAACGATCTCGTCAACAACGGTACGATCCCGTCGACGAACCCTGTTGCTGTTCTGTTCGGCGGTCAGCCGCTCGATCCTGAAGAGTCCCTTAATGCGACGGCCGGTTTCATCCTCGAGCAGGATGCGCTGACCATCACAGTGGACTTCTTCCAGATCGATCTTGAAGACCGCATCACACCGTCGCAGCTGTTCTCGATCAACGACCTGTCAGCCCAGGAGCTGCAGGACCTGATCGATGCGGGTGTGACGAGTGCGCAGAACTTGCAGAACTTCCGCTTCTTCACCAACGACTTCGATACGAAGACGTCCGGTGTCGACATCGTTGCCACGACGACGCTTGAGTCGGACAACTCGACGACTGATCTGAGCTTCACCTACAACCGCACCAAGACGGAAGTGGACGAGTTCAACCCGGTCACGCTCGACGCGACGCGTATTCGTGAACTCGAGACGGGTCTGCCGGAATCCCGTTGGGCGCTGTCTGGTACGACGAACTACGGAAACTTCCGTTTCCTCGTACGCGGTAGCTTCTACGACGGCTGGTTCGATTCGGAAGACAACCAGGACTACGGCAATGCCATCCTGTTTGACGCCGAAGTGGGTTACAGCATCGCCGATCACTCGACGATCGTTCTGGGCGCCCAGAACATCTTCGACACCTACCCGGAAGCCAATCCGGGTGCGGCAGCTGGTGTGGGTAACCTCTACAGCCAGTTCTCGCCGTTCGGCTTCAACGGTGGTTTCTACTACCTGCGCTACAAGTACAACTTCACGTTGTAAGGCATGAAGACACGGTCGCGATGACCGCGTCTTAGCATCAGGGCCCGGTGGCATCCGTCATCGGGCCTTTTTTGTGGGGCGTGGTGTCGCATCACACTGAAACCCACTAATATCGCGAGTCGACTAAGCTGCCCGTTGGAGCGGGTCATGACCCAGGATATTCAGGGCTTCGAACCCGTCTTCAATGACGCTGTTTCGCGCATCACAGCGCACATCACGGCGCAGCAGCGCGGCGAGACGCCAGCCAGCGGCTATGCCCCGCTGCGTGACATCCTTGAGGCGCTCGATGCACAGCGGTGGATCCGCGACGGTGGCATGGACGGGGCGCAGTTTTCGGGCTTCCTTGATAACTACTTAAAGCACTCGGTGCAGCTGCACCATCCCATGCATATCGCTCACCAGGTCGCCGTGCCCGACTACCCAGCGGCTCTGGGCGAGATGATCACGGGGTTCATGAACAATCCCATGGCCGTTTACGAGATGGGTCCGTCGGCGGCCGCACTCGAGTTTGTCATCGTCAACTGGATGGTCGAGAAGATCGGTTGGCACCCGCGCCCCCTCAAAGTGGGCAAGGCGAGCCACGGAGGCGGTGTTCTGACACATGGTGGTTCGTTGGCGAACCTCACGTGCCTGCTCGCGGCACGCGCCAACATTGCGCCGGAAGCCTGGCGTGCAGGCACCCCGCATGATCTCGTCGTGCTGGCGCCGACGCTGTCGCATTACTCCGTGGAACGTGCCGTGGCCATTCTGGGGCTTGGTGCGGACGCCGTAAGGCCGTTGCCCGCCGCGGCGCACGGTGTTGTCGAACCCGAGGGCGTCCGGGCAGCGATCGAAGCTGTCGAGGCCGAAGGGCGGCGGTGCATGGCGGTGATCGCCAATGCCTGTGCGACGGCGACGGGCCTGCATGACCCGTTACGAGAGATTGGCGTGGTGTGCCGGGAGACGGGCACCTGGTTCCATGTGGACGGCTGTCACGGCGCCAGCGCGTTGCTCGACGCCCGATTGGCAGGTCTCGTCGACGGAATTGAACTTGCGGACTCCGTCGTCTGGGACGCCCACAAGATGCTCCAGGTGCCGGCGCTCTGCGCCGCAGCGCTGTTTCGCGATGACACGCATAGTGCCGCAGCCTTTCAGCAGGCCGCGAGCTACCTGGCCTATGGTGAAGACGTCGATAGCTACGACTCGTTGCCACGCGCCGTTGAGTGCACCAAGTCGTCGCTGGCCCTCAAGCTGTTTATGAATCTCGCCTGGCGCGGGGAGGCCGCACTGGGCGACTTCGTGCACGCGCGTTACGCCGCGGCGCGAGCATTCGGGCACCAGATTGCCGCACGACCGGGTTTTGAGGTGCCCTTTGAGCCTGAGAGCAACATCCTCATGTTCCGGTTTGGTGATGACGATGCGCTCATGGTCGGCATTCGAGACGCCATGGTGCGTCGCGGTGAGGCCCACATCACTTCGGCGGAGGTCGGCGGTAAGCGCTGGCTTCGGCTGACGGTCATGAATCCGTTCACGCAGGCGGCACATATCGACGCCTTGTTGGACCTGATTGAGCGGACGGCACAGCGACTGGCCGCGGGCGCCGCCTGACGTTTCTGCTGCGGCGCACAAAAAAATGTCGCCGGGCGCACTGACTGCCAATGCAGTATCAGGTAGTTTATATAATAAAGTCAGTCATATAGAAGGCGTTCCTAATAAAGCACTTTTGCGCGCCATGCACTGGTTTGCATGGGCTGTGACCGGTATCCTCTGGGTTTCCGGCGTGTCCATTGGGCGTCGCCGACACAACAGACGGGGGGCTCGGCGCATGGTCTTGCAAGGCCGTGCTCGTATGCCGGCGCCCCGCTGCAGAACAGACTGGAGCGCGCGTGCTGCTGCAACTCCCGACGACAGAAGATCAACAAATGCGTCGTGCCGACACCTACCAGCAATGGAAGCGGGCGGCCCAACGTTATGACCGACGGTTCAAGCTCGACCGCTGGAAGCGGGACGATCGGTCCGAGGACTACGACTTCGTCGAGATCCGAGCGCGCCTGGAGCAGCTGCGCGAGCTGCGCGCCCGAAAGGACAACCAGGCCCTGCTGTTTACGCTGAACGAGGGCATCCACGGGAACCTGGGCGGTATGGGTCGGCCTTCGCTCTACCGAAAGGCCAAATTCGGCACCAAGAAGCTCATAATCGACTACACCGAGGAAGTCGTTGCGGCGCTGGAGCACCTCGCCAGCGGTCGGGTGCGCAACATCGATCTCGACGACAAGCTCGACTTTTTCCAGCGCGCGAGTCACTGCTACGGCCGCTCTGCTTTACTGATGAGTGGTGCCGGCAGCTTGCTCTACTACCACTTGGGTGTGATCAAAGCGCTCTGGGAGCAGGGCGTGCTGCCCAGCATTCTGTCGGGTTCGAGTGGCGGTGCCTTTATTGCAGGCCTTGTAGGCACCCGAAGTGACTCAGAGCTCGACGAGTTGTTCGACGACGATTTCCTTGAGGCCGAGGCAGCCGAGGAGGGCAGCTTCGTCCGACAGCTGTTCCCGTTCTCGCGCTCCCGCATGTCGGCTGATGAGATTTGGGAAGTGATCGAGCGCCTGGTCCCGGACATGACGTTCCAAGAGGCCTATGAGCACAGCAAGCTGCACATCAACATTTCTGTGGCTCCCGTAGAGCACCACCAAGCATCGCGGTTGCTCAACGCGATCACTTCACCCAATGTGATGGTGCGTGAGGCCGTGCTGGCGTCTTGCGCCGTACCGGCGGTCTACCCGCCTGTGACGCTGGCGGCTCGAAATTCCAAGGGCCGCCGTCAGCCTTACCTGGCGAACCGAAAGTGGGTCGACGGATCGGTGGCGCAAGACCTGCCGCTTAAGCGACTCTCGCGTCTTTACGGCGTCAACCACTCGGTCGTGAGCCAGACCAACCCCCTTGTGTTGCCGTTCATCAGTGAGTTTAAGAACCGGGCTACGGTCTGGGACATCGTGCGTGACACGGGGCTGCGCACGGCCAAGGACTGGTCGTTGGCGGCGGCGCAGTTGATCCAAAAGCCGCTGGGTCGTGAGCTCACAATCAGCCGCTGGATCAACACCTATGGCTCTGTGATTTCGCAGACCTATACAGGTGACATCAATATTCTGCCCGCGTCGCGCAGCTTCAACCCCTTCCACCTGCTGTCGCCGCGTACCAAGCGTGAAATACTCGACCTGATTCGAATGGGCGAGCGCGCGACCTGGCCCGCGATCGAGAAAATCCGGACCCAGACCCGCATCAGTCGAGCGCTAGACGGCATCCTGGAGCGATTCGAAGACCGTCTTGTCACGATCGCTCAGAAGCAGCAAATCATGCTCGACCGCTCGGCTTGAGTCCTCAGGCTTAGGAATGACCACAGCGCTTGTCGTCGTCATTGGGGCGTTGGTTAGCCTCTGGGCCGTACTGCGCCTGCGGCCGGTACCGTCGGTGCAGTTACTTCTGCGCGTGGCGCGTCGCGCCTTGGGCATGCGCTACCAAAGGGTGCGTGTTGCCGGCGAGCCCTGGGTGTACCTCGAGGGCGGCCCGAGCTCGGCGCCCGTCATCCTGTTCGTGCACGGCTACGGCGCCGACAAGGACATGTGGCTGTCCTACTCGCGTTTGTTCTCCAGGCGTTACCAGGTGATCTCGCCCGATCTCCCCGGCTTTGGCGAAGCCACGCGCGACCCTGAACGCGACTATTCGCCCCGGGCCCAGGCGCGCCGTCTTGCCGCGTTCTGCGACGCGCTGCGGATCAAGGACGCACACGTGGTCGGGAGCTCCATGGGGGGATTCATCAGTGCCTGGCTCTCCGTCGATCGCGCCGATCTCGTTCGCACGTTGACGCTCATGAATGCTGCCGGGCTCTACGGTGCGAATCCGTCGGTCGTACAAACCGTGGCGGAGTCTGGCGACAACCCGTTGGTTGCCGCTGATGATGCTGGACTGAAGCAACTCCTCGGGCTGTTGACCTACAAGCCGATACGTTTGCCGCGTTTCGTACGTGAGTTTCTGCTTGCGGGCTACAAGACCAACCAGGTTTTGCTAGACCGCATTTTCTGGCAGCTCGTCGAAGCGCACGACAGCGAGGGGCTCGAGCCCGCACTGGCGCGCGTCCGCGCGCCGACGCTTATCGTTTGGGGGAAGGAAGACCAGGTGCTCGATGCGAGTTGTGCGGCGGCATACGCCCAGGCGATTCCCAATGCGGAACTGCTCATGCTCGAGCAGGTAGGTCACGTCCCCATGTATGAGGCACCCGCGACGACTGCGGCCGCGCAGCGCGCGTTGTTTAGTCCGCGCGACTAGCGCCCTACGCTTGCAGCGTGGCGCGCCACTTACCGCGTTCGGGCAGCTCCTGTGCGGCCAATGCCTCGAGCAGTGGGCCTGCCTCGTGGGCCTCAATCAGTAGCGATCGGTGGTCGGGCGCAACGAATCCCGCGTCAACCTGGTCATCGATGAAGGCCAGCAGCTTGTCGTAGTAGCCGGCCACGTTGAACAGCCCCAGCGGCTTTCTGTGAATCCCGAGTTGGGTCCAGGTCAGAGCCTCAAACGTCTCGTCGAGTGTGCCAAATCCGCCAGGCAGGGCGATGAAGGCGTCCGCGGCCTCTGCCATTCGGAGTTTGCGCTCGTGCATGGAATCCACGAAGTGCAATTCCGTGAGTCCCGGGTGCACGTGTTCGCGGTCCGTGAGCGCGCGGGGAATGATGCCTGTGGCGCTGCCACCCGCGGTTAATACGGCATCGGCAATGGCGCCCATGAGGCCCGCGCTGCTGCCACCATAAACCAGATTCAGATTTTTCGAGGCGAGCGCTTCGCCGAGCTGTCGTGCCGCCGTCAGGTAGGCACCGTTGCGGCCGCTACGCGAGCCGCAAAACACGGCTACGGCAGCGAGCGCGGCGGTGGTCACCTCACCAGCACTGGGCGACCGTAGAGGTACCGGTGGTGCCTTTGACGCCAGCGTGCGTCAGCGACAGGTTGCCGCATTTGTCACCGATCTGCGCCGTCGCAGGAGTCGCCGTGATGGTGTAGGTCAACTGCGCCAGGTTGCCGATGGCGAAGTTGTAGTAGGTCACGCCGCCTTCTTTCGGCGAGGAGAGCAGGGAGGCAGGAACGACATCAGCCAATGCGGTGCCCGCCCGATCCTGGTCGTAGCGACCGTTCTCGGTGTAGAAGCGCTCCATCCACTGTGCAAGCTCGAGCATGACGGCCTGGCCGTCGGCACGTCGCGCTTTGCGAACGCTGTCCTGGTAGCTCGGGATCACCAGCGCGGCCAGGATGCCCAGTATGAGCACCACAGTCAGCAGCTCGACGAGCGTGACGCCTTGTTGTCGCAACTTACTCATTGATGATCTGCTCCCAGGAGAGGCGGCCGCTGACCACCGAGCTGCCGACATCGATGTCGCGGTCTTCGATCTCACCTGTGCTACCCGGGGTGTACTGACGATCGCCCAGGACCGAGGACTGCCACGGCAGGCCTTCGTTCTGGTTGAAGCGCTCACCGCCCGGCGAGTAGGTGATCGGGTTGCCATCAGAATCGGTCAGCGTTTGGTCGGCCACGAGGTCGCCATTGTCCACAGCGTTGTCGCGGTTCAGGTCAAACACTGGTGCCTGCGGACGACCGCCGTCACAGATGTTGATCGACATGAGCCAACCGCCACCACCGACGACACAGGGGTCACCGGCATCGGGGACGATGGTGTTGAAGAAGACGATCTCGCCGCGCACCAGCGGGTTCGATACGACGCGCTCGCCGGCTTCGGGCAGGTCCATGTACCAGCCGAGGTCGTTGGCCGGGTCGAACGCGTTCGCGGTCGGGACGCGCACCAGCGAGGTATCCACGTCCGCCGAGGGGTCGTTGGCAAGCTGTTCGAGCAGATCATTGCGATCGAGCTCGTCGTCGCCGCGGTCCCAGATGCCGTAGAACGATTGTTCTTCGGTGTTGGACTTGTCGGCCTCGGCTACGTACTGGCCTGTACCAAAGAGTACAAAGACGTCCGGTGTCACACTGTTGTCGTAGGGGCAGCGCGCCAAGACCGGCTTGCTCGTGATCGGCTGCAGGTCGCCCGCATCGTTTTCGGCGGTGAACAACGGTACTGGCGTGCCACTGCTCGTGTAGTCCACGCTCCAGGACGCGTCATTGTTCGAAGACAGGTCAAACGCCCACATACGACCCTCAAGGTCGCCCGCGTAGGCGCGGTCCGGCGTGCCGTCGCTGTCGAGATCGGCCAGCTGCGGCGTGCTCATGCCATTAGTGCCCGCGCTCGGTACATCGATGACGAGGTAATCAGAGCCCAGGGTCCAGGTACCGTCGAGACCGCCCTCGAGGTAAATAATCATGAGCGCGGCAGCACCTGTTGTGCTGTTGTAGCCATTGCCCAGAACCGCCGCCCAGCGGCCGTTGTTCATGAGGGCAATCGTCGGCTCGGCAAAGCCGAAGCCCAGGTTGGCGTCATCGGCATCGGTGAATTCCCACATGACCCAGCCAGCTGCATTCGCTTCGGTCATGACCGTAGGATCGGTAACGTCCAGCGCAAACAGACCCTTGCCGCCACCGCGCAGGGAGCCCAGAAGGATCGTGCGCCAGCTGGCGACACCCGCCGAGTCGGTGGCGACATACGCGTCGCTGACGGCCGGCGTCTGGTCGACGTAGTAGCGGTGCACGTAGCCCTGTTCGGTCAGGGCGTGCAGGCCTTCACCAGCGGCGTTGCTGAACAGCGCGTCGGGGACGTAAGCCACGAACTCTGAACCCGAGCCAGGCTGGCCCGTGTCGCCCCAGAAACCATGCAACATGCCGTCGTTGGCGCCCACAAATACGGCCGGGCGGCGACTTGCGGCCGAACCCTGCTTGTAGGTGCTGTACGCGTCGGTGCCCGTCGGGAAAGGTGCTACTGAGGGCCAGTCACTCGTCGGTTCACCGACAAAGACGGGGCCCGAGTGAACGATGTCGCCCAGCAGCGTGCGCGGGCTGCGTTCGCGGAACAGCGTGTCGCTTTCGTTGGTGCGGTCGCCACGCAGGTAGTCGATGACGTCCTGAGCGGTCGTGCTGCCGGGGAGGTTGGTCGACAGGTCAGCAAGCTGGGTTGCGGTCAGGTCTGCGACGTCGCGGAACGCGATGCCGTCACCGTCGAAGGTGGCGATCTGACGTGCCGACTCGGTCGGAATCAGATCCGCGGCTTCCCAGGCCGGCGTCGTAGAGACGTCGCCTGTGAGGGGGTTGAGGTCACTGGCCGTGAGGAAGCCGCTCCAGTCCTCGGAGTCCAGCTTGGCCTGATAAACCACTGAGTCACTCGACAGGAGACCGGTGTTAAACGTTACCGCGGCGGCCGTACCTTCTGTTTCGATGACCACTTCGAAGACGTCGGTCATCCGGCTTGCGATTTCTTCTGGCGTGCGTGCATTGAGCATCTCACCACGACCATTGACCGCCGCATGGTACAGGTCGTCGACCATCACCGGGTTGCGGTAGACGTTCGGCTCGGGCCAGGTCGGCGGATTGGTGTGCGCGTCCTCGACGTCAAAGTGCGTGACGTTGAAGAGCGTGCCCGTGGCGTTCAGCGTGACGCCAAATGTCGTCATGTGGAGATCGTCGTTGCAGTCGAGCGTCGGATCAGTGCCCGCCGCGCACGCCGTCGGAACGGGGACGCGACCGGTCGGGAACCCAGTGATGCCGAGGTTCTCGTAGTACTTCCAGGCGATATCGCCCAGCGTGCCACTGAACGTGTCGCCGTAAGGCGCGGGCTGCCCGGTGTCTTCGTTCCCAATACCAGCGACCGAAGACGCGTTGGCGAAGCCGTCCGTGAAGACGATGCCGTAGTTCTTCTGGCAGGAAAACTCGATAGGTGCGTTGGCGTCGGTGCGCTCGTATTGCTGGCCCACGAAGTCGAGTGCCTCGCGCGTCGGCGTACCGCCAACACCACGCGAGGTCACCAGGCTATCCAGGATGGCCGGCTTGTCCGTTGTCAGGCTCTGCATGGTCACGGCTGTGCGGTTGTTGAACCGGACCTGACCAATGCGTACGCCGTCAATTTCGTCGATGGCGCGCGTGATACCGCCGCGCAACGCCTGGTGACGTTTGCGGAAGTAGGTGAACCAGTTGGCGAAATTCTGCATTTCGTCGGTGTAGCTGCGGCCGCTCGGGAACGTATTGGACGGGCGAATCTCGTAGCGCACCATGCAAGCACCGTCCGGGCCGATGGCGTCAGCCGTACCCGTCACCGTGCCGGCTGCGAAGTTGTTCTGGAACAACGCGTAGTTGGCCGGATCCGGGGACGCGCAATCGATGGTCGTGCCCCCAATGTCCATCGTGGCCATGTCGTCCACGATGAAGTAGGTCGAGGGGAAGTACGCGACGTTGTAGTACTGAGGGAACGTCGCAGCGACGCCATTGACGTCGAACATGCCCGTCCACAGGACGAAGTGCCAATCGAAGTCCAGCGGATCAGCCAGCGGGATGTCTTGCGTCAGGTCGACCTGAAACGTTGTCGCATCGGCGATCGGGTCCCAGGGCGCGGCGGTCGGATCGACGTTGCCGAAGGTGTAGGCGCCACCCGTATCGACCCAGGGCTCGTAGGTAATCGCTGGGTCGTAATAGGCCGAGTTGTAGTTCGGGCTGCGCGACCACGCGAGATCGAGCGTCGGCGGCAGGGGCCAGTGGTTCGAGTTGTACGAACGACGAGAGCCCGTGCGGTTCGCGGCGTCATAGCCATTCGGGAACAGGTAGGAGAACTTCCACCAGGGGTCACCGGAACTACCGGCCTGGTTGAAGTTCAGGACGCCCGGTGCGGGGCTGTTCGTGTTATCGAGGCCAACAAAGCTCGAGGTCGTGATGTTGAACCAGGCCGATGCGTCGTTGGTCGAGAAGAGGACCTCAAAGTCCATACTTCCCGAGTCATCGAGGATCAGGATGGCGTTGGGCTCAACGGCGTCCGACAGGAATAGGGGCGCATTCGAAAGCGGCCCCGGTGCGGCCAGTGCCGTCGTGGTGCCCAGTGCCAGCGCGACGGCTGACAGCAATCGTGTACGTGGATTCATGATGACGTGCTTGTTCATTCGTGTAACCCTGCTCGTGAGCGCGCAGTGCGATCAGAAGCGCTTGGCGTAATTGGTGCGCAGGATGACCTGCGAGGTGCCGGACGCGCCCACACCCCGTGCGTGAATTTTGAAAACGTAGATCTCGCCGGTACCCGTCGACACGCCGTAGCCGCCGCTCAGGTTGATCGATGAGTTCACCGACTCGTCGACCGTGCCGCGAATCTCGATCATGTACTCGGGCGCGGTCGCGACATACTTAAGAACACCGAACGTCGTGTTGTTGTAGGCGCGTGCGTCCGTGGGCCAGGCCGTGTAGACGTCGGGTGCGAAGCCGGTTTCGAAGAGTCCGCCCGAGTTGTCAAACAGCGCCAGCGTCGTGAGGCTCTCAATGAACTCCTCAGCCTCGCGCAGCCCAGCCTCAGCGGCCTGGAAGGCGAGGTCCTGATCGCGTAGGTTACCGGCGATGCGTTCTGTGATCGTCGAGCTGCGCATCGCGGTGGTGCCGATCAGTGACAAAAGCAAAAGCGCGATCAGCGCAATCACCATGACGACACCGGATTGTCTGTTGAAGCTGGCAGTACGCATCAGAGCACCCGGTTACGAATGGTGGTCGTCGACGAGTACACGCGACGCAGCCTGCGGTCGGTCGGTGTGACCGGCGTCAGGCTGGCCGTGGTGCCGTCGAAGAGAATGTAAGACTGCGGGTTATCGGCGACGCGATCGTCAGTCGATTCCATGAGCAGGTTGATCTGGACACTCAACACGTTGGCCCAGTTCGCCGTGCTGATGGCGTCGGCACGCTGGTAGGCGTCAATGCTGCCGTCAAAATCGGTGTCGACGCCGTAGACGAGCTCCATGTCGACCACGCCGTCGGCGATCTCCACGGGTGTGCCCAGAGTGCCATTGGCGCCCAGAGTCATGCGGAAGAGTGCGCTGCGGCCCGAAGCGCCCGTACCCACGTAGTAGGCCCGCGACATGAGGCGCAATACAAAGCTGTCTTCATCGTACTGGTAGGGCGTGCCCGTTGCGGTGCTGCAATCCAGCGGCTCACCGAGCCCCTGTGTGCAGTTGCCGGGGCTGCCGGCACCTGAGCCGTTCAAGATCGTCGTGGCCGTGTTGCCCGTGTTCGCATTGGTTTGCTGGAAGATCGCCGTATTCAGGCAATCGGTGATCGCGAGGACTTCGCCCGCTTGGATATCATGCGCGGCGTCGAGCGTAATCGTGGCCGTAGCCGGCGAGTGACTCTGAACCACGTATCGGTCTTCCGGGATGGCGCGCGTGATCGTCAGCGCGTCGGTACCGGCCAGCGCCAGGCCCGAGAAATCGGCGGGGAAAGTCGAGCCCGCTTCGTAGCCGACGATGGACGTCGCCGCGTCGTATTCCCAGTTCACGGCGCCGTTGTTGAGCGTGTTGATGACCGTGGCCGCATTGCCGCAGCCCATGAACCCGGCCAGGCGGATGTCACGCACCATCATATTCAGCGAGAACCGTCCGACTTCCTGAAGTTCGGTCAGCGCCTGCTGCGTCGTGTAGGACTTCTTGCTGCCAACATAGAGCTGCAGGATGCCGCCGATGAGAAACGCGCCGATGGTCAGCGCGATGAGCAGTTCAATGAGCGTGTAGCCCGTTTGCTTGCTGTGGTGTCGCACGCTCATCACAGGTCCGTCGTCAGCGCGAAGTCGATAACGTCTGCCGCGGCGCGACCGTCATTCCATTGCACCGTGATCGTCGCGCGCTGGGGTGCATCTGGGGTGGCACCTGCATCCGTTTCAATAGAGCCATTGCCGGCGGGCAGGTAGTAGGCCAAAGCCGCGCGCCACTGCACCAAATCAATGTCAGCGACCGCGGTCGGCGACCCAGGTGCCGCGTCCGTCAACGCGATGTCGTAGCTGTTCGCGACCACAGCGGCCCGATTGGCGCGCATGCGATCGGCAATGTCGTAGGCGAGGATGCTGGCCTGTGTGCGCAGGTACGCCGAGTTGTTCAGCCGCGTGCCGCTTGCCTGCAAGCTGGCCAGGCCGATAAGCCCGCCCGTCAGTATGATCGCCGCGACGAGAATCTCGAGCAGCGTATAACCACGCTGACGACTGCGAACCGGACGTTGTCGGCGCCGGGTTACGGGCATGCCACCGCTCCTTTTTGCGTGCTCGGGTGCCCAAGCAGTCCAACATTAATGGTACGGGCCGTGGTCGTGTCGCCATCGCTGCCGCACACGTAAAAACTGTCTGCGTTGTTCGGCGTGGCACGGGTTTCACCGCTGCCCACGAATGAGATCCAGGTTGAGAAGCTGCCCGCCGCGCGAACCGTGGTGCCCTCAAGGCCGTCCCACACGCGCAACACCTCTTCGCCGGTATCCACGGTGCCAAAGCCCGTGGGGTCGAGGAAGGCGATCCAGCCTTGCTCCCAGCCGCCGCTCGTGGCACAGCTGGCCTGATCCGCGGACGGGCACAACGTGACGCGCTGGCCTCGTTTGATCGCTTCCGAACGGGCAAACGCCAGGGTAGAGATGAGCTCGTTATTGTCCGTGACGATCCGGTTGGCATTCATCGTCGACAGGAACGAGGGCACAGCAAAACCAGCGATCACCGCGATCACGGCAATCGTCATCATCAGTTCCAGAATTGTGTAGCCCCGCTGACGTCGTTCCCGGGCTTTCCAGGTGCGACGCGCGCAGTTCGTATCACTAGTCATTCCGATCCGCTCGGCACATTCCCCGACCACGCTCGATTATGCGTAATTTCCACAAGGAATCGACGTGCACAGGTCACAAATCATCGGCACCTGGCTCAAGCCCGACGCCAGTCCTGCCGATACGGCCTCCGGCCGTGTCCCCTGTGCCTCGCAGCCCGCGACGATCCCCACGTCACGCTTTATTTATCAGGCGCTTATGGGCTCCAAGCGCCGCCCCGAGCATTCTATCGAGTCGTGCCTCGACCTGCCACAGTCCGCCCAGGATCTGTGTGCCAGGTCCGCTGCCAGGAGGTTATGTCGCAGCGGGTGGTTTTAACATCAGTCACTTATGCTGCCGTCGTTCACGTAATCTACGCGCTTTGTCCACGAGGTCACCCGAATGCCAGGACGCGGTCTCGTCGCCCTGTTCGCCCTCTCGCTGGTCGCGCTCGGACCGGTGCCTGCCGCCGCGCAGGACGCCGCAGACCTTCGTATTGCGGGGCTTGCCGGGCAAACGGCCACATTACGCGCCTTCGATGCGCTGAAGCGCGTGCGTGACGCCGGGCTTGAGGACATGGTGGTGCTCAACGAGATCCCGGCGCCGCCTTTCGGTGAGTCGGCGCGCGCCGCAGCGCTGGCCTCGCGCCTTGAGGCACTGGGGCTCGAGGTCCGCACGGATTCGGTGGGCAATGTACTGGCGCGACAGCGCGGCCGCACGGGTGCACGTACGATCGCCGTGATCGCGCACATCGATACCGTGTTTCCTGCTGAGACCGATGTCACCGTTCGGCGAGAGGGTAGTGTCTACACGGCACCTGGCATTGGCGACAACGCCCGTGGGCTCGCGATGATGCTCACCCTGGCCAGGGCATTTCCACTGAGCGGGCTCGAGACGGATGACGATGTGCTTTATGTCGGCTCCGTCGGTGAGGAGGGCTTGGGTGATCTGCGCGGCGTGCGCCACCTGTTTTCAGGCGCCGATGATGCGCCCGACATCGATGCCGTCATTGCCATCGACGGCGGCCCACTGGAGCGCGTCGTTGCCACGGCCGTGGGTTCGAACCGGTACCGCGTGACGTTTCGCGGACCTGGCGGCCATTCCTATGGCGATTTTGGACGTGCCAATCCGCACCACGCGCTCGCCGATGCGATCACCCGATTTCGCCGTGCGGCGCAGCAGGTGAGTGACGCACGTGGCGAGAAGGCGACGTTTTCTGTGGGCCGGATTGGCGGTGGGACGTCGATCAACTCAATCGCGTTTGAGAGTTGGATGGAGGTCGACATGCGCAGCACCGATCCCGAGCGGCTTGCCGCACTCGACGCCGCGTTTCGCGAATCAATGAACCTGGCCCTGCTTGCCGAAAACGGTCGTCGCCGTGAGGGTGCCGCGCTTGCGCTCGAGCTCGAGTCCGTCGGCGCGCGCCCCGCCGGACGCACGCCCATTAATGCGCCGCTCGTTGTGAACGCCATGGCGGCGTTACGTGCCGTCGGCGCGGTTCCGGCCATCACGTCGTCATCGACCGACGCCAACATCCCAATGGCACTCGGGATACCGGCGATAACGATCAGTCGGGGCGGTGTCAGCCGCAATGCGCATGCGCTCAATGAGAGCTGGCAGGACGATGGCACGATGCGTGCGGAACAGGCGGCGCTGCTGTTGTTGCTGGCGGAGGCGGGCGTCACACAGGCCAGTGCGGCCGCAGACTGACCCGTGCGAGGCAACGCTTGGGCTCGGGTACCATACGGGCTGTTACGAAAACGGGGAATCAACATGCCGCAACTCAGCAGGCGCCGATTCATGGGCGGATCGGCCGTGATTGCCGGCGCAGCCGGATTGGGGATGACGGGTACGGCATTCGCCGACACGACGTCGACCGATCACGCGTTACGGCCCCTCACCGACGGCGCCCAGCCGATTTCGATCGCTGAACGGCGCTCGAGACTCGAGAAGGCTACGGCACTGATGCGGGAGCAAGGCGCTGCCGCCTTGCTCGTCGAGGCCGGTACCGCGCTAGCGTACTTCACGGGTATTCAGTGGTGGCGCTCGGAACGACTGACCGCGGCCGTTCTGACGCGGGATGGCGCGCTCTACATCGTGACGCCGTTCTTCGAGGGACCGTCCATTGAGGAGCAGCTCGAGCTCGATGCTGAGATTGTGACCTGGCACGAGGATGAATCGCCCTTCGAGCGCGTTGCCGACCTCGTGGAGGGCCGCAAGGGGCCACTGCTCCTGGAAGAGACGGTGCGCTATTTCATCGCCAGCGGTATTGCGGCGGTTGCACCGAAACTCGAGATTGCAGACGGGCGCGGCGTGACGCGCGGTTGCCGGATGATCAAGTCGCCCGCGGAACTTGCGCTGATGCAGGTGGCGAACGACGTAACGATGGCCGCGTACCGGCACATCTATCCGCAAGTGGTACCCGGCATGACGCCGCGTGACATCACCCGCATGATGAATGCGGCTACTGAATCGCTCGGTGGCCGTGTGTCCTTTTCGATTGCGCTCGCGGGACCCGCCAGTGCCTATCCGCACGGCACGCGCCAACCGCAACGTGTGGAAGACGGCGGCATCGTTCTCATGGACTGCGGCTGCAGCGTGCAGGGTTATCAGTCCGACATTTCACGGACCTGGGTTGTCGGCGAAGCCAATGCCACGCAGCGCCGCGTCTGGGAAACGGCAAAAAGGGGTCAGGAAATTGCGTTGCAGACCATCGAGCCTGGCATTCCCGCGGGCGAGGTCGATGTCGCCGTTCGCAAGTTCTACGAGAGTGAAGGCTTCGGCCCGGACTACCAGGCGCCGGGGCTGACGCACCGACTGGGGCACGGTATTGGAATGGACGGTCACGAGCCCATCAATTTCGTACGTGGTGAAACGACGCCGCTTGCGCCTGGCATGTGTTTATCCAATGAGCCTGGTATCTACTTGCCGGGTCAGTTTGGGGTGCGGCTCGAAGACTGCCTCTACATCACTGAATCCGGCGCTGAGCTCTTTTCGGGCCTGTCGCCGTCGCTCGAATCACCCATTGGGTAGGCGACATTGTGCGCTGCGCCATGGCGTCGTCTGAACGCGTCCGGCACACTCTAGACATCAATCCGAGGAGCATGATCATGCTGCGACATCGAATCCTTGCCCTGTGTGCTGCTGTGGCGCTTGTGCCGGCCGCGCAGGCGGAACACGCCGATAAGGGTCACGAGGCGCTCGCCGCGAGCGAGACCATCACGGTTTACAAGTCGCCCACTTGCGGCTGTTGCAAGAACTGGATTAAGCATCTCGAAGCCGCAGGTTTTGAGGTCGAGGCCATCGACAGCGACGACATGAATGCCGTCAAGCAGGAGTTTGGTGTGCCCCGGAACATGACAAGCTGCCATACGGCGCGTGTTGCGGGCTACATCATCGAAGGTCATGTACCCGCCGAAGACATCCTGCGTCTGCTTGGTAAACGTCCCGAGGCCGACGGCCTGGCCGTCCCGGGCATGCCCGTGGGCTCACCAGGGATGGAAGTGGGTGATCGTGTCGACCCTTATAAGGTCATGCTGTTCGGCGAAGAGGGCGCCTCGACCTGGGCCAGCTACGGTGAGAACACCGAGGTGAGCGAGGCTGCGGTCGAGCCCGAAAGCGACGTTGCCGAATCAGGCTGAGGCGGCATCCGCGGTCGTGACGTTTCGTTCCGCCAGGTTGCGCGACAGCACCTCGCGCAGCTCGTCAAGCTTGTAGGGCTTCGATAGATAGTCGTCCATACCGGCCGCGATGCACCGTTCCCGGTCGCCGAGTAGCGCGTTAGCCGTCAGCGCCACAATGGGCACCGGCGAGCGTCCGATCGACTGTTCAAATACGCGCACCTCGGCGGCGGCCGTGAAACCGTCCTTGTTGGGCATCTGGCAATCCATGAGCACGGCATCGTAGGTCGCTGCGTCGTCGATCAGTCGTTGTGTCGCCTCGACGCCATCGGCTGCGGTGTCGACGGTACATCCCAGCTTCTTGAGCATGCCGCGTGCGACGGCCTGGTTGACCGGATTGTCCTCGACCAGGAGTACACGCGCGTCGAGTGATTGCAGCTCGTCAGACACCGCAACACTGCCCGTAATGTCCGCCTCATGCACTGCGTTGTCCGCATCAAGCAGCCTGTTGACGAAGCGCGAGAAACTCTGGCGCCGAAGCGGCTTGCCTATTGCCGTCGACACACCGATTTCCTTGCAGTCTCGGGGCGAGAGCGCACCGGACATGGGCCGGATGAGTCCCATCGGTAGTTCGGGGCGCGCTTTGCGCAATTGGCTCGCGAGTTCAATGCCATCACCGTCTGGAAGAGACTCGTCGATCATGACGGCGTCAGTGTGCGCGCTGATGACCGCGAGGGCGTCGGCGCAGCATTCGGCCTCCGTGACGTTCACACCCCAATCCTGTAGTTGCTCACGGATGACACGACGTTGTGTCTGTCCCGCCGCCACTACGAGCATGCGCTTACCGCGCCAGTCGGGATTGTTATCTGCAAGCGGTGCGGTGTCGCGTGTGGCCAGAGGAATGTGGAACCAGAACGTGGAGCCTTTGCCGCGTTCACTCTCCACGCCAATGTTGCCGCCCATGATGTCGACAAGCTGACGCGAAATCGCGAGTCCCAGACCCGTGCCGCCGAAGCGTCGCGTGACCGATCCGTCTTCCTGCGAAAAGGCATCGAAGATCTTGCGTTGTGCCGCCACGTCAATTCCGATGCCCGTGTCGACAATTTCGCACAGGATGCCCGGACCATCACTGCGCGGTCGCTCGCGCAGTCGCAGGCACACCTCGCCTTCTTCGGTGAACTTCACGGCGTTGCCCGCAAGATTGAGCATGATCTGACGAATGCGAAGCCCGTCGCCGGTGCGCGCCGCGGCAAGGTCCGGGGGGATATCGCAGATGAGCTCGAGCCCCTTGGACTCCGCATGTTGTTCGAGCAGTTCCGACACCTCCTCGGTAAGCTGGCGCAGGTCGAAGGGTTGCGCGTCGAGCTCCACGCGACCCGCTTCGATCTTCGAGAAGTCGAGGATGTCGTTGATGATTGTGAGGAGCGCCTCGGCCGAGTGCTGGATGCTCTCGGCGAAGCTGATTTGGCGCGGCAAGAGCTCGCCCGACGACAACAATAGCTCGGTCATGCCGAGTACGCCGTTCATGGGCGTACGGATCTCGTGGCTCATGCTGGCCAGGAATTCGCTCTTGGCCGTGTTGGCCGCTTCTGCGCGCTCCTTGGCGCCCCGCAATTCGTCAACCATGTTGGCAAGCCGGTCGTTGGCATCGCCGAGGCTTTGCGTCCGTTCTTCCACCTGCGCCTTCAGCTGGTCGCGGTGCGCACGAAGGCGCACATCACGAGACTCGAGCTGCTGCAGCATGTGATTGACGGCCAACGCCAACGATGCGATTTCGTCCTGTCCTTCAACAGTCGCCCGTAGTGAGAAGTCCTCTTGTTCGGAGACTTCTTCAGTGACCGCGGCGAGATCGGTTAGGGGCCGTACGATTCTCGGCGTGAGCAGTGAGGCCAGCAGCAAAGCGGTACCCAGTCCTACCGCCAGGGCCACGCCACCAATGAGCAGCGCCTCGTAGATGCTATTGCGCACGGGCGAGAGATTCGAGCGCACGAAGATCATGCCGATAAGCTCGCCGTCGAGCAGCACGGGGTGCAGCACTTCGACGTGGCTCGCACCGACGCGACGATAGGTCTCACCCCCACCCCGCAATACGGCCGTTATCCAGCCCATGGGTAGCGGGAACGACTCACCGACCGAGTTGTGCACTTCGCCCAGCGGGCGGCCCTTGCGATCAAACACGGCTGACGCGATGACGCTCTCATTGGCAAACAGCGAATTCAGCAGGCGCCGAAGCTGTTCGCCGTCCTCGAAGGTGATCGCCGCCACGCTATTTTTGCCCACGACGTCGGCCAACGTGTGTAGCTGGAGCGAGAGATCGTCCTCGGCCTTGAGCGTCTGGCCACCGATCGTGAGCACGAGCGAAGAGGACACCGCGATTGCTGCTGCAACTACGATGATGAGCTGGACCTTCGGCCCGATCAGCAGTCGGTTGAGGATCGACTTCATCAATCGGCTCCCGACTCGTCGCCAACCAGCGTCGCCAGCGATAACAGTTGTGAGCTGATCGAAAGGCCTGCGCGCCGGAGGTTGGCAACGTTGATGCGCATGGCGATGCGGTCGTTGCGGCGCGTGAGCTCGATGACCCCGCCCGCGGTTGCAAAGCCTGGCGCGTCGCTAACGGTGAGCACAGAATCGGCCAACAGCGCTTCAGCAACGGCGGGAACATCATCTGCGTCGGCAGACAGATAGGCCAGGTCACAGTGAACGCCGTCGGGTAGCTCACGTCGCAGGTTGATCACTTCAATCGGCAGGTCGGCGACGCGCCGCTTGCCGAGATTGTCGCTGGCAATCCGGTGGGGCGTGTCGCCCAGCACGCAAAGATGAAACGCCCCCGACAGATCTTCGGTAGTGTGTTCCGGCCAGACTACGAAGCGCGCGATGTTGTAGGTAAACGCGAGCTTCAATTCATCCTCGCGAGTGTTCGCGTACGCATCGCCTGGATGGAGCGCGCCTGCGAGCACTCCCACCAACACCCAAGCTGCGCGATAAGCACTCACCGTGAGTCGCCTTTTGGCTCAGAAACCGAAGTGAACGTTGGCGTAGGCGGAGCGCTCGATTTCCGTCGCAACGACGTCGGACAGCTCGGAGCGATACTCAAGTGTCCCGCTCTCAAGCAAGTTGCGGACTCCGGCGCTCACTGCCCAGTCGCTGTTGACTTGCCAGCGGAAGTTGATGTTCGCCTGCGTGACGCTGGAAACCTGCACCGCCTCAATCTCATCGACGTAGCGCACCAGCAAACCGACACTCAGGTTTGCCATCGGCAGCCAGTCGGCCCGGAAGGATGCTTGTAACTCAGGGTAACCTGCGACGTTGAACGCGCTGTCGCTGCCCGCGCCAAAGTCCTCACGGGCGTAGGCAACAAAGGCGGCGATGCGGGCTGTTTCACTGACGATCCAGTTCAGGGACACCTCACCGCCTGTCACCTCGCTCTCCAGGTCATTGGTGAGCATGGATTCCGCGATAATCGAGTCCGAACCCAGTGCGCACTGGGGGTCGGTTATGAGAGACGCCCCGCTCGGATTGCAGGATAGTCCGGTCGATGTAACCGACCGAAGGCCACTGTAGCCGAAGACGAATGCTGCGAGATCAAAACTGACACTGTCTGACAGACGACCACGCAGCCCCGCCTCGTAGGCGTACAGAGTCTCTGGGCCGAAGTCAGGGTTGCCGCTAACGCGCGCGCGTACGGGCAGTGGAAACGGATTGGAGGGATCACCGGGCGGCGTCGCGGGTTGCACGTCAAGTACGCTCGCTGACAGGTCACCCACCGCGGGCGTTCGCACAGCACGAGAGACACTTGCCCAAACTGACGTCATCTCGCCCGGTTTCCACAGCAGGCTCGCTGTCGGCATGACTTCGACGTTCTTCGGAGACAGGCTGTTGTGTTCAAGCTTGGTGCCGAGCGTGAGCGACAAGACTCTCGGTTTCAGCTCGATCTCGGTCTGAATAAATCCCGCCAAAACCTCATCACTATCGATCTCGTTTGTCAGGTTGTAAGCCGGTGTTGTTCCGATGTCGTAGTGGTTTTGGCGAAACTGAGCGCCGACGATCCAGTCTCGGTTGTCACGCGACCACTGGTGCTGGCCATCAACTGTAACGCTGGTTTGTCCGATATCGATCGGCCCGGTTCGATCCGAGACATCTACAATGAACTGAGCTTGCGAGGAGGCACCGGACTGGTGGCGATGATTCCACTCGCCCGCAAAGAATCCACCACTAACATCGGAATCGACTGCGGAAACGGTCTGGTAGGGCGCGGCGGGGCTGAACTGTATCAGGCTCTGTCCGATCTCGCCGACGTAGGCTTCTGCCGAAAACTTATACTCGCGGTCAGATCCTTCAATTGCCGCGCGGTAGCCCACGCGAAGCAACTGCCAGTCATCGAGAGCGGGCTCGCCGAACGCGGTTTCGTTCTCCCGACCTTCCTGATACTTCGCGAACGCACGCCAAGCACCATGGTCTTCATAGGCGCCGCTCAGCTGCAATGCCGCGAATGGTGCGGCCTCAGGGTCCGTTCCCGCAATTAGTGAATCCCCGTCGGTACCGTTCGGGCGGCGGGTGATGATGTTGATCACGCCGTTAACCGCATTGCTTCCCCAGACAGCAGCGCCAGGTCCTCGAATGATCTCAATTCGTTCGATTTCTTCAATCAGCGTGCTTTGGACATCCCAGAAGACGCCCGAAAAAGTAGGCGTGTAGAGAATTCGACCGTCCATCAGCACGAGTAATTTGTTCGCGAAACGGCCGGTTTGCCCGCGCGCGCCGATGGACCACTTGTTGGCGTCGATCTGGTGAACAGAAAGGCCTGGTGCCAGTCGCAGGGCATCCGGGATAGAGCGGATACCTTGGCGCTCCAGATCTTCGCGAGTGATGACGTATGCGGCGGAGGTCGTGTCCGCAAGGGGTTCCTCGCGGCGCGAGACTGATGTCACGCTGAGATTGACGAGCTCTTCAAGACTCAGGTCGAACAAGTCGTCGCTTTGCGCGCTGGCCGGCGTGGAAGATATCCACACTACGGAGGCGACAGCGGCCGCGAGCGCGCCGCGTCGGAGATCGGTCCCTAACATAATCAATCCATGATCAAACGCATCCCTACGTCCGGCGTAGCGGCGGCGCAGCCCAGGTCTTTAGCGGCTTTCGCGGGGTTCTAGCGCCGTACGGCGGGGGCTTCGAGCGGAAGGGTGCCTGCGCGCCAGGCCAGATAGAGCTCGAGATCGAGATACGTCGGGTGGCCGCCTGGCAGGGTTTCGGCACGAACGCCCGCATTGCAGAACTGCAAGCGCCGGTGCAGCGACCCCAGCGATTGCCACTCAAAGCGGTAGGTGGGATAGCCCACGGATTGCCCCTGGCTCAACGTGTCGCCACGCAGTTGTCGGCCGACGAACTGCTCATGGCAATGGGCACAAGACAGGTTGAGCTGGCCGACGCGCGTGTAGAAATAGCGTTGCCCGGCCTGCCAGTGCGCCCGCGCGGGACCCGACAGATCGACAGAGAAGGGCAGGCCTGCGGACTGCGCCGCGACGTAGGCCGTCAATGAGAGCAGGTCTTCAGACTCCCAGGCCAGGACGGGCAAGCCCTGGCGCTCCTGTCGGCATTCGTTGATGGCCAGCTCGAGATTGATCAGCCCGCCCGAGTCGGCGTCGTGCCGCGGCAGACGTGCGGCGGCGCCCCGCAACTGGTCCGTGTGGCACGCCGCGCATGCGGGTTGCGAGGCGCCCGGGCTTGCCGCGAACAGCACCTCGCCCCGATCCACCCAGAGCAGTCCCGGGTTCGCGAATGGATCACGCTGTAACGCTTGCGTGTCGGCGGTTTGAAAGCGCGCGCCGGAAACTGGGTCGGTTGGTTCGGGCAACACGGCAGGACGGCAAGCCGCGAGTCCCAAAAGCAGGGCGCTACTCCACCACAAGCGCATGCTGGTCTCGCGTTTCGGCACCGTTCTGGTCGCGCCAGACGAACGCGAGTGTGCCACTGCGCTCGGCGCGGAAGTGGAATGAGAGATAGGGATTGGCTGCCGTGCCCGGCGCAAGATCCGCGGCGAAAACGAGTGCTGACTCGAAGCGGCATTCGAATCGGACCAGGATGTCGCGGGCGATGGCCTGGCCTGTGGCATCGCGTCGGAACCCACTCTCCATCGGGTGACCGATCAAGGTTCGTATGCGGATCACCTCGCCAGCGGTAGCGTGGTCTGGTGCGGCAATCCGGGTTCTTAAGTTGCTCGTCATCGCAGGCTCACAGGAAGCTGTCCAGACAGGCCGCAAGGGTCACCACAACGTCCGCAACTGCAGCCCAAAGTTGCCCGTCCTGGTCCTCGCAGACGACCCAGATTTGCTGGCTGTCGGCGAGCCGGATTCGGGTCTCGAGGTGTGCCCGACCGGCGGCGGGTGACAGCTCGAAGCCAATCAGGTGAGGCACAGGGTTGGCGGGTGCGTAAACGTCGACGCGACGGATGTAATCTGTGGGTGTCATGGGGCTGTCGACGCTTACCTCGATCGGCACCGAGTTGCCATTCTCTGCGAGTGGCGGGAGGTCGATGGCGACGCGCTCAAAGGCGATCGGGCGTTGGCCATAGCGCTCAGCCAACGGCTCAGGCAACGCGGCACGCTGCGCACACACGGGGCGCACCGCGAGCATGAGCGCGGTGCCTGCGAGTCCCTGGATAAGGTGCCGTCGTGTGGTCCTGTTCACTGGGCTTCCTCGAGGGTCATGAGATAGGCCACCACGTCCTCAATTTGCTGGGCGGTCAGCAATGTTATGCCGCGATCCGACGGTGTGACCTGGCGCAAGTCGCGGCTGCGGAAGTAGCCCGGCATCGTGGCATCAGGGTTCAGCCGGGTCGGATCCATGATTCGGTCGCGGATGTAGGCCGCACTGCGCCGGCTGCCGATGCCCGTCAGGTCGGGGCCCACATTGCCCTGGAACGCGGCCTCGAGGCCCGCAATGCGGTGACAGGTGATGCAATGGCCGGTGTCGCGGTCCACGAATACCGCTGCACCGGCAAGCGGATCGCCAGGCACGTCGGTGAGCGGCGCGGGCTGGTCGTCGCCGACACCCATGCCGCTGCCCAACAACAGCAGCCAGGTCGCAATGAGATTCATCCGAATGCGCCGGCGGTTGCAGTGTTAAACCACCGAAGCGCGGCGTCCGCCTCACCGCGGCGATCCTCGGCGGTTGCATCCAGCGCGCTCACACCGCCGGCGCCTGCGACGGTGCGCCAGCGTTCGCCTTCGGGCCGATAGACGTCAGCGATTGAAATGGCGCTGTCGGGCGCGAGGTAGCTGTAACACGTATTAATAAGTTTTGAAGAAATAGGGGGCAAAGCATTGAAAAAACGTACTATTTGATTCGCCACAAGCCGTCCCTGCGCTTGTGCCGAGAATGCGGATTTCGGCATGGCATTCGCGATGGCCGCGTCGCCCAGCACGTGAATGTCTCGCTGCTGCGTCGAGGCGAACGTGGCCGCGTCGACAGGACACCAGCCCGAGGCGTCGGTGACACCCGCCCGGGCAGCGATGCGGGCGGCGCGCTGCGGCGGGATGACGTTGCTGACGTCGGCCCGCACGCTATCGAACTCGGTCTCGATGCGCCCCGCACTGGCGTCGACGTGAACCACGCGCGCGCCATCGGAGCGGCCTTGCCAGGTCACGAGGTCGCCGTAGCGCTGACGCCACTCAGCGAGGAACAGCGCCTGCTTCGAAAATCGGTCTTTGGCGTCGAGGATCAGGACTTTACTGCGCGGCTTCGATTGCGAGAGGTAATGCGCCACAACGGAGGCGCGTTCATAAGGGCCCGGCGGGCAGCGGTACGGATTGTCGGGTGCGACGATGGCAAAGGTACCGCCATTGGGCATCGCCTCAAGTTGACGCCGCAACAGGAGGGTTTGCGCGCCGGCGGACCACGCGTGCGGCATGCGCGTCGCAGCGGCGGCGTCGTAGCCGGGGAGGCCGTCGAAGTCGAGTTCGACGCCTGGCGACATGACGAGCCGGTCGTAGGCGAGCACGTCGCCGCTCGCTGTCGTGACGGTTTTTGCGACGGGGTCAACGTCACTCGCGCGTGTCGCCAGAACCCGGACACCGCGTGCCTCGAGCGCGGCGTACGAAAATGCCTGTTGTTCGAGCCGGCGCCAGCCGCTGATGACCAGATTGCTGAGGGGGCAGGCGAGATACTGCGTGTTGGGTTCCACGAGTGTGACATCGATGCTTGGATCGGCATCACGCAAGGCCCGTGCGCACGAGGCCCCGCCGAATCCGCCGCCAACGATCACGACGCGGGGCTTAACAGCCCGCCGCGTGGCGCAACCGGCGACGCCGATCGCGGCCAGTGCGGCAAGGACCTGCCGCCGTGTGGTGCGCCGGGTCACGTCTGCGCCAGGTATTCGGCGATCGCGCGCAGCTCTTCTGGCGTGAATCCTCTGGCAATTCGCGTCATGACGGCGCCGTCGTCGCTTCGGTCGCGCCAGGCTTCAAGTGCGGAGAACAGCGCGTCGGCGCTACCGACCTCGAGCGCTGTAGCCCCCGCATGGCAGCCCGCGCAGCCGATCGACAGCGCCGCGCCATCCACGGTGGTCGCGGCCGGCCCGGTCGTTGCCGCCAGTGTGATCATGAGAACCGACGTGATGCTCACGCGCTCAGTGCCTGGTCCCCAATCGGCAGCTCCCTAATGCGCTGGCCTGTGGCCGCGAAGATCGCGTTGAGCACGGCCGGCGCCGCCACGGCGATCGTGGGTTCGCCCACGCCGCCCCAGAAGCCGCCCGAGGGCATGACGATCGTCTCAACCTCGGGCATCTCTGCCAGTCGCATCGACGGGTAGTTGTTGAAGTTGGACTCCACGATGGCGCCGTCGGCCACCGTGCACTTGCCGTAGAGCATGGCCGACAGGCCGTAGACGAACGAGCCGGCCACTTGGGCTTCGATCTGCTGTGGATTCACGGCGACACCGGGATCCGTGGCCGCGGTGATCTTGTGCATCCGCAGCTTGCCATTCTCGACTGACACTTCGGCGCAGGCGGCGACATAGCTGTCAAAGGCCTTGCACACGGCAAGGCCACGGCCATGGCCTTTTGGTAGTGGCTCGCCCCAGCCCGCGCGCTCGGCCGCCGCGTCGAGCACGGCGCGTGCGAGCGGGTGACCGTCGAGCAGGTCATGGCGGAACTCGAGCGGGTCGCGGCCCGCGGCATGCGCGAGTTCGTCGAGGAAGCACTCCACGTAGACGACATTCTGGTTCACGTTGACGCCGCGCCAAAAGCCGGGTGGGACGTGGGGGTTTCGCATCGCGTGATCAATGAGGAGGTCGTCGACGGCGTAGGTGAACGCGTGCTCGCCGCCTGGCAGCAGACACTGGAACGTTGCGAGGTCGGCGCCGTCGCGCAGCGCGCCTGGAAACACCGCCGCGAGAATGGACTGACCAGAGATGCGAATGCGTAAACCGGACAACTTGCCGTCTTCGTCGAGGCCCCCTGTGAGACGTGCCTTGGTGACCGGGTGGAAGCGGCCCTGCGCCATGTCCTCCTCGCGCGTCCAGAGCAACTTCACGGGTGTATCCGGGAACTGTTTGGCGATGAGTACGCCCTGGTGCACGAAGTCATGGAACGCGCCGCGTCGCCCGAAGCCGCCGCCTGGGCTGAGCTTGTAGGCCTCGCATTGCGTCTGCGGCAGTCCGGATGCTTCTGCTGCCGCCGCGAGTGCCGCTTCGCCATTCTGGGTCGGGCACCACACTTCGCAGCGGTCCTTGCTCACGCGTGCTGTCGTGTTCATCGGTTCGAGCGGTGCATGATTCTGGAACGGGTAGGCGTAGGTCGCCGTGACGGTCAGCTCGGCGGCATCGAGGCCGGCTTCAACGTCGCCCTTTTGGTTGCCCACGAAGGCGTCGTCGGCGTCGAGGCCTTCATTGAGCGTGGCATCGATGCTGGCGCTCGAGACCTTTGCATTCGGTCCGAAGTCCCATTCGATGGGCAGCGCGTCGAGCGCTGTCTTGGCCCGCCACCAGGTGTCGGCGACTACGGCGACGGCATCGTCTCCCACGGCGACGGCTCGCACGACGCCTCGCCGGCCCTCAATCGCGGCGGCGTCGAAGCCTTTGAGTGTGCCGCCAAACACGGGGCAAGCCTTGATGCTGGCATTGAGCATGCCGGGCAGGTTGACGTCGGCGCCGTAGACCTGGGTGCCGTCCAGTTTTGGCCGTGTGTCGATACGCGCCACAGGCTTGCCGATGAGTTGCCATTCCTCAGGCGCCTTCAGCGTGACTTCCAAGGGCGGCGGCAGCGTGGCCGCGGCCGTCGCCACCTCGCCAAAGCGTTTGCTGCGGCCCGATGCGGCGTGCGTGACGCGGCTGTTTTCAGCCGTGCATTCCGAGGCGGGCACGCCCATGGCGTTGGCTGCTGCTTCCGTCAGCAACAGCCGCGCAGTGGCACCGCCTTCGCGCACGTAATGGTGGCTTGAGCGGATGCCGCGGCTGCCGCCCGTCGAAAAGCTGCCCCAAACACGGTCTCGCTTGAGGTTGTCACCGGGTGTCGGGTATTCCCAGGTGACCCGATCCCAGTCGCAGCCCAGCTCCTCGGCGACGAGTTGCGCGAGGCCCGTTGCCGTCCCCTGGCCCATCTCGGTGCGGGCGATCCGAATCGTCACCGTGTCATCGGGGTCGATGACGACCCAGGCGTTGACCTCGGGCGAGCCCTGCGCGGCGTTTGCGGACAACGGCAGTGTCATGCCAATCGACAGCCCGACACCGGTTGCCGCGGTGCCAATCACAAACTCACGTCGGCTCAACATTGCGGCGCTCATGACTCTGCCTCCTCGCGGGCGATCTCAGCCGCGCGGTGGATGCCGGCCCGAACGCGTGGCAGCGTGCCGCAACGACAGATGTTGGTCATCGCGCGATCAATGTCGGCGTCCGTCGGGTCGGGGTTTTGATCGAGCAATGCGGCGGCGGCCATGATCATGCCGGACTGGCAGTAGCCGCATTGCGGGGTGTCGAGCTCGAGCCAGGCCTGTTGCACGGGGTGACTGGCGTCAGGGGTCAGCCCTTCGATCGTCGTGATGCGCTGCCCCGGTTGGACCGCGCTAACCGGGTAGACACAGGCGCGCACGGGGCGGCTATCGATGTGCACCGTGCAGGCGCCGCACTGGGCGATGCCGCAACCGTACTTCGTGCCCGTGAGTCCGGCCTGCTCCCTCAGCGCCCAGAGCAATGGTGTGTCGCCCTCCACATCGAGCGTCACCGACTGCCCATTGATGTTGAGTGTGGCCATGTTGTTCCCCCCGGCAGGTAGTGGTGTTTGGCACTATACCGCAGGCGGATTGCGCACTTGTGACGTGCGCAGGCGCTCAGGCCATGGCGTGCGCGTCGTGTTCCGCCGCCAGCTTAATGTCGTCGATGTCCTGTTGAAGCATCTTTCGCGTCGTACCCAAAAACAGTCGGCCAATGGTGTTGCCGAGCAGCTTGGCCATGAACGTTTCGGGTTCGCCGCGGAAGGTCATGGTGAGCTCTGTGGCATCGCCGATTTCTTTGAGACTGATGCGAGAGAAATAGCGACAGCCGTGGCTGCCAGCCTCGACGTCATAGTGCTCCGGCTCGCGCGCGGAGGTGACCCACATCGTTTCCGTCGCTTCCTTGCCCATCATGGTGCGCGTTTCCTGCCACTTTAGGCCGACGATGCCCGACGCTGGCTTCTCGAGAACCTCGGTCTTGTCGAGCCCCGAAATAAATTCGGCGCAATTTTCGAAGTCCGTGGCGCGCGCCCAAACGACGTCGCGTGGCGCATCGATGTGTGTGCTTACCGTGATTTGCATGGTGTCCCCTCGTGCCGTAAGCGGCCTTGTTCAGGCGGTGTCGAATAACCGCCTATCAAGCTGCCAACTTACGCCTGGCGGGGATCGGGGTCTACTGCGTACGAAGCGTGTGCGGCAGCGAACTTCGAAAACACTAGTAGTTCATGCCATGGAGCGGAGATAGGGTGGGACTGGAACAACGCTATGGGAGCACCCTCATGCCTGTCGCAAATCGTATCGTAATCATCCTTCTATGGGCTTTATTCAGCGTGCCATCCGCGCGAGCCGGTGATGCCGCGCCTGCGGTCGAATGGAATGCCGCGGTGTTGGCCGTCGCCGAAGCTGAGGATGGCTTTATGACCCTGAAGGGTCTGCGGACTGTCACGATGATGCACCTTGCGATGCATGATGCGCTCAGCGCGACAGGCAGTGGCTACGAGCCCTTTGCGCTTAAGGTGCGCGTGACGGAGGCCAGTCGCGTTGCCGCTCTATCGCAGGCGGCCTTTGTCGTGGCAAGCAGCCAGTACCCGGACAGTCACGCTCAATTTGCCGCGTTGCGCGACCAGGCAGAAGCGGGCGTGGATGACCCTGGCCAACTTGAGAGAGGTCGCGAGCTGGGCGTGCGTGCCGCCGAGTCCATTTTGTCGACGCGCCAGGGCGACGGCTGGGATACCGAGGCCAGCTACCAATGGCATCCCATGGCGCCCGGCGTCTACGCAGAATTTCAGGAACACAGCGGGACGCCACAGGGCTTCATATTCGGACCCGGTTGGGCCAAGGCGCGGGGATTCGCCCTGGAGCGCCCCGACCAGTTTCGGGTACCACCGCCGCCGAACATTGCCAGTGAGGCGTATTCGGCCGCGTTCGACGAAGTGAAGAGGCTCGGTCGCTTCCAGAGCATGCAACGGACGCCCGACCAGACGCACCTCGCACTCTGGTGGAAGGACTTTTCCGAGAATTCCCACAACCGGCTGGCGCGTGACCTCATTGCGCGCGAGGCGCTGTCGCTGGACGCGTCAGTTCGACTGTTCGCGCTGCTCAACATGGCGATCTATGACGCCTACGTATCGAGTTTCGAGAACAAGTTTCACTACAACCACTGGCGTCCGTACACGGCGATTCGATGGGCCGACAATGACGGCAATCCGGCGACGCAGCAGGAGTCAACCTGGACGAACACCCACCGGCACACCTATGCCTTTCCGTCTTATCCGTCGGCGCACGGTACGGCGTGCGCTGCTGCGATGTCCGCACTGACGCACGTGTTTGGTGAGGACTACGCGTTCAAGATGCGTACGGAAACGGTCGATGTGGCCGGGCCGTTCTCGGGCAAGATCGAGATGCATCCCGCAACACGCTCGTTCGAGCGTTTCAGTGATGCGGCGCGCGAGTGCGGTGCGTCCAGAGTCTATTTGGGCATTCACTTTCGCTACGACTCGGAAGCCGGGGTGCAACTCGGTGAACAGGTCGGCAGTCAGGTCGTCGCGACACTGCTGCAACCGCGTGTGGCGGAGGGTGATCGCTGAGTCAGCGCGTGTCTGAAGTGGATGCTGCGCGCGACCTTGCGAGGCGGAAACCGACGTGTGAGGTGCCCGTGTAGAGGTTCTGCGCTTGGCGCGCTGCGGCGCGAAAGCGGTAACAAAAATCGCGCGCGCATAGAAAGGACCCGCCCTTAATCACAACCACGGCGTCCGCCGGCTGCGCCGGGTCAAACCCGCGTGCGCCTGCGATGCGCCGTGCGTCGTCGCTGTGATCGGGCGCGTAGGGCGTCGCTGTGAGCTCCCACACGTTGCCGATCATGTCGTGCAATCCCAGCGCATTGGCTTCGAAACTCGCCACGGGTGCAAGCCCTTTGAAACCATCGCGGCCCGTGTCCGCGATCGGAAAAAGGCCCTGCCAGGTGTTCGCGTCGTCGCCGTCGTCGCCGGCGGATTGCGCGGCTGATTCCCATTCGATTTCGGTAGGCAGCCGCCCGCCCGCCCAACGCGCGAACGCCTCTGCGTCCGCTCGCGTGACATGCACCACGGGAAAATCTGGCGCCGCGTCGGGGCCATCCGGCCCCGCAGGCTTGCGCCAGCTGGCGCCTTCCTCGAATAGCCACCAGTTGAGCGCGTCTGGCCGGATTGACTCCGGCGTTTCAAACACGGCAGAGCCTGAGGGAATTGCTTCGCCGGGGCCGCCGGGCTCCTGCGCCGCCCAACCGCGCTCGGCGCGCGTCACGTAACCCGTGTCCGAAACGAAGCGCGCAAACTGCGCGTTCGTGACTTCGGTGCGCGTGAGATCAAAGTCCTCGACGCAAGCTTCGCGGGCCGGTCGTTCTTCGGCGTAGCCGCGCGCATCGCCCAGCTCGAAACATGAGGCCGGGATGGCGACCCAATCGAGCGTCGCGTCCGCGCCGGCATCGAACGCGAGTATCAGGCCACCAAAGACGGCGGCGGACGCGATCAGCGAAGTTCGTAGCGTTGTCGCCATTGCTCGATGTCTTGGATATAGCGCGCGACGGCGTCCGCATGGTCCGCTGCGGCGTCTTGTGTCTGGCCTGGATCGTTGTCCATGTCGTACAGCGCCATCTCGCCGCTCTCCGGCAGCCACACGAAGTACCAGCGCAAGTCACGCCGGTAGTAGCCCGCCATCGGCGCGCCCATCAAGTCGTCGGTTGCGGCGTCGGGTTCGCCCCGAAAATTGGTGCCCGCGCGGTGCTGTGTCAGTCGCCCGATGAGCGCATCGCGGTGCGCGTCGAGAGACTCGCCCTCGATGGCTGGTCGCAGCGTGTAGCCGGGCAGCGCGTCAGGCTGCGGCAGGCCCGCGTAGTCGAGAATTGTCGGCATGATGTCGAGCGCGCTCGCCAGCGTCTGCTGGTCGCGTACGGCTGCGATCTTGCCGCGCCAATAGAAGATGATGGGCGTGCGCAGCCCTGTGTCGAAGAACGAGCCTTTGCCGCGAGGCCCGCCATTGGCGAAGGTTTTGGGATCATTGGCGTATTCGACACCCGCCGGTTGCTCCCAACCATTGTCGTTGACGTAGATGATCAGTGTGTTGTCGAGCAGTCGCTGGTTACGCAGGCTGTCGAGCACAGCGCCCACGCCCCAGTCGAACCAGCTGATGTTGGCGTAGTAGAGCTTTGCCGATTCAGAAAGATCGTCGCGGTCCTGGTAGTACTTGAAGAATCGATCGGGCGCATTGAGCGGCGTGTGGGGCAGGGCGGGGCCGTACCAAACGAAGAACGGCTGATCGGCGTGGTCGGCGATGAAGTCCGTGACCGGTGCCATCGTTTCGCGACCAATCTCATTGCCGCGCCCGCCCATAAACGTGAAGAACCAGCGGTCGCCGAGGCTCGCCGCGTCTTCCCAGCGCCAGGCTTCTGTCATGCCGTGCGTGAAGCCGCCATGCGCGTAGGACTGTTCCCACCACTTGCCGCTCTGGTGTGACGCGTAGCCCGCTTCGGCCAGCAACCGCGGCAAAGTCTCGAACTGCTCGATCGCGGCCGTCTCGTACTGCCGGCGCATCATGTCCCGATTGCGCGTGCTGGCGGTGTCTGCCGCAAGCCGTGACTCGGCGAGCTTCTGGTCGGCGATGGCGCCCGCGCGTTGCTCATAGGTCACGGGGTACAGACCTGTAATCAGGCTTTGCAGTGTGGGTCGGCAGAAGTTCGAGGTGGCGTGGGCGACCTCGAAGACGGCGCCGCCCCGGCCCAGGATGTCCATATTGGGCGTGATGACGTTGTCGTCGCCCAAAAAGCCCAGGTAGGGCCAGCCGAGGTCATCAGCGATGATCAACACGACATTGGGCGGGCCGTCGGGCCGCCGCGGTATGACGATTCTGTCGATCTGGCCGGCAGCCGTGTCCTTGAAGACGCCGCCGAAGTCGAAGGCAGGCTTGTCCGACTCGGCCGCCGGGCCCGCCGTCGTTGAGCACGCGCCCGCCAGCGCTGCGGTCAGTGCAGTCAGTACCCGGGCGAGCCCGGTGGTGTATTGGATCGGTGTCACGTGCGTTCCCCCATTTCTCCGCCCGCAGAACCGGGCATAATCTTAACCTGAAGTGATTTGTGTCTTTTAGCGGTGGCCTGCGTGATTTGCGTCGGGCGCCACAGGGAGTACAGGCAATGACGATGTGGCAACGAATCATGTTGGGCGTAGCCGCCCTCGCGCTGGCAGGCTGCAGCACCACGCCCAAGGTGTTTTCGGACTTTGATCCGGATCAGTCGTTTGACCGTTATCAGACGTTCAGCTGGATCGGCGATAACCCCATGACGGTGGCGGGCGATCGCGGGCCGAACCCAATTGTCGCCGCGCGACTTAAGGCGGCGATCCAGGAGGAGTTCGAGCGCAAGGGCTTTGAGTTCGTCGCCAAACCGGCAGACGCGGATTTCGTGGTGGCTTGGACGGTCGGTGCACGCGACCGGGTTGATGTCAGACGTCGCGAGTATGTCGATTACTACGGTCCGCATTGGCGCTGGGGCTACGGTTACTACGGCGTCCGACCGATTGCGGGCGCCACACGCACCGAGGTCGAAACGCGTGAATACACGGAAGGCAGCCTGGCTATCGACGTGTTCGATGCCGCGCGCAAAGCACCTGTCTGGCACGGCAGCGCGAGCAAGCGGCTTTCCGAGACCGAGCTCAAAGGCGACAACGGCGAGGCGATTCGCAATGCCGTCACGCGCATTCTCGAGGGGTTTCCGCCAGGCACTTCTGCGGAGTGATTGAGGCTGTCGCGGTTCTGGGAGCGGGCAGGGTGCGCCGCCTGTGACGACTACAGTGCCAGTCGACAGTTTTCTCGCCTACACGGCGGGCATTGCGGTGTTCTTCGCGGGCATGCGCCTGAACAAGCGTATCGCCATTCTGCGCGAGTACAACATTCCCGAACCTGTGACGGGCGGGTTGTTGGCAGCGTTGCTGACATTGGCGCTGTACGCCGTTTTCTATATCGAGCTTGCGTTTGACCTCGAGACGCGCGACCGGCTGCTGATCTACTTCTTCACGGGCATCGGGCTCAACGCGCGATTCGCCGACCTCGTGGCGGGCGGTCGGCCGCTGCTCGTGATGCTCGTGCTCACGCTGTCGTTCATCGTGATCCAGGATGGCGTCGGTGTGGCCGGCGCGCTGCTGCTGGATCTGCCGGCTGAAGTTGGTTTGCTCACAGGCTCGGCGGCGTTGATTGGTGGCCATGGCACCGCGATCGCGTGGGCGCCCGATTTCGAGGCGCAAGGTGTGGCGGGCGCGCTCGAGCTCGGTGCGGCTGCCGCGACGCTCGGCCTTGTGGTCGCGAGCCTGATCGGCGGGCCCATTGGCAAATTCTTGCTTGAGCGTCACAAGCTGTCTGGCGGCGACGAGGCGCCCGTCGTGGGTATTGCCTACGACGACGAGGACACGGAGACCATACGCCACACGAGTATCATGGCCGTACTGCTGGCGCTGCACGTGGCCATCATCATGGGTTGGTTCCTGCGCGCAGGCTTTGAGGAGATTGGACTCAAGTTGCCGCTGTTTGTGACCTGCCTGCTCAGCGCCGTGTTGCTTTCCAACACGTTACCGTCTTTGTTTCCACGCATGTACTGGCCCGCGCGCTCGCGTTCGTTGGCGCTTGTGTCCGACTTTTCGCTGGGGTTGTTCCTGGCCATGTCGCTGATGAGCATGCAGCTTTGGTCGATTGCCGAGCTGGCGGGCCCATTGCTGGTCTTGCTTGGTCTTCAAACATTGGCAGCCGTACTCTTTATTCTTGTGATCCTGTTTCGCGCGATGGGCGGTGACTACCAGGCCGCTGTGCTGAGCTCCGGCTTCGGCGGGTTCGCACTGGGCGCGACGCCCACCGCGATTGCCAACATGACGGCCGTTACCAAGAAACACGGGCCTGCGCCGCTCGCGTTCATCATTCTGCCGCTCATCGCGGCGTTCTTCGTGGACATCACCAATGCGCTCGTCTTGCAGACCGCATTGCAGTGGCTGAACTAACCGGGCGCGCAGCATGCGACTTGGAATGCGTGGGACTCGTGGCGGTGTCGCCGGGGTGATGTTGTGTCGATAACACGCGGGGGCGGTCAGTGAGAGATTTCGCACTGGAAACCTATTTTTCGGAATGGGAGTTCAAAGCACAGCACCATATGACAGCCTCCGATGCGCAGAGCGTCACGGTGGGCGAATTACTGGCGCTCGCCGGGCAGCCTGCTGATGCGTTAGCCGACTTGCATCTGGGTTATACCGAAACCTGGGGTGCGCCCGATTTGCGTGAGGCAATCGCGAGCACGTACGACTCGCTGACCGCAGACGACGTGCTCTGCTTTGCGGGCGCCGAGGAGGGCGTCTACACGGCGATGCGCGTGTTGCTCGCGCCCGAAGATCACGCGATTGTCGTGACGCCGAATTACCAGGCGGCAGAGACCGTGCCGCTCGATATCTGTGACGTGACGGGCGTGGCGCACGACGAGAACGCGGGCTGGCGCCTTGATCCCGACGCTGTTCGCGCCGCAGTGCGCCCGAACACGCGACTCGTATCGGTGTGCTTCCCCAACAACCCGACGGGGGCGATTCCGTCGCACGAGGACTTCGCGGCACTGGTGTCGATCTGCCGCGAGCACGATCTCTACTTGTTCAGTGACGAGGTGTACCGGCTGCTCGAGCTCGATGCGGCGAAGCGGATCGACCAGGCGGCCGATGCCTATGAGAAGGGTCTGTCGCTCAACGTCATGTCCAAGGCCTACGGCTTGCCCGGTTTGCGCATTGGTTGGATTGCCTGCCGAGACCGCGCGGTGCTGCAGCGGCTCGAGCGTTACAAGCACTATCTGTCGATCTGTAACTCGGCGCCCAGCGAACGACTGGCAACGATGGCGCTCGGCATCCGCGAGACGCTACTCGAGCGCGTGCGCGCGCTGATGCGGTCCAATCTCGCAGAGCTTGAGGCGTTTTTCGCGCGACACACAGCGCTGTTCGACTGGCATCGCCCCGACGGCGGTTGCATCGCATTCCCGCGCTTCACGGGTCGCGGCGGGGTCGAGGCGTTTTGCACAGCGCTCGTAGAAGAGGCCGGCGTGTTGTTATTGCCGGCATCGATCTACCGCTCAGAGCTTCAGGCGACACCCACGGATCGGTTTCGTGTCGGCTTCGGACGGGCCGACATGTCGACCGGTTTGGCGGCGTTTGACGCATTTATCGACGTGAAGGGCGCGGACTTCATGCCGTGACGAATTCTTTGCTGTCGGCCTAAACCCAAGGCCCAGGCCCGGCATCCAAGTGTGGATGATTTCATCCATTATGCGGGGAGACACTGATGTTGCGACGGTGCGTTTTGGGGATTCTGGTCGGGTCACTGGCCATCCAGGCACAGGCAGATAACGGGGCAGTGGCGCAGGCCGCGCAGCTCAAGAACATCACCATTGACGGCAAGCTGGGCGATTGGCCCGATGGATTGATCGTCTATCCGGTGCAGACGAATGGCAGTCGCGAGCTTGTCGAAGCCGATTCGGGCTTTGCCGCGGGCTTCCGGGCCGGTTACGACCCGAAGGCCAATACGGTCTTCATCGCCCTCGAAATCACTGATGACGTCCACGCCGTCGCCGAAGACGCTGAACCCGGGCAGTGGGACCGCAACGATAGTGTCATTGTTTACATCGACTTCAATCACACGACGACGGGTTCGGGTTCGGCGCTGTACCTGACCCTGGGCGAGCAGCGCGCCATGCTCAGCGACGCCTCGAGCTGGGATGCTGACGTGGCCAATGCCAGCTGGGACACAGCCGATGTTGCGGTCGCGCGCGAGGGCAACGTGACCACCTACGAATTTCAATTCGCGAGCCCCACCGCGCTCGAAGCCCACACGGTGCTCGGGCTCGATCTCCTGATCGCCGATCAGGACGTCGTGGGAGACGACACGACCGCATCGCTCGTGTCCTGGGGCCCAGGATTCGGCAAGAGCCAGGCCGGCGGTCGCACCGCAGACTTGCTGCTTCTGGGTCGCAAGACCAAGCTCGGCACGCTCGCGGGGCACATCGAAGTGGCGTCCGACGACCCCGAGGACAAGGCGGACCCGCTGCGCGTCCGCGTGCAGTCCAAGAAAAACCCTAAGCTTTGGGTGCAGACCGTCTCGGACGAGTCGGGTGCGTTTTCGGTATCGGTGCCCGCAGGCACCTACACGGTGACGAGCGTCGACCGGATTAACTGGATCGGCAATACACCGACGGTGATAGCGCCCGCCGAGCCCATGACGGTCAAAGTTTCCGCCAACAAGACGACGACGGCGCCTGATCTGTCGCTGGTTCCCGTCGCCGCGCCGATCACGTTGCCGGAACAGGGCGCATTATTCGGTTTCGAGCGCAGCGATGCCGAGGCGTTTGACGAGGTTGTCAAAACGCTCATGACGCACTTCGATATCCCGGGCGCGTCCATTGCGCTCGTGAAGGATGGGCAGCTCGTGCACCATCAGACCTACGGCAGCCAGAATGCCTACAGTGAGTTGCCCGTCGACGACGACACGCTGTTCGAAGCGGCCTCGATTACGAAGGCCGTGTTTGCGTTCACTGTGAACCGAATGGTGGAGCGTGGCGAAATCGACCTGGACCGCCCGCTGCATACCTACCTGCCGTTCGACGACATTGCGCACGACAAGCGTTACGAGAAAATCACCGCGCGTCACGCGCTGTCTCACCAGACGGGGTTTCCAAACTGGCGTTGGCAAAACGATGACGGGCAGATTGACCTGAAGTTCTACCCGGGCATTCAGTATGGCTACTCGGGCGAAGGGTTTGAGTACCTGGGCCGGGTTGTTGCGCACATCAAGGGTGAGCCGCTCGAGGACATCGTGCGTCGCGAAACGCTCGCCGTCATGGGTTTCCAAGAGAACACGTACTTTGCCGAAAACCCGGCGCTCTACGAGCAGGCCTCGCGCGGCCACTGGGCGGGCATGACCGGCCCACACGGATTCCCCGGCGAAATCGGTGTGGCACACAGCATGTATACGGAGGCTGGGACGTTCTCGAACTTCCTCGTCGGCTTGCTGGCCGAAAAAGGACTGTCAGCGGAAGGCTACGAGAAGATGCTGGAGCCGCAGGTGGCGACGCCCACTGATGAGGGTGAGCAGCCGGGCTGGCCCGGGCGCTATGGATTGGGCTTTCACATGATGAATTCGCCCTACGGGTTGGCCTACGGGCACGGCGGCAACAACGGTAACTTCACCTGCCAGTTCGAGATCTACCCCGAGCAACAATTCGGCTTTGCGATCTTCACGAATGCCGACACGGGCTGGCTCATGGTCAATGCACTGCGCGACTACCTGATCATTGGTCAGCCAGCCGAGACCGAGGCCGTGGCGCAGCGGTAGGCAAACAGTCGATGGTACGTCGCCGCTTCGGGATCGAGGCGGCGACACCACGCTGCGCCAGGGCGCGCATGAAGGCGGCGGCAGATCAAGCAAGCAGAGTCCTGATCTCCGCGAACCCGAGTAAACATAATGCATGCGCGCCGCGGCATTTTGTGAAACAGCACATGAGCCCCCTTGGATGCCCGGGGCGATAATTCAGTGCGATCAGAAGCGCCGATTTCCGAGCGCAGGGTCGCAAGGGATTGCCCATGTTTGCTGTCACTACCCGTATTCGCTTTGTCTGGTTGGCCTTGCTGCTCGTTGTGGCGGGTTGCTCTCCGACTTCGAGCGACGACACGGTCGTCGTCAATCCGGATGTTGTCGTTCCGGAAACCGCGGGCAGTTCGATTGCCGATGCACAACAGGCCATTCGCGACGCGGGGCTGCGCGTTGGGGCTACCAACGACCAGTCTAGCGACACGATTCCGATCGGATCGGTGATCGGGACCTCGCCCGGCGCGGGTAGCTCAGTCACACCCAATTCACTGGTCAACATCGCAGTCTCAACGGGTTCTGCTGATGTGGTTGTACCCGTAACCGCAGGCTCCACGGCAGCCGAGGCCGAAACACTGATTGTCGCCGCGGGGCTCGCCGTCGGCGATGTCGCCAGCGAGGCCAATGACACCGTGCCAGTGGGACAGGCTATTCGAACGGTTCCCGGTGCGGGAGATTCGGTCCCGCGGGGTTCTAGTGTGCAAATCGTCATATCGACGGGGCCCGCAAACGTCAGTGTGCCGGCCGTGACCAATCTGACGGAAGCTGCGGCCACCGCAGATCTCGTAGCCGCGACATTAGTTGTCGGCACGGTTACGGGAGTGGCCGATGACATGGTACCGGTCGGCAGTGTCATCAGTCAGGACCCTGTCGGCGGCGCCATGGTGAGCGCCAATACGCCCGTGGACCTCGTCATTTCATTGGGCCCCGCCAACATTGCGACACCTCAGACGGTTGGGCTCACGGAGACCGATGCCATCACCGCATTGACCAACGCCGGACTGAGCTTGGGCGATACCTCGGCTGTGCCTAGCGTTGATGTCGTTGCCGGAAGCGTCGTATCCCAGGATCCGGTCGCGGGGACCCTGGTAGCTGCGACGTCGCCTGTGAATCTGGTGATTTCGCTGGGTCCCGATCCCGTCCCCGTACCCGACATCGTCGGGCTGCAGGAGGCTCAGGCAATGACCGTCCTGTTCAATGCCGGACTTGAGGTTGGCGTCGTTACGCAAACGTTCAGCAACACGGTGCCGCTGGGCGAGATCATCAGCCAATCATTACCACCGGGCCAGATCGTGCCGCTCGACACGGCGCTCGACTACACCGTGTCCTTGGGTCTGCCGGTCTCGACGCCCAATGTGGTCGGTCTCTCGCAGCCAGCCGCCGAGGCGGCGCTGATCGCAGCCGAGCTCGTGGTCGGAGACATTACCGAACAAAATGACTTCAACGTGCCCGCAGGCGATGTGATTAGCCAGGACCCGACAGCCGGCACCAACGTGGCCACCGGCACGCCCGTTGATCTCGTGGTGTCTTTGGGTCCGCCGACGGTTGCGGCGCCCAGCGTGGTGGGTCAATCAGTGGCCGCAGCTGGCACGACGCTGGATGCGGCAGGTCTCGTGACCGGCAGCGTGAGTCAGCAGCCGAGCTTGACGGTACCGGCAGGGGACGTCATCAGTCAGATGCCTATTGCCGGCACCATTGTGATTGTCGGCACCGACGTCGATCTCGTCGTCTCGAACGGTCCGCCGCCCATGGTCGTCGTCCCCGACGTCTCCGGTCAGGCGCAAGCCCAGGCCGAGGCCGCCATCGTTGCCGCGAACCTCGTCGTCGGCACGATCACCGATCAAAACGACGACACGATACCCGCGGGCAGCATCGTGAGTCAGAACCCGACCGGCGGCGTTTCGGTGGTCGAGGGTTCGGCCGTTGATCTCGTGCGATCGATCGGACCGCTTGCGGACTCCTTCAGCGACGAGTTCGCAGTCAACACGCTCGCCGACTGGCAGCTGCGCCACCTCGTTGAGGGCACAGCAGCCCAGTACACGGTGCTCGACATCAACGCCTCGACGGCTGGCGCATTGACGCTTGTGCCCACGCAAACGCCGGGGTGGTTCGATGCCGGGGACGGACCGCTTGTGTTTAAGGAGCTGGCGGGTAATTTTGCCGTCCACACACGCGTGACCGCCGATAGCATCGCGGCGCCCGGGCAGGCGCCTGCGTCGGACTTCAACTCAGCGGGGCTCATGGCGCGCAACGCGAGTGGTGCCAGCGGACCCGAGAACTACGTGATGCTCAACCTGGGGCGCCAGGACGCCAGCATCGCGGGTGGTGTGGGCAGCGAGACCAAGAACACGGTTGATTCTGTATCGGCCCTGTTCCTCGACACTGGTAGCAACGAAGGCTCGTTGATCCTCTGCCGTGTGGGTAACGTCATCCATTCATTCCGCTGGCTGACGACCGACAGCGACTGGGTGCTGCTGCGTTCCGAGACACGCGCCGATCTGCCTTCGACGCTGCAGGTGGGTATGGTGGCGAACGCGTTCGCCGCACCTGCGGATTTGCGCGCCGAGTTTGAGTTCATTCGCTTGCTGCCGGCGCCCAATGACGTGTCGGCCTGCACGGCGGGTGTCACGGGCGGCTAATTCGCAACGCAAGGTGACGCGCGTCGTGTAGGGTGACCGGCATGAGCGCGACCTGGCTTTGGTGGAGCAGCGGCAAGGACAGCGCGTGGGCGCTGAAGCGGCTATGCGAAGACGCCAAAAATCCCGTAACGGCCCTGATCACAACCGTCAACACCAAGGCCGATCGCGTCGCGATGCATGCGGTGCGGCGAACCTTGTTGCTTGCCCAGGCTGAATCTCTGGGTCTGCCGGTACACGTGGTCGAACTCCCCTGGCCCTGCAGCAACAGCGACTACGAAGCGGCCGTGGCGCCATGGCTTGAGCGGGCGCGCCAAGAAGGCGTCACACATATGGCCTTCGGCGACCTGTTTCTCGAAGATGTCCGCGCCTACCGTGTGTCTCTTCTCGAGGGGTCCGGCATCGAGCCGCGTTTCCCGCTGTGGCTGCAACCCACAGACCAGCTCGCTGAGACGATGGTTGCGTCGGGTGTCGAGGCGTATCTCACGTGCATCGACCCGAAGGCCCTGCCGCCCGAATTCGTGGGTCGGCGATTCGATGCCGACTTGCTGCGAGACTTTCCGGAAGGCGTCGATCCCTGCGGCGAAAACGGTGAGTTCCACACCTTCGTGGCGAACGGGCCGGGCTTCGCGCACCGAGTTCCCGTTACGCGGGGGGAGCGGGTCGAGCGCGACGGCTTCTGGTTCGCCGACCTTATCAAGTCGCCTTCCTGACCACGGCAGGATCTTCTAGAGCTCAGGCTTGTGCCGGTAGACCTCAATATCGAGGTCGTCTTCGTAGCGTGCGATGGTCGTCGCCACAGCGAGGTCACCCGTGACATTCACGACGGTTCGCATCATATCGAGCACGCGGTCGAAGGGCAGGATGAAGCCCACAACGATTGCGGTCTGCGCCTCAGTCAACCCGATGCTTGTCAGCACGGCCGCGAGTAGAAAAAGCGACGCCGACGGCACAGAAGCGCTTCCAATGGAGACGAGCGTCGTGGTCAACCCAATCGCCAGGTAGTCCGAAAACTCCAGCGGTACACCGAACGCCTGCGCGGCGAATAGCGACACAATGCCCACGTACAAGGCGGTGCCGTCCATGTTGACCGTGGCGCCGAGCGGCAGCACCGAGGACTTCACGGACTTACCGACACCGAGGTTTTCTTCTGCGGCAGCCATCGTGGCCGGCAATGTAGCTGCGCTCGACGATGTCGAGTAGGCCAGTAGCTGCGGGTCGACGACGCCGCGGATAAATGGCAATGGCGACAAGCGTGCAACAAGCCCGACCATGCCGTACTGCACCACGACGATGTGCACGATGCAGGCGCCATAGACCGCGAGCGCCAGTTTGACGACCTGGAGCAGGGCGATCGCACCTTGGGAGCCCGCCACGTTGGCGATCAGCGCGAAGACACCGAAGGGCGCCAGCTCCATCACGATAAACGTGAGTTTGAGCATGACCTCCGCACCGGCATCAAACGTGTCACGCAACACCTTGGCCTTCTCGCCGACAAGCAGGATGCCAACGCCGATGAGAATCGCAAAGACGATGACGGCCAGAACGTTGCCCTCGGCGAGTGCCGCAAACGGGTTGGTCGGAATCATGCCGTAGAGGCGGTCCCGCAGTGACACGGCTTCACCGAGCGTTTGAGCGGACGCCTCGGCCAGTACCACACCTTCACCCGGTGCGATCACAGTGCCGAAGGTGAGACCGATGGTAATCGCCAGTGCCGTGGTGGTGAGGTAGAGCACGAGCGCCTTAGACCCGATGGAGCCCAGCCGGCTGGGTTTGCCCATAGCCACGACGCCGGAAACGAGTGTCGTCAGAATGAGCGGCACCACGAGCATTCGGATGCTGCGCAGGAAGATGTCGCCGATCCAGCTAATTGAGCTGGCGCCTTCGCCCCAGAACGCGCCCACGACAACGCCCAACGCCAGCGCGAACAGAATGCGTTTCCAGAGTGCGATCGAGAACCAGTAGCGGTTCAGGCGCGTATCGCGCATAGGCGTGTCAGTCACTGTGTCAGTTCCTCATCCTTCAGATGGCACGCCGCGAGTCTGGCTGCGGGCGAGGCTGGTAGCATACGCGTGCTGGTTGGGAACACATACACGCGCGCTAATGGGGGTGACCATTGTGAAGCGACTTTTGTTACTTGCGATCCTGGTTTCTTCGGGCGCAACCGCGCAGGAATCCTGGCCCGAATTGTCGGGCCCCTATCTCGGTCAGCCCGCACCGGGTAGCACACCCGAGGTGTTTGCGCCTGACCTTGTGTCACTGCCCGATGAACGCGAACTCAACGCGGTGTTCTCACCAGACGGTCGCATCTTCATGTTCTCGCGCTCCGTCGACGGCGTCTTCAAGATGTTCTACAGCTGGCAACGCCGGGATGGCACCTGGCAGGACGTGCGCATGGCGGCGCCATCCAAAACCTATCCCGGGCACAGCGATGTCGACATGGCATTCTCGCCCGCGGGCGACTGGGTGTACTTCATTTCTGACCGCCCGCTCGCGGGCTATTCACTGGAGCGCTACAACATCTGGCGTAGCAAGGTCACGTCTGAAGGGCTGGTCACCCCCGAGCCGCTGGGTGCACACATCAACGGGCCCGGTCACGAGCTCTACCCGATGTTGGTTGCCGACGGCAGCCTGTATTTCTCAGCCGAACGGGATGACAGCATCGGGCGGCGCGACAGCTATCGCGCGCAGTTCACCGACGGTGCGTTCGAGGCGCCCGTGAACCTCGGACCGGGCGTGAACAGCGAGGTGGACGAGGGCGACATTTACGTGAGCCCCGACGAGGACTATCTGATTCACGTATCCGCCGGCCGCGAAGACAGCCTTGGTAGTGGGGATCTCTACGTGAGCTTTCGCCAGCCCGATGGCAGCTGGGGCGATGACATTCACATGGGGCCAGAGATCAACTCATCAGAGATCGACTACTGCCCCATGGTCACGCCAGACGGCAAATACTTCTTTTACACGCAGGGTAACGACCTCATGTGGGTCGACGCCGCAATTATTGAATCGTATCGAGACTGAAGTCTTCGAGGACAAACCGATCAAGTCCGTCATCGAAGGACGACGCAGGGCTCGATGACGGCGGCTGCGACTGCACGACGATGGACTGCGTACGATCCGCGGTTTCCGTCATCGTGGCCGGGCCCGCTGAGTCGTCACCGAGATCGGCGCGGTCTCGAAACGCCTGGCGGCGCTGCTGTCGTTGCGCATCGATCGCCGCTTCGATCGCCAGTGCGTCGCGCACAAAACGATCCTCGCCGGACTTGCATTCCCATTCCGACCGACCCGTTTGCAAACAGGCGCGCAGCGCACTCCAGTAGTGCACAGAGTAGTCGGGCGTCGGTGCCGACTGTGTGATCGCACGAGCGGGCGCGGTGGCATCGCTGTCCACCTGAATACCGCTCGACTCGCAGCCAGTCAGCGTTGCTGCAAACGCAACAGTCAGCGCGGCAAAAACGTGATGACGCGGGCGAGAATCAAACATGTCTGGCTCCCACAATTCACAGAGCGTGTGCTCTGGTCACCGACATAGGATACGCCAACGGCCGCAGCATGGGGACTGTTTCGCCGGAGCGTGACACAGGTATTTCCGAGGATCAGAAGTTAGGTGCAGGGCAGGTCCAAGGAGGCTAGGTCGATGCTGTAGAGGCTCGAGACAGTGGCGCGCGTATCGCCGGTCGGGCGCTCGCTCGCAAACAGCAGCATCTTCCCGTCGCTGGTGAGATAAGGCGTGCCGTCATTGGATCGCGAATTAGCCGCCTCGAGAGGCATCGGTGTGGACCAGACGTCACCCGCACGGCAACTGAAGAACAAGTCCGTATCGCGACCCGCACGGTTGCGCCCTTCGATGACGGCGAGTGCATTGTTCGTCGACATCGTGAGGTAGGCCACAAACGTTGCGGCCGACGGATCGGGAAGGGTTGTGCTGCGCGCGGCGGGTGCATCACCCGTAACGGCATAGAGTGATCCGCCACGAAGCGGTTGTCGGAAACTGTAGAAGACGATGCTGCCGTCAGGCGTTTCGGTGGGGCCATATTCGTCTCGACCTGCAGCGGGTTCGGTTGGGTCGTTTATGGATGCCTGTTCAATGAGCTCGGGTTCGCCCCAATCGTCGCCGTCGCGGGCAACGCGCCAAATATTGATGGAGCGACGCGCAACGCGGTCGTCGGGCCGCTCGGAGTCGAACAGCAGACGCTGGCCGTCCGGCGAAAACGCGGCACCGCCGTCGCGATCCGTTCCCGAGAACGGCAGCACTTTGGGTTTCGTCCAGCCTGAGCCGTCGCGACGCGACACGTAGAGTGTGTAGTCGAGTCTACCCGGTGTGCGTCGCATGAAGACGAGCTCGCCGCGCGCAGGGTCATAGGTCGGTGAATACTCACCGTCTGTTGTGGAGACGACGCCGGGCGCGATGAGCTCGGGTGCCGCTTGCTCGGTAGATGAGATCGCAACCGCGGTGATGATTGTCAGGAGCAGTGTGTACATGGCGAATGCAACGTGGTCGTCGGACTATGGAATTGTGTTCGACATGCGGTAGGACATTGGACGCAGCGGTGGGATAAGGGGTTGAGCATTATGGCTGGAAGAGACAGGATCACCAGGTCAGCGGACTGATTGGGCGGCAAGGTGGGTTGGCGGTGGTAACGCCGACGGCGCAGGCCGAGCCGCTGTTACGCAATTGAGGATGCATGCCTGTGACTACTCCCACACTGGAAACGAATCGCCTGATCCTGCGGGCCATCGACCCGGACCGGGATCTGGACGCCTGGGCGGCCGCGATGGCCGATGAGGAAACCGTACGATTCATCGGCGGCAAAACCATGAATCGCGCGGAGTCCTGGCGGAATATGGCTATGGTGATGGGGCATTGGGAAATCCGTGGTTACGGCTTCTTCTCGGTCGAGGAAAAGGCGACCGGCCGATGGATTGGTCGCGTCGGGCCGTGGTTTCCAGAAGGCTGGCCCGAGCCCGAAGTCGGGTGGACGATCATTCGCGAACACTGGGGGAAGGGTTACGGCGCGGAGGCGGGTCGCGCCTCGATCGACTTCGCGCGCGATGTGCTCGGTTGGACGCAGGTCATTCACGCGATCCTCGAAGGCAATCTTGGCAGTGCTGCCCTTGCCGAAAAGCTCGGTTCCACGAAGCTGCGCGAGGTTCAGGGATTGGGTGGCGTGACGGAAGACACCGTCTGGGTTTACGGCCAACAGCTTGTCTAGAGCGCCCACGTTCCAAGCGCATCGTTGGTAACAGGCGGTGCCTGCCATGCATACTGGTGCCTGTGTCTGATAACGAGAACATCACAGACCTGTTGCAGCGTTGGGGGGAGGGCGACCGAGAGGCACTCGACGCACTAACGCCCATTGTCTACGACGAGCTTAAGCAGCTCGCGCGTAGCGCCTTTCGGCGTGAACAGGGCGCGCACACGCTGCAGGCGACGGCGCTTGTGAACGAGGCCTACCTGCAGCTCGCGGGCGCCAACGTCGACTGGAAAAGCCGCAGCCACTTCTTTGCGCTGTCGGCGCGAATGATGCGTCGCATCCTCGTCAACCATGCCGAGGCAAAGCGCGCCGAGAAGCGTGGCGGCGAGGCCATTCGAGTCACGTTGTACGAGTCGGCCATCGGTGCCACGCACAACGCACAGGACGTCATCGATCTGGATCAGGCACTGACGGCGTTGGCGGACAATGATGAGCGCACGGCGCAGATCGTTGAGCTGCACTACTTCGCTGGCATGACCTACCGCGAGGCGGGCGTGGTGCTGGACGTCTCCGAAGCGACCGCAAAGCGCTCGCTTCGTTTTGGCAAGGCGTGGATGCGGGATTACCTCCAGGGTGGGCCGTCAGAGGGGAGCGATGACTAGCGATCTTTGGGAACAAAAAGTGGCGCTGTTTGATGCGGCGTCCGAACTACCCCCCGAGGAGCGAGACGCGTTCCTCGTGCAGGCCTGCGGTGACGATGCGGCGCTGCTCGACAGCCTTCGACGGCTGCTTGCCCAGGCTGACAAGACGGATGACGCTGACCTCATTGGCGCGGCGGCAGCAGAGCTCGTCACGACGCCGCCACGCGATGGCGAAGTGTTCGGGCAGTATCGCCTGGTTCGCAAGATCGGCGGTGGCGGCATGGGCGACGTCTACCTGGCCGAACGCGCGGATGGCGAGTACACCGTGCAAGTCGCCATCAAGCTCATGCACGGCAGTGCGCAGTCGAAACAGATGCTCGCGCGGTTTCGCGCGGAGCGTCAGATCCTCGCGCAACTGCAGCACCCCAATGTGGCGCAGCTGCTCGATGGAGGCGTGAGTGACGACGGGCAGCCTTACTTCGTCATGGAGTACGTCGATGGCCAGCCTCTGGATCAGTACTGTGACGAGAAGCAGCTCTCGATCGCTGGGCGGCTGCGTTTGTTCGCCGACGTGTGCCGCGCTGTCGCGTACGCACACGGCGCACTCGTGGTTCACCGCGATCTCAAGCCTTCAAATATCCTCGTCACCGAGTCGGGTGATGTGAAGCTGCTCGACTTCGGCATCGCAAAGGTCATCGACGCCGGCGTCGAAGATGCGCAGCTGACGCGCACCGGCATGAGCGTCATGACGCCCACGTACGCAAGCCCCGAGCAGGCGCTGGGCCAGCCTATTGCGGTCGCCTCCGACATCTACTCACTGGGCGTCAATCTCTACCAGCTCATGTCGGGGCGATTGCCGTACACCGTGGACAGCCGGAATCCCGTGCAGGCCGCTGAGATCATCAGCAGTGTGGAGCCGGCCCGTGTCTCCACGGTGATTACAGATACTGGCGCCGGTGATTCCGATTCACCGGAGAAGATCGCCTATTCGCGGGCAAGCGATGTCCGGCAATTGGCGCGCAGGCTGTCCGGTGACATCGATATGATCTGCGCCAAGGCCATGCACAAGGAACCCGGGCGGCGCTATGCATCGGCGCTGGAGCTCGCCGCGGATATTGAGCGCCATCTGAATGGCCTGCCCATCACCGCGCGACCCGATTCGTTCGGGTATCGCGCCGGTAAATTTCTGAGCCGACACGCTTGGGCAACCGCAGCATCTGTCGCGGTCGTCGCGATCATCGCCGGACTCGTCGGGACCTACACCTGGCGGTTATCGGTGGCCAAGAACGAAGCCGAAGACGTCACGGGGTTCCTGCAGGGGGTCCTCATGTCGGCGACGCCTGGTGAGCTGGGCGCGGGCGGCAATGTGGTCGATATCGTGCACAATGCCGCGGAGCGCCTGGATAACGAGTTCAACGAGGACCCGCGCACCAAGGCACGCATTCGGCATGTGTTGGGCGCCAGTTATTTCCGCATGGCGCGCTACGCCGAAGCCGAGGTGCAGACCGTGGAGGCGCTGAGTTTGCGAGAGGCCGTGCTGGGCCCCGGCGCTTTCGAGACAAGGCGTACCCGGGCGAATCTCATGTCGATTCGTTACATGCTCAACAAAGACGTCGACGATCTGCTCGCCGCGCAGGACGAACACGAGCCGCGCGAGCCCGACCGGTTCACGTTTAATTCCGATTCCATGCGGCGGTCCGTTGCGATGCGCGACGGCGACATGGATCGCGCGCTCGCCATCGCCGAGCAGGTCTACACCAAGTATCAGGACCTGCTCGACGAAGGTGATCGCCAGCGCATACGCTCGGGCTTAAATTTCGCGATCCTGCTCATGGATTTCGGTCGCTACGATGAATCGATCGAGAAGCTCGAAGAGGCCATTGGCTTTGCCACAGCCGCTGATGAGAAAGACCTGGTGAACGTACTGACTTCCGAACTAGCGTTGGTGTACCACCGAACAAAGCGCTACGAGGAAGCCCTGGCCCTCAATGAGATCGAACTCGAGTTTAACGTGGGCGCCTACGGGCGCGAGTCGAGTGCTGTGGCGATTACGCTGAGCAACATGTCGCAGAACTACCTGCAACTGGGGCGTGTGGATGAGGCCATCGCCACCGCGCAGGAGGCACTCGATCTCATGATCCAGTTCGATGGTCCCCTGCATCAGCGGACGATCAATACACGTCGAATGCTGGCCACGACGGTGTCCGCAAAAGACATCGCTGCAGCGCGGCCGCTCTATGAGCAGGCGATCGCCGAAGCGCGAGAGAAATGGCCCGAAGGGCACTTCCTGATTGGCGAGATCCTTCATTCTTACGCTGCGTCTTTGGCTATTGAGGACTTACACGCAGATGCCGCGACGCAAGCGGAGCTGGCTTGGTTAGCCTACGAGCAAGCGCCAAACCCGAGCGTCGCGAGCATCAAGCGTGTCGCCGACTTGCTCGCGCGGAGTTACGAGCGTCTCGGTGAGCCAGATCGGGCCGCAGAATGGGCGCGGACGGCGGAATCAATGGAGACGTCCGAATCGACCTAGTGCAAAGAAAAGGGCGCAAGGGGAGCCCGTATGACTCCCCCCGCGCCCAGGCACACCCGTTCGTGTTTAGGGTTATAGGATCTCGCCGTCCTGGTTCGCGACTTCGGCTGACACGCCCTGTCGCAGCGTTGCGCCAATCGAGAAGGTGTTGTCGCTGATGCCACTGGCGTCGAGGGCGTTCGACCAGCTGAAGATGCCGACACTCCAACCATCTTGGCCGTATTGCGGGGGATTCGGGATCTGGACGCGACCTTCATGCCCACGCTCACCCCCGTTTCCTGTCTCCAGTGTGTTGCCGCGGATTGTCGGCGTGGTACCTGAGCCGAGATAGATCGCGAAGGCGGGACCGCCCGCGCCGGAGCCACCGCGACCGCCATCGCCGCCGGCACCGCCACTGCCACCTTTGCCGCCATTGCCGCCGGGGTCTGCGAAGCCCTCGCCACTGTTGCCCCCGAACCCGAACCCGCCGGCCTCACCGGCGTTGAAATCGGCTTGTCGGCCACCTTTACCGCCGTTGCCCACGCTGATGGTGTTGTCGATGACGCGTGCATCGGCGACACCGACGACCTCGACGCCGATGGAGGCGCCGCCCGCAACGCCACCCAGCGTGCCACGTGCGCCGCGACCGCCCGTGCCGCCGTCGCCGCCACGACCGCCGTTGGCGCCCAGACTGCCGGCTTCGCCGCCGCCACCCCCACCGCCGCCGCCGCCGTTGCCGCCGCTGGTGCCGCTCGTCGATACCGCCGTCAGAAATCCAGCATCCCTGCTGGTACTGCGATAGCTGCCAAAGCCCGCGCCGCCGATACCGTCAGCGCCATCATTGCCATCGCAGCCAGTCGCGCCCGCGCTGCCATTGTCTGAGTCGTTGCCGGACCCGCCGCTGCCACCGATCCCGCAACCTCGGCTGCTGCTCGCAGCGCCACCGTTACCGCCCTTGTTTCCGTTTTCATTAGCGCTCGTGCCACCCGCGCCACCATTGCCGCCGGCCCTCGCGGCCGTCGAGATGAAGCGACCGTCGAGTGCGCCGGGGCGTCCGGGTGCGCCGTCGCTCGAGATGATCTCGTTCATTGTGATGTCGGCGCGGGGTAGTGCGCTGACTTTGACGGCCATACTGGAGCCACTGCGATTGCCGTTGCTCACGTTGGCGTCGGTCGCGTCTTCCGCGACGAATCGGTTGTGGGTGACCGTCAGCGGTGCCGTGCCCGAATCGGCAACAAAGGCCCGCACAGCGACATAGGGGTTGTTGGCATTGAGATCACCCGGGGATGGTGCGGTTGCGCGCACGTCAAAGCCGCTGATCTCGGCCGGTTGGCCGATGCTCTGAAAGCGAATGCCCGTGTAGTCCGTCACCACGATGGACTTGTTGTCGACGATGTCGCGCCGCCAATCGGCGTCAAAGCCACCAAACAGGCTGCGACCACCGCTCAGCACGAGGATGTTGCCGGTCTCGTCGTAAGACGCGTCGTCCGGCAGGCTCATGACGTAGATGTCCGTCGCGCTGTTGGCGTCGACGGCGGCCTCAATCGAGGCAAATGGATTCGCAACGCTCCCGTCGCCACTCATATCGTCCCCGTTGGTGCCATCGACAAAGGCGGCGAGTGACGCGTCTCGCGCGACCATCACATCGATGCTGCTCGTAGCGCTTGCGCTTCCGTCAGAGACCGAGACCTGAAAGGACAGGGTTTCTACCGGGGAGGGCAGGCCCGCCGCCGGTGTGAAGCTGAAACTGGCGCTCGACGCACCTTGCGGGTTGTTTACGGGCGTGCCGCTGGTCTGAGTCCAGCTGTAGGACAAGCTGTCACCGTCGGCGTCGGTGCCCGTAGCCGTGATCGTTGCGGGGGCGCCTGATGTCACGATCACAAGCCGCTCCGTACTGGCGGTGGGCGCTGTGTTGGCGACCGGGGGTGCGGGCGGCGTCGAGACGCTGGGCTCTGAGCCACCGCCGCCACCGCCGCCGCAACCCGCGGCGAGTGCTGCTGCTATCCCAATGGTCAGGATTCGTTGTGTTGAGTGCATCGTTCTGCTCCTTAAGTGTGTGCCTCATACACACATGCAGAAAATGCACGCTCATCGGGTCAGGGAGTCAGAGGGTCAGGTCAGAGGGCTCCGGCGTTTGATCGTAAATGAGCACGTTGGCGGCGGTGATGTCGTCCTCATCGACGGCGACAATGCCATAGTTTCGTCCGATTTCGAGGGTCATGGCGAAAGGCCCACCGACGATCGTTTTACTGCCCGGTTCCGTGAGCACGAGGTTGTAGCTGCCCGCTTCGAAGGGCAGATAGGAGTTTCCGGTGCCGAACAGCACGTTGGCGAAGGTGGGGTCGATCAGGGTGATGTCGACATCGTCTTCGACCAGATAGATGTCAAGGGTTTGGTAGCGCGCCGCGGCCTGAAAGATCTGGACGCGCGCATTGGTTGCCAGTACGCGGCGATCATCCGCGATTGTCACGAGCTGTACTTCGCCTGGTAGCCCGACGATGTAAGTACGAATGAAGGCGCCGGGCGCGACCGTCACCTCGCGTTGTGCCAGCAAGACACCGGGGTTTCCCGTTGGTATGACATTGATGTCCAAGGAACCGTCTTCAATGGCGAGGTCCTCCGACAGGCCTCCGTACGCCAACCCCTGAATCTCTGGCGCTGTAAACTCGTTTCCCAGCACGACGTCAACGTCGGTGCTCCCGAAGGCTGCATGGATCGCGCTGAATTGTGGGGCGACGTTGATATCAAGCAGCTCCAGGCCGAGGCTTGTGCCAATCCATCGGACTGTAAAGTCTGCTGACGTAAGACCCCCGTCGGCCATGATGACGAGCAAGTTTGTTGTGGCGGCCGGAATAGTGATTGGGTCGGACGCGAACAGGATCGACGATGGGTCGCCGGGGCTTGTAAACACGAGCTGGTATTCGTCCGCTGTCAGCTCGAAGACGTCTGTGCGTTCTCCATAGACGACGGAACCACGCGGCGCTGTCGTGGCAGGGCTGGTACCCGGCGATTCCAAGTAGACATCGACCTCACCGAGCTCACGATCCACATGGGCGAACGATACTTCCATCACGGTGACTTCCGTGCCCGCGTCATCCGCATCCTCGAGCTCATCGGCCCAGTCGCGACCGAACTGCTCCCAGATGAAGACTTCCGGCGCTTCGAAGGTGCCGGCGAGCACAAACGTGTACTCAAAGTCGCGACTCACACTAAGAACGCTTGTTGCAAGCAGGGTTTCCTCAGTGTCGCCCGGCAGCAAGATTTCGAAGTTAAAGTCGTATTCCAGGTCGTCATACGACGATGTCCCCGATACGTCCTTGTACCCGAGGGCCGCCAGCTGCACCTCCTCGATGAGAAACGTGACGTTGCCGATTTCGGGAATGGCGTGGAGCGCGCGAATCGATCCTTCACCGGTCACGCCGCCATTGTCGGAGTCGATGCACCCCGCAAGAAGTGTTACTGAAAAAGCGAGAAGACCAATCGGGCGGAAGTTGCGGCGCATATTGTTGGGTCCTTGAGTTGCGAAACGCTCTTGCATCGCGTGCAAGGCTCGCCGCAGATCATAGGAATGCCGCGCGTAAACGAACGTAAAGAATTGCAAGTAAATCGCGAAGGAGGAACTTCGCGGTTGCGCAAGGGTCCGTCACTTCAGGGATGACGCGCTCGAAGGATGTTGCGTTGTTACGAGGGAGGCCATTGTGATGACGAGAAGCGCCCGGGTGCTCTTGGTGGATGACGACAAAACGTTCATTCGCATGGTGTCGAGATTTTTGGAAAGCGAGGGTTTTCAGATCGACGTGGCGCATCGCGGTGACATCGCGCTCGACCGCATTCGCGATGATGTGTTCGATGCCATGGTGCTCGATCTCATGATGCCGGGTCTCTCTGGTCACGAGGTCTTGCGTCGGCTTTCTACGAATGCCGAGGGGCGCCCCGTGGTGCCCATCTTGCTGCTCAGCGCGAAAGGCGATGAGGTGGAGCGCATCGTCGGACTTGAATCGGGTGCCGATGATTTTCTTGCCAAGCCCTGTGCGCTGCGAGAGCTCGCCGCGCGCCTGCGTGCCGTGCTTCGTCGAAGTGTGCGGGGCAAGACGCGCGAGGACTCGCGCGGTGTCTTACGGTTTGATGACCTGACCCTGGATACCGGCGGGCGCCGCGTCTGCCTCAGTGAGCGATCAATCTCAGTGACGGACACGGAGTTTGCCATCCTGAGGACGCTGATGGTGCGCGGTGGCGGACTGGTGACGAAGGATGATCTGTCCATGCAAGCGCTCGGGCGCCCTTATCTGCCCAACGCGCGTAGCCTGGACGTGCATATTGGCAATCTCCGCCAAAAACTCGGGACCGATGCCGCTGGCCACTCGCCCATTCGAACCATCCGGGGCCGTGGCTACCTGCTCGCGACAGCCGGCAGTGCGTAAGCTCTATGTGAAAATTGTCGCTGCCTTTTGGTTAGCGATGGCGCTCGGTGCGGTCGGTGCGCTCCTGGCCGCCCGCTTGCTCCAGCCGGACCACGCATCCGCATTTCGCAAGCCACCCTGGGATGCGGTCGCCGATGCGCTCGCTGCGCAGGCATCGCGCGAGCTCGCGCCTGGCGACGACGCGGCGCTGATCGCGTGGGCAGAGGCGCGTCAGTCGCCGTTTATGCGTGTTGGCTTCTATAACGCAAGTGACACCCAGATTGAAAGTGTAGAGACACCGCCTGCAACGCGGACTTGGTCCCGCGACCGATTCACTGCGGTCGAGCGGCGTCCGATTCGCATTGGCGATCAAGCGTATACGCTCGAGCTGAAAGGGCAGCGCCCCACTGGGTGGCAAAGAAGTGTCGCGATGATGGCGATGCAGCCTGGGTTTCTGGCGCTCGCGGTTGTACTGGCCATGCTTCTTAGTCTCCTCCTTAGCATCGTCATCGCGCGCTACCTCGTTGCGCCTCTTAGGACTCTTGCGCTAACAGGAAGACGTCTGGGCTTCGGTGATCTCGAAGCGCGCGCCAGCCCGGCACTACAGCACCGTCGCGACGAGATTGCGGAGTTCGCAATGGCGTTCGACCAAATGGCAGAACGCATACAGAAGCTGGTCGGAGCCCACAAGATGCTGCTGCGGGACATATCGCACGAGCTGCGCTCGCCGCTGGCTCGTGTTCAGGCGGCCGCTTGTCTCGCACGGCAACAGGCTGACGGCACCACTGACGGGGAGTTTGATCGTATCGAGCTCGAGATTGCGCGCCTGGATACTCTGGTTGGTCGACTGCTTACATTCTCGCGATTGGACGCCTCCGATCCAATGCTGGACCGTGCCACGGTCGACCTCGCCGATGTCGTCGATGCTGTTGCCCGCGATGCCGCTGCGGACGCGCGCGCGCGTGGATGTCGGGTGACCGTCCGCAACTATCGGCGTGCGATGGTAAATGGAGATGGCGCGTTGCTTGGGAGTGCCCTTGAAAACGTCGTAGGCAATGCGGTGAGATTCGCCCCAAGGGGCACCGAGGTGGAGATAGAGGTTCAACCCACTGGGCGGGGTTATGAGGTTTCGATCCGCGACTATGGGCCAGGCGTGGCGGGGGATCAGTTGGATCGCATTTTCGATCCGTTTGTTCGTCTCGGCCCCACGACGTCGCGCCCGTTGGGATCGGGTGTTGGTCTCGCCATTGCACGCAGCGCCATCGAGGCACACGGCGGAGTCATCGCGGCGCAGAATAACGCAGACGCCGGACTTAGGGTTCGTATGGTGCTCCCTGCGGCCGACCTCGCGCCGCTAACCCAGGAAGCCGACGGCGAGTTCCAAGTGGTTTCTTTGCCTGGAAGTCGTCAACGTGCCGGTTTAACGCGGCCTTGAGCGCCCACATAGCGAAGTCGCTCAGAGACCTAGGCCCCTTGCTGCATCACGGTGGACCGGACCAAGAGCGTTGCACAACGAGGCTAAGTTATCGATGATTACAGCATCTTTAAGGGCACACTGATGCGGTCAGGGCCTAGGATTGATGCGAAACGAGCCTGTTGTATTGAAGGGATTGGTGTTTCTTGCACTCACGTTGTTGTTGAGTGCCTGCTGGCCGGTACCCGTGACGGACTACCAGAACAGGGAAACAAATGACCTGCGTGACAGTCTGCGCCAAGGTCAAGCAGACGATACGGTTCGGCTCCTAAAAACCGACCATCGCATTGTCCCAGACTTCCATCGGTTCGCTGACGCGGAAGACGTCAAGAAGCGCCATGGGCTTATTCGAGTGGTGTCGAAGCAGCCTATCAAGATTCAATTCGATGCCATTGTGCTCACGGATCTAGACAGCGGCAACACTATCACCGGAGATTCTTCAGACACGATCGAGACTCGAGTCCCTTGGGCCTATCGCGGTTGGCCTTACGATACCGTCGACTATGTCCACTACGAAGATCGTGTTCTCGTGTTCCGGCACACAGACCCACAATTGGACGGGTTTGGCGGCCCCGATAGGATTCGACTAGAAGTGACTTATCGCATTGAGGGCGAAGATGTGCCACGCCAGGAGCAGTTTGATCTCGCGCGAACCCGCTATGTGATTTGGGTTACAGAGTGAATCTGGAGCGATGAGGGCTGTTACGCAGATCCCGCCTGGTCGACGCCATTGGAATCTGCGGTGTCTCGACTACGCGTGCTCAGCAGGACCGTGAAGCTAGTCAGGATTGCTGTCGCAGAGACAATCGTCATCAGCGTCCCAGGCAGAAACTTGACGAAGCCGCCGAGATCCAAGAACACGAAATAGCCCAGGTCCAATAGGCCGCCGGCGTCGGGCTCGCGATCGCACGAAGCGCCGTGGAAGCGCACGGCGGCGCGATCTCAGCACAGAATGACGCCGACGCGGGGTTGCTCGTGCGCATCACGCTGCCGGCTGCCAAAGTCGGGCAGGCGTCTTCGGACACGGCGGTTGTTCCCGAGAGGCTGACCCTTCTGGGAAGTCGTTGGCCGGCAGTGCCGACGAGGCGCTAGGAACGCTGGAGAACAGCCCGCGCTGCGCGTGACAGTGGACCCTTCTATCCTGCCCCGGATGCTTGCGCCGTGCGCCCGCCAAACAGGACGGCAAAGCTCGAGACTATGGCGGTGGCTGAGACAATCGTCATCAGGGTTCCGGGGAGAAACTTGACGAAGCCGCCGAGATCGAGGAATACGAAGTATCCGACGTCCAGCAAGCCGCCGACCATGGCGGTGACCCAAATGGCAGTCTTGTTTCTTCTCCAAATGAAGACGGCCCCAATGATGGTCACGATGCCGCCCCAGAGGAGGTTCCAGGCGTGCTGATTCAGCACGGCGCCGACGGCCGGATGATAGTCGGCTGCCAGCTCTTCTGATGGCACTGCGTCGGCGATGGCTTGAAAGCCGGATGCCGCATCGCCCAGTATGACCAGGCCGCCGGCCAATGCATGGACCAGCCCCCAGACTATCCAGAGAACGGCAGCGAGAATGAGCAATACGCCCGTGGTTCGTTCCGACATCGTGTATCCCCAATTCACGCCATCGGATACCGATGACGCGGCTTACATCGTCAAGAGTCGAGTGGGGCGCACCTGGCTACAAACGGTATGAAGCCGCTGCGTCAATTCGCGTCCCGCACGGAGCCTAACCGATTTCGGGTCTCCGGTGCGTGATTGGGGCGCACATCGCGTGTTGCATATTTGAGCAGGGTGGGGCGATGCCCGAACCCAGACAGCGGGCTCGGGCATCGGCGTCGTGCGGTCGTACCCTATTTTGAAGCAGCGTCGCCCGGTGCGCGCATCTCAATGCTGCCGTTGAATGTCGCACCTTCGTCGATAGCAACCTTGGGCGCGATGATGTTGCCGTTCACTTGGCCGCTCTCTCGTATCGTCACGCTGACCGTTGCGGAGAGATCGCCTTCGACGCGGCCTTCGATGAATATCTTGGTCGCGTTGACGTTTGCCAGTAGCTTGCCCTTGGGCTTTACGGTCAGGCAGCACTTGCCTTGATTCACCGTGCCCTCGACGGTGCCTTCGATGACCAGGTCTTCACCGGCAGACAACTCGCCTTTGAAGTGCAGTGTCTCGCCGATCACGGAGACGGGCGCGAGATCAGCTTGTGTATCGCCGCGTACGGACTTGGGGACGTCACTAAATGCGATGACCTGTGACTCGGTTAGCGGCTTATCGTCTTCGCCAAAGGCGGGCCGCTTCATGATTTCTGTATCCGACATCTTGTCGTACTCCCGTTAAGCGGCATCGGCCGGTTTCTTGTCAACAGTGTCTTGCTTGCTCGAATCCTCAGAATTGGATTTCGCGGCCTTGGCCGGGCGCTCGGCCTTTTTAGAGCCCGCGCTTGCTGACTCACTGTGCTTTGGCTTGGGTTTCGACACCGCTGTCGGGTCAGACTCCATGTCGATCTTCCCGTTAAATGTCGCGCCCTCGATGAGCGAAACCGAAGGGCTGACGATGTTGCCATCGATCTGCGCCGAGACGCGAACCTTCACGCACTTGCTGCCTTTCAGGTCGCCTTCAACGCGACCCTCAACGGCGATGTACTCTGCCGAGACGTCTGCCTTGACGTGGCCACCCTCACCAATGGTCAGACTCGAGGAGTGCTTAATGGAGCCCTCTACCTGTCCCTGGATGAGTAGGTCTTCATCTGCAATCAAATCTCCTTTGAACTTCAGTGTTGGTCCAAGAACCGAAGAGTTCTTTTGATTGGGGGTGTCGTACGGGTCGCTCATCTATCCCTCCTTACGTGCAAGACGGTGTGACGCGCTGTTCATTCAGCGGCAATCGATAGTGGAACCAGTTCACACAAATAGCGGTGACACAGATCACAGATTAGTTGGTGCCAACGTGACGTAAGGCAGCGCATGCGTCTTTTCAGGCTCAATGCCGTGCGATTCCGGCCGCTAACATGATGTCCCTTTTTGCACGAAAGGATGTTGTCTTGGACACCGAAGCGGAACGCTGGAAGGCCGAATACCGTAGCCTGCTCGAGGAGCAGGATCTGCAGACACGGCAATGGTCGGCTATGAGGTCGTTGCTGCAGGACATGCTGCGCTCGGTGCTCAACGCTTGTGTCGGTTGGTCCGATGAGATCGATGAAGAGATCGAGGTGCTGCGAATCCAGGTGGAGCGGGCCGACACCCCCGAGCAGTTGGAATCCTTGCAGAAGGCTGCTGGGCGCATCAGTGCCGCGCTTCGGACGCAACAGCGCGAGACTCAGGCGGATGACCAGCGGCGCGACTTCGATGCCGATTTGGAAGACATTCGGCGTCGATTTGTGGCGCAGTTAGCCGCTGAGCCCCTGCTGTCGGCTTGTGTTGAAGCAGCGCTGGGGGGCGTGACTGAGGCGCCGACATCTGACGGGCTCGATTCGCTGGGTGATGCGCTCATCGCAGCGTTCCGCGAGCTCTCAGCCCAGAAGGCCGAAGCAGAACGTTTTGTCAGCGAGGTCACCGTGACCCTGGCCAGCCTGGAGCGATGGGCGGCTGATGGTGCCTCGCGCGTGGACGCGCAGCGGTTGGCAAACCAGGGGCTGCAGGCCGACGTGGATCGGGAGGTCAGCACCTTGCAGACCCAAGTAGAGGGCGCCAGTAGCCTCGACGCCCTCAAGCAGCACATGCATGATCGCCTGGCCGCGATTGCCACGCGAATTCAATCCTTCCGAGACCAGGAGGACGAGAAGCTGGTCGAGGTCGAGCGGCAGAATGCGTCGCTCAACAGTGAGCTCATCGCACTGCAAGCGCGCACCGAGAAACTCAACGAACAGCTCCATGAGCAGGAGCAACTGTTATTGCTCGACACGCTGACCCAGGTGCACAGTCGCTTCGCCTACGAGCGTCGGCTCGACGAAGAAATCGCCGTGAGCCTGCGCAGCGCCAAGCCGCTGTGCTACGCACTCTGGGATATCGATTTCTTTAAACGCATCAACGATGAGCATGGCCATCAGGCCGGTGACGCAGTTCTCGCGCAGGTGGCGAGTTACCTGTCGCGCTACACGCGGTCCAACGACTTCGTGGCCCGCATTGGGGGGGAGGAGTTTGTCGTCCTGTTTCCGGACACCAGCATCGACGATGCGACTATGATCGCGGAAAAACTCCGGGCGTTGATCGCGGCCGCAGAGATCGCTGTCGAAGGGGTTGAGATCCCTGTGACGATTTCCTGTGGGATCAGCGCGCTCAAGTCTCGCGATGGGGCCGAGCAGTTGTATCGACGCGCGGACGAGGCACTGTACGCCGCCAAGGATGCCGGCCGTAACCGCTGCATGGCGGCCTAGTCCAGAGTATCGCCGGCCACCTCGATTCAGTTCTCAGCCCGTGATTCGCTGTCGGCACTGTTCGGCGGATTGTAAGCGCGTCGCACTGCCTCGAATTGACGGCGCTGCGCATCGGCGTCTTCCGGTGATGTCGGGCCAAGGCCCGCTGTGGCATTACCCGCCAAGTTTCCCGGCTTTCCCGAGAGCTGCCGCCCAGAAACACGTGGGCGTCGTGATAGACGGCGTCGCTCGGCAAGAGAGCGTTGAGACTTGGAACGTACAAAGCGGTATGCGGCTCATCGGGATACCCCAGGCCCGCATCGCCAATGATGTCCCGCCAGCGCTCAATCGAGAGGCCATTGATCTCGATGGTGTCAGCCGGGTAGGCCTCCGCCAGCACATAGGGCACTGTGGCATTTGCGCCGAGACGTGCTCGAGACTGTTCGTCATCCATCGGCGCTCGTGCGCGTTGCAATCTCGCGACATCAGGCGATGCGACAAAGCGCGCCATCGGGAATCTTGCTTTAAGTACGCTGGCGCCCTGGTGATGATCGAAGTGCGGGTGTGTGAGGAAGATGTATCGCAGTGGGCGGTCTATTGCCTCTTTACGATCAGCGAGCCGATTAGCAGCGGACTTGGTGCCCTGCGCCGAGACCACCATCATCTCAGTTGGTCCGACAATCAGCGGTGAAACAACATTAATTTCGTCGGGTTCACTGACAAACAGCTCCAGCTCGAGCTGCGCCTGCAGTGCAGTGGGCGGCGTTGGAAGAGGAGGATGCTCGGTTTTTCGAACCAATCAATTGGATCGCGCTCGCGTGACCGCGTCTGCATACCTTCGACTACAGCTGCACGCTACGCCCCTTGGCGTAAGTCCATTGTCCGCTAGCCCGCTAGTTCTCTTGCACGTCGAGATCAAGCGCCCTTGAGATGAAGTCGAAGCCCAGTTGGGTGAGCGTCTGTCCCTCCAGCGTTGCGCCCCAGGCGGCATGCCCTTCGCCCTGCAGCGTACTCAATTCGAAATAGGCGCCCGTCGATGCATAGAGGTCCGCCAGTGTTTCCGCCTCTTCGTAAGACACCGTCAGGTCTTCGGTGCCGTGCACGATGCTGAGAGGCGCGTCTGCCGAATCCCATCGAATGCGTCCGTCGACGAGCTGCAAGAGGTCTGTTGTGGCTGTGCCGCCCCAGTGGTTCACGACTGAGGCGACGAAGACAACTTCCTCAAGGTGTGTCGTGGCTAATGTGGGGTCATCGTCCAGACTGAGCTCGCTGGTGTAGTCGTCGAAATCACTCGCGCCGAGCGCGATGGCTATGAATGACCCTGCGGAGCCTCCTGCGACGCTGATCAAATTCGGGTCGACGCCGTATTCAGCCGCGTTGGCGGCAAGCCACCGCAGCGCGGCTTTGGCGTCTCGGGTGGCCGGGTACATGGCTTTGGATTGATCGCGATCTTCGTCGGTAAGCCCGGGAATGGCATCAATGGCGTCGGCAAAGCTTGGCGGGATCGTGCCGTAGTCGCCCAGCAGGCGGTAGTTGATCGCGACGCCCACAAAACCACGCTCCGCAAAGTATCGAGCGAAGTCACTCGGCGGCAGCGTGGCTTTACTCCCGCCTGTGAAGCCACCGCCGTGGATGAAGATCATCGCTGGCCGGGCGGTCTCGTCATTGACCGGTGAATACACATCAAGCAGGAGGTCTTTTGTAACGGGGTCCGGTGCGTTCCAATTGGAATGAGACTGCCCCTGGGCGTAGACCACGTCGTAGGTGATGTCGACTGTGAAGGTGGCCATTCGATAGACCTGCGCCTCTCCGGACGGGTCGCCACCAGCGGTCTCTGGCGCCGGTGCGTCAGATGAACTGCCGGAACTGCAACCGAACATAATCAGAACGGATAACGCGGCGACGCCGCGAAGGACGATATTGATGTGCATTCGAGAAGGGCCTTAAGTCTGCGAGCAATGACATGCCATTAGCGTCTAGAAACGTCTGACCCCCGGATTGGTTGACACGCTGCAGGGTCATCTCAACTGAGAAATCGCATGAGACTGAGACGAGCATTGGACATGCGCCGTCGGGCGCAATACGGTCGGCGAGGTGTTTAGAGCTTTTTGGTGGGGAAACGGCTATGTGTCAGGTGAGGCGAGTGGCCGCATGGGTTCTGCTAGGTCTGGCAGTCATTGCATCCCGGGTCAGTGCGGCAGACGAGCGAGCCCTGTCGACCGATGACATCGGGCGGTTCACGCAGCTCGCGATGGATTGCATACCTCAGGAGTACCCGAACAAGCTCAACCAGGTGCTGCCTGACGCTGAATTCTTGCGCACGCCCAAAGCCTTGCATCCTGCGTTCTTCGGCTGCTACGACTGGCACTCGTCGGTCCACGGGCACTGGATGCTCGTGAAGGCACTTAAGGAGTACGAGGACCTGCCCAACAGAGAGCTCGTGTTCATGCAGCTTATGGACTCCATCAGCGCAGAGAACATCGCGGCGGAGCTTGCTTACTTTGAGCATGAGTCGAAGAGCTGGGAACGGATGTATGGCTGGGCCTGGTTGCTGCAGCTTCAACACGAGCTGGCGACCTGGGAGGCGCCACGCGCCCAACAGATGTCACGCGCGCTGCAACCACTGTCGAACTACATCCGAGATCGGTACCTGGGCTTTCTGCCGGTCCAGGTGTACCCCGTGAGAACAGGCGTGCACCCCAACACGGCATTCGGTATGTCGTTCGCCTACGATTATGCGCAGGGCGCAGGCGATGCCGAGTTTGCAGCGCTCATCAGGCAGGCGGCAATCCGGTATTTCGGTGACGACGTGCAGTGCCCGATTGCCTGGGAACCCAGTGGCGAGGACTTTCTGTCACCGTGCCTTGAGGAAGCGGCCCTGATGTCGCGCGTGCTGGACCGTGATGCCTTTGAGGCCTGGTTGGCGACCTTCCTACCGGGACTTGGCGCCGGCGACGGGTTGAATCCTGTGAACGTCAGTGACCGGACGGACCCGAAGATCGTCCACCTTGATGGGCTGAATCTGAGCCGCGCTTGGAACCTGCTCATCCTCGCGAATGCGGTGGGTGATGCCGAGCTCGCTGCGTCGCTGCGAGCATCCGCAGATGAACATCTCGCGGCGTCATTGTCGTTCGTCACGGCAGAGAACTATGTCGGCTCGCATTGGCTCGGTTCGTTCGCGATCTATGCTCTGACGCGTGGCCGTTAGCGCGGGCTTGCGTTCGCCTGACTACCGGGGTGATCTTCTCAAATAGGAACACAGCCCATGTTCTGTCATTGGCGGACGTGTGGGAGACTTCAGGGGCAATCGGGGGGGGCAAGATGGCCAAGACAGCATTGGAGCATCTGAACGCAGAGAAGCAGATCAAGCGGGTCGTGCTCGAGAAGGACTTCGCGGGCATCACGGCGGGCAACACGATGTTCGTTGCAACGCCGCGGATTGTCGATGCCTACATCCGAGAGATTCCAAAGGGTGAATCCCGAAGCATCGTGCGGATGCGTAATGAGCTCGCCAGCGAGTGGAGCGCGCACGCGACGTGCCCGGTCTCCTCAGCGATCTTCTTGCGGATCTCGGCGCAAGCCGCCATCGACGAGATGGAGGCAGGCAAGTCCGTTGCCGAGGTCACACCGTTTTGGCGTGCCATCAGCAGTAGGGACAAGGTTGCGAAGAAGTTGTCGATTGACCCTCAGTGGATTGATGTCCAGCGGGAGGCGGAGGGAATCTGATGGTGTTGCCGAAAAAGCGCTGTCTTCCGGCCTGCCTGATTTCGGCGCTGTGCCTCATCGCGTGCACCGGCACGGATGAGGCACCATTATTCGTACCGGCCACCTGCGCCGTCGGGCTTTACGGCACCAATGAGGCGTTCGTGGTCATCACACGCGGCGCAGCAGATTTTCGTTTCTCGTTTAGCGATGGTCGCCGCGGCGATGTTGCGCGCAACGACGACATCGTATGCGGCGAGAATGCGGTTCGGGTCGGTAGCGGTGGCATCCTGAAACGCCGTGATCTCAATGTAACCGACACGACGTTCGTGTCCGGCAACGTCACCCTGGCCGGTCAGCTGCTCGAACCGATTGACGCAGGCACCGACACATCGCTGGTCGTTCTGGCGCACGGCTCGGAAGCACTCGGGTGGATCAACGCCGTGGCGTATCCCTTTCAGTTCGCGGGCCGTGGCGTCTCCGTTTTCGTTTATGACAAGCGGGGCACGGGTTTGTCCGAGGGCGCTTACTCGCAAAATTTTCCAGAGCTCGCGGATGATCTGGTCGCAGCGTCGAAAGAGGCCAAGCGACTCGCGCGAGGTCGGTTCGGACGTTTCGGTTTGTTTGGCTTTAGCCAGGGCGGTTGGATTGCGCCATTGGCGGCCACGCGCGCGGAGGCAGATTTTATTGGCGTCGGCTACGGACTCGTCGTCGATATTCTTGAAGAGGACGCGTCACAAGTCGCCCTCGAGTTGCGCGAGGCTGGATTCGGCGACGACGTCGTCGAGGAGGCCAAGACAATCACTGATATCACCGCGCGTCTGGCGGTGTCAGGCTATACCGATGGGCTCGACGACCTGGACGCCGTGCGGCAAGCGTACGGCGACGAGCCGTGGTATCCCTTGGTCCGTGGCGGATTCACTGGCGTCATCCTGGGGCTGCCCACCTCGCAGCTTCGCGAAGAAGGCATACCCATGTTCGACCGGCTTCGCATTGACTGGAGCATCAAGCCCATGGATGTCTTGCGAACCGTAGAGGTGCCACAACTTTGGGTGCTCGCCGCCGATGATCGTGAGGCGCCTGTGGCGACAACGCTTGAAAGGCTGCAAGTCCTGCGCGGGGAGGGCAAGGAGATTCAAATTGTGATGTACCCGAGCACCGACCACGGCATGCGCGAGTATGTGCAGTCTGAGGACGGGTCGCGCGAGTACACGCGTGTGGTGGCGACCTTCTACGATCTCATCGCTGATTGGGCGAAGGGCACGCTCGCGCCAGATTACGCGGATAGCGTCCGACGATAAGCGTTGACTGGTGTCGCTGGGCCTTTGCCTGCTCTGGCGACCCTTGCGGTCTCGGTCGTTTGTGGCGCAGAGTCTGGCTAGAGCTAAACGGTCTCGGGCGCAACGGCGTCTAAACGTGGTACCTACCCAATCCAGGAGTTCGAAGCATGGCTAGTGTGGCAACTATTCGTAAGATCGCTGCAGCGAAATCAGTGTTTTGCAGCGGTGCGCTTGCCGTCTGCGTGACGGGTGTTTTGGCAATGGACGCACAAGCTGATTCAAGCGACGACTGCAAAGCATCCCGGGAAATCTCAGAGGAGCTAATCCTGAATGGTATCCGCGAAATCTCGGTCGAGGCCGGCGCGGGTAAGCTCGTTGTCCGCGGCAAGTCCGGTCTCACTACCGCGCGAATAGACGGTCTCGCCTGCGCAAAGCGCGAGGGCGACCTCGACGAATTCGCTGTGAAGTCGCGACGGGACGGCGAAACGCTGGTCCTCGAAACCGTCATCCCCGGCCCGGGCCTGATCAATTTTGGTAGTAGCAACGCCAAGCTCGACCTCGAGATCCACGTCCCGGCTGACTACGCCATCCGGATCGACGACACCAGTGGCTCACTGGTGGTCGAGGGTGTCGCTTCGGTCGAGATCACCGACAACTCAGGGTCGATTTCCGTTCAGGATGTGCCGGGTCTTGTGCACATCCTCGATGACGGTAGTGGCAGCATCACAGTCAGCCGTGCTGGCGGCGTTCGCATCGATGAGGACGGCTCAGGCTCGATCACGGCTTCTGACATCAGAGAAGACGTGTACATCGGCCGCGACGGGTCTGGGAGCATCTCCGCAGACACCGTCGGTGGCAGTTTCACGGTGGCGCGAGATGGCAGTGGCAGCGTGCGGCACAGCAATGTGGTCGGGGAAGTGCGCATCGACGACTAGCGGGCTCGACGGCGTGGTTCCGCAATTCTCCTTGGTAGCGTGCCTGGCGACGCTTGCAGGAGATGCGAATGGCGTCTGAGTGCGAATGGGTTCGGATTGAACGCCAGTTGGATGCGCCGATTGTGACCATCTGGCGGATGTGGACGGATCCCGCGTTGTTTGCCAGTTGGTATGGACCAAACGGGGCGCGGGTCGAGATTCGCGTCATGGACGCCGTGGTTGGCGGCCAAGCTCGCTGGCGGCTAGTTGAATACAGCGTTATCGCGGCCAGCTAGACGCGCTTTCAACACCCACAAAACGGCCCAGCCGATCGATTTCCGCTTGTAGACGTGCGTAGCGGGATTCCGACCACTTGAACTTTGCCTCTGGCCAGAGGTTTAGGAGGTGCAACATGCCGGCCTTGCGATCCGCTTTCAATTCAATACGACCGACAAATCGATCGCCTTCCAACAAGGGATACACGTAGTACCCCCAGCGCCGCTTGTTGGCCGGGACAAACATCTCTACCCGGTACTCAAATCCAAAGAGTCGCGCCAGGCGCGTGCGGTCGCGCACCAGAGGATCAAAGGGATTCAGGATGCGCAGGCGTCCGGTGGGAGAGGGTAGTTGTTTCAGCCGCGCCTCGATATTCGCGGGCGCGATGCAGCGCTGCCAGTTCCCGTCCGCGCGTTGTATCCCGACCTCGGTCAGGTGCCTTCGATGTATCGCAACCCACGCTTTTGTTTCCGCGTTGTCGGTTGCGTCCCAAAAGCGCTGAATGTCACCTTCGGTACCAAATGCCAACCGTTCCAGTGCGGACCGACACAGCCAATCGACCTGTTCGTCGTCGCGGAGAGCGGCGTCCCTAAGACTGTCCGGGATCACCCGTTCGGTAAGATCGTAGTACTTGATGAAGTTCTCGCGATGGGAAGTGGTGAGTGTGCCGGCGTACCACAAGTACTCAAGCGCTCGCTTGTGCGGTGGGTGGGTCCATTCGCCCTTGATCCTTTTTGCCGTTGAATCGAAGTCCTTCGTACTCAGCGGACCCTCTTTCTCGATACGCCTTCTCACCGTCTCATGGTGCTCATTGCCCGCGTCGTCGACGTGCCAGCCACGGCGTTTGAGCGTTGCGCCCAATCGCTCGAATTGACGGCGCCACATCGGAAAGAAGTCCATGGGTATGACTGAGGCGTCGTGCGTGAAGTGCTCGAAGACACGTCGATCGTCTGCGAGATGCTTATCCAGCATTGGCTCACGGTAATTCTGGTTGCGGCTCCAGAGGATGTGATGATGCGCGCGTGCCACGACCTGAACGGTGTCCAACTGCACAAAGCCGAGCTGCTTGATGATGCCGTCGAGATCGAGAGGCCCGGTTGGTGGGGCTAACAAGCCCTGTGCATGCAGAAGGAGGCGACGAGCGAGTCGATTGTGGATTCTTAGTGGTTGCACGTGGTGTTTCTAAATCATGTGCCACGCTGAAGTGTAGATGGTTTGGACAGATTCAATAGCTTGCGGATGTTCTTTGCAAGTCACCGGTCAGACGCGTGTTCAGTTCCGCGTGTGGCACCGCAACCACTCGCTAACCCTCGCGCGAACCCGCCCAACGCTTGCTTTGGAGCTCCCGGTCCAGTGGTGATCCAGGCCTTCGATGAGTTCAAGATGCAGGAGCGCGGACGCGCTCTTGTAGTACGGCTTGAGAGACGCGTGTATTTGCACAGAACTCTCGTATGAAATGAGCTCATCGTCCTTGCCATGGATCAGCAGCAGCGACGGCATCGAATTTGCGCTAGCGATTTCCTCGGCTCGACGTACAGCGTCTGTCTGGTCTGCAATCTTCTCTGCCTCCGACGACCAAGCATAGTCTTGCGAGACTGCGGATTCGTACGCACTTACGCCGCCCCTAAGGCCGTTCGGCGCATTGAGCACGATTGCGTCTCGCACCCGTACTTTGTTCTCCGCCAACGTCAGTAAGACAGCTGCACCGCCCGCTGAGAAACCAAATAGCGACACTTCCTCGCCCCAGTCCTCGCCGAGCTTTGCCTCCAGTGCTTTGATGACCGCAGGCAGCTCATCTACCGCGCCGGTCACAACGGGGGCGAAAACCTCGAGGCCATAGTCCCGTTGCTGCCGTCTCGCGAGTTCGGCGAGACCGCCTTGTGGTGTACGTTCGCCGAACAATGGGAGGTCTAGGTAAATTTTCGCGGCTGGTACGTCATCCAACGGCAAAGCGCTCATAAGTGCATGCTTGTCGCCGGGTGAACCGAAGCCATGCCAAAGCACAACCGGTGGCATTGACATACGCGCTGGAACTCTTAGGAGTGCCGGCACAGCTGCGAGCGTCACCGGTTCAACTGTCGCCGCATCCACACCCGACACAACTGGACGTTCGCACTTCCCAGACTCTTCGACCGCATCACTAGATGTGGTCTCGAGGCACATCAAAAAGCCCAAACAAGCGATAGCCAAGGCCGTCGCTTTGCTCATGACACACCTCTCATTTTTTGGCAGTGCCAGACACGTGGCCCATGTTGCTACACAAAAATCTGTGGACGGTTAGGCTGGTTTTCGAATTAAGGGGGGCGGTACCCACAGTCTGTCTAGAATCGACTGGCCAGGTAGGTAGGCCCGAAAGACACACTTGAAATGCGCATCAGGCGTTGGCATCCAAACATCTGAAGCGTTGTTTGGTCGTTTGCGTTGAAACGCGAACACTATTGAGCCGTCTGGTTGGAATGAAAGATCGTCACTATGAGAGTTGATTGCATACCGGTTTAGTTCGTTCTCGTAGAAGTAAAAGCGCTGATCAGCTGAGGTTGCGTACATGCTGATAGACCAGAACGCCTTTGTAGGGACACCCTCGGCAGGGAGCACCATACGATATACCTGGTTGCCGTCGAGTAGAGCACCTGAGTCATCCGTAGTACTCCTAAAATAGACCGCTTCTTCCGCTGTGAGCGCGCCAAACCCTGTTAAGGCAGTACCCGCACGAACCTCATCATTCGTGCCGAAAGCGCCGAGGATTGGCGGTGGCGTAGTCCAACCGGTCTGTGTTTTCTCGAATGCTTCGACTTGGGATGAGATCCGACCCTCGATCTCTGTCACCCCTCGCGTCCATATTCGTTTCTTGAGTGCGGGCAGATACTTGAATGTATCTAGGTCGCCGGGCGAAATTCCAAAGTCCTCAAACGCCACGGCACGCGCTGTGTGTGCAGCGTCCTGGTTTCTTCCCAAGATTTCATTTGTCAGAGCGAGGAAATTGCCCGCATCCGGTCGTTCAGATGGTGTTGTCAAGAACGGCCTTGTCGTTCCACTGGGATGCACGGGTCGAACTCTGATTTGCGACTGAACGGATCGAGCGTCGTCGAGATCTTTCGCGCCCGCGACGAAGATTCGGCCTAACATCCAGACATCGTTTGCCTCAAGTCGGATCAATTCAGCGTCTTGCGGGACATCTACCGACTGTCCTGGCCCAATGATCCAGAACCGTCCGCCGCGTCCTTCCGTCGCTCTGGAGCCGATATAGGCGACCAGATCATTGAAAGGATCCATAAATGCTATTGAGACATACCTGTCGCGCGAGTCAGGAGCAAAGAGTTCTACCGGCCCCGCCGAAAGATCGAGCACTGCTGAAGTATAGAGTGTGTCGTTGTTGGGAGTCGTAATGGCGCGCGACGAGGCGTCGCTCAACTCGCGATTGTGCAGTTCGCGATTAACCAGTGGCCCGCCGCCCCAGTCCGGATACTGTGACTTCGCCGGCTGAGACTCGAAGAGCCGGGTGCCCGGAACCTGACCCGACAGGATTTGAATTCTGCGGGCAAATTCATGAGGCCCAAAAGCGTATAGCAGCGGTGCTCGGACATCTTCTGCGATCGAGTAAATCTGGTAGAGTCCCGCGCCTCCGGAAAGCGCAGCCAATGCACCACCTCCGATTAATACTGATCTTCTGGAAATCATTGATTTGTCCTCCGCTCTCTAGTGCTCGTATAGGAGTTCTCGTTGCAGGCGTCTGTTTAGAATTTTTAAATACGTTGCTGGAAACATGCGGACTACTCTGTCGAGAAGTCGCGCTTGTCGCGTAACGATGATCCGGCTCTTGCCCCGCGCGACGCCAGCTAGGATGTCCTGCGCCGCTTTCTTGGCAGGGTAGGTCAGGAGTTTGTTTTCGTAGAGTGCCAGCTGTCTTTGACGAAGCGCTTGTACCTCTGGAGTGGCACCTGAAGACTCATCATCATTGGCGCTCGCAATGTTGGTTTTTACGCCGCCTGGATGAACACAAATGACCTGCACTGTACGACCCCGCAAGAGAGCATCAGCTCGTAATGCCTCGGTGAGACCGCGGACGCCAAATTTGGTCGCGCAGTAAATTGGCAATCCTGGCATCGCGGCAAATCCATTCAAACTCGAGATGTTTACCAGTTTGCCTTCGCCAGACTCTTCAAGACTGGGTAGGAATGCTCTCGACCCGTGTAAGACACCGAGCAGATTGATATCGATGATGCGTTGAATTAGCGCGTCGGACATTTCGTTCAGCTCACCGACTCCAGAGATACCAGCATTGTTGTAGAGTTGGTGGACAGAGCCGAAGAGGGCTTCGACTGTCTTCGCGTATTGATAGATCTTGGCGTGGTCGGCCACATCCAAGTGCGCAGAGTGGACGACTGCACCAAGACTTCTCGCGTCTTGTGTTGTTTCGGCGAGCTTATCAACGTCAATGTCGGACAACGCCAGATTGGCTCCACATCGAGCCAGTTCAAGTGCCAATGCACGCCCAATACCGCCAGCAGAGCCTGTAATAACGCAGGTCTTGCCCTTAAACACGTGTCTCATGGTAGTGACGCCGAATTGGAAGTCTTGGAGTCTTTCGCGGAGCCCAAAACAAGGGCGGGATCCAGCACAGGTCGGTTCTTAAGCGACCGCCGATCGGCCATATAGTCGAGCGTCATTTCCCACGGATAATCGACGCCCTGCTTCGGAAGCTCATCGAGGGCGCGAAGGACATAGCCGGCACGAAAATCAAGCAGAGGTCTTGTATTCGTACCACCGCCGGGGGCGACGGGTACACAAGTGGATTTACCCTCACTGTCCATCGCCGTGATCAGATTGCAAAGGTATCTGCAGAGGATATCGACTTTGAGCGTCCACGATGAGTTTGTATACCCTATCGCGAATGCAAAATTGGGTACGTCGTTCAGCATCATCCCGCGAAACACCAGTGCGGAAGGAATGTGGACGATCTCACCATCGATAGAGAGCGGGATGTTGTCGAACAGCTTCAACTTCAGTCCCGTTGCGACGATTACTGCATCAGCTAGCACCAGTTTGCCGGATTTCATGCGAATGCCATTTGATTCAAACCGATCAATCTCTCCGGTCTCTATCGTTGCGCTCCCGTTGCTCAATGCTTCGAAAAAGTCACCATCGGGCGCCGCGCACAAGCGCTGATCCCAGGGTTTGTAGGGCGGATTGAAGTGGATATCGACTGGGTAGCTATCTGGCAGCAGCTTGGTATTCGCCCTACGAATAAGGCGCTTCGCACAACTTGGGTATCTTTGGCAAAAGACGTAGAAATAGCGCTGCAAGCGTGTGTTCTTCCATCGCATGATGGCGTGGACATAGTGCGCAGGTAAAAAAGTAGTCAGGAACTTTGCGAGACCATCCTGTTTTGGACGTGGAAGGACATAGCTCGGTGTACGTTGAATCTGAGTCACATGTGCTGCTGTCTTTGCCATAGCTGGTAGGAGCGTGACTGCTGTGGCGCCGCTACCGATGATCGCAACGCGTTTACCGGAGTAGTCAAAGTCGGCGGGCCAAAATTGGGGCTGAATTAAGTCACCGAGAAAGCGGTTTTCGCCGTGGAACTCAGGGCGAAACGCCGCCTCGTAATCGTAGTAGCCAGTCGCAGAGAAAACCCAACGACACTTGGCGCGGATCAGACCTGACGGACCTTGGACGGCGAGCGTCCAAATAGCCGTGTCACTATCCCAGTCGGCGGTGATAACACTGTGCTTGTAGTGGATTTTGTTGTTGATGTGGTGCTCATCCACGGTTTCACGAAGATAGTCCATTATTTCTTTCGCTGACGCGATCGAGGTTGAACTCGCCCAAGGCTTGAAATCATATGAAAATGTATGAAGGTCGGAGTCGGAGCGAATTCCCGGGTACTTAAACAGATCCCAGGTCCCGCCGAGGCTCTCGCGAGCCTCAAGGATTGCGAATGTTTTTTGGGGCAGCTCGCGGGTCAAGTGGCAAGCGCATCCTATCCCAGAGATTCCTGCACCGATGATCAGAACATCAAACACAGTTGTATTGAGGCTTGTCATATTTGTGACTCTCTGCGGTTCCTGTGCGATTGCATGCTAAGTAAGAGACACTGATACGAAAGGGCGCGGAGCGACCTGGGTGCGTACATTCCCATAAGTGAGTTGCGATCATTTCTCTACGCACGGGACGAAGACCGCCCCATACCGTTTCGCTATCGTCTGGAGGGCATAGGTATTTGCGGTCAAGGGTTGGAGCAGAATATCGTCCCGGCCGGTCCACCTCTGTTAGCACCATTGCGTAACGAGAAAGGGATGAGACCTGAAAGTGAGCAAGTCACCTTTAGAAGTTGTAACGGAACTCGACACCATAAGTCCTAGGTACCCCTGCGTAGCCGGCAACGCTTTGCAGCCCCGGCAGTTGAAACGTCTGGAGCAGAACTTCTTCGTCAAGAAGATTCTCACCGAAAAAGGAGAGAGACCATGTGTCGTTTGCGGACAGTATTGCTACGCGGCCTCCCACCATAATGAAGTCGCCTTGGCTGACATTTGATGCAGCGCCTGTCGCAGCGAGCGATTGCTCGGTGACGAATCTCGAGTTGATATGGACTAGCCCGTCAATCGAGTTCAGTAGTGGCCATGCATAAGTAGCAGCTGCCGTAAGGGTCAGCTCCGGACTCCGTGCAAGTTGCTCACCGCCTTGAACGAGTGTTGTTCCGGTAACAATGTCCTCGGTGAGCTCGACGATGTTGTACGAGATACCCGACTGAATGGTTAGGCCATCTGTGGGTCTGGCAATGAGATCTAGTTCTGCACCGTAGCTTTCTGCCGGTGCGCTGAAGACAACAAAGTTATTCCCATTGAAGATCAGGTTCTGAAAACCTTCGATGTTTTGGAAGTAAACCGCGCCGTTCAGCAGAACGGCACCATCTCCTAATGTAGAGTTAACGCCGAGCTCATAGGCGTCTGCTGTCTCTGCATCAAACTCAAGATCATCCGGACTGGGTGCGATGCCGTTTATGATGGAGTAGTTGAAAGAGGAACGTGCGAGGTTGAATCCGCCGGATTTGAAGCCTCGTGAGTAGCTCGCATACGATAGAAGTTCTTCGTTGAGCGCATAGGCGAGCTTCACTGTCCCGGACAGTTGGCTATCGTCGCGAGTTGCCCTTCCGGTTCCATTGGCTTCCGTATTCAAGGCGGGTGAGCAGACTAACGGGGCAACCGCACCAAGTAGGGGGAGGGCGGTTGGCGTCGCATTCAAGAAATCGCACCCCGAGGAGGTCGCATTTAGATCGAAATCGAGTTCCTTCCTCTCATAGGTGAATCGAGCTCCCGTGGTGAGCACGAGGCGCTCATTGAGCGACCACTCGTTGTGAGTGAAGAGGGCGAGGGCTTGTGTGTCTACCTTAAAGTTATCCGCTTGTTGACCTTCACCATCCTGCACGGGCGGAATGAAGAAGCCAGCTTGAGCGGGGTTAGCTATCGCGAGGAAGGACGGCACACCTGGCAGTGTTCCGTAGACTTGAAATCCAGTTGGAGCCTGCGCGCTGCGCGTCGCTTGATTGTAGATGACGTCGACAAAACTGGAAGCGTCGGCTCCGCCGCGAATCGTATCCGTCAACTCGAGCTGCTGGTTGAGATAGAATCCTCCAACCAACCAGTTCAATCGCCCTGTGTCCCCTTGAAGGCGGAGTTCCTGCGTAAAGCTCTGATCCTGAGTTTCCAAACCGCCGCGGAAGGATCTGTCCAGCCCGGATCCGTCTACATCCTGGTCTCGTAGGACTTCCCAATTTCGATAGGCACTAATTGACGTGAGGTTTACGTCACCAACCGCTCTGTCATATTGAGCAGAAACGCCCCATTCATCGACCTGTTCGCGGTTTTGCCGGTTTGGAGACAGAGCTACCTCATAGTCCCCAATGTCTGGTGATGCGAAAGGTGTAACACCTTGCGACGCGGCAATCGCGCCAACGATCGGGGCGAGCGGACCGGGATCAATAACCAGCGAAGCACAACATGCCTCGTCTGAAGATCCAACGTCTCCGATGATCCGAAGTGTAGAGACATCGCTATCATATTGTAGCTGGCCGCGAACCATGACTCGATCGATATCGTTGATATCCGAACCGGTGTTCACTTCGTGGATGTAGCCGTCTCGATTGCGAACCACCGCATCCAGTCTGGTGGACCATTGATCACCCAATGGAAGATTGAGAGCGCCTTCCAGCTCCAAGGCCCCGTAGTTCCCCGTGTAGGCTGAAACATAGCCCTCGGTGTTGTTGCTCGGTGCCACGGTATTGATCGATACCGCACCGGAACTGGTGTTCCGACCAAACAGTGTGCCTTGCGGCCCACGCAAAACTTCGAGGCTGCTCAGCTCCGGGAGCTCTGAAAGTGCGATACCCGTGCGTGTTCGAAACACACCATCAATGAGCACGCCAACCGATGGTTCAAAGCCTGGATTGTTCGAGAGTGTCCCAATCCCACGGATGGAGATCAGTGTGCCAGCCGCGGAACTCTCTGTTTGCGTGATCTGAACCGATGGTGCGAGCTGTTCGAGATCAGAAAGTGCTGTGACATTAGCATTCTCAAGTGTTTCGGCTGACAGCACATTGATGGATGCGGGAACATCTTGGACACTGACGTTTTCACGGCGTGTAGCGGTGACAGTAATCGTTTCGATAGCGTCTGCGGACGTGTCTTGAGCAAACGTCGGCGTTGTCATTATTGGTGACAGCAATGCTGCTACGGCAAGCCAAGCGGATGTTACGCGGCGCCGCCTGGAGCGTGGCATGGTTTCGTCGATCATTCGGACCCCCCCGGTTTACGACTCGTTCTTGCACTTTTTTCGTGCTCAAAAGCGGCCGCGAACTCCTCGGCCAACAATTGTCACGCGCAAGGACAATAGTATAATAAATGTCACGATACAAGACATTAGTTTTGCTGCGCCTCATGAGACGGCCGCAGCTCAGTCAGTTGCGTCCTACAAACGGATGGAGAATTTAGATGGTTGTCCCCGCGCGATTTTTGTCGGTTCCCTGCCTGGCGATGATCCTTATTGGTTGCGGGAAGACCGCTAGCGGTCCTGGAGAATCCGATGCAGGCAGTGAGCCACCTATGACCTCGTACGAGGACCTCCGCCTCCCGCCAGAAGGAGCAGCGACCGAGGCCACAAGGAAACACAACTCTGAAGCGCGGGGCTCTTCTGGGTTCGATCGGTCAGTGGATCAACAACGAGCTGCACGTGGATTCTTGGGTCGTATCGAAGACCCCGAAATCAGGGGGCCAGACGGAGACGTCGTCTGGCGGACCAATGCTTACGATTTTTTGGATGAGCCGAGCCCAGACACAGCCCATCCAAGCTTGTGGGCACAATCCCGTTTGGTTGCCCGTCATGGCCTTTTCGAGGTTGCAGACGGCATCTATCAAGTCCGTGGATATGATCTCAGTGTCATGTCGATTATTCGCGGTAAAACGGGATGGATTGTTGTCGACACTTTGACCAACGGGGAGACGGCAGCGGCAGGCCTTCGATTGGTACAGACTTTACTGGGCGAACGACCTGTATCCGCTGTCATCTACTCGCACAGTCATGCCGATCACTTTGGTGGCACTGACGGTTTGCTCAATGAGGCGCCCAATGATCGTGCCCAAATCCCGATCATTGCCCCTTACGGATTTACCCGTGAGGCGGTCACCGAGAATCTCATCGCCGGTCCTCACATGGCCAGACGTGCCACGCTGATGTACGGGAAAGCTCTAGAGCCTGGCCCAACAGGTTCAATCGGGGCCGGACTCGGCCCTGGTCTTCCCAAGGGAACGGTCTCATTCGTAAGGCCGACAGAAGAGCTCGGACAGGGCGTGACGCGTAAGACGATTGATGGCGTGAACTTCGAGTTTGTGGATGCAGGCGGCACAGAAGCACCCTCGGAATTCATGTTTTATCTAACCGATCGGCGAGCTTTGTTTACCGCGGAAGTCGTTACAGGGACCTTTCACAATATCTTGACAATGCGAGGGGCCAAAGTCCGAGATAGCCTGCTCTGGAGCAAAGCCATTGATGATGTGTTGATACGTTATGGCAGTCGATCGGACGTGATGTTTGCCGCGCATCATTGGCCCGTTTGGGGAACTGAGAAAGTCATTAATCGTCTTCGCGCGCATCGTGATGTGTACCGCAACATCCATGACCAAACGATTCGACAGGCCAATGCGGGGAAGACTATGCATGAAGTCTCCGAGATCGTCTCAAAGCCCAACGTGTCGACTGAAGATCCTTCAATTCTCGATTTCTATGGATCGACAACACATAACGCGAGGGCGGTCTATCAATTCTATTTTGGTTGGTGGGGTGGTGTACCTGCTGAGTTTGACCCGCACCCCCCCGAAGAGCGTGCAAGACGATTTGTCGAAGCGCTGGGCGGTCCCCAGAATGCACTTGAAGCAGGCAAGAGAGCTTTCTCATCCGGCGACTATCGTTGGGCGGCAGAGCTCTTCAATAGCATTGTCTTTGTCGGCGACCAAACTGAAACGGCCACGCTTTGGCTTGCGTCGACCTATGAGCAACTCGGGTTTCAAGCGGAAAGTGGTGCGACTCGAAACTACTTCTTAAGTGCAGCCAACGAACTTCGCACTGGGCAACGAGTGGGGAGCAGTCTCATAGAAGGAGCCGCTTCGTTTCTTCCCAATATTCCAACGTCGTCTGTATTTGATTCGCTGGCAGCACGGTATGATGCCAGTTCACATGATCGCGAACCCTATGAGCTCGATTTTGTGTTCACCGACACAAACGAAGTCATCAGCGTTGAGGTCGGACGCGATGTTGTAATCCCAAGATATGGTGTAGGGGCGAAGGCTCCAGCAGCGACTGTAACGATATCGCGAAAGGTCTTTGATGGGCTTCTGCTGGGTGAGCATAGCGCGCTTGGTCTGATCGTCACTCGAAAGCTCAAGATAAAGGGCGAAATCAGCGCCGTAGACACCTTTTTTGACGCGCTTGAAAGGCCGCCGGAAGACTTCCCCATTGTGACGCCTTGATGCACTAGGCCAACGTATTCGGATTTGACCGTCAGTCGCATTAGTTGGAAACTTGAGTGAGAACACTATGGCTACGTTTGCGTAGCTTGTCGCTTCCGGGGTTATGTTTTGCCAGAAAAGAAAGGTCTAGCGACTGGAGCTAAGAAAGTTGACGGACGTACTGCGAGAAGCCGTGTCCAGTACGACATGATAAAGACCACTTTTCTTGAGCTTGTAAACGAAGGCAACTACTCACCCACAGCTGTGGACGTTGCGAAAAGGACTGGAATCAGCGTTCGTACGGTTTTTCGCCACTTTTCCAATATCGAGGAGCTGTACGCCAAGATTGGGGAGTTTCAGAGGTCTTACGTGTTTGAAAATATGCCGTGCCCTATTGAGGATAGCAGCTGGGAAGACAGGCTAAAACAGATCATTTTCCGGCGACGCGCGGTTTTCGAAGTTATTCTGGGGTCTCTCGAGTTTGTTATGGTCAACCGCTGGCGTTCTCCATATCTCGCAGACGCGTATCAGCAGATGCTCGATGAGAGTCGGCAATTTTTGGAGTTGGCGCTCCATAATCATGTTGACATCACGACCCGGAAGTTCGACACGCTCGTGATTCTGTTTTCCCCGGGCCAGTGGCGGATGTTGCGGAAGGATTTCGATTTGACAGTGGATGAAGCTGTCCAATGGCTCTTTGATACGGCTATCGCATTGTATCCGTCCGATCAATGACATACAGGCGTTGCGATTGGTCGACAGGCTGATTGACGGTGCCGGTCGTGTTCCTCCAAGGCGTTCGAGACCCGGGCCAGCACGCAGGGGAGTACTACCAGTCAGCGAGTTCGATTCACAATGGTCTGGTCGTACTGGTAGGTGCTGGACTTGACCCGCTTCACCTGAGATCTCCACGCTATTCAATGAGCATAGGAGATCGACAGATGAGCAGTCCCAGATAGACACCAGAATTCAAGGATGAAGCAGTCTGTCAGGTCGTTGATCGCGGCCACTTTGTAGCGGAAGTCGCCGAACGACTCGGCGTGTCGACGCATAGCCTTTACGCCTGGATCAAAGCCGTCAAGCCCTCCAAGAATGAGCAGCAGACGATCGAGAAGCTGGCAGCGAGTCTTGCTGATACCTAAGTGAACGACAAGCACCAATGCGGGCTGTTCGCTAGCTCGTGCCCCATACGTCAGAGATGACCGGCTTAGAGAGTAGCACCATCACAAGCAGGGTAATGGTCGCGAGCGCGGCCATGTGTGCGTATCCCAGCCTTTTCAAATAGTCCTTGTCGGAGCGTATGTTGTCCATGGCAACGCCGGAGTAGAACCACAGCAGGGCCAAGAGCAGACCAACGGGGTACATAAAGATGGCGTCGCCAATCTGGAGCTTTCCGAGATAGCCGATAAAGCCCATGACGACACCACTGAACGCTGCACCAAGCACGGTGGTGATCAGCTTTGTGTACTCGGTGAGCGTTTTCTGCTTGTCAATGCCCAGGGTGAGCAGGCCACCGACAAACCCTCCTAAAGTAAACATGCCCAAGTAGTTCACTAGCTCTACTCCCTTCGCCAAAAAAAATCAGTTATGCCGGGTCCTATTGCCCCTGCACGGCACTACAGTCGCGTTACGACGGTCCACACCAGCCAGACTGCCGCGATGAAGGCAAGTGCCAAAAAGGCGCTGTCTCTCACGAAGAACGCCTGGAAGCCTAGTGTGCCGAGACCCCATAGCAAGAGCACAAGCACCAGCGCCAACACGATCGGAGAGAGGGTGCCAAGCAATCGCATGAGCAGCGGCTGCCGCGGCCTGAACAGCATTTGGTCCTCGGCCGGGCTAGTCGCGCTCTGGACGAATCTCGCAATATCGTCCCAGTGCGTCTCCTTGATGCCGGCACCGTGGTCTCCACGCACATATTTCTGGTCGCTCACACGCGCTGTCCGATGTCCGAAGCCGACGTGCCCAGCACCGCCAAGATCGAACCATCTGAGGTGGCGGACGGCAAAAGGAAACATCGCAACCACCCAATCGTGCGTGGCCACGTAATTCAACACGCGTGCCACACGCCCGTCTGAGAGCTTCTCGGTCCAGTCGTAGTCGGCTCGGACCACGCTTCCCGCGAAGACAACGTTTCGAAACCTGCAGCCGCTGTAGGAGTCAAGCGCCCGCGCCAGGATATAAGTGCCGTTCGAGTGGCCGACGTAGGAGAAGTCTGCGTTGGGGTACATCGCGCGTGCCTGGACGAAGTGGTCCATAAACCACTCTGCTTTTTGGCGACGGACCCATGGCAATACGAAGGGCGCCATGGCGAAGAATCCGTAAGACGGTGAAAGCGTTCTCACTGTCCCATTGGATTGCCGCTTAATCTCTGCGGCGATCTTCTGAGTCCAGTACCCAAGGTCACGGATGCCATGGATCACGAAGACCGCGTGTTCGACGTCATAGTCAGGCGGCGGTGGTAGGTGTTCGCTGAGATAGGACCGGGGGACGGACGCTTCTCGAAGCTCTGCGACGGATCCCGTGAGCGCCAGTGAGAATCTCTCGTAGCGTTCTTTTCGGACTGGGTCGTTCGTTGACAGCGTCTCCATCTCGAGCAAAGACGTATGATCGGAGAACGGGACCTGTAACAGAAAGAAAGTTGGGTCTTCGCTGTCGAGTGCAAAGTCCAGGTTGTCGTCGGGCGCGACGATGTTGTCCACCGTACCGAGCAGCTGCGTCACAATGACGCTAGACGGATCGCGCGGACCGCCCGAGTCCATGAGCGCGAGCCACTGTAGGCGTGTTTGCGAGATAAAGGGTGCGCCCCGTCTGATGTCGAAAATCGTCGGCTTGGTCGGCATGAGGTGTCCGATGAGCGACCCTATATTCCACACGAGCGCCTCAAGCTTGCTCCGTACGCCTTCAATCGACCAACCGCGGCTCATCGCGGCCAGCAATACTAGCCGCGAGATCGAGGGCGCCCACGGGCGTCGCGTCAGGCCGGAGAGGGGCGCCTCGAAGGGCGCGGGCGTGTCTCGTCGCGACCACTCGCCTTCCTTCCGTGTCTGCGTGACTTCGCCGTGTGCGCAGACGAAGAGTTTTCTGGCCAAGACGGCACCCATGCTGTGCCCCACAAGAATGATTTCCTCGTAGGTCTCACCATCGCGCGCCGTTTTCTCCGACCAGAGCGTGTCAATATCCTCGAGCATCTGTGCAGCTATCTCGGCCATCGGGGTGGTCGAGAACGTGGCCGCATAGGGGAGGGGCGGCGCGTAGAGGTCTGCGTCTGGCATCTGTTCGCTGATTGAACGCTTGATCTGTCGGTTGCGCTTCGCCTGCAGGCGGTAGCCGTGTGTGAACACGACGAGGCGTTTGGACGGCGAGCCCCGCTCGAGGTGTTCGAGGCCGAAGTTTAGTGTCACGCTCTCGCCCCCTTCTCTGGTCCCTTCATATTGACTCTGTGATTGCGCTTCCATTCTTGGGCTGCTCACGTCTCTGTTGTTTGCGGTTCTTCGTCACTGTCTGTGTAGACGCCAGCGATCAACCAAGCGGTACCGAATAGGCTGAGCATGTAGAGCTCCAGCCAGTAGACAAAGCTTGAATTCGAGAAGACGGGTAGTACCTGGCCCCGTATCTTAAAGAACATGTAGATGGCACCAACGACGAGCCCTACGGCCATCGCAATCGCAAACGCCTTGTAGAGCCGGCCGCGTCCCGGGCGTCGCTTCTCCCAGGCGCGTCGGGAGAAGATCCAAAGCATCTTGGGTAACACCAGAAACAAGAGGACAGCAGCAGCGATGTGCACGTGGTGCGGCTCGATGTTGAACACAGCGGTTGCGGAGATCGTCCAGTTGGGTGGTGCTTCGCCGTTATCGCCTGACGTAGGGAACAGTGCGATAGCCAACGCAAATAGGCCGCCGGCTTTGGCCAGCCAGAATTCCTGGTCGTAGCCACCGCCGCGTCCGTTGTAGGCGAATAGGAACATGGCCACGACGGCCAATCCCGCGATAAAGACCGGCCCTGCATCTGACCAGTAGTAACTGCTGATAGAGTCCAGAATCTCGCGTTCGCCACGCAGCAGGTACAGCGTCGGCGCGAGCAATATCGAGACGAAGCCGACGATACGTCGTTGGACCTTGTGGTTGAAGACGCGTAGGGCGGGTTCTGTGGCGGTCATTGGTGGGTCCCCTGTGTATCCAGTCGGTGCCATTGCCACTGGGCACCTATTGTTGTGGTTGCTGTGCACTCAGGCCTTGTATTGACAGCAGTGTCATGAAACGCACGCTTGTCTCACAGCGAGACGCCAGGATGAATTGAAGCGCGTGTACTGCTCGTTCATTCGGCAGTACACGCGCTTCCCTGAGGTTGATGCCGTCTTAGGTCATTAGAACTTCGTTGACACCAGCAAGATGATTGATGGCTCTGAGCTCTTAGTGAATCGGATCTCGGATTCGCCATCCGGAAGTGGCTGATTGGCAGAAATTCCGTCGCCAAGCTGCATCACATTGGAGTCGAGCGATACGCCAAGACCGAAGTTGAGACTGCTGGAACTTTCAGGTCTCTTGAAGCCAACCATATAGCCGGCGCCGAACGAGGTCAGCGTATCGCTGCCATTTGCTCCGAAATTGACAGTTGCGAAAGGCCCATGGCCCCATTTTCTTCCGGCTTTCCCCTTACCGAAGAAGTAGTGGATCTCCAGGAACAGCCTTGGCGAGTCAGTGACGTCATCGGTCACCCGAACCACACCGTTCACAATTTCTGCGCCGTTGATTCGGTCTGGGCCTCTACCGAACCCGGCTCCCACACCGACACCCCAGCCAGTTCCGAAGAAGGCCTTGTCCTGGGCTCGTTCGTCGGCCTTTTCTTTCGCTTCGTTAGCTTCTTGGTTTGCTTTGATCGCGGCCGTAGTGTCGTCTGCGTTTTCGGCGACAGCTGCCTGGCAGTCTGCATACGCGCCCCACGCATCGAGCGATTGCTCGACAGTGAGTGTGGCGTCATTTGGTTTGGTGCAAGCGTCTTGGGCGCTTGCTGGCAGCGACACAATCGCTGTGCACACCGCGACAATGGGAATAAGGTACTTCATTCTTGTACAACCTCCGTTCCGGTCCGAATCCGCTTGTTGCCTTCGTCCCAGACCGCGGTTCGCGATGACTCGAGGATCGTAAGAACCGCCGTAAATTTCGTGGCGCTCGTAAGCTGTAGGTTGCCGTTCGGCAACACCGTGCCATTAGTGCCCCGTAACTGGATCAGGCCCCGATCGTTATCGGTGTCCCAGAAGGCGCCGTAGGTTTCTATCTCCATCTGAATCTCTCCTTTGCGATGTGCATCGTCTTTCGGTTGTGTCGAGATAGCCGAAGAAACGCAGCGAAACGCGCCATTTTGGTGAGAGATGGTAGGTGCTCAGAGTGCTTGGGCTTTCGACGCCAAAAGAAAAAGCCACCCGAATCAACGATTCGGGTGGCTATTGCCGCAAGGCTCGGGGATGGGTACTTGGTTCGCTTAGCGTCCCAACGTGGTTCTTCGGAGCGACATTGAAGGGCCTAGGTCATCTACAAGGCTGCTAGATCGTGGCGTACAAGTTTCCACCGCCACATATGACCTCAAATCGGTCGACAACGACCAAAGAAATCATCAGGCCCTCAAAATCCTCACGAATGGTCATGGGCGCATTTGGAGCACCTTGGTACCTCTGATAATAGGCGTCAATTGCTTTGCCGCAGTGCCATGGTTTCTTTTCCCCATCGTCAACATCCGAGATCAGGATGTGGAACGGCCACTCTCGCACCCATCCTGTAGGAGTAGCTCTACAACCATGAGGCCGAATCAACAGCTCTACACGTCTTGCGGTCCCTTTTTCGGCTAACCTCGCTTCCAGGTATCGGACGGCGTCCAGAGTTGCCATTTGTCCGGAGACCGCGCCGATGTTTGCAGCGACATCCTTCATCTCCTCATGGGTCCCAACGATCTCAATAACGTGGTCGAGGAGGATGCACTTAAATCTGTCATCTCGTTCCTTGGTCAGTGCGACCGGACCAAGTTCTGAGCTTTTGAGCCCAACCAGTACGAGCGGGTAATCGGGTGTTTGTGTGGTTTCTTCTGTTGATTTGGTGTTCATTTTGTTACCGATTCAATTGTAGTTGAGAGTGGGTCAGCGCTTTTTGCGATCCGGAATCCAAAATAGAATTTCTGTTCCTGATCATTCGTCTCTACCTCCAGAGGGCCGATAAGCCCGTAGCTGAGTAGGTCTTGCCACCATCCTAGTCCCCGCAATAACCGGTGTGACGAAGAGGCCACAGGTTGATCGTCGCGAATGAACACGAGAGGGGTATCGACCCATTCCGCTGCATTCCCATACATATCCGTCAAACCCTCTTCAGTTACGTCATCACGAGACGATCCAACTGGGCAAGCATTCTCAAGATACGCGTCTCGCCAACCCAGCTTAGACGCACCGAGCTGTTCTGGGCGCCTACCGAGGCACACATCAGCTTGCAGTCGCTCGTCATCTCCCCACGGATAAAATCGGCCATCGGTGCTGCGAGCCGCTCGATCCCACTCGACGCTTGTCAAGAGCCTGGCGCCTTTCCATTCGGCGAAGTCGCGTGCTTGAAACCAAGAAACACGTACTACAGGCAAGTGCGCAATTTCGGCGCTTTTGTTCATAGTGAGGTATTCAGGGCCACCGCGCCCGGTTGCTTTCATATAGGCGAGAAACTGGGCGTTTGTTATTTCTGTCCGAGAAACAAGAAACATACGGTTATTGTGATGTCGTACCGGGTAAGGGTTCTCGGGCCCGCCTTCGAAGCCGCTCGTAAACGCGCTCGGCGGTATCTCTACCAGAGAGTCGATAGCCGATGCATGCGTCAACGTTGGGCTTTCGATCTCTAGCTGCTCACCTATACGAAGCTCACGCGTGAGCTCTGCAAACCGATTTGATGCGTCAACAATGACGAAGCGATAGAACCCGGCGGGAAGCCTTGCCTCGATTCGATCATCTCCTAGGTGACGTGGTACGCCATACTGTCCAGTGGCTGGATCGAATGCGCGGGCATAGCTATTGCTGCCGGGTGGCCCATTTATGACCACGGCTGTGTGGTCAGTCTGTATGAGCCCGACCCCCATCCATACTCCGATTGCCAGTATCATCGCAGCCGCTAAAGTGCCCTGAATCTGTTGCTTGTGGCGGCGGGCGCGGGTTCTCAGTTTGTCCCAAAGGGAAGGCGGCTGGAGCGAGATCGCGTCGCCCTCCGCAAACCGGCGTAAATCTGCTGCCATGTCTGCCGCAGTCTGAAAGCGATCCTGCGGCTGCTTCTGCATTGCTTTGGTGCAGATCAGCTCCAAGTCGCTCGGGATTTTTGGGTCAATCTGTCGTGGCGGGGTAGGGCTGTCGTTTACGATTGAGCGAAGTATCTCGAGACTACTATCGCCATTGAACGGCGTTCTGTGACATGCCAATTCGTAAAGCACGACGCCGAGCGAAAAGATGTCAGTCCTAAAGTCGATTGGTTGAGCGGCGGGAAGGGCCTGTTCTGGACTCATGTAAAGCCAGGTTCCGGCGACTGTGCCGGTGCGGGTAAGGCCGGACTCAGACTCCGCGGTGGCCAGGCCAAAATCAGTAAGATAGCCGCGGCCCTTAAGGTCTACGAGGATGTTGGAGGGTTTGACGTCTCGGTGGACAATATTCTTCTGATGCGCGTGGTGCAGGGCATCTGCGATATCAGCCAAGAATCGCGCCGCTTTGCGAATATCACCGGCTGGGCCCTTGTTCTCACGGATCATGTGGGCAAGGTCATGACCTTCGATGTACTCGTAGGCGATGAAAAGCCTGTGGTCGGTTTCACCAAACCGAAGTACTTTGACGACCGATGGGTGCGCAAGTTTTGCAACTACGCGAGCCTCTCGCCGCAAACGCTCGATGTCGTCGGGCAACAGAGCATTCGGGAATTGCAGGAACTTCAGCGCCACTAAACGTTGTAGCGGACGCTCCTCGGCGAGGAATACCACTCCCATTCCACCGCGTCCAAGCTCGCCGATGACGTTGAAGTCACCGACGACGTCGCCATCGGTTAGGTAGTGGTCTGAATCGGGGCTGGTCGGAAAGAAGTCCTGCGCGGCCTCTTCGCAACTGAGCAGATGCTGAACTTCATAGACAAGTCGAGAGCTGAAGTTGCCTCGCTCGAGGTACGCATCACGGGCCTCATCGGACAGATCGACGAGAGCGCAGAAGAGATCGCAGATCTGCTCATTGCTCACCGGAGGCTCTTTCACTGTCGGCTAGTTCCCGATGAAGCCATGCCCGAGCGAATCTCAAGAGTCGGTCAACAGTCCGATTTGCCACGCCGAGCACTTCGGCGGTCTCGGACACCGTGAGCCCAGCGTAGAACTTAAGCATGATGACATTGCCAGCGGCATTGTGTTCGTCTAGTAGCTTAGCGATTGCCGCCTCCAGCACAAGAAACCCATAAGGATCTTGCTGAGCACCTGCAATAGCCGAATCCATAGTGACTTTGCGCCAGTCACCACCTCTTTTCTGAGCGTCCTTCGCTCGAGCACGCTCAACCAAGATGTCATGCATGGCCCTGGCTGCAAGGGCAAAGAAGTGTCTCCGATTTTGCCAGTCCAGTGCGTCTTTCCCGGCTAGCCGTACATAAGCTTCATTTACCAAGTCGGAGGCCTGAATGGAGCCCGCTCTATGGCGCGCAAGGCGGCGACTGGCAAGCCGACGAAGCTCCCCCAGGACAAGCCCGAGTGCCTTGTTCCTGGCAGCCTCATCGCCATTGTTCATCCGTTCTACAATTGCAGTGAAGTCTTTTTCTTCCATCGTTGGAGAGCCCCGGCCGTTTCAAAATGGCGGTCGATATTGTCGTAGTGTCCCCTGGACAACTGACTTTTGAACACCACACCTAATCGTACAGCCGAAGAATCGCAATCGAAATACGCCACCCAGGTGCTTGGCGTCGCGAATCGGATCCATTGGTTCGTAGAACATCGCGGTTGCGGACGTGGTTACCCCCTCTCATTTTGGTCCAAGCGGGAGTAAGCGGACCAATTGCTGAAGCAGTGTAAAGACGTCAGGACGCGAGTGCCGCCAATTTGGCTTCAAAAAGCTAAGGCGCGGCATAGCTCCCAGCCGCTCGCGGGTGCCGTCATCAAGGGTATATACTCGGCCGGAGCTCCTGGCAAACCTGGTGTTCAAGGGAGTGTGCAGCTAAGTCCAGCCAGCAGGCTCTCTTGAGCATCGAATTAATGGCAAGAGTTTGATGAGGCCCAAATGTAAGTCCTGGCGATGGTACGGACACCAGTCTTCTCTAAGTGTCGGTTTTTGTTGGCTCGCAATCTAATTGAGCCCAAACTACGGAATAGTTTTCCACGCGAAAACACGTACAAACCGTGATTTCCACGCCAAAGTACGCACAAAGCGTGAGTCTCACTTGAGTTGCAAGTCGTATCCTTGGGTTGGCGTTAGGATTCCTGCTTGGCTCTTCCCCTCAGAGTGACGTCCTAGCTAGGAGACTGTTGTCGTCGTCGGAGACAGCGATTCATTCAAGCTCGGCTGGGCTACGCACTACAGGAATAATGCGGGTCGTCCATCAGAGACCGAGCGTTGGGCCTAAATTGCGGCTCGACCAAAGACAACGCCTACCATTTTTCAGAAACCTATCACGCAAGATCGTCTTTCGCTTCGACCAGAAAGTGGTAACTGTCGGAGCCATCCGTACGCGCTTTCAGGTGAGTTAGGTAGCCGGGATCGCTCATGAAATCCTTGGCTGCCTGCATAGATGGCCACTCGATGACAATCCGAAGCGCTGCGGGCTGCGCTTCGCCTTCTATTTGTTCGTGATTCGCAGTGCGCGCGAGATATTTTCCGCCGTGCTTGTCAACCAGGGCGTTTGCGGGTCCGATGTAGTCCTGCACCCAAAGATCATTAGTAGGGGTTACTGCGAGGATTGAATAGTAAGTCATGTCAGTCTCTCCGGTTAATGGATCATCAGGTATGGACGATCAAGTCTAAGGATCAAGTGATTCGCGCAAGCGCACCAAGACTCGTTCACCTAGCAAAAACGGCTGTGCCTGCGTGAGAGCCACAGTAAACTCGATTACTCGAACATCGGCTGCATTGTTCGGATCATCTAGCGCGGGACGTCGACGGAGGAACACGTCGCCAACACTGCTCACCTCACCCTGCGTGCGGATATTAAGTTGTCCCTCGGAGACGATATCCGCAGTCATGCCAACATAAACGGATCGCGCGTAGGCTTCCTCCAATTCACCTCGAACAATGCGTGGCAGATTCGGCGCAAACCAGAACAACGGAGTGACATTTAGCGTGCTTACGCCGTCACCGGGCCGTGCGAGCTGTCGTAGCACGATGCCATCGAGCGGAGCACGAATAACACGTTGTTCCACGTCAAAGCGCGCAACTTCAGCTTCTGCCTGTGCGATATTGAGGGATGACGAAGCGACTCCACGTTCCGCTTTAAGTCTGGCTACCGCATCCTTTGCATCATCATAATCCTCCACGGACACCGTACCGGTTTCCCGCAGTCTCTTCATTCTCTGAAGGCGGCGCTCCGCAGCGGTTAGTTGCACATTGGTCAGATCCAACGCTGCTCGCGCCATGTCGACACTCTTTTCCGCCGAACTCAGCATTAACCTAGCCTCTTGGTCATCGAGTATCGCTAACGCTTGTCCAGCTCGGACTTCCGCCCCTTCTTCGACGAATACATCGCGGATAACGCCGTCTCGCCTTGCCGCGAGTTCGATCAAACCACCTGGGATATCAATACGGCCTTTTGCGATTGCAGCATATTGCGATGTGTCACTTTCGAGCTCGTCGGCGCGCGCGACACATGACATGGCCAAGAACACCAACGCTGCCGGAATTGCGAGCCTACGCAAGGTCTGCCACCTTTGACTTCGACGTGGCAGCCTTTTGATTCAGTACGCCATCCTCAAGCGTCACGACACGATCCGCGAATTGGTGCAACCGTGAATCGTGCGTTACAGCCAATGCTGTGACACCCTCGGATGAGCATCTTGCTTTCAGTAGCTCTACAACCCGAGCACCGTTTATCGAATCCAGTGCGCTTGTGGGTTCGTCGGCGAATATGAATTGAGGCTGTTTGGCCAGAGCGCGAGCAATCGCAACCCGTTGCTTTTCCCCTCCCGACAACTGTCTTGGCAGCAAATTGAGCTTGTCCTTCAGGCCTACTTCCACCAGAGCCGCACTTGCGTATTGGGCGGCGATCGATCGTCTTACTCCAGAGTGAATTAGCGGGAACATGACTTGATGTAGAGCACTCAAGGATGCAAAGAGGTTGAATCCCTGGAAGACAAAGCCAAACGATCTTCTGCGAAGTGCATCACGATCTCGGGTTCGAATTGACCACAAAGAGCGCTTTTCGAAGTGAACCTCACCGACGTCCGGCGGGACGAGCCCACTCAAAATCCCAAGGAGCGTGCTCTTCCCACAACCCGACGGACCAACGATCATTACAAGCTCGCCCTGGTTGATCGACATTGAGATATCTTTGACTACATCGATACGCTCGGCACCCATCCCATAGGACTTCCAGAGTCCTTCACACTGGAGTATCGGCGCCATTAACGGAGCAGCTCCGCCGGCTCAATCCGAAACGCCGTGCGCGCAGACATGACACCGGATAGCAGTGCGGTGGAGAGAATAAATGCGGAGGTGCCAACGAGTGACCACATAGGAAGAGACATCGGAACGCCAAAAGAGCGTGCTGATGCGGCAATCCCAAGACCGATGACGAGCGTAAGCGCGACACCGCCTAAACCGAGCCACAATGATTGTTCGACGATGACGCTTACAAACGACCAAGAGGACAAACCCAAGGCGCGCATGGTGCCAAACTCCTTACTGGACGCCAGTACTGCGCCACGCAGCGTTTGGTTCGTGATCACAAGACCAATCACTAGTGCCAGAATGCCGGTAAACGAGATGGCTGCACCGATGCCAGAAGTGTTGATCCAATAGGTGACCGACCGATCTATCAATTCATTGGCGTCCCAAACGGTGAATCGGCCCGAAGGCGATCGGTCTTGGAGCTGCTTGAGCACTGGCTGAACGTCTGTCTCATTATCTACTGAGGCGAGCAGGTAAGTAGAGAATGGCTCATAAGGGTAATTCTCAGCTTCGATTCGACGCGCGGTGTTTAGAGACATCACTGCATAGGCGGCTCCCATACTTCTCAAGCCACTGAGTGTTCCAACGACCTTGACTCGGATGCTGCCTATGTCCGCGTACGCCCCAAGATCCGTTCCAAGCTTCCCAACGTCCGCCTGATCGATGAGCACAGTGTTTGGCTCCATGAGCCTGTTTCGCAATTCCTTGGACACAATGTCGGTGAGTCCAAGACTCATAGAATCCGTCGAGATACCTGTAACGTAGACGGCAACAGATGTTCCGTCAGGTTTTCGCCAGGAATTTGTGGAAAAAAATATGGCGTCAACGTGCTCTATCGCAGGATGCTGCCAGAAGTACACAGCGTTTCTCGCCGGCATGGGTCGTGAGCTCTCGACGCTCTTGATTCCGGGAGTGGTACCCCACAAGTCAGCGTCGGACTTTCGGACAATGCTGGCAACATCGTCAAAGATCGCAACCATTACACCAAGCTGGGTAATGATGAGCAGACCAGAGAACATGAGAGCCAGCACCGCAGCACGGTATCGCCGCCGCTCGTGCCACAGCATCGAACGAGCAAGCGAGAAGCGAAACGGTGCTCTTGCCCTGGCTAGCAACACCAATTCTGCCCCGTTCGAGGATACACGCCGCCAGAGTAGGGCAGTGAGCCTGATACGGAATCAGTCTTAGGTCGGATGACAACGCTAACGTTAGTTAGTAGTAGGGTGTTGCGATGGACCATTTATCAAGTCTTTTTTGGCCGCGCCGGTTGTGGGGCCGACTAACAGTCGCTTATGCAGCGGTCACGGCCGTCGGTCTTCTGACGCTTCTCCTTCTGTCCAGTATCATCACAGACTACGTGTATTTTAGACGCGCTAATACGCCCGAAACCGTATTGACAGCGCTGGACCATCTCGTCGAGTCAATTGCTAGTGACGAGCAATATGGTTCGTCAGATGCCTTGTCTTCAGCGTTGAAACGGTTTTCTTCCTCTCAACTGAATGCTGGTACGTATCATGTGTACCAGGTTGACTACTTCCGATCTCCAGGGGCGGCACTTGAGCTCTTACGAACCGACGGTTCGGTGATCGCATCAACGGCGCGTGTGGAAAGCGAATGTGCATTCGGAGCAGTAGAGTCAAATCTCGCGTGGATAGGGAGCCAGCCTGAAGGTGCTGTTTACGCACGCGTTGAGGTTCCAGGTCAACCGGATCACTATCTGTGTAGCCTCCATGTTGCCAACTTTCAGATTGGTCGATCGATCGTCAACAATCTAATCTGGATGAGGGGAGCAGCACCCTACGTCGTGCTCATCGCGGTAATTCTCGGTGTCGTCTTTGGTGGCAGTCTGGCGCGTAGTTTGGTGTCAAGACTCCATCGAATTGAGCGTACCGCGCAGTCTTGGAGTCACGGTAGTTTTGATGACCGAATCCAAGACACGGTTGGCGATGAAATTTCCGAGCTTTGCGATCGCCTAAATTCGGTGGCCGACGAACTTAGTGAGCTCGTAGATTTACGCCACGCGATCGGTATTAGTGAGGAGCGCTTTCGAGTGGCTCGCGAGCTCCACGACTCAGTGAAGCAGCAGCTGTTTGCACTGTCAATGCAACTGGCAGCGGTCCGCAACAACGCTGGGGACCAGATGACTTTCCCCGAAATTCGCGAGGCTGAGCGTCTACTGCGTCTTTCGCAACAGGAGCTCGCAGGCATAATCATTGGTCTGCAAGAGCCTAGCAATCAGAGTCGCGATCTACCCAAAGCACTAGGCGCTTTAATCGATGACTTTGAGCAACGATTTGACGTTCTAATCAAGCGCGATTTAGGCGATAGGAACGTTCTAGTCGCGGCTGGATCATGCTCACATCTTTTACGAATCACTGAAGAGGCTCTAACGAACTGCTTCAAGCACGCGAATGCAAGTATGACGAGCGTCCAGCTACACCAGAGTACGCATCGGATCGAACTGACCATCCGTGATAATGGGGTCGGATTCTGCGTAGGGGAGGCCCAAGGAGGCCTCGGGTTGCAGAATTTAAATTCAAGAGCAGCAGAGTTACCGGGTGGCAAGCTGACGACTGAGTCCGAGCTCGGGCACGGGACGACAACCCGTGTGACTTGGGCTAAAGGCGTTTAACCATGACAGCATCCGAGCGAGTTACTCTGGTTGCCGCAGATGACCATGAAATAGTCCTGCAAGGTCTGCAGACTCTGCTTGCTGCCGACGGAACCATTGACCTGGTTGGCAAGGCGCAGTCAGGCACTGAGGCCGAGGCGCTTTGCCGTCAGTTTGCACCGGATGTTGTCCTTTTGGACCTCTTTATGCCCGGCATGGATGGCATTCGAGCCATCGAGAGGGTTAAGGCAGCCAGCCCGCGAACCTATGTGGTGCTACTCACGTCTTACGAAGGAGATGAGTTTGTGGCGCCAGCAATCGCAGCGGGCGCTCTGTCTTACATTTTGAAGGACATGTCGCCAGACGACATTCTCGTGACCATTCACAAAGCTGCGCAAGGAGAAAGCGTCTTGAGCTCACGCGTCGCCAAGGCGCTCATTCGCGTTGTTGAACCAAAGTCCTGCGTGACGTCCTTACACGGTTCGCTGAGCCATCGTGAAATGACAGTGCTTCGGTGCATCGCAGAGGGCTTGTCAAATGATCAGATAGGAGCTCGGCTTGGGATTAGCACGAAGACCGTGAAGTCTCACGTCAGCAATGTTTTGGGTAAGCTTTATCTCAATGATCGGACGCAGGCGGCAATCTATGCTTGGAGGAGCGGCCTCGTTAGCGATGCAGATCACGGTGACTTGTGAGCATGTCCGTTGAGAGTCATGCGAGAAGCTAGGGAGGCGACTTCTGTTCTACGCCAGCGCGTGCCATTAGCGGCTCGGCGTCCACGGGTTGCAGTTAGGGAGAGTGATGCAGACCACCAGCCCAATTGCGCGACTCTTAGTAAGGCATGCTCACGGACCGAGTGCCCAGGCAACAGATCCACAAAGACGACACGGCTCGCGTAGACGTCATCGAAACAGAGTTTCATGCTGTTCGTTTCCCTATCAGCGAGACCCGGGTGTCCAAAGCACTCAATCTCCTTCAAGGGGGAACGGGCGACGACTACGTAAACAGCCTCACCACCGTACCTGCTGCAACGGACTTTGTTGAACCTGTTGTCGGACGCATGATCATCCCAATACTGGCCCAGTACAGAACGAGGGCCTTTATGTCGACGTCGTCCTGATCCACACCGATCGCTACCAGCTGCTGACGCACATAGTCGATGCGCTTCGCATCCACACCCGATACAAACTTCGCGACCGTCGGACTGTCCATGGCCCAGCTGCGAACCGCTCGTTCCAGCCGAGCCTCGGCACTCAATGAGGTGCGGACCAACGCCTCAAGACGCTCGGTCGGCGTGGCGAGGCGCTCGACTTTTTCGATCGTCCCGTCTGTTACCCGCTCCCGCCAGCGCGCGAGAACACCCGACTCAAAGTCGTCGACGTTGCGAAAGTGCCAGTAAAAGCTCCCTCGAGACACACCTAGAACGGATGC